>CAIUOP010000062.1 GCA_903900805.1 uncultured beta proteobacterium | reverse complement strand
TGAAAATCCTTGTGTCGGTGGTTCGATTCCGCCCCGGGCCACCAAGAAACATCAAAACCACCTTCGGGTGGTTTTTTCATTTGAAGCTTGCTAGGGTTAGATGTTATTAGTCTTGGATATCCCTATATAGAGGCGTCCTTTAAAAGGACGGTTTTATACGAGAGGATTTCTCGCCCCTGTGTCAGTCGATGTCGTTTAAAACGACATGTGCGCTACTATTAGACTATTCATAGTTAATATATGAAATATGAGCCAATCTAAAAAGATCATTGCCTATATTAATCTTGCCCACTTCATAGATCATTACGCCATGCTGATCTTTGCAGCGGCAGTGATTATTATTGCCCCTACTTTTAATATGAAGTACGGAGAATTACTTCCGTACGCCACCCCTGGGTTTATAGCTTTTGGCGCCGGTTCATTACTTACAGGATGGTTAGGCGATAAGTGGAGCCGTCGCAATATGATGGCCATCTTCTTTTTCGGAATGGGATTAACCCTTCTTGGCGTTTCTTTTATTCAAACACCGCTTCAATTAGGCATCATGCTTTTATTGATTGGCATGATAGCCTCTATCTACCATCCAGTTGGAACTGCAATGCTTGTTTCTAATGCTGAAAAATTAGGAAAAGAAATGGGCATCAATGGTGTCTGGGGGAATGTTGGGGTCGCTTCTTCAGCCCTCATTACCGGCGTTATTACTCAATACTTTGGATGGCGTATCGCGTTTCTAGTGCCCGCGGTAGTTTGCTTGGTTGTTGGTTTTTTATATTTACGAAGTATTCCAAGATCAGCTGATCAGATTATTAAAAAATCTTCAGCAGGTTCAGCCCGCGTATCAAAGTCTGTAATGATCTGGGTCGTGGCATCTCTTGTCATAACAGTCATCGCCAGCTCCACAACTTTTAATGCGATCACAGTCGCTTTGCCAAAATTATTTCAAGAGAGACTTTCAAATTTAACAACTAATACCGCAACTTTGGGGATCATTACATTTTTTGTTTACTTATCTGGCGCCCTTGCTCAATACATTATTGGAAACCTACTAGATAAGTACCCTCTTAAAAATGTATTCTTACCTTTAGCAATTGTGATTGTTCCAACACTTTATTTGGCTTCAACAATAAGCGATTATTGGTTAATTATTTTAGCGATAGTTATTATTGTGGCTATCTTTGGGCAAGTGACAGTAAACGATACGATGCTTGGGAAATATACGGCTGATGAGTGGAGGGGCCGTGCCTATGCGGCAAGATACTTTTTAGGTTTTACTGCCGCAGGACTATCAGTGGGATTGGTCTCTATTCTTTATAACCAAGGCGGTTTTGATTTGATGCTAAAGGCTATTGCTGGGCTGAGCTTACTTACAGTTATTGGGGCTATTATTTTTCCTAAAGAAGATAGGGTAGGCTAAGCAATTTAAGCGAATGTTGCGTTGATAAAAATCAATCCGCAATTTCTGCGCAGAGAAAAATTGCCCCTTGCAAGATTCTGATTTCATTGCCAAATTTGACCGGTACAAGGACGCACAGTTTTTTGACAAGTTCAAACTGGTGGCTTAAGCTCTTGAAATCGAAATCAAAAGCGGTCTATCAGAGGATTTGAAAATTCTTGTGTCGGTGGTTCTATTCCACCTCGGGCCACCAAGAAACACTAAAACCACCTTCGGGTGGTTTTAGTGTTTCTTCCCACGCAATCTTGCTTTGTTCAAGATTGTGGAACAAAATAGATTAGAGTTTTACCCAAATAAACAATAAGCAAGCATCAAAGGCGCTAATAGGTTTTTAAATTTATGACTACTGTAAAACAAGTTATTGAACAAAAAGCTAACACCATTTTTTCTGTACAATCATCAGACACCGTAGAAAACGTCTTAACGCTCATGCGCGATCATCGAGTAAGGGCAATTTTAGTTGTTGATGATGGTAATTTAGTGGGGATCGTTTCACAGGGAGACTGCGCTATAAAAGTTTTGTTACCGCACAATAATCCAAAACAAGTGACCGTTTCAAAAATAATGACAGCGAACCCGCTTACAGTGTTGCCTTCTAATTCATTAGAAGAGTGTATGGCAATAATGGTTCATAAACATATTAGACATTTACCTGTGCTGGAAAAAAACAAAGTAGTGGGAGTGATTTCTGTTGGAGACCTAGTAAAAAACATTATTGAGGCTCAAGGTAGTCAAATTAAGTTTTTAGAGACTTATATTAATGGCCATGGTTAGCGCTTTTGGGCGCGAAATTCTGAATCCTGGTTCAATTTCGCCCCTGGTCACCAAGAAACACTAAAACCACCTTTGGGTGGTTTTTTCATTTGTAAGAATAAGACTTTAGTCTAATATTGAAGCACTCAACTTTAGCAATTGGGGCAAAAAATGAATTTTCACTTCAACAGATATTTTTTAATATCAGGCTTATTGATGTTGATGTTTGGTTTATTGGCGCCCATTTACTCGCCTTATGCAATTGCCCAAATTGGTCTATTACAAGCCCATTTAATTGGCGCCGTTCAGGCACTTGTTTTTTTCGCATTTGCTTGGATGTGGCCACAATTAACTTTACCGGTTTTTTCAAAAAAGATTGCGACTATCTCTCTCTATATTTCACTATGGGCCAATTGGCTAGGCACTTTTTTTGTGGGTGTTTTTGGCGCGGGGAAGGAGCAATATATTGTTCATCAAGATTTAGTACCGGGAGCGACAGGGTTTTGGAATGTTGTAACCTTATTGCTGATTAATCTATCCCTCTTAGCGGTGCTTGCAACTTTATTGGCCATTGCGGGTTTTCTAAAATATGACTGTTTAGTTCGTCGGGTGAAGACAGTGAATTGCACTTCATTAGCATTATTCTTAGCTTGTATTGGAATTGCCTTATTTCAAACTTTTAATCCAGAGTATTCCAACGGATAGCCCAGCTTTAGGCCCTAGTTGATTCCGCCTCTGGCTACCAAGAAACGCCAACACCACCTTCGGGTGGTTTTTTGATTTGTACGTTTTACTTGGGCATGTTACCTTGAATTGTTCCATTAACGAGAGCTCAAGATGCTGAGTCAAAAGATTAAGACTTTTCTAACACCATTTTTTGAAGCAACCCCTGCCTGCCTATTGGTTATGGTCGAAGGCAATATTTGGTTGGCGACTGTAGCACATCTTCTAAAAGCAGTAGAGACAGGATTTATTACTGCTTCCGGCGTTCTTATCCTGTCTTTGTTTACTCATCGTTGGCTTGGTAATAAGTATGTTGTGGCAGGCATTACTGGCGGCATGTGCTTTATTGCTGATTTATTGGTGCATCCAAGTCAATTTGGTGGTGCCTCTACAGAAGCAATTGTGACCGGCATTTTTACTGCTTTAATTTCTTTGACCTTGAATGTGTTGGGAAAGAAAATTTTCTTACGTTTACGAAATAATTCATGAAGCATTAATAGGGCGTCAGTTATCCTGGGCCCTGGTCGAAGCTGCTCCCAGCTACCAAGAAACACTAAAACCACCTTCGGGTGGTTTTTTCTTTAATAGGGTCTAGAATGACCAATGTTGTATTTCATATTAAGGCTCTTTAGCTCAATTCCATTGGCAGCCCTTCAAGTGATTGGGGCTTGCATAGGGCTATTGATTTACTTGTGCTCCCCCCAGTACCGCAGGCGCCTATATAAAAATCATCAGAACGCCGCCAGTTATTCTGGATTTAAATTAACCCCTTGGAGGGTGGCGGCTGAATCTGGGATGATGATCGCCGACACATTATGGATTTGGAGGCATCCAAAATCCTCCATTAATAAAGTAAGCATAGAAAACTTAGATCAAATTATTGAGCTCTCTAAAAGTGGAAATGGCTTAATTGTTCTTGCTTCACATTTGGGCGGGTTTGAAATAGTGCCTCGTATTTTTGCTCAGCATACGCGGGCAACGGTAATGTATAGGCCGGCTCGAAAAGAGTGGGTGAATGATTTAATGCTTAAATCTCGAAAGCATTCTCAGATGGTATTTGTTGAGGCAAATATTGGCGGAGTTCGTCAGATTAAGCGAGCTCTAGTAAAGGGTGAGGTAGTAGGCCTATTGGCAGATCAGGTACCGAGCGTTGGTGATGGAGTTTGGGCTAAATTTTTTAATCAATACGCCTATACAACTACATTTCCAATCAAACTGGCCCGTCAAGCTAATGTAGCAATTCTTTTTGTTGGAGCGGAGAGATTAGGATTGGGCAAGGGCTGGAGAATTAGGAGTCGACTAATGCCAGAAGCATTTCCAGATTGTCTAGTTGATGCTTGCAGAGAAATGAATCAATATTTTGAGGAGATGATAGTTTCCAAGCCACATCAATATATGTGGTCTTATAACCGCTATAAAAGGCCGGCTGGAGCAGAAATAGCCCCTATAGAGTAATGTATCCCCATCTTTGGTCGACCCCACCCTGGGCCCCAAGAAACACTAAAATCATCTAAGGGTGATTTTTTCGTTTAGTTTGGTTATTATGGGTAGGCTAGTTTTTGCTAAATTGGCAATGCAAGCCCAATACAAAATCCCCTAGGAGAAGAAATGAATAAATCAGAATTAGTAGAAAAGATTGCCAATGACACAGATATTTCTAAAGCGTCTGCAGACAGAGTCCTTAGCGTAGCAATTGAAACAATCATCAAGGCCGTTACTAAAGGTGATGATGTTCAGTTAATTGGCTTTGGCACTTTTAAATCTGGCAAACGCGCAGCGCGTATCGGGCGTAACCCACAAACTGGTGCCGAGCTTAAGATCCCAGCAGCTAAGACTGTTAAGTTTGGTGCTGGCAAAGCATTTAAGGATGCGGTTAATAAACGTAAGTAATTACTAGATTAGACATTCTCGGCCCTGGTCGATTTCACCCCGGGCCACCAGGAAACACTAAAACCACCTTCGGGTGGTTTTTTCATTTATTGGACTTGCTAAACCATAAAAATCCTATACTAGGATACTTCTTCAAACTATCTACATATTGCTTAACTAGAAAAAGAGGATATAAATGAGGCGAATATTAAAAGCTGTTTTTGGGGCTATGTTTTTATCAATGTTAGTAGCATGCGCTACCAGTAGCACTTCTTCAATTGGCTATACTAGTTGCCAGCCTTCTACTGTAGATGCGAGCTGTACATTCGGGGGATGATTGCTGTTATTACTGGGGCGATCATGAGTATCAGATCTTGAAGTAGTGATCGAGTTTGATATTAGGAAACTCATTAAGGCAGGATAAGAGCTCTTTAGCCCTAGTCGATTCTTCTTCGCGACATCAAGAATCAGAATAGCCCACTTATCGGGCTATTTTTTAGAAGTCCTAAATGATTTAGATCTTATATCTAGTATATTTAACTGCTCTCCATAAGCTCAATACGTCAGTTGGTTTCCGCTACCCTGTTTCTAGATTGAGGAAAACAGTGCAATTTTAGACAACCAGCATTCAATCGTCTCTACTCGTAATTACAAGCTATCTAAAGGCGCACTCATAGGATTAGTAAATATCCTGTTGCAGTTAAGGTTTAAGGTACTGGATTTAAATTGGCATGTGCAATAACCTGCCATCCTGCGGCACTCTTTTGCCATACATCAAGCCGGTATTGCGGTTTTGTCGAGAGCTCTTTGCCGTTAATGATTTCTTTAGTTGCAATAGCATAAGAAACAATTAAAGTATTTTCAGAATATGTAGCCTTCAGATTGCTAATAGCATACTCACGAATCTTAGCCTTTTTAACAATTTCCATCCAGGCTGTTTTATTTTGTGCGCCAATATTTAATACCTGTTGATAATTAGGGGAAACGGTTTTTTCTAGCCCTTGCATATCGCCATTTTTTACTTGATCCCACCATAGGCGCTCGAGTTTTTCTGCTTCAACTTGCACATTGGCTGCAGTAATGCTTTGAGCGTATCCCAGCACCGGAATACTCATTAGGGACAACAATATTGATAGCGCGATGAGCGAACGATTAAAAAAAATCATAGACATAATTATTTTCAGTTAGTTTTAATAGCGTTAACTATACCTCGAATTTTGGTGTATGAATGGCAAGGATGCGCGGCCGTTCCTTTGGTTGGGCGGATGAGATTCCGTTGATTAATATGCCATTACTCTGAAACCCCCATCTAGCAATATTATTTAAAACGACATTCATTAATTTCCCTTAAGATACAGAAATGAACTTTCCGCTTAGTCACGTTGCCTCTCTTTGTAAATATACGGGTATTAGCTTTACTGCTGGTGCTATTACTCATGGATTTTTCAGTGGCGAGAGAGCCATTTGGACTGCTGTATTCGGAGTCGTGATTTATCTAGTTGGCGGCACACTAGAAAAGCTTGCTAATCCCGATAAAGACCATAGTTGGACAGATATTTTATTGATTGGCATTGTTGCTTCAATTGGTTTGGGTTTCTTTACTGGTGGACTCCAATATTTTCCAGACTCCCCTGCTAGAAGTTCATGGGTAGTTCCAGTTGGGTTTGCGATGTCTTTATTAGCTATGTATTTAATGGAAGGCAAGGGCAAGGTAAAAATGAAGGTCGTCTTCATTTACGGCACCATTAGCCTAGCCCTAGTTATTGTTGCCTCTTTATATTCCCTCTCCTACTTTAATGAGCATGGTGGTGATGGCCATAGTCATGATCATGGAACACCAGCTCAAGTAGTTGCTCCATCAATGAAGGAGATTCGTGTAGAGGTGGATGACACGATGCGGTTTTCTCCAGCAACATGGGAGGCGAAAGTAGGTGAGCCCATTCGCATTATTTTGCTTAATAAGGGCAAGGTAGATCATGAGCTAGTAATTGGTACAGAAAAAGAGATCATCGCTCATGCTAAAGAGATGGCAAGTCCCGGAGCTAAAGGACATCATCATACGAATGAAATCTTAGCAAAACCAGGGCAACAAGCGGAATTGGTTTGGACTTTTAAAAAGCCTGGGCAATATGCTATGGCATGCTTTGAGCCTGGTCATTATGAGGCTGGTATGAAAGGTGTGATTAATGTTGTTGCTCAGAAGCACTAAGCAGGGAAAGCATACTCGGCCCCAGTTCGATTCCATTCTGGCCGACCAAGAAACACCAAAACGACTTTAAAGTGGTTTTTCATGTTCGAAATCTCAATTTGCCGTATATTTAAAAATAGGATAGTTGATATAGAATTAGCCAATACTTATTTGCATATATAAATCAAATATTGTGAAAATAATATGAGCTGATTCTAGCTAGATGTTTGCTTAAGCCTAATGAAAGATTTATAAGGGGGTAAAAATGAAATTAATTAACTGCTTGCTGATATCTGTCGCACTATTGCCGATGGCTACTTCCGCTCAGAGTCCTGCTCCAAAAATCATGGCCATATCGAATTTGGATGCTAATAACGATCAGGCTGTTAGCAAAGACGAAGCGCTAAAAGCTGGTATGCCAGAGGCTACCTTCAAAAAAATTGATAAAGATAACAGCGGTCAAATTAGTAAGGCAGAACTCAATGCTTATAGAGTTCAAAATAATTCAATCAGCACTATAGACGCCGACAAAGATGGAAAAATTAGCAAAGCTGAAGCTATGAAAATGGGTATGTCAGCTCAAGAATTTAGAATATTAGATAAAGACAACAATGGGTACATCACCCAAGCCGAGTGGGACACTGGAGACTGGATCATTTGGTAAGCCAATGAACCCTAGCCGCCGAAATCAAACTTTTAGCATTGAAATTCCTTCCGTTGCTGGTTCGATTTCACCTCGGGTCGCCAAGAAGCACTAAAACCACCTTCGGGTGGTTTTTTATTACACTCCATATATGAATGAGAAACTAAGTAGTAGGGTTTTGACCGTACTCTTTGCTTTGTTACTTGCAAGCCCTTCTTGGGCAGTAGGAGAATTTAATATGGATGGTATGCCTGATCTAACTACAGCAAAACTCAACCAAGTATGTAGTGAGATAGCAGATGGTAAAGTAAAAGAACAAGATTTTAATCAAGGATTATGCATTGGGATTATTTTAGGGGTTGAAGATAATGCTAATTACGACAACAAAATTTGTGTTCCCAAAAATATTGGCATTAAAGAGCGCGCTCAAGTTGTAAGAGATTATGTTGCCTTGCAGCCAAATAGAATGAATGAAGCTTTTGCCTCTCTTGTCTTTGATGCAATGATAGAAAAGTGGCCCTGTTCTTTTAAGTAAGCGTAAAGCTTTTTGTCGCGGTTTGATTCCGCCCCTCGCCACTAGCAAGCTTTAAAACTACCTTTGGGAATTTCTTCATTTGGCTTTGGAATTGATTTAATCAATATATGTTCTAATTATTAGATGTATATTCCTTCGCACTTTCTTGAGACTGATCTACAGAAGATCTCTCAATTTATTAAGACCCACCCTCTTGGGCTGATGGTTGCCAATGTTGATGGCGAGCTCGTTGGAAATCATCTCCCTTTTATGGCGCCCAATGGAAATATAGCCGTTGGAAGTAAACTAATTTCACATACAGCCAAAGCAAATCCAATATGGAAAATTGGCGAGAAAAAGCAAAAAGTATTGCTGGTCTTTTCTGGATATGAAACCTATATCAGTCCATCTTCGTACCCCACAAAGAGTGAAACCCATAAAGTGGTTCCTACCTATAACTATTTAAGCGTTCACATCAATGGAACACTATCGGCCATTCAAGATGAAGAGGATAAACATCAAATTGTGAAGATCCTAACGGAGAAAATGGAATCAAGCAGAAAAGATCCGTGGGCCGTTGCAGATGCTCCAAAAGATTACATTGAAACTATGCTCGCAAATATTGTAGGAGTTGAACTACTGGTTGAAAAAATGGAAGCGAAGTGGAAAGTTAGTCAAAATCGTCCCGCCAGAGATCGCCAAGGTGTTATTGATGATCTCAGGGAAAATGTGAACGACTCTAATAGCCTGGAGATGGCAAGAGAGATTGAAGCGCTAGGTGGGTTGAAGCCAGATCATCAATCGTAGGCCCTGGTCGATTGCACCCCTGGCTACCCAGAATCTGAATTGCCCATCTTATTAGGATACTTTCTTTTGCTCGGATCGTGATTTTATGTACGGCAATGTCATAGATTCGTGCTCTAATGCCACTCAATATGATTACTGTCGTTATTGCCTCCTATAAATACGGACACCTTGCCGCACATTGCGTCGAGTCACTGCTCTCACAAACTATTCCTCCCAAAAGGATTCTATTTGTTGATGATGGCGGCTTAGATTGCAGCCATTTGCCAAACCTATACCCGGATATTGAATATGTGTTGAGGCATAAAAATTTAGGGATTGTTGATAACTTTCAAGACATACTGTCTCAAATCAATACAGAGTACGTGCTATTTATAGGTGCTGATAATTGGTTACGTTCAGATGCAATTGAGTTGTTATCTAACGCCAGTACCGATATAGTTACCTACGATATTATCGTTACAGGCGAATTAAAAGAAGAAATCTTGGATCGGGTGCCTGGTGAAGCCCAACCTTATCAGGGCGACTTATATTGGGATCGCCAAGAACAGCACCATGGATCAATGATGTATCGCACAGTTTTTGGCCAAAAAATTGGCTATAAAAAGAGATATGAAGATGGCGTCCACCCTCAAGAGGATTGGAACCTATGGGATAAGATGCTTGAACAAGGCGCCACAGTCACAAGCCTCAAAGAGGGGCTTTTATTCTATAGAAGACATCGGGAAAATTTTTTAAAATACTCTCATGAAGCTTTACAGCCAATAGAATTACATTCAAATGAGTCGATTAATTCAAAAAATTCTTACTTTAATTTTTGCGCTTAGCGGTTTAGTCTTTACGACACAGGTAAGCGCTGGTTTAGCTGATGATCTAAAAGATGGCCAGCATGTGCTGCTAATGAGACACGCTGATGCTCCTGGCTATGGAGACCCTCCTGGGTATGTTATTAGTCAGTGTCCCACTCAGCGTAACTTGGGTGATTATGGCAAAAGACAAGCCAAGGCAATAGGGATATGGTTAACCAACCAAGGCATTCAAAAGGCGGACGTTTTTAGCAGTCCTTGGTGCAGATGTTTGGATACAGCAAACCTTCTAAATAAAGGCCCCATAAAAATTGAACCATCTCTCGGATCATTTTTTGACAATATGAGTCTAGAAAAGAGGCAAACAAAAGAATTGGAGGGGTTCATTAAAAGTGAGTTGGCCAAGCAATCGAAGGTGCCACTCATTTTGGTAACACACCATGTCAATATTCAAGCCTACACCGGGAAAGTGGTTGGAGTGGGTGATATGGTTTTAGTGAGGGTGAATAAAAACGGAGAACATCTTTCTCATACAATTTATCCAAGCCCTAAGGTCTAAGGGGAGCTGGGCATCCTTAGCCCTTGTCGATTTGGCCCCAGGCTTCCAAGAAACACCAAAGCTACCTTTGGGTATTTTTTATTTTCTATACTTGCTAAATTTGAAAAATCCTATGCTACGATATCTCTTCAACCCATATACATGTTGCTTAACTGCAAAATAGGATATATATGAATCGAATATTAAAAGTCGTCTTTGCGGCTATGCTTACATTAATTTTAGTAGCATGCAGCGCTACTGGCAGGTCTTCATCTGGCTATGGTGGCTGTCAGAGTACTATGGATGAGTCGCGTTGTATAGGCGGCTAACCAAGCAATAGAGCTCTCGTTTAAAGTCCTCACGAGTTCACTAAAACCACCTCCGGGTGGTTTTTATTTGGGTGCGCTGGAACTTGCGCGAGCGCCTAAGGATGGCTTCATCATTGGGGCAGCAACCGTTTCTACTTCGGCTGCTAATCCCACTATCAATCCCAAAACTGGATACGATCCGATTAAAGATTTCACTCCTATTACGAATATTACCGCCACTCCAAATATCATTGCCGTGAATCCCAGCTTTCCGGCAAAAGTGTTTAAAACTTTTTTAGAAGAGTTGAAAAAATCTAGGAAAGTATTCTTATGCTAGTCCAGACACAGGTAGTATTGGCCATTTATAAATAGCTTTAGAAGTTGAAGAAAAGACCAATTTACGAATCGGTTTCACCCCAATCAAGAGCCTATAAATTTTTATACCTTCTCTAAAATGCTTACTAAATGGTGCCCGCTTCTAGCTTGATAGGCAATAGAAAATTTTCCCTTAAAGCCGTAGATGCTAGCCCAATTAGAGCTGTCATCAAAGTATTTTTCAAATGTAGCGTTAGTTATTTGATTGATATGGGTTGGATCTATGAAAGCGGGTGCAAATGGGTACATTGGAGTATACGAAAAAAAGATTCCCCCAGGCTTTAGTGTCCGATATATTTCGTTCATTAACTCAACAAAAGGAAACCTTCTATCGGGAGCATAAATAAGCCTTGGGACATGCTCTAGAAAATCATATGCAGTTATGTAATCGAAATTGCAATCATCAAATGGAATTTTTTCAACATTTAAGTCGGCATATTTGATCCCCTTTGCCTTATTTTCCCTAATGTCTATTCCGTATACCTGATCAGCATCAAAAGGATTTCTTGGTGAATTGCCGCAACCTATATCTAAAGAAGACGAATTTAACCTAGACATTGACTGCGCGCAAAACTTTTTATAGCAAAAACTAAGATTTTTAATTTCGGGAAGATCAATTAGCGAGTCGTAAGAAATATAAGCAAGCCTAAGGGTTTTGTAATAGAGACCTATTTTCTTGAAAATATTCATGTTTAGTATGCTTACGATTAATTTAGTTAGACTTTAATCCATAGTTGGTGAATACAACCAAAGTCTTGTAATGATTGTGTACGCTAGCTATGCTGACTAAAAGGAGGCTATCTAGTGGCGCTCAATAAATTATCTAACCACCAAAAGAAACCCAGTAATGGGCGGCTTGATAGAAATAAGGCCCAGCCTATTCAGCCCCAGAGACCCAATAAGCATCTAAACTGCCTTGGGACAGTTTAGATTTTGGCGCTGTTCAAGCAAGAATTAAATAATCGGTATATAAAATAGAGACTCTCAACTACAGGCGCCCAAATGAAAAAAATACTTCTAGTAACTTTATTATTCCTTTTAACAAATGGGCTATCTCAAGCTGCAGACACTGCGCCTCCTACGAAGTCAGATCCTACTTGGCTAACCCAAGCAAGAGCAAGCATTAAGTCTGAAAAATATAATCAAGCGATACAGGAATTGCAGGCCGCCAATGAAACAAGTTCAGCTGATTGGAATAATTTGTTGGGTTACAGTCTTCGTAAGAAGCAGCCACCCGATTTAGTTGGCGCTGAAAAATACTACCAAGCCGCCTTGAAGATAGATCCAAATCATCGCGGGGCTCTCGAATATTATGGAAAGCTCAAGTTAATCAATAACGACCTGCCGGGCGCTGAGGTCTTATTGGCTAGGTTGGATAAAGCCTGTACTTTTGGTTGTGAGGAATATTCTGATTTAAAAGAGGCAGTACAAAAATATAAATCTAAAAAGTAAGACTTGGATGTCCTAGGTCCTGACCAATTCTGCCATGAGTCACAAAATTAAAATAATGCCCTGCTTTGTACGGGGCATTTTCTATTGATTTGATCGATGAGATTTGATGAGTTTGGACGATCTTGCTCTATTACTAGCATTCTAAAGTTTCAGCTGTTACTGTAGACCTTTTATATCGTAGCTTAACTATATTTACTTTTAGTCCCGATCGCATATTATGAGAAGAGATTATTAGAGGATTTTATGCAACAGGAATACAAAAAACTTCGCTGGTTCTTAATTAGAGCAAAGAATCGACTTTTATATTCAGCCATTGCAGGTATTGCCGCATTCTTTTTGCTTGAGGGGCACCACCCATCTACTCGTTTTTTAATGGCATGGAGTTGTGCCTCATTAACCTATTTGATCTCAGTATTTGTGATGATGCAGTATTTCAATAGAGGAAAAGTTTCTCACCTTAGCAATCATCAAGATGAAGGCCAATCATTCATCTACGTCGTTTCTCTTCTTGCGAGTGCCGTGAGTTTGACGGCTATTTTTATTCACGTTGGTGACATGAGCGAAATGCCTCTTAAAGATCGCATACTTGGCGTGATAATGACAGGAGGCACCTTTTTTATTTCTTGGTTAGTGTTGCATACGGCTTATGCCGTTCATTATGCGCGCGCTTATTATATGAACTTCAAAGAAGATGCTGTATTAACACCACTTATTTTCGCCGGCACTAGATACCCAAGCTACGCAGACTTCTTTCATTTTTCAGTCGTGATCGGAATGACTTGTCAAACCGCTGACGTTATTATTGCGGATCAGAAAATTAGAAGTCTGGTTACTACACATAGCCTTTTATCCTTTATTTTTAATGCAACCTTGCTGGGCCTAACAATGAGTTTAGTGGGCGGTCTCTTAGGCTAGTTGCTACCAAGGTAGTGCCGCCTCTTTATATTTACCTTGGGAAAAGATCGCCTTGCTGGTAAAACTTTGGCGAATGCTTGCCCGCAAAATTGAAGGCAATTTGTGTGATTGACCATTTAGATCATCTTGTTTTAACTACGGCAAAAGAGGCTGAGTGCATTGATTTTTACACTCGCGTATTGGGTATGAAATTAGAGGTATTTATTGGCGGGACTCCCCCAGTTGAGCGCAAAGCGTTTAAGTTCGGAACCCAAAAGATCAATTTACATATTAAGGGCAGGGAGTTTGAGCCCAAAGCAAATACCCCAACCCCAGGCGCTCTGGACCTTTGCTTTCTTGCTGATAGACCGCTGACGGAAGTTATTCGTCAGCTAGAGAAAGAAGCTTGGCCAATTATTGAGGGCCCTATTATTCGTACCGGAGCAACTGCAAAAATTAACTCGGTTTACGTTCGTGATCCTGATCAAAATTTGATTGAGATTAGCGAGCTACTTCCTTAATTTCTTAAGCTATCTAGACAGCATGACTTTTCAAGAGCTGCTCACCCAAGCTTTTGTCCTTGGTTTCTTGGGTTTAGGCGCAGGCGTTTTGGGTGGGGTGATCGGTTTTGGGACTACGATTATCTTAATGCCAGCCTTGGTGTATTTTTACGGCCCAATTCAAGCAATTCCAGTGATTGCGCTAGTTGCCACAGTCGCAAATCTCTCCCGTATTTTTTTATGGTGGAGCGTAATCAATTGGAAAGTGTGTTTTATCTATAGCATCACCGCAATACCTGCAGTGATATTGGGCGTGAATACCTTAGTCACCCTGAACGATCGACTAATTGAAATTACTCTTGGACTTTTTCTCATTCTGCTCATTCCAATTCGCAGGTGGATGCGCAAACAGAATTTTTATCTTAAGCTATGGCAAATGAGTTTAGTTGGCGCTGGGATTGGCTATCTCACTGGCATTGTAGCGACAACGGGCGCGATTAATACGCCATTCTTTTTAGCATTTGGTTTGAGTAAAGGCGCTTTTTTAGGTACCGAGGCTGCTAGCACCCTATCTATTTTGTTTACCAAAGGCATTACTTTTCATCAGCTAGGATTTTTAAATACTAGGGCCATTATTCAAGGTCTATTGATTGGCAGTTGCGTATTATTGGGCTCCATCTTTTCCAAAAGAATTGTTTTGGCCTTACCTGAAAAGAAGTTTTTATTGCTAATGGAGCTGGTAATGCTGATTTCGGGGGCATCCATCCTAGCCATGTCTTTTTAAAGCAACTGTTATAAATAATTGGACTGTAATTTAGAGTGTCGGGATATAATTTTCTGAAGCAGGAGAGTGAGGGGCAACCCTCCACCGAAGGCGCAACCTCCCATAAACGCTCAGGTATCCCACAGGAAGGTACTGCTTATCCTAAATAGCCGTCTGGAGAGCCACCATTTTTATGGTGCACCGAAGGAGCAAGTCCTAAGCCAGGCTTAGGGTGAATCTCTCAGGTATCAGGGACAGGGGGAGCGGCATCCATCTGCATGGCAATTGCCACGCAACTGATGGGCCGTTTTTAGGAGAATCTTTTATGCAAAACCTTTGTAAATAATTCAGTAGTAAATTTATTGATCTGCCAAGGTAGTTTTATTTCTAAATTACTTAATAGCGATACCGCTTTTGAGTACACACTGAATGAGGTTAATGTATGACAAACAAATTTGTTGAAGAGGCGCCATATCACCCGGGATACGAGGATGCAGATTTTAAGGGCGGAGCTTCACCGCTTGCTGCAGAAATTGATCAATTTAGAAAGAGCAATTCTCGCTATTTGAGTTTTGCAGATGTGATTGTTGACTTCTGTGCATCACAGCAAAATAAAGGATATTCAGCCAAGTGATGTAATGAAAATAAGCCACCTGGCGGTGGCTTATTTATTAATACTTTACCTGAATCGGTAGGCGATCAGTGGATAGACCTGTGCCTTAAGAAATAGTTTCAGATTCAATATTTTATAGATCTAAATTATCTAAGGCCAATCCATCTAGATGACTAGTATCTGCCCAGCCATCAACTTTCCAGTTCGACCCATCGTAACTAATCCAGTTAAGCGATGCATTTGGAACGGCTACCACTCTCTCGGCATCTAGCGCTTGATTGCTTGCTATTCGATACATCATATCCAAGGCCCCGCCATGGCTGACTACCAAGATCGTTTTACCAGCATGTTTTTCTTGAATATCTCCAAGAGCAGTTTTGATGCGGTTTGCAAACTGCAAGATGCTTTCTCCGCCGCGTAATTCATGATGAATATCTCGGCTGAGGTGAATTTCCCAAAGCTCTGGCTCTAAAAGTGGCGCTTCATTAATGGTAAGGCCCTGAAGAGCGCCAAGATGGCGTTCTTTTAGTGAGCTATGGGTAATGGCAGAAACGGCATACAAGCCCTCGATTGCATTGGCGGTTTGTTTTGCTCTCTGCAAATCGCTGGTGTAGAGAACATCAAACTGAAAATTACTATTCTTAAGGATCTTTGCGATCTGGATGGCCTGAGAAAAGCCACGAGCATTCAGAGGAATATCGGTATAGCCCTGTAAGCGGCGCGCAGCATTCCAATCGGTTTCTCCGTGGCGCACTAAGCAAAAGCGAGTTGTAGTCATATAGCAATCATAAGGGTTAATGATTTCTTGAGGACCCACGCTCAACAATGCTCCAGAAGCACCCCCATGAGATTGTCAATACAATGGCTTCATATATAAAAAGGGTGATAGTGAATAAAGAAACCAAAGGGATGCTGATCGGTTTTATTGGCATTCTGATTTTTAGTTTAACTTTACCGGTAAGTAAAATTGCAGTTCTTAGCTTTGATCCATACTTCATTGCATTTGGTCGAGCGACACTTGCGGGCATAGTTGCTTTGGCATATCTACTGGCTAAAAAAGAGCTCACACCATCCAAGACTGATTTTTCTAAGTTTGTAGTGATTGCCTTAGGGGTAGTTTTCGGTTTTCCAATTTTCACTACCGTCGCCATGACTGAGGGCTCTTCATCACACGGCGCAGTGATCCTGGGCATGATGCCTTTAGCTACAACTGTTATTGGCGTTATTCGTTTTAAAGAAAGACCATCTCTTGGTTTTTGGCTGGTTTCTTTATTGGGCGCAGCCTTAGTAGTCGCTTATGCCCTACTAAAAAACTTAGGAAGCTTTACTTATATAGACGGCTTATTAGTGCTTGGTGGTATTTGTGCTTGCGTTGGATATGTAGAGGGTGGGGAGCTTTCTAGAAAGATGAACCCACGGATAGTGATTTCTTGGGCGCTCGTAATTTCGCTCCCTGTCAATATTGTGATGAGCTATTTCACATTTAACATGCAGTACCTTGATGCGAGCCCTTTAGCCTGGACTAGCTTTATTTATTTAAGCCTTTTCTCGATGTTTATTGGCTTCTTCTTTTGGTACGAAGGGCTAGCTATTGGTGGCATTGCGCGAGTGAGTCAAGTTCAGCTGATGCAACCATTTTGTACGCTTATAGCAGCCAGTATTTTGCTCGGGGATTCGCTTACGGTAATGAATTTAGTATTCGCCTTCTTAGTAGTATCCACTGTCATCCTGGGAAAAAGAATGTTGGTAAAGAGGGCTTAAATATTTTTGGGAGCCAAGTAAAAAGCCCCGAAATATCGGGGCTTAGTATTTATGCAACAACAGTCTGTTTCTGTATCGCTCGCAAGATCTTGCTTTTCTCTTTTGGCTTAGTGCTAGCCTCTAGTAACTTATTGAGCTGGGTAGCGTTTAGTGGCCCAAGGCGCGGTTTACCTGTTTTGGTAAGCATGGGATCGTTTTTTCTGTTTCTTTGATTTTGGCCTGCAGCCATGAGTTTTCCTAGACTAATGAAATGATGAATTCAAGAGGGATACTCAAGAGATCCCCCTATCTAGGGCGCAAAATAGTGATCACAGTTCAGAATACCAGCTTAAAAGTTCAGGCGCTATGATGTAGGCATGATTAATCTTCCAAATATCATCTTCTCACTGATTATGGGCTTTCTGGTGTCTTTGACCATCACGCTTGTAACTACTTTTGCGCGCCTTGGGCTTTCGGCAAATTTCTTTTCAGTATGGTTAGAGGTCTGGGCCTTAGCCTATCCTGTCGCGATTGTATGTATTTTGATTTATAGGCCATTTTCAAGCAAGGCAACTGACACATTGCTTGAAAAATTAAGCCGATCCAGTCATTGAATAACCAGGAATACGTTTTATGAAAACTTATATTTCGGGAGTATTGTGTTTAGCTCTGTTAAGCGCTTGTGCCGCTGTTTTTACGGATGCTTCTGATGCAAATCACGTTACTTTTTTGAATAGCAGCGGCGAGTCCATTGAGCAACTAAGCAACAGGGCAAGTGACTATTGCGCTCAATATGGCAAGATTGCCTCTTTTAGAAATGCAGACACACCGCTAGTAGCAATTTTT
Source organism: uncultured beta proteobacterium (assembly GCA_903900805.1). Classification (GTDB taxonomy): domain Bacteria; phylum Pseudomonadota; class Gammaproteobacteria; order Burkholderiales; family Burkholderiaceae; genus Polynucleobacter. Next base: position 103,137 of record CAIUOP010000062.1, on the reverse strand, counting down.
GATTGCAAGCTGCCTCAGAGTAAAAGCAAATAATTAACCTGCCAAGTCTGATTGATAAATTAGGCCAGCATGTTCTCTAAGGGCATGGAACTGAATTGATTCCCAGCGCTGTTGAGCTACATCAAGCTCTGACTTATGAGATGCCAGGAAAACAGATGCCCCAACAACGTCTTCTGCCATACGATGAATATTTTCCTGGATAAATTTTTTCAAGGCAACAGGATCATCTGAGCTTACCCAGCGTGCTAAGTTATAGCGTGCCGGCAGCAAGCGAACTTCAGCGCCATATTCTGTTTGTAGGCGATGACTCACGACCTCAAATTGCAGTTGACCAAAGGCCCCCAAGAGCATTGTGCCGCCAGCCATAGGGCGAAAGACCTGAATAGCACCCTCCTCACCAAGTTGCATCAAGCCAGTTCTGAGCTGCTTAGAGCGCATGGGATCTGCTGATTCAACCATACGAAAAATTTCAGGGGCAAAAAATGGTAGCCCGGTAAATTGCAATTGCTCGCCTTCAGTAAGCGTGTCACCCAGGCGAAGCAAGCCATGGTTAGGCAGGCCAATAATGTCTCCCGGAAATGCCTCATCTAAAATATCGCGTCTTTGCGAAAGAAAAGATAATGCATTATTGGTACGCACTTCTTTATTATTACGACAAATCTTTAATTTCATGCCGCGTTGAAAATGTCCTGAGCAGATACGTAAAAATGCTACGCGGTCACGATGTGCTGGATCCATATTGGCTTGAATCTTAAAGACAACGGCAGAAAATTTATTTTCAGCGGGACTGACTTCGCGCTGAAGTGCTTTGCGTGATCCTGGAGATGGCGCAAGCTCAACTAGCGTATTCAAGATCTCTCGTACGCCGAAATTATTAATAGCTGAGCCAAAGAATACAGGGGACTGGCGACCTGCCAAGAAAGCTTCACGGTCAAATGCAGGCATTGCTTCCTTAATCAGCGCTACTTCTGTCAAGGCATTTTCTAAGTCAGCACCCAGGCGCTGTTTAAGTGCTGGATCATTTACATCAACCACAGTATGTGAGTCTTCGGTAACGCGATCTTCACCCGCTTTAAACATACGCATGCGCATATTGGCGATATCAATCACGCCCGCAAAAGATTTGCCCATACCTACTGGCCAGGTAAATGGGACAACTTCGATACCAAGAGCGGTTTCGATTTCGTCCATCAATTCCATGGGCGGCTTTACTTCGCGATCCATTTTATTAATGAAGGTGACGATAGGTGTATTGCGAGCGCGACATACTTCAAGCAAACGTAAGGTCTGTGATTCGACGCCATTCGCCGCATCAATTACCATTAAAGCAGAGTCTACTGCTGTTAAAACGCGATAAGTATCTTCAGAGAAATCTTGATGGCCTGGAGTGTCGAGTAGATTGATGATGCAGTCCCGATATTCCATTTGCATCACAGAACTAGCCACAGAGATGCCACGTTGCTTCTCAATTTCCATCCAGTCAGAGGTCGCGTGCCGGCTTGCTTTACGTGCTTTAACGCTGCCAGCAATTTGAATTGCGCCAGCATAAAGCAACAATTTTTCAGTAAGCGTAGTCTTACCAGCATCTGGGTGAGAGATGATGGCAAAGCTGCGACGTCGTAATACTTCTGAGCCTGGAGTACTGGAGGTGGTGGTATTGATGGTAATTCTGCGCTTATTAATCTAGTTTGGACGCAATTATAAGCGGGTGAGCTTATTTAGAATTGCTCTTGAGGGCTTACAAATCGCCATTGCCCAGGCGGGAGTGGGCCGAGTGAAATTCGACCCATTCTGACGCGCTTGAGACCAATGACCTTGAGTCCAACCATTTCGCACATTCTACGAATCTGACGCTTACGCCCCTCGCGCAATACAAAGCGGAGTTGATCTTCATTTTGCCAACTCACCTGTGCTGGCTTTAGTGCAACTCCATCTAAAGATAGACCATGTTTAAGGCGATCCAAATCTTCGAAAGAAAGGGCCCCTTCAACGCGGACTAAATATTCTTTTTCAATCGGACTATTTTCGCCAATCAATAATTTAGCAATTCGACCGTCTTGAGTTAACACTAGCATCCCAGTAGAGTCAATATCCAGCCTACCTGCAGGAGCCAAGCCTTTAGTGTTAAAGCGAGGGTTACGGCCCTTATCAAGGGGGCTGCCAAAGTAGTTATCAGGCGTGATCAATGAGGCAGCCGGCTGGTATTCCTGCTCATCATCGAAGTGTGAGATGAAGCCAACGGGTTTATTTAGAATTACCGTGATACGAGAAGCCTGCTGCACTTTAGCGCCAGACTGCAATTCAATTTTTTGATGTCGATAAGCACGGACGCCAAGCTCGTTGACCACTTCACCATCTACTGTGACCAAGCCTTGCTCAATATAGGAGTCTGCTTCACGACGTGAACATAGCCCTAACTCAGACAACAGTTTCGAAACGCGTACTTTATCTTCCATGCCCATATTATCGGGCAATTACCCAAAGTGGACGTTATTGCCACTCTTTCTTAGATGGAAGACTTATAAGGGTTGGCTTTGTTTCCAGGGGGGTTTTTAAAGCGCTTGTGGACCCAATAGTATTCAGCTGGGCGAAGAAGAATTTCTTTTTCAAAGCATTGGTTTAAGCGAGCAGTATCTGTTTTAGGGTCGGGCCCGGGGAAGTCTTTTAAGGGTTCGCTGATTTCACAAAGATAGCCAGATTCATCGGCTTTTAAAGTTGTCGTCATCATGCAAACATCAGCCCCGGTAATCCTGGCCAGGCGCGACACAGTAGTAATAGTATTAGTTTCAATCCCGAAGAAGGGAACAAACTCAGAATCTTTTGTACCAAGATCAATATCTGGAGCAATGATAATGAAGTCACCATTACGAATCTCTCGGATGATTTGTTTTGAATTTCCTTGGCGATCAATTGAGTTTCCGCCAAAGCGGTTACGCCATTCAATAATTTTTTGGTTAAAGAATGGATTTTTCATTCTCTGAAAAAATCCTGAAGTCCGAGGCCAGCTCTGCTCTTTTGCAAGCGCGCTCAAAATAATGCTACCTTCAATTCCAGTGAAATGCATATTGACCAAAATGCGAGGCTTTCTGCTTGTTAGATCCACGGCAGATTTCACCTCAATCATGTCGGCCAGTTGCTTTCTACTGCCTAGCCAAATAATGCTTTTCTCAACTAGGCTGCGACCAAGCAAGCGCCAGTGTTGTTTACTCAATAGATCAATTTCAGTTGTATTCAATTTGGGAAAACACAAATGCAAGTTTGTTTTTACAACCCGATTGCGGTCTCCCGGAATGCGCGCAGCGATATAGCCTAAGCCGTAGCCAATGGCGATTAAAAGCTGATAAGGCAGTATAGAAAGTAGCTTAAGAAAAGCAACTATTGCGTGATTAGCAAAAGATTTGAGCAAATGCGAGTTACTCAGCGTCGTAACGAGTCAAAGTTTTTTTATAACGCATTTCCATCTCTTCAATTGAGCTACAGGACATCCCTAAATCTTTTACGATCCCTGTATCAAGTCGGTATGCCCAGCCATGTACTGTTAGGTCTTGGCCGCGGAGCCAAGCATCCTGAACAATCGTGGTTTCGCACACATTGACAACCTGTTCAATCACATTTAATTCACATAAGCGATCTTGACGCTTTGGCGTGGGTAAGACCTCCCCTAAATAGCGCTCATGTTTTTGATGAACGTCTTTAACGTGGCGCAACCAATTGTCAGCGAGACCTACACGGCGATCACTTAATGCAGCATGCACACCCGCACAACCATAATGGCCAACTACCATGATGTGTTTTACTTTCAGCAAGTCAGTCGCAAACTGAATAACGGATAAACAATTTAAGTCAGTATGGACAACAACGTTAGCTACATTGCGGTGAACAAATAGCTCACCTGGCAACAAGTCAACAATTTCATTGGCGGGCACTCGACTATCGGAGCAGCCAATCCAGAGGTATTCTGGGGCTTGCTGATTAACTAAGCGCTTAAAGAAATCAGGATCTTTAGCAATCATGCCTTCAGCCCAGTTACGATTGCTTGCAAACAGGTGATCTAGCGTTTTGGAACTCTTCATAATCATGGTTTAAGTTTAAAGTACTTTAATGACACCTATTTGGTTAAAACAAACCCCCAACGGAATTACGTTAAATCTTCATTGCCAGCCAGGCGCAAAGATCACCAAAGTGGTGGGCTTGCATGATGGTTGTCTCAAGATTTCCCTTCAGGCGCCAGCCATAGAAAACAAGGCTAATGAGCTGTTGTTGACTTGGCTTTCAAAGCAGTTAAAAGTGCCCCAAAAGCAGATTCAGTTCATTTCTGGGCAAAATAGCAGGAAGAAGAGGGTAGAAGTCTGGGGGCCTATTAGCCTTGAGCAAATTATTCAGGCTCTCAAACCTTAAATTACCAGAAGATTGCCCACAAAATTCCCAAAATGAAGACCCATTTGCTAACGTAATAAACGCTGCGGTCTTTGGCCTTCAGTTTTTTAGCCTGCGCTCTAAGCTGATAAAAGTATTGAAAGATGACATTCACAAAGCCAACTTTTTCACCTTCGACGTTCTGGGATGCTGTAGCGCTCATAAGATGGCGACCAAACCAGCGATTGAGCCATTGCACGACCTTTGTATACACAGGCCGCTCAACATCGCAAAATAAGACGATGCGTTGATGATCAGTTTCATTGGCAGCGAAGTGAATGTAGGTTTCATCAAACATGACGGGTTCACCATCTTTCCAAAAATAGCGCTCTCCATCAACCTCAATAAAGCACTTGGGGTCATTTGGAGTCACTAGGCCAATGTGATAGCGTAGGGATCCTGCATAGGGGTCACGGTGACGCACTAGAGTTGCTCCAGGAGGTAAGGACGCGAACATAGCTGCCTTTACAGAAGGAATCGATTTAAGCAGCGCCACTGTTTTAGGGCAGCTGGCCTGAGCAGAAGGCAGATCTTTGCCGTACCAATAAAGATGAAAACGCTTCCAACCTGTTCTAAAGAAGGAATTAAAGCCAATATCGTTATAGCCAGTTGCCACAGCAATAGCGCCATCCGCATTTAATGAAAGCGCCTCTTGGCGGATGATTTCCCAGTTATCTTGCAAGGGCTTCATTTCTGGAAATTGGTTTACAGGAATAAAGGCGCTCGCTTTTACTTTAGAAAATAAATATAAAAGGGTATTAATGGGAGCTAAAAGCACTTGATAGTCCATTAGCGATCTCACCAACCCAAAGCGGACCTTACCTCTGAAATAAACATAAAGAGCTGAGGCTACAAAAATAAAAAAGATGATGTGACGAATTTGCATGGAACTTACCAATGTAAGGCGATTAATAACATTTTAATTTGCCTGCGAGCCTTTGATAGAGTTTTTCTTACTCAGGGATGCTCATATACTTAGACAAGATAGGTTTGGGTGCCCAGTTAGGGTTTATGTGGACATGGATCAAGGATGATCGTATGAATGGGTTTATAAAATGGCTCTTAAGCCTTGTTTTAATTGGGTTAGTGGGTATTTCAGCATATACCTGGATTATGCTTAATTGGAGCTATGGAAACGGCGAGCGAGCTGGGTATGTGCAGAAATTCTCCAATCGTGGCTATATTTGCAAAACCTGGGAAGGCGAGATGGCAATGGTTTCCATGCCTGGAACAATGTCTGAAAAATTCCTCTTTACGGTGCGTGAAGATGCTGTGGCGCAAAAAATAAATGCTAATCTAGGTAAAAAAGTGGCTCTAAAATATGATCAGCACATTGGTTTGCCAACAAGCTGTTTTGGAGATACTGAATATTTTGTTTCCGATATAGTCGTTTTGGACGACTAATTTGTAGTACTAATAAAAAATTAATGTAACGCATCTTTATTTTTGTAATTTTTTGTGGTTAAAATCACGTAAGCGTAATGTGCGCTGACATCAATATCTATAAGGAGCTTCACTTGAACAAAGCCGAACTAATCGCAGCAATTGCTGACGACGCTGAGATCTCTAAAGCAAAAGCTGAATTTGCATTGAATTCTGCTATCGACACAATCATCAAAGCTGTTACTAAAGGCGACTCAGTACAGCTGATCGGCTTCGGGACATTCTCATCTGGCAAACGTGCTGCACGTATGGGCCGCAATCCAAAAACTGGTGAGCCACTCAAAATCGCCGCTGCTAAAACTGTTAAGTTTTCTGCTGGTAAAGCGTTTAAAGATTCAGTTAACAAACGTAAGAAGTAATTCTTTATTTGTTTAAAAAAAGCCCGGCATGCCGGGCTTTTTTATTACCTCAAGAATTTAAAGAGCTTCATAATCTGTTTTTGAATTAACTTTGCACTAGGCGTCGATGACGATGAATGCTCATCAATATCCCCGCCCCAAACCCAAGAGTAACTAAAGCGGTGCCACCGTAGCTAATAAACGGTAATGGAACTCCAACAACGGGTAGTAATCCACTCACCATGCCGATGTTCACAAATGCATAAGTAAAGAAAATGAGCGTTACTGAAGCACCTAGTAAACGCGTAAATAAGTTCGGCGCACTTGCTGAGATTGCTAGCCCCCTTTTAATCAGCGCAAAGAATAAGGCAATCAATATCAGATTGCCAAGTAGGCCAAATTCTTCTGAGAAAACTGCAAATACAAAGTCAGTATGTTTTTCTGGAATAAATTCCAAATGTGCTTGTGTTCCTTGAAACCAGCCTTTGCCGAAAAATCCACCAGAGCCAATTGCGATCATCGATTGAATAGTGTGAAAACCCTTTCCAAGCGGATCGCTAGTGGGATCTAGCAAAGTACAAACGCGATGCTTTTGATAATTGTGTACAAATGGCCAGGCAATATCATGGGCACAAATCGTACTGCCAAAAATAATAATGAGCAGGATACCAATAACGCCAAGACCTACAAAAGGCAGAATCCATTTCCATGGCAAGCCAGCTAAGATGATGACGTAAAGACCTGCTGCAAAAACCAGGAGTGCTGTACCTAGATCTGGTTGGCGTGCTATTAGGAAAACTGGAATAGCCAAAATAATTGCTGCTACTGCATAGTCCCAGCCCTTCTGAATGCCTTCGCGCTTTTGAAAGTACCATGCAAGCATAAGCGGCATTGCAATTTTCATGATTTCAGATGGCTGAATAACAATGCCGATATTAAGCCAGCGCCGCGCACCTTTTTTAATCAATCCAAATACAGCTACTGCAATCAACAGCGCAATACCAAAGCCATAAATCCAAACAGCACCCGTCTCTAACCACTTAGGTGGAATGCGAGAAACAATCCACATCACAATAAATGAGAGCGCAAGATTGCGTAACTCATCAGCGATTTGAACGGGTGTATTTTGACTTGCAGATAAAAATGTGAAAAAGCCTATAGCAGCTAAGCCAAGTAAAATCAGGCCAAGCTGGCGATCTAACCCAGAAAATAGGCCGAAGAAAAAACCTTTAATTTTGATTAAGGAGCTCTTTTCCACTCGGGAATCTCCTTAGGCCATTTGCCCTCAATGTAGTAGTCCAATGCTTTGCGCGCAATTGGTGCCGCCCATTGTGCACCAAAGCCTGCATTTTCAACCACCATGGCAATCACGATGGTAGGTTTATCTGCGGGGGCAAACGCAATATATAAAGCATGATCCCGTAAGAACTCTGCAGTAGAGCTGTGCTTATATTCTTTTGAGTTCAAGCTAAAGACTTGGGAGGTACCAGTCTTACCTCCGGCAACGTATCCCGTACCCTTAAAGGCTGCTGTAGAGGTTCCAGAAACGTTTACCTCAACCATCGCTTTTTTGATGACTTCAATATTTTCTTGGTTTAGATTGATACGATAGCTTTCTTTTGGCGTGGTTAATACTCTGTTACGAGTAAATGGGTCTTCAATTGCTTTTACCAAGTGCGGCTTCATCACAATGCCGTTATTCGCTACGTTTGCCATTGCGTGTGCCAATTGCAAAATAGTGAAGGCGTTATAGCCCTGGCCAATACCTAAAGAAATAGTTTCACCTTCGTACCATTTTTGCTGCTCAGGCTTTTTGAAGGTATTTTTCTTCCACTCAGTAGATGGGAGCACCCCCCTACTTTCGCCCTCCAAATCAATACCAGTAATTTGACCAAAGCCAAGAGGCTTCATAAAGTCATGCATCATGTTGACGCCCATATCGCGAGCAAGTAGGTAGTAATACGTGTCACAAGATTCAACAATGGACTTTTGCATATCAACGATTCCATGACCGCCTTTCTTATCATCGCGGAAGGTATGGTTACCGAAATTAAAATAACCAGGGTCAGAAATTGTTTGTGAAGGTGTGCGCTGCTTGTTCTCCAAAGCAGCAAGCGCCATAAAAGGCTTGTAGGTTGATCCTGGGGGATAAATCCCTTTGAGGGGACGGTTATAGAGTGGTTTTTGTGGAGAGTCATTAAGCTCTTTCCATGTGACCGAGTCAATGCCTTCAACGAAATCATTAGGGTTGAAGTTAGGCTTAGAGACGAATGCCAAGATATCGCCTGTTTCGGGCTCTATCGCAACAAAGGCGCCGCGAAAATTACCATAGAGCTGTTCAACTAGGTACTGCAATTTAATATCAACCGAGAGCACCACGTTTTTACCGGGCACCGAAGGAGAGCTAGAAAGTGTACGCACTGGTTTTCCACCTGCAGTGATTTCCACTTGATCATATCCAGGCACACCACGTAGAACAGTTTCGTAGCTTTGCTCCAAACCAATCTTGCCAACATATTGAATGCCCGATAAAAAAGAGGCTTGCAATGCATCTGGGTTATCCGCTTTAGCGCCCTCGACTTCAGCTTGCATGCGCTCCTTATCCTTTTGGGAAACACGACCAATATAGCCAATCAGATGAGAGCCTAACTCGTTATATGGGTATTCTCGAAAGCTTCTGGCGCGGATCTCTACCCCTGGAAAACGGTATCGATTAGCCATAAAACGGGCAGTTTCAGCCTCATTGAGCATCGAGCGCAAGGGAAATGTACCCATATTTCGGGAATCTTCCAGTGAACGCTTGAAATTACGGCGATCTTTGGGAGAAATATCCACAATTTCAGACAGCTCGTTGATTAACTGATCAACATTGCCTTTTATTTCTTCAGCGTTGACGTCCAAAGTGAGAGCCGAGTAGTTTCGGCCAATCACGATACCGTTACGATCGATGATGAGGCCGCGATTCGCTGGGGCAGGCACTAAGGCGATGCGATTGCTTTCGGCTAGCAAAGCATATTTACCGTGGCTCACAAGCTGAAGCCATACTAAGCGAGTGACTAAAAGTAAAAAACAAAATGTGACGAACAAAGTCGCAATATGAATGCGCTCTTGAAAGGAGTCGAGGTTCGGTTTTTTAAAAGAAACCATACAACTTCTTAGAGTGGCCGATTATGATCGACGTCAATCGGACGACGTTGAGGCGCTAACAATATGCGGGTTGCTAGCGGCCAAAGCATTGCCTCAATGATGGCTTGAATGGCGCCTGTTAAAGCCCACCAATAAACCTCCCCGCTAAGTAGCCAATGCACTAAGACTGGAAATAAAGAAACTAACAAGAAGATCGGCAGCAAATGGAGTGCTTGTGATAGAACGGTCAGCGCCACAATCCGCCTATGCCAAGAGATGGCTATATATGCCACTAGTGCATAGCTAAAGGCGTGCAGACCCAAAAGATCGGAGTTGTGTACATCTATTAACAGCCCTAAGCTAAATGCCCATATCACTCCAACGTAACGATGTTGATGAATATTCCAAAATACAATACAAAGAATGAGCCAGTCTGGCACCCATCCATAGTTACCAACTGGCAGGAGATTTAATAGCAGCGCACAAAACAAGCTGAAATAAATGAAGACCGGATTGACCGGGCGCAAAATATAGCCGCTTTGGAAATCAATCATTGCATTCCTCGCGCACGCGTTTGGCGACGACCCGGAGTATTGGTCGTCGCCGGACCAGTACTTGATTTATTGTTGATCGTTGGTGCTTTAGCATCGAACTGCGGATCGTATAAAAAAGCTAAGGCTTGCCGATAGCGATTTACTGCGGCTACTGGAACACAAAATACATTAGAGGAATTTTTGTCGACATTACGCTCAATTTTGCTAATGACTGCAACAGCAAATCCTGGCGGGTAAACACCATCAATTCCGGAGGTGAACAAAATATCACCAACTTCTAAGTCGCTGGCGACGGGTAAATAGCGTAATTCCAAAGGATTTCCGCGCCCAGCCCCAAAAACTGCAGCACGTAAGCCATTGCGGGCGACTTGTACCGGTACAGCAAGGTCTCGATCTTCTAGCAAGGAGACCTCAGCAGAGCGCTCATAGAGGCGAACTACTTGGCCAAGGATGCCGGAATCGTTGGCAATGGGGTTGCCAAGCTTTAAGCCATCATCGCTGCCACGATTGATCACAATGCGCTGCGAAATTGGATTGGGCGGATTAAATAGAATTTCTACAGGCAGAGTTTTGAAAGGCACTTGCTTTTGTAGCGCCATCAACTCCCGTAAATTTTGATTCTCTACCATCAGGAATTCGGATTGATTTGCAAGCAAGGAGAGCTCTGCTTGGCGCACTTTCATCACTTGATTTTCTTGATCAAGCGTTGATCGAGTTGTGAAATATTCTGAAGCCGCTTCGAAAATATTGCGCGGCGCCATCATGACATATTCAAGTGGCCGCAAGAGCCAATTTACATTATTGCGTATGGGATCGAGTGCTTTGAAACGAAAATCGATCAGCATTAGAGCAATGCTGATCGACAGACAGACAATCAGTTTAAGTAAGGCTGGAATGCCCTGTCTGAAAAGTGGTGGAGCGCTATGTCGCAATTCCCTGATCGACGTGTATGTCGCTTACTCGTGCGAGAACACTCCGCCTAACTTATCCATACGCTCAAGAGCAATACCGCAACCGCGAGCGACGCAAGTTAAAGGATCTTCTGCTACATGAATCGGTAAACCGGTCTCTTCAAGCAAGAGGCGGTCAAGATCGCGCAACAGAGCGCCGCCGCCTGTTAGCATCATGCCGCGCTCGGCAATATCAGAGGCCAACTCAGGTGGAATCTGCTCCAGGGCCGCTTTAACTGCAGTCACGATTTGATTGAGTGGATCTGTTAATGCTTCGAGTATTTCATTACTGGTAACAGTGAAACTACGTGGAATACCTTCTGAAAGGTTGCGGCCTTTAACTTCCATTTCGCGCACTTCTGCCCCAGGAAATGCAGAGCCAATTGTTTTCTTGATCATCTCGGCAGTTTGCTCACCAATCAACATTCCGTAGTTGCGACGAATGTAATTCGTAATTGCTTCATCAAACTTATCACCACCAACACGAACGGAGCCTTTGTAAACCATGCCGCCTAGTGACATCACGCCAACTTCAGTTGTACCGCCACCAATATCAACAACCATCGAACCTGCTGCTTCAGAAACTGGCAGACCAGATCCAATTGCAGCAGCCATTGGCTCTTCAATCAAAAATACTTGTGATGCACCAGCGCCTAATGCAGATTCACGAATGGCACGACGCTCAACTTGAGTGGATCCGCAAGGGACGCAAATGATGATACGTGGGCTAGGTTTTAATAACTTGCTCTCATGCACCAGCTTGATAAATTGCTTGAGCATTTGTTCGGTAATAGTGAAGTCGGCAATAACACCGTCCTTCATAGGGCGAATTGCTTCAATATTTCCTGGAACACGCCCCAACATCGCTTTCGCCTCTTTCCCGACGGCTAGAATGGTTTTTTTGCCATTTGGACCACCTTCTTGGCGAATTGCCACAACCGAGGGCTCATCGAGGACAATACCCCGCTCACGCATATAAATTAAGGTGTTAGCGGTTCCTAGGTCGATGGCTAGGTCATTGGAAAAGTAGCTGCGGAAAAAACCAAACATGATGTAGTGTGAAAATAGAAGTTGTTAATAAAAATATATAGGAATGATACTCTAGCGCCCCATGAATCTTGATGATGTCCAGCGCATTGCGCACCTCTCTAGGCTTGAGTTAAGTCAGGCAGAAGCCGAGGCAGTTTTGCCTCAATTGCAGGCTATTTTTTCTCTAGTTGAAGAAATGCAGGCTGTCGATACCACTGGCTTGGAGCCACTTGCTCACCCAATCCTATTTTTACGCGATTTGGCTCAACCACTGCGCGTTGACCAAGTTAGTGAGTCTGATCACCGCTCGGAGAATATGAAGTCTGCCCCCGCCCAGCTAGAGGGCTATTTTTTGGTCCCGAGGGTGATTGAATGAGTTGGCATAACACCCCCATCTCACTTATGGCAAAAGCCTTGGCCGCTAAAGAGGTCTCCAGCACTGAATTAACCCAATACTTTTTAGATCGAATTGAAGCTGGAAAGCAGTGGAATGCCTATTTAGATGTGAATGCTCACTTAAGCTTAGAACAAGCATCTAAAGCAGACAAGTTAATATCTGCTGGCAAAGCTAGTAAGCTGACTGGTATTCCAATTGCCCATAAAGATGTCTTCGTAACTCGGGGATGGAAGTCGACCGCCGCCTCCAAAATCTTAGCCGACTACCAGAGCCCCTTTGACGCTACGGTAGTTGCTAATCTCGGAATTCCCGATGAAAACAATCCTCATGGCGCTGGCATGGTTTGTCTGGGGAAGACCAATATGGACGAATTTGCCATGGGGTCTTCTAATGAAAATTCTGCCTATGGACCAGTATTAAATCCTTGGAATGCGGCCTATGTTGCTGGCGGCTCTTCAGGTGGCTCTGCTGCTGCAGTTGCCGCTGGCTTAGCTCCAATTGCAACAGGCACCGATACTGGTGGCTCAATCCGTCAACCCGCTGCATTTTGTGGCTTGACTGGCATTAAGCCAAGCTATGGGCGCGTTTCTCGATATGGAATGATTGCTTACGCTTCTTCATTGGATCAGGCGGGCCCTATGGGTAAATCTGCAGAGGACTGTGCTCTAGTTCTTTCTGCCATGTCATCACATGACCAGCGCGACTCCACTTCACTAGCAGATTCTGGTGAGGACTATGGGCGTTATCTCAATCAGAGCTGGCAAGAAGGTAATGCGAATGCCGCCAAACCGCTAGAAGGTTTACGAGTTGGCTTGCCCAAAGAATTTTTTGCTGAGGGCTTAGCTAGTGATGTTGCAAAGTCAGTGGGTGAAGCCGCAAAGACTTTAGAAAGTTTAGGGGCAAAATTAGTTGAAGTGAGTTTGCCTAAAACTAAGTTGTCCATTCCCGTGTATTACGTTTTAGCGCCAGCAGAGGCTTCTAGTAATTTGAGTCGTTTCGACGGCGTTCGTTATGGTCATCGCGCTTCTGAATATAAAGATCTTGGTGATATGTACCAGAAGTCTCGCACCGAAGGTTTTGGTGCGGAAGTAAAGCGCCGCATCATGATTGGAACTTACGTTCTTTGTCATGGTTACTACGATGCTTATTATCTGCAAGCACAAAAAATTCGTCGCATTATTGCGGCTGATTTTCAGGCAGCATTTAAAGAGTGTGATGTGATCCTTGGACCTGTTGCGCCTGATGTGGCATGGCGTCTGGGGGAGAAGTCAAAAGACCCAGTACAGATGTATTTAGAGGATATTTATACACTCTCAACGAATTTAGCTGGTCTACCAGCAATGAGCGCACCCTGCGGATTTAATGCAAATGATTTACCTATCGGCATGCAGCTCATTGGCAATTACTTTTCTGAGGCGCGCTTATTACAAGTGGCCCATCAGTATCAGCAAGCCACAGACTGGCATTTGCGACAAGCTAGCGGGGTGGCATGATGCAATGGGAAGTCGTTATTGGTCTAGAGACCCACGCGCAACTACAAACGCAATCAAAAATATTTAGTGGTGCAAGCACACGCTTTGGTGCAGAACCAAATACGCAAGCATGCGCAGTGGATTTGGCTCTGCCAGGAGTATTGCCAGTTCTTAATCGTCAAGCAGTGGAGCATGCTATTCGTTTTGGATTGGCCGTTGGCGCAAAGATTTCGCCCGCAAGTATTTTCGCCCGCAAGAATTATTTTTATCCAGATCTACCTAAGGGCTATCAAATTAGTCAGATGGATCTTCCAGTAGTCATTGGGGGCCATCTTGAGATATTAGTTGGCGATGAAGTGAAGATTGTTGAGCTAACTCGTGCTCACATGGAAGAAGATGCTGGTAAATCGGTTCACGAAGAGGGTTTTATTGGGCCTCATGGTGAGTCCTCAAGCGGCATCGACTTAAATCGTGCTGGTACCCCGCTTTTAGAGATTGTTACTGAGCCTGTCATGCGCAGTGCCGCAGAGGCAGTGGCATATGCTAAAGCTTTGCATACCCTCGTAGTGTGGCTTGGTGTGTGTGACGGCAATATGCAAGAGGGCTCATTCCGCTGCGATGCGAACGTATCTGTTCGTCCAATGGGGCAAAAAGAGTTCGGCACCCGTTGTGAGATCAAGAACCTGAATTCTTTCCGCTTTTTAGAAGAAGCTATTCAATATGAAGTCCGTCGCCAAATTGAATTAATCGAAGATGGTGGCACCGTTGTTCAAGAGACCCGTTTATACGACCCCGATCGCGGTGAGACACGCAGCATGCGTAGTAAAGAAGATGCTAACGACTATCGCTACTTCCCAGATCCCGACTTATTGCCAGTTGTCATTGATGATGCGTGGATTACTGAGGTGCGCAATCAGATGCCGACACTTCCAGCACAACTCCGCCAGCAATGGCAGACAGACTATGGCTTGAGCGCTTACGACGCACAATTGTTGACGCAAGATCGTGATACTGCAAAAGTCTTTGAGGAGTTATTAGCAATTGTTGCCAAGCCTTTAGCAAAAGCTGCTGCAAATTTAATTGCTGGTGAGTTTGCTTCTTCTTTAAATCGCGCTGGCATTGCAATGGCGAATGCGCCACTTAAAGCATCTCATTTAGCTCCCTTACTGACTCGTGTAGCTGATGGCACTATCTCTCATAAGATCGCTAAAGATATCTTTGCAATTCTGTGGGAAGAGGCTGTTGCTGGTAAGGCGATTAGCACTGTCGACCAAGTGATTGATGTCAAAGGCCTTAAGCAGATTAGCGATAGCGGAGCTATTGAAGCAATCATTGATCAAGTGCTAGCAGCAAACCAGAAGTCAGTGGAAGAGTTTCGCTCTGGCAAAGAAAAGGCGTTTAATGCGCTTGTTGGCCAGATCATGAAAGCCTCTCAAGGTAAAGCCAATCCAGGCCAAGTAAATGAACTCTTGCGTAAAAAACTGAGTTAACCCAAAGCAATTTAAGAAAGAATTAAATGAGCGCAATAGATCCAAAGCAGGCCGAGCAAGAAGAGTTGGTTGCCGAGTGGCTGCGCGCAACCCCAGGCTTCTTTGATCGCTATGCTGACCTCTTTAATGAGATTCGCCTCAAGCATCCACATGAGGATCGTGCTATCTCATTGCAGGAGCGTCAGATGACAGTTTTGCGTACTCAAAATCAAGAGCTCAATCGGCGTTTAAGTGAGATGCTGCATTTTGGCAGCCGTAACGACAAGACTCAACAAAGCTTGGTAGCGTGGTTGTTGCGTTTAATGAAGGCAAATAATCAAGCAGACGTTGAGGGCGCAATTACCTCTGGGTTGGCTGAGGTATTTGAAGTTGAGTCTGCACAATTGCTATCTCCAAATTCTGCATTTGGCCCTTGGGTAGACACACCACTATGTGGCTCGACCAAAGAATTGGCTGCGGCAAGCATCGACTTATTAGCAAGTCAAACTACGCTGAGCCCAGACTGGCAGAGTATGGTGGCTATTGGTTTGCCTCTGGGTAAAAGTATTGGCGTCACTCAATCCCCCGCAGTTTTATTGCTAGCTAGCAAAGACGAAACCCGTTTTACCGCAGATATGGGCGCCTTCTATTTGCGCCAGATTGCGGAACTTACTGCTGCAGCTTTGGATCGTATCCAGGCTTATGAAATTACCAGCGACTGATCTGCATCCACTCATGCAAGAGTATTTGCACGAGCTACATGTTTTGCGTCAACTCTCGCCGCATACACTCAAAGCGTATGGCATGGATCTTGGTGCCCTACAAAATTTTGCTCTTGAAGACTCTATTGATTTATTAAAGGTCAGTAATGGTCATGTGCGTCGTTGGGCCGGTCGTTTACATTCCAAGGGAAAGTCTTCGAGAAGTATTGCCAGGGCACTTTCAGCATGGCGTGGTTGGTATCACTGGCTAACTGAGAAAGATGCGAGGCGAGATGCGCGCGCTGGAAAACTAACTAGCAACCTAGTAGCTAACCCAGTTGATGATGTAAAGGCCCCTAAGCGCCTCAAGTCCTTGCCTAAAGCCCTGTCGGTTGAGCAAGCACTTTCTTTAGTGAATCAAGCCCTCAAAGAGGCGCAAGAGCATAAGAACTTAGAATCCATTCGGGATGCAGCGATTATTGATTTGCTTTATTCCTCAGGCTTACGACTTTCTGAATTACTAGGTATTGATGTCATGCAGAGTAAAGACCGCCAAAATGAATCTGCAGGATGGTTGGATTGGGATGCTGCTGAAGTCACTGTTTTAGGTAAGGGTGGTAAGAGGCGCTCAGTACCGGTTGGCGCACCAGCAATGCAGTCGCTCAGTGTATGGCGACAGATTCGGGAGGCCAGCAGTTATGCCGAGCAATCGAATGCACTTTTTTTATCAGCAACTGGTAAACGCTTATCACCACGTACGGTACAGGCGCGCCTGCGTACTTTAGCTATGCGTGCAGGACTCCCTACCCATGTGCACCCACACATGATGCGCCACAGCTTTGCGAGCCATATCTTGCAATCCTCCCAAGACTTACGAGCTGTTCAAGAACTGCTGGGGCACGCCAGCATTGCCAGCACCCAGATTTATACGTCGTTAGATTTTCAGCACCTCGCTCAGGCATACGATAAAGCGCATCCTCGTGCAAAGGCTGGTAAAGGCTGAGGAACTCGGTAAGATAGTGGGTTTCCCGCTTTGGGGATGCATCACTTCTAGATTTTGATTGGATTATTCATGGCATTAATTCCGGTAACCATTTTGACGGGCTTCTTAGGAAGTGGCAAAACGACTTTGCTCAAACATATTTTGACTGAGCAACATGGCAAAAAAATTGCTGTGATTGAGAATGAGTTTGGTGAAGAGAATATCGATAACGATATTTTGGTTCAAGATAACCAAGAAAATATTGTGCAGATGAGTAACGGTTGTATTTGTTGCACCATTCGCGGCGATCTCGTTGAAGCTTTAAATGAGCTTTGGGAGCAGCGTAAGGATAAGAAGATTAGCTTCGATCGTGTTGTGATTGAAACAACTGGCGTTGCTAACCCCGGCCCAGTGGCCCAAACTTTCTTTATGGATGACGATGTCGCTGACCATTACGTCTTAGATGCTGTTGTGACCTTGGTAGATGCCAAGCATGGCCCACACCAGTTAACTGAACATGAAGAGGCGCAGCGCCAAGTGGGCTTTGCGGACCAGATCTTCATTACCAAGACTGATCTAGTTACGCCTGCTGAAGTTGAGGCTCTCCGTAATCGCTTGATGCACATGAACCCAAGAGCGCCGATTACTGGGATTTCTAAAGGGGTTGTGCCTCTCGATGCAGTGTTAGATCTCAAAGGGTTCAATCTCAATGCTAAGCTCGATATTGATCCGCATTTTTTAGAGCAAGAGGATCATGATCACAGTCATGACCATGACCACAGCACTTGTGGGCACGACCATAGCCATGAGCTCCATCATCATGGTCACGCAGGTCACACAGACCGAATTCAGTCCTTTGTTTTTCGTAGTGATAAACCCTTTGATCACAAAAAGTTAGAAGACTTCCTGGGAGGCATTTTGGAGGTCTTTGGTGAAAAGATGCTGCGCTATAAAGGTGTGCTCTATGTGAAGGGCAGCAACCGAAAAGTAGTGTTTCAGGGGGTTCATCAAATGATGGGCAGTGATTTGGCTGGCCCATGGGGTGCTGAACCTAAGCAAACCCGGATGGTCTTCATAGGCATTGATTTGCCTAAGGACACCCTGCTGGCTGGGCTTGAAGGATGTTTGGTATAGGAAGTTTCGGGTACAATCCGCGGCCACGGTCAATATTAAAAAATATTGATTAAAGCACGGTAAAAGTTTGGCAGAATGAGGCAATAATGCTTCAAATCTAGGAAAGAATGAGATGACGGTAAAAACAGCAACAAAACCAGCAACTGCTGCAAAATCTACTAGTAAGGCTGCGAGTGCTAAGACTGTAAAAGGTGCGCCCCTCACTGAAGCAGAATTGCTCAAGATGTCCGAAAAGGACTATATGAATGCTGCGCAGCTAGATTTTTTCCGTCAAAAATTACAGACTCTTAAAGATGACATTTTGAAGAATGCTTCAGAGACTACGGAACATCTTCGTGAAAATATTTTGGTACCAGATCCAGCTGATCGTGCAACGATTGAAGAAGAGCATGCTTTGGAATTACGCACGCGCGACCGTGAGCGTAAGTTACTTAAAAAAGTTGAGCAAGCTTTGGCTCGTATAGAGTCTGGTGACTACGGTTGGTGTGAAGAAACTGGTGAGCCAATCGGCTTGAACCGTTTAATTGCAAGGCCTACAGCCAATTTATCGCTTGAAGCTCAAGAGCGTCGTGAACTACGTCAAAAATTATTTGGCGAATAAATCTTACTTGCGATGACCAAGCATTTACCTACTCTTAGCGATATCTCACCTTTGTTAAAGGCGCAGATTCTAGCTGAAGCTTTGCCCTATATCCGCTCATATCACGGCAAGACTATTGTGATTAAGTATGGCGGAAACGCTATGATTGAAGAGCGCCTCAAAGAAAGTTTTGCGCGCGATGTCATCTTGCTTAAATTAGTTGGTATGAATCCGGTTGTTGTTCATGGCGGCGGCCCACAAATTGATGAAGCTTTGAAAAAGATGGGCAAGACTGGAAGTTTTATTCAGGGTATGCGGGTTACCGACGAAGAAACCATGGAAGTTGTGGAGTGGGTTCTCGGCGGCGAAGTGCAACAAGATATCGTGATGTTGATTAATCAATTTGGCGGTCAGGCCGTTGGTTTGACTGGTAAAGATGGCGGCTTAATTCATGCTAGGAAAATGTTGGTGCCCAGCGATAAAGAGCCGGGTAAAAAAATTGATTTAGGTTTTGTGGGTGAGATTGAAGCCATTAATCCTGCGGTTGTAAGGGCCTTACAAGATGATGCCTTTATTCCAGTGATTTCCCCAATTGGGTTTAGCGAAGAGGGTCAGGCCTACAACATCAATGCTGACTTAGTAGCTGGCAAGATGGCTGAAATTTTGCATGCAGAGAAATTGGTCATGATGACCAATACTCCTGGGGTAATGGACAAAGATGGCAAGCTCCTCACTGATCTCACTGCCAAAGAGATTGATGCTTTGTTTGCCGATGGCACGATTTCTGGAGGTATGTTGCCTAAGATTTCTTCTGCATTGGATGCTGCGAAAAGTGGAGTGAATTCAGTCCATATTATTGATGGCCGTATTGAGCACTCCTTGCTACTAGAAATTTTGACCGAGCAAGCATTCGGTACGATGATTCGCTCGAGGTAAGCAAATACATGCGCCAATCTATAGAGCCGACAATTATCGAGGACAGCAGCGCTGATGCTGGTAGAGCGCGCAAGCGTCCACGTCCTGGTGAGCGTCGTCTGCAGATCTTGCAAGTGCTTGCAGAGATGTTGCAAAACCCTAAAAGCGAGCGCGTAACAACAGCAGCCTTAGCAGCAAAAATTCAAGTATCTGAAGCTGCACTTTATCGGCATTTTGCTAGTAAGGCTCAGATGTTTGAGGGACTTATTTCTTTTATTGAGCAAACTGTTTTTGGTTTGATTAATCAGATTAATCAAAAAGAAGAATCAGGGCTTGCCCAGGCGCGCGGAATATTACAAATGCTTTTGTTTTTTGCTGAGAAGAATCCCGGTATGACTAGAGTTCTTCTGGGTGATGCATTGCTACAAGAAGACGATCGTTTGCAAGAGCGTATTACTCAGGTTTTAGATCGCGTTGAAGCATCCTTAAAGCAAGCCTTACGTATTGCTCAAACCCAAGGTGGCGCATGGGCTGGGGTCGGTCAAGAAGAAGTTAGTATTCGTGCTGCGATGTTGATGAGTTTTGTTTTGGGTCGTTGGCATCGATTTGCCCGCAGCGGCTTTAAGAAATTACCAACCGAAGCCTCTGATATTAGTTTGCGCATCCTCCTCTCAGAATGAGCGAGCTAAACCTCTCTAGAAATACTATCCATTTTGCCGAGCCCTTGCCTTTGCAAAGTGGCGCCATCTTATCTGGCTATGATTTAGTCATTGAGACTTACGGCAAGCTGAACGCAGATAAAAGTAATGCAGTATTAATTTGCCATGCGCTCAATGCTTCACATCACGTAGCCGGCCCTAGCCCGGACGATCTAAAAGATATTGGTTGGTGGGATAGCATGATTGGCCCAGGCAAGCCTGTAGACACTAATCTCTTTTTCGTTATTGGCGTGAATAATTTGGGTTCTTGCTTTGGCTCTACTGGACCCATGAGCATTCATCCAGAAACTGGCAAGCCTTATGGCGCTGACTTTCCTGTGGTTACAGTTGAAGATTGGGTAAATACCCAAGCGCGCCTTGCAGATAAATTAGGTATTCGGAAGTTTGCTGCAGTTATGGGCGGTAGCCTAGGTGGCATGCAGGCAATGGCTTGGGCGATTCAATTTCCGAAGCGCTTGGAGCACTGTGTAGTGGTCGCATCAACGCCAAAACTGAGCGCGCAAAATATTGCGTTTAATGAAGTGGCGCGCAATGCCATTTTGTCGGATCCTGATTTTCATGGGGGCAATTATTACGAGCATGGCGTGGTTCCAAAGCGGGGCTTGCGTTTAGCTCGAATGGTTGGTCATATCACCTATTTATCTGACGATGATATGGCCGAAAAATTTGGACGAGAGTTACAGCGTCCTAATGGTGAATCGAATGACTATCGCTTTAGCTTTGATGTTGAGTTTGAGGTGGAGAGTTATCTGCGTCACCAGGGTGATAAGTTTTCAACTTACTTTGATGCCAACACTTATCTCTTGATCACTCGTGCTTTGGATTACTTTGATCCATCACGTCGCTATGACGGTAGCTTGAACCGCGCTTTGGCAGAAGTGCAAGCAAAGTTCTTGGTAGTAAGTTTCTCAACAGATTGGCGTTTCCCACCTAATCGTAGTCGCGAGATTGTGCAATCTCTATTGAGTAATAAAAGTGAAGTCAGTTATGCAGAGATCGATGCTCCGCACGGGCACGACGCATTTTTATTAGATGATGAGCGTTATCACAATTTAGTAAGAGCTTATTTTGCGCAAATGCTGGAGCCTCAAGCATGAGTACCCTGAATATACGTGCAGACTTTGCAGCAATTGCCAAATGGATTGCTCCTAATAGCCAGGTACTTGATCTAGGTTGTGGTGACGGTAGTTTCTTAGAGTTTTTGCAAAAACAAAAACCTGTACATACCTATGGGGTAGAGATTGATGATGCACGCGTTCTATCTTGCGTGCAAAAAGGTCTAAACGTTATCCAGCAAGACTTAGAAGGCGGCTTAGCACTTTTTGAAGACGACAGCTTTGATACTGTAGTGCTATCGCAAACATTGCAAACCATTCATCAGACTGAAAAGATCTTACGGGAAGTAGTGCGTGTTGGCAAAGAGTCGATTGTGTCCTTTCCGAACTTCGGTCACTGGTCACATCGTTTGGCGGTGGGGCTAGGTCGCATGCCAGTGTCAAAGAGCTTGCCGTATCAGTGGTACAACACGCCTAATGTTCGGGTGCTTACCGTGGACGACTTTGAGAAGTTGGCTTCTAGTCTTGGTCTCAAAGTAATTGATCAATGCATCTTGCATGATGGTCAGCAAGTGACCCTAATGCCTAATTTCTTTGGTAGTTTGGCGCTTTTCCGCGTCCGTAGCGCATAGAATCGTGCTGAAAGCGACTCAGTCGTGGCTTGCTGATTTTCGGGTTTACCTCGAATGGCCATGTCTTCGGATGTTGTTCCTGGGCTTTTCTGCCGGCCTTCCACTGCTACTGATTCTTGGCACTTTAAGCTTTTGGTTACGCGAAGCTGGGATTGATCGCAGCACTATTGGCTACTTAACTTGGGTTGGGCTGATTTATGCATTCAAGTGGATGTGGGCCCCGCTAGTTGATCGTTTACAAATTCCCCTCCTAACAAAATTATTTGGACGTCGTCGCAGCTGGTTGCTATTCGCACAAGCCCTCATTATTTTGGGTCTGGTAGGGATGTCTACTCTTGATCCCAAACTTGCGCTGAACTCTGTAGTCTGGTGCGCGCTGCTAGTTGCATTTGGCTCGGCCACACAAGACATTGCATTAGATGCATTTCGAATTGAATCAGCCGATAGCGATCATCAGGCTGCCTTAGCAGCGACCTATCAAACCGGCTATCGTCTTGCCTTGATCTGGTCTGGTGCAGGTGTTCTCTGGTTGGCTGCACGGGCAGAGACGGGCAGTGGTTATGATGCGAGCGCTTGGCAATTCGCTTATTTATGTATGGCCGCATCCATTAGCGTTGGCGTAATCACTACTTTATTAAGTAAAGAGCCGATGAAAATCGATTTGCCTAAAGCACGCAATGTTAAAGCATGGCTACATCAAACTTTGATAGAGCCATTTGCTGAGTTTCTGACACGCTATCGCTGGCACGCAGTGTTAATTTTGTCTTTGATCGCTATTTATCGTATTAGTGATGTGGTGATGGGCATTATGGCCAATCCTTTTTATGTTGATATGGGCTACACCAAAGATGAAGTTGCTGCAGTGAGCAAGGTATTTGGTGTGGTGATGACTTTGGTCGGCGCTTTTGTTGGGGGTGTTCTCACGCTACGATTTGGCGTTTTACGTATTTTGTTTTTGGGCGCAGTGCTATCAGCAGTTAGCAACCTTTTATTTGCTTGGCTAGCAACCCAAGGGCATGATTTACAAGGCTTGATTTGGGTAATCTCCGCTGATAATTTGAGCTCAGGTATTGCCAGCGCTGCATTTATTGCCTTCTTATCGGCGCTAACGAATATTCGTTACTCTGCTACTCAGTACGCCCTATTTAGCTCCATGATGTTGTTGTTGCCAAAATGGTTGGCGGGCTTCTCCGGAGTATTTGTTGATAACTTTGGTTACCAGACCTTTTTCTATGGCACGGCGATTATTGGTGCACCAGTCTTACTCTTAATTTGGGCAACCATTCATTTCAAGATCGTTCAGATCAAGAAAGATTAAGGCTGGTTTTAAATTACAGCTTCCAGTCGTAGTCCACTATCAATGGGGCGTGATCTGAGAAGCGCTCATCTTTATAGACCGAAGTTTTCTTGGCAGAGCCAGCAATGCCGGGTGTGCTGATGTGATAGTCGATACGCCAGCCAACGTTCTTAGCATAGGTTTGCCCACGATTGCTCCACCAGGTGTAGCAAGACTCGCTAGCTTTAGGCTCTAGTGCGCGATAGACATCTACGTAGCCAACCTCATCAAATAAGTTGGTGAGCCATGCGCGCTCTTCTGGCAGGAAGCCGGAATTTTTAAGGTTGCCTTTCCAGTTCTTGAGATCGATTTCATGGTGGGCAATATTGACATCACCACAAAGGACAATTTCACGACCTGATTTTTTCAGCTTAATCAGGTGGGGCAAGAAGCTATCAAGGTAACGATATTTGGCCTCTTGACGCTCGGGTGAGCTTGAACCTGAGGGAATGTAAACCGAAATTACTGAAAGCCCTTTGAAGCGTGCCTCGACATATCGCCCCTCAGCATCAAACTCTTCATTACCATAGCCGTATAAGACTTCATCTGGCTTGTGGGGGGTGTAGATGCCGCAGCCGCTGTAGCCTTTTTTCTGTGCATGGTGAAAAAAGCCATGCATACCATCTGGGTTCAGGATGGAGTCTTCCAGGTCATCACGTTGGGCCTTGAGCTCTTGCATACAGATAAAGTCAGCTTTTTGCTTAATAGCCCATGGCAGAAAGCCTTTTTTGACTGCGGAACGGATACCGTTGAGGTTCGCGGAAATGATGCGTAACATGTAGGCCTATGAGCTCAAATAATTCAAATCAAGATAACTTCATTCGTTTTGCCTTGGAGGCAAAGGTTTTATCCTTTGGGGAGTTTAAAACTAAAGCGGGAAGACTCTCGCCTTATTTTTTTAATGCGGGCGGATTTAATGATGGTGCACGCTTGAGCGCTTTAGGTCGTTACTATGCAAAAGCCTTGCAAGAATCCAAAATTTCCTTTGACATGCTTTATGGCCCTGCATATAAAGGGATTACTTTAGCCGCTGCAACAGCTATCGCTCTGGCAGATAACGGCTTAAATGTTCCGTTTGCCTATAACCGCAAAGAAGCGAAAGATCATGGGGAAGGCGGAACATTGGTTGGCGCACCTGTCAAAGGCAAGGTAGTTATTGTTGATGACGTAATTTCTGCCGGCACTTCAGTTCGAGAGTCAGTAGATCTGATTCGTAGTGCTGGCGCAGAGCCAGCCGCGGTATTGATTGCCTTGGATCGCATGGAGCGCTCTGGTAATGCCGTTGAAATTGGAGAGAAGTCTGCAGTTCAGGATGTTGAGCAAGAGTTTGGCTTGCCAGTAATTGCCATTGCGAACTTAGCCGACTTGATGACTTTCTTAACAGCATCTAGCAATACTGAGCTTACCAATTACTTACCAACAGTAAAAGCATACCGCGATAAATACGGTATCTAACAGAAGCTTACTTAAATTTCTGTTTCACCTTCAAACGCAGTTGCTGCCGGCCCAGTCATGATGACTGGTTGAGTAATATTTTCGACAGTGCCACCCCAAGCAATGTGAAGATCACCGCCGCGGGTATGCACTTTGACAGGAGAGTCTAGTAGTCCTCGACGAATACCAGAAACTACTGCTGCACAAGCACCCGTTCCACAAGCTAAGGTTTCTCCAGCGCCACGCTCATAGACGCGCAACTTAATTTCATTACGATTCATGACTTGCATATAGCCAGCATTCACTCTATTTGGAAATGCTGAGTACTTTTCAATTTCAGAACCTTCTTCAAAAACAGGCGCACCCTCAAGATCGGTAACGACTTGAACGGCATGTGGATTGCCCATTGAAAGTACGCCAACTAAACTATCGTGCGTTGCAGGACGACTTAAAGGAAGCGCATAAAGGATTTCCTGAAACTCTTGCACGCTTGCTAAGCCGCTTGCATTAAATGGAATTTGCTTATGCTCAAAAATAGGCGCGCCCATATCGACCTCTACTTGACCATCTGGAAGAGACTTGAGAGTCAGAACAGTATGAGCAACCTCGACCCGCAGTGGATTTTTGTTAGATAGGCCTTGATCTAATACAAAGCGTACAAAGCAGCGAGAGCCATTGCCACATTGTTCTACTTCGCCACCATCAGCATTGAAAATCCGATAACGAAAATCAGCGTCTGGACGAGTAGCTTTTTCAACAATGAGAATTTGATCAGCACCAATACCAAATTGACGATGCGCCAAGGCTTGCCATTGCTTACGTGTAATAGTACTCAGGTCTTGATCAATGCCATTGAGCACAATGAAATCATTGCCAGCACCATGCATTTTGGTGAAGCGCAATTTTCGTAGCGGTGGATTAGTAATCAAAATATCTCTGCTTAATCGTAAAGGCTGGCTTGCCCAGGGGGTCTATGTTTAAAACGTTTATGTATCCAATAGTACTCTGCTGACTTTTCGCGACAACATTAGTTTATAACTAATTACTGGGAGGTAGTTCAGCGCCTGCAGGATGTTTGTAGCGGTTGTAAGACCAAATAAATTGTTCGGGAGCAATAAGCACTGCATTCTCAATAGCAACATTAATTTGCGTAGCTGCAATATTGGCATCTTCAGATAAGGGCGCAAGCTTGCTAGCCTGCATTAGCCAACCTTTGCCAATATCTTTTCGTTTAGCAGTAAACATGACGACCGGCGTGTTGTTGCGGTTGGCTAAGCGGGCAGGCAAGGGAGTCGTATAGGCAGGACGCCCAAAGAAAGGAACCCATACACCTTCACCACCGCTAGGCACTTGATCAGGCAGAATGCCGATAGCTTCGCCTCGAGTTAAGGCCCTTGTCATTTGACGTACGCCATTGAGGTTGGTCGGAACAAAATGCATATTTGGGTAGGCACGCCCTTCTTCTACTACTTCATTGAGCCACTCTTGACGTGAGGGCCTATACAAAATTGTGGCAGGGAAATGCTGTGCCAAGACTCGCGGAATAATTTCAAAGCCACCAAGGTGGGGAGCCAACATTACTAAGCCATGGCCCTCACTAATGGCCGATTCCACCAAATCCCAGTTTTGCACTTCAACTAATTGGAGTGCTTTCTGGGGATTGCGCCATATCCATAGGCTATCTGTAAATAGCATTCCAGAGGCCCTAATGGCTTCCCAGAGCTTGAATGGGAGTTTGTGAGCACTAACTACGGTCTCGTATTGCGGGCGAAAAAGTGAGCGATATTGCTTTGAGCCTACATAGGCCAAGATGCCCATAGAAGCCCCAATGATTTGCACTAAAGCAAGGGGAAGCGCGGCAATGGCATTGAGGCTAAGCTTAAGGATTAGTTTTCGCACCCCCCAATGATATTCAATACAGCTATTAGGGCCAAATTTCAGCATACCTCGCTGGGTTCTACCCTTTTCGGATAGAATTACCTCATCGCCGAGTTAAGACAACTTGCAGGGCGATTCACAAATTCTGCTAAAGCGTCGCCGTTGTGGTTCCTGGCACGTCGAGTTGTCCCAAAGAACGTGTTAATTTTTTAAAGGAATATGCAATGGCAAATGATTACTTCTTTACCTCAGAGTCAGTCTCTGAAGGTCACCCCGATAAAGTAGCAGACCAAATTTCTGATGCTATCTTGGATGCCATTTTGGCCCAAGATCCCACTGCACGTGTTGCTGCAGAAACTTTATGTAACACCGGCTTAGTAGTGCTAGCTGGTGAGATCACTACTAACGCTAATGTTGACTACATTCAAGTTGCCCGTAATACTTTGCGCGAAATTGGTTACGACAACACTGCTTACGGTATTGACTACAAAGGTTGTGCAGTGTTAGTTGCTTATGACAAGCAAAGTCCAGACATTGCTCAAGGCGTTGACAAGGCTCACGATGACGGCTTGGATCAAGGTGCTGGCGACCAAGGTCTGATGTTTGGTTATGCTTGTGATGAGACTTCTGAGCTCATGCCTTTACCGATTCACCTGTCACATCGCTTAGTAGAGCGTCAATCGCAATTGCGCCGTGATGGCCGTTTGACATGGCTGCGCCCGGATGCAAAGTCACAAGTGACCTTGCGTTATGTGGATGGTAAGCCTGATTCGATTGATACAGTAGTGTTATCAACTCAGCATGATGAAGATATTTCTCTCGAAAAATTGCGTGAAGCAGTGATCGAAGAAATCATTAAACCAGTTTTGCCTAAGCATTTAGTGAAGGGTGCAATTAACTTCCTAGTAAATCCAACTGGTCGTTTCGTGATTGGTGGTCCACAGGGCGATTGTGGCTTAACTGGCCGCAAAATTATTGTTGATACCTACGGCGGCGCAGCTCCTCATGGCGGTGGCGCTTTCTCAGGAAAAGACCCATCCAAGGTTGATCGCTCTGCTGCCTATGCTGGTCGCTACGTTGCTAAGAATGTCGTTGCTGCTGGCTTAGCAAGCAAGTGTTTGATCCAGATCTCTTACGCTATTGGAGTTGCAAAACCAACTTCAGTGATGGTGAGCACGTTTGGTACAGGTAAAGTTTCTGATGAGAAGATCTCGCAATTGGTATCTGAGCACTTTGACTTGCGTCCAAAAGGGATTGTGAAGATGCTTAATCTATTGCGCCCAATTTATCGCAAGACTGCTGCTTATGGCCACTTTGGTCGTGAGGAGCCAGAATTTACTTGGGAACAGACAGATAAGGCTGCTACATTGCGTGCCGCAGCTGGCTTATAAGCATCTAAAGGTATTAAAAAGCAGTTTAAAGATGTATTGAGGCGAAATATGGCGAAATTGATTACAATTTCGCCATACCTTCAAGGAGCGTTGCAAGGATTGCTGAGACCCAGCATTTCCCCAGGCTTGAAGGGAGTGGATTCTTAAACAGTTTCTGCTAATTGCAACCGCGCTCGCTAACCCATGATTCAACGGCTAGCGAGTTTGCACTCCAGCATTGGATCGTATTTAGCTGGAGCATGAATGAATACCGTTACTGATTTAAATAACTTTGTTGCAACTCGTTGTGCAATTGCAGATATTTCTTTGGCTGACTTTGGTCGCAAAGAAATTGCGATTGCCGAAACTGAGATGCCTGGCTTGATCGCTATACGTGATGAATTTGCGGCACAACAGCCATTGCGTGGTGCGCGAATCACTGGTTCGCTTCACATGACCATTCAAACCGCAGTGTTGATCGAGACTCTTGAGGCGCTCGGTGCCGATGTGCAATGGGCTTCTTGTAATATTTTTTCAACCCAAGATCACGCTGCTGCAGCGATTGCTGCCAATGGCACGCCTGTTTATGCTATTAAGGGCGAGACTCTTGAGCAGTACTGGGATTTCACTCATCGTATTTTTGAGTGGGCAGATGGCGGCTTTACCAATATGATTTTGGACGATGGCGGCGATGCTACTTTGTTATTGCATCTGGGTGCCCGTGCCGAAAAAGACCAAGCTTGTTTGAATCACCCCACTAGTGAAGAAGAAACTATTTTATTTTCTGCGATTAAGAAAAAATTAACGCAGGATCCAACTTGGTATTCCACACGCCTGGAAAAAGTCAAGGGCGTTACAGAAGAAACAACCACTGGTGTTCATCGTCTGTATCAAATGTTTGCTAAAGGCGAATTAAAATTCCCAGCAATCAACGTCAATGACTCTGTTACTAAGAGTAAGTTCGACAACCTCTACGGCTGCCGTGAGTCCTTGGTTGATGCAATCAAGCGCGCAACAGACGTCATGGTTGCCGGTAAGGTTGCTGTGGTTTGTGGTTATGGCGATGTGGGTAAGGGCTCAGCTCAAGCATTGCGGGCCTTGTCTGCTCAAGTATGGGTGACTGAAGTGGATCCAATTTGCGCATTGCAAGCAGCCATGGAAGGCTACCGTGTTGTAACCATGGATTACGCTGCCGATAAAGCAGATATTTTTGTTTCTGCAACCGGTAACTACCATGTCATTACACATGACCATATGGCTAAGATGAAGAACCAAGCCATCGTTTGTAACATCGGCCACTTTGATAATGAGATTGATGTTGCTGGTATTGAAAAATACCAGTGGGAAGAGATCAAGCCACAAGTTGACCATGTCATTTTTCCTGCCGCCAATGGCAAACCTGAAAAGCGCATCATCATCTTGGCTAAAGGCCGCCTAGTTAACTTGGGTTGCGGTACAGGCCACCCTTCCTATGTGATGAGCTCTTCATTTGCAAACCAAGTGATTGCACAAATTGAGCTCTGGAATGCAGTTGGCACCAATAAATACCCAATCGGTGTTTATACCTTACCTAAGCATTTGGATGAAAAGGTTGCGCGCTTGCAACTCAAGACATTGAATGCTCAGTTAACTGTATTAAGTGACCAGCAAGCTTCTTATATTGGCGTTACGAAGGAAGGCCCATACAAGGCCGACCACTACCGTTATTAATTTGTTAAATAGATACCTAGGCCCAAAATCATGGAATTAAGCGTTGAATTCTTTCCTCCAAAAACACCTGAAGGTGAGAAGAAGCTGCAACTTGTGCGCGAGCGTTTCAGTGAAGCGCTAAAGCCCTCGTTTTATTCTGTGACCTTTGGTGCTGGTGGTTCTACCCAGTCAGGCACATTAAAGGTGGTGAGTGATATTCATGCTGCTGGTGCAGCAGTTGCCCCCCACCTATCTTGTGTTGGTAGCTCACGTGAAAGCGTGCGCGAGATGTTGAAGCAGTATCAAGCTTTAGGCATTAAGCGCATTGTGGCTTTACGTGGTGACTTGCCTTCGGGCATGGGTCAGTACGGCGAGTTTCATCATGCCAATGAGTTAGTGGAATTTATTCGTACAGAAACTGGTGATTGGTTTCATATTGATGTAGCTGCTTATCCAGAATGTCATCCTCAGGCAAAGTCTCCTGCAAGCGATGTTCATTTCTTTGTACAAAAAATGAAGGCAGGCGCTAATTCTGCTATTACTCAGTATTTTTATAATACTGATGCTTACTTTCGCTTTGTAGATGAAGCATACGACTTAGGCGTAGAGCAGCCAATTGTTGCGGGAATCATGCCGATTACTAACAGCAGTCAGTTGCTGCGTTTTTCTGATGCCTGTGGTGCTGAAATTCCACGTTGGATTCGTTTACGCCTTCAGTCCTATGGTGATGATATTGCTTCTATTCGCGCATTTGGTGAAGAGGTAGTGACAGATCTATGCGATCAGTTATTGACTGCTGGCGCACCAGGCTTACATTTTTATTCTTTAAATCAGGCAGATGCTGTTTTAGCGATTGCCGATAACTTAGACCTAAAGAAGTAAGTCAGTCCAATAGGCCAGACTCCGTTAGCAGCATATCTAGAGGCTCATCATGTGCTTGAGCTACCCATTGAACTTCGTTGAGTTTTTGCCAATCAAATCCAATCCCTAAACAGATAAGGTTGGGATTATTTTTTCTTAGTGTTGCTAAGGTGCGATCAAAGTAACCTCCGCCATAACCTAAGCGCCAATAATGGGTTTTGCCATTCTTAATAGAACTAGACCAGCCTACGCACGGAATCAAAATGCAATCAGGAGAGACTGCGGGTCTTGAGGGGTTGCTCGGACTTGGTTCTGGCACACCATGTTGACTGGGGATTAAAGTATCACCATCTTGCCATTCATAGAAGTCAAGGTGTTTATCAGGCCTAGCATATGGAAGTGCCAGGCGCCGCTCAGGGCTTTGCTTGGCCCAGGCAATTAATGCTGGACGTAAATCAATCTCATCTTGTATGGGCCAATACACTGCTATAGCCCGCAATGAATTGCTATCTTTTGCTAAAAACTGATTTAGAGCGGTAATGAGCCGATCTTTAGCTTGAGGGTAAGTTTGCCCAGAAGCAAATTCATTACGTTGCTTTAACAAATCTTGACGAAGAGTTTTTGGCGAATTACCGTGCATAAGGTCCATTATCAGGCGAAAATTAGAAGATATGGTAAACAAGTTAATGTCAGCTGAATACTGGCAAATATGTACAGGGCAAGATAGTGAAAAAGAAGTCTGAAACTCTCAAAATGAATCCGCTCCACTGGACCAAGATTTTGATCCTGGGGCTGGCTCTAGCTATGCCCAGCGCTTTTGCTGAAAAGTCTAAAAAACCAAGCCTGCCTAAATCCTATGAAAGCAAGGCTGCCCCCGCTGAAATCACTGATACAGATCGAATGTTTATTGATTTACGTGAAGCAGCCCGTAAGAATGATGTTTTCCGCACACAACAGCTTTCAGCCAATCTAGTAGCTTATCCATTTGACGACTATGTGACGTACTTTCGTATTAAGCCGCAATTATTTGATAGCAGTGGATCACCACGTGGCGATTACAGTGCCGATGCCCAGGTCATTACATTCTTAAATCAGTATCAAGGAACAGCATTGGCTGATAGGATGCGTAACGATTGGCTATTGGTATTGGGCAAGCGAAAGGACTGGGCGCGATTTGATTTAGAGTACGCCAAGTTTGTTTTAGATGATGACACTCAGGTGAAGTGTTACTCCTTGTTGTCAAAATTATCTCAAGGCGAAAACCCAACTAAATTAGCGATCGACTCTCGCTCATTTCTGCTGGACCCAAGTTATTTTGGATTTGCCTGTCAAGAACTGGTCCCCTCTTTGGTGGCAGCAGGTGGCATGACGCCAAGCGAGGCAAAGGCGATCGGTCGTGCTGCTAGTGAACGAGGTTTTGACACTATGGCACGCCGTTTGGGTGGTGAAGATCCTATTGCAGAAATTGTCAAGGCTGCAAAAGCAGAGCCCTCAAAAGCATATCGAGATTTTTTACAAACCTCATCACGTTATAGCAAAGAAAACCAAGCAGTGGCTTGGGGTGTCATTGGTCAATTTCTGGCAAAGAAATTAGATCCTAATGCAGATGATGCTTATCGCTTCCAGCAAGAGCTTGGCTATAACGAGTTGCTCTCAGTTGAGTCGCAGGAGTGGAAGGTGCGCGCAGGCTTACGCGCTAAAGATTGGGTCTTGGTAAAAAATGCTGTAGAGGGTATGAATCCCGTAGTGCGTAGCAAAGATCCTGCTTGGACTTATTGGTATGGCCGCGCCTTAAAAGCTGAAGGTCAGGATGTAAAAGCTAAAGAGAGCTTTGAGTTGATTGATGAGCAATACAATTTCTACGGACAACTCGCACGCGAAGAGTTGGGTAAGTCGAATCATGCTCCAGCTCGAACTAAAGTGACTGAGCAAGAGATTGATGCGATGGCCAGTCGCAAGGGCTTTGTGAGGGGTGAGCGCTTATACGCTATGAACCTGCGCTTTGAAGGTAATCGCGAGTGGAATTGGGAGCTGCGCAATATGACCGATAAGCAGTTGCTAGCCGCTGCTGAATACGCCAAGCGTGTTAATTTATATGACCGCGTAGTAAATACTGCTGATCGCACAAAGCAAGAGCATGATTTTAGTTTGCGTTATCCAACGCCATTTAGAGATGAGCTTTCACCGATTGCAAGACAAATTGATTTAAATCTTGCATGGGCTTATGGATTAATTCGTCAAGAATCGCGCTTCATCATGAATGCGTCATCGTCAGTAGGTGCTTCGGGCTTGATGCAGGTGATGCCAAATACAGCAAAGTATGTTGCGAAAAAGATTGGTATGCTGAACTACACCAATGACAAGCTAAGCGATACTAATACCAATTTAACTTTAGGTAGCAACTACCTTAATATGGTTTTAATTGACTTGGATGGTTCTTGGGTATTGGCTTCAGCTGCCTATAATGCTGGCCCCTCTCGCTCAAAAGCATGGCGTGAGAAATTAACAAGCCCAACTGAAGGTGCAATTTTTGCAGAGACTATCCCATTTAATGAGACACGTACTTATGTTAAAAATGTACTCTCAAATGCAAATTACTATTCATCAGTAATGAATGGTCAAACACCATCTTTGAAGCAACGCTTAGGAGTAATTGCTCCAAAGGCAGCTACTCAATCTGAATTACCCTAATTAGCATTCATTAATACGAGAGCTTATGAAATACGACATCCTTCTTATCGGCGGCAATGGATTTGTTGGGCGAGTTTTGGCTGCCCAATTGCAAGCTGAGGGCTACTCAGTTCTTTTGCCTACGAGCCATCTTGCCGCGGGTCGTGAGTTGCGCCTGTTACCTAAAGTATATTTAGAAGATGCTGACGTACATGAGTTTGATGAGCTGCAATCATTGTGTGCACGTATCAAGTCAAATGGTGCCGTGATTAATTTAGTTGGAGTCTTGCACGATAAGCCAGCAATGCCTTATGGGAAAGTTTTTAAAGCAGCTCATGTGGACTTGCCAAAAAATATCATTACCGCGATGCAATTACATGGCCTTAAACGTTACCTTCATATGAGCGCTCTAGGGGCTGATTCCAATGGACCATCCATGTATCAGCGTAGCAAGGGTGATGGTGAAGCAGCAGTGAAGGCAAGCGATCTAGAGTGGACTATTTTTAGGCCCTCAGTCATCTTTGGCGCCCAAGACCAATTCATCAACTTATTTGCTAAGTTAACAAAACTATCTCCAGCATTGCCTTTAGCAAATCATCAGGCAAAGTTTCAGCCAGTGAGTGTGGACGACGTAGCAATGGCTTTTGTCATGGCCTTAAAAATGCCCCAGACTATTCATCAATCTTATGATTTAGTGGGACCTACGGTCTACTCTATGAAAGAGATTGTAGAGTTTGCTGCACGCAAAGCCAAAACCTCTTGTGCCATCATTCCAATGCCAGCCTTTGTGGGATATCTACAGGCTCTAGCATTTGAATTTTTACCAGTCCCCACTTTGATGTCACGAGACAATATTGCTTCAATGCAATTACCTAATGTACTTCCAGTAAATGGGCAGGATGCATTATCTGAAGTGTTCAGAGTGAGTCGGCGAAGCTTAGAAGGCATGAAGTAATGAAGATCTACGCAGTCGGTGGTGCAATACGCGATACCTTAATGGGTTTGCCTGTGCACGACATCGATTATGTAGTCGTTGGTTCTAGCGTGGATGAAATGATTGCTAAAGGCTTTCGTCCGGTAGGTAAGGATTTTCCGGTTTTTCTACATCCAGAAACTCAAGCTGAGTATGCGCTAGCACGTACGGAACGTAAAACAGGCCAAGGGTATAAAGGCTTTCATTTTTATGCTGATCCTTCAGTTACCTTGGAGCAAGATCTAGAGCGGCGTGATTTAACGATTAATGCGATGGCACAAGAAGTGAATGCCGACGGAAAACAGTTTGGACCGATCATCGATCCCTATAACGGTCAAGAAGATTTGGCTGCAAAAATATTTCGTCATGTATCCAGTGCTTTTTCTGAAGACCCGCTACGCTTATTGCGAATTGCTCGCTTTGCTGCACGTTTTCCGGAATTTAGGATTACCGATGAAACGATGACAGCATTAAAGACAATTGTTCAGTCGGGCGAGTTAAATGCACTTTCAGCAGAGCGAATTTGGCAAGAGTTGGCCAGAGGCTTAGTTGCTTCAAAACCAATGCATATGTTCCAGATTTTGCTAAATACTGGCGCTGCCAAACCTTTATTACCAAACACACTCACTACCAAGCTTGCAGAAGAACCATTTCGTGAGGGATTGATTGAGCATTACGAGGCCAGTGGAACTAGCTTAGAAGAGCGTTGCGCCATTACCTTGATGGATTTGTCTGCCCCTGAAATTCGTTCCTGGGCTGAATGTGTGCGGATGCCCATTGAGGTACGTGACTTTAGCGAGATTTTCAGTGATTTGAGAGGATTACTTAATAAGTATGAAGAATCTGCTTATCAATCTGTCGATATCTTGGCTTGGTTTAATCGCGCAGATGTTTGGCGCAAACCAGATCGTAGCCAAGCATTACTAAATCTGGCTGGGAAAATTGGATTTAATGTTTCGGTATTGGTAGCGGCAATGCGTAATGCTCAAGCATTAAATACAGCAGAGATTATTGCTGGCGTTGGAGCACAGGACCGCTCGAATGGCGAGCGTATTGGCAGTGCATTTGAAGCTGCCAGGCTCGCTGCAATTACTGCCGTAGTGCAGCCTTAGATTTAGAGCCTATTTCTGCCACGTAATCCAGGCAGATCTTCTAGAGAGTGTCCAGGCAACAAAGTATCTAAATTCTTCGAGAAAGCAAACGCTTTAAAGAGCTCGCCCATTTCAGCTTCAGAGAGTAATTTTTGCAATGCATTTGAAATTGGCAGAAAGGTTTCAGGGTCACTAGGATCGCCGATCTCAAGCGCAATATCTCCAATGCCAGCATCCAATAAATATGCTGCTTGATTCGTCAGAAAAACATCATCGGTATTTTCTGCGAGAGCACTACGAGCAATTTGAGACCACTCGATATGCGTCGTTAAGTCACAAAGACCTGGCAGATGAAATGGATCTTGAATTGCATGATGACGATGGTGTGCCATCAATGTGCCTTCTAGCCTTTGCGGATGGTAATACTCGCCCTCGGGAAAGCCATAGTCGAAAGTTAAAAATAGGCCAGTATCTAAGAGCTTAGCTACTTGATGCATCCAAGCATTGGCAGGCATATGCAATTCAGTGACATAGCCTTCAGAAAAATTTCCGCTTAAGAGACTTTCAGGCAAGAGCTCCTGTTCTACTGGGACACCTATTTTCCAGATAAACTTTCCATTCTCAAAGCTAACGCCATGCCAATACCAAAACCCATTTTGATAAATGATGGCATCGCAAGGAATTGCATCGATTACTTCGTTAGCCAAAATAATGCCCATGAAATCTTTTGGCAATGCATTAAGCCAATTGCATTGCGTTGATAACTTCAATTCTTTCAGAGCGTCACCAATCTTTTTTTTCTGACGTTGTGCCAAGTCTGGAGAAATCTCAATGATGTCGTAGCGATCTAAGTCAAACCCAAGATTATTTAAGCGATTCAGAATAGAGGTGGCCAGTTTTCCGCTGCCGGCACCAAATTCGAGGATCTGGGTAGGCAAACCTTTTTCTTTAAGCCCTTCAAGAACCGGTAAGAGGGTAGAGCAAATTGCAGCGCCAAAGAGAGGGCTTAATTCAGGGGCTGTCGTGAAGTCGCCGCCAGCGCCTAATTTATGAGCCCCTGCGCTGTAATAACCCATTCCAGGCTCATATAGGGCCATCTCCATATACCTAGAAAATGGCAGCCAGCCGCCCTGAGAGGCTATCTGGGACGCTATTTTGCCCTTGAGGAGCTCACTATGCTCCGTTTCAAGGCTGGTCAAGGTAATATCCATAGCTCGCTAGTCTAAGAGAATTTAATTGAACTCACCCTTATCCCTGCAACAGAAAGCAGTTTTAGTGACTGGCGCTGCCAAGCGCCTTGGTCGGGAAATTGCCTTGCAGTTTGCTCGCCAGGGATGGGATGTTGCTGTTCATTATGGGCGATCCGGACAAGAGGCCATAGAAACTGTCAGGGAAATCGAGAAGATGGGGGTTAAATCCCAAGCATTCCAGGCAGATTTAGCAGACGAGGCTGCTGTCAAAAAGCTGTTTGTCACCATCACTAAGCAATTTACGAATCTACATTGCTTAGTGAATAGCGCATCTATTTTTGAATACGATCGGGCTAATTCAAGTTCACCCCTTAGCGTTAGAAGTTTGCAAAATCATATGCAAGTCAATTTGACGGCGCCAATTTTGCTCTCTCAGTTAATGTTTGGGCATCAGAAAAATAATACAAACAAAGCGGCCGGCGGAGATCTCCCATCGGTCATTCAATTGCTCGATCAAAAGTTGATTAATCTCAACCCAGATTATTTGTCATACACCTTATCAAAAGCTGCGCTAGCAACCTCAGTGGAAATATTGGCTCTAGATTTTGCTCCCCATCTACGGGTACTTGGATTGGCTCCAGGCATTTCTTTGCCCTCTGGGGATCAAACCAATGATGGCTTTTCGAAAGCACATCAAATGACACCATTAGGAAAGTCTTCAACTCCAGAGGATATTGCTAAAGCAGCCGTATTTCTGGCACAAGCAAACGCCATTACAGGAACCACTTTATATATTGATGGTGGCCAACATTTATTACCATCATCACGCGATGTGATGTTTAAGACAAATTAAGTAGACTATTTATGAACGCTATTCTTTCCTATCCCGCCCTAGCTGATTGCCGCCGTTTATTTTTAAGGGACTATGAAATCTATATCAACATCGGCGTTCATGATTTTGAGAAAAAAGCAGAACAACGCGTCATTCTCAATGTAGATCTCTATATTCCATTGGCTATGAATACGCCAGAAAATGACCACTTAGATGAAGTAGTTGATTATGACTTTATGCGTGAAACGATTAAGGAGCGGGCCTCCAAAGGCCATATTCATCTTCAAGAAACATTTTGCGATGATATTGTTGCGGTAATGCTGGCTCATCCTAAGGTATTGGCAGCACGCGTTAGCACTGCAAAGCCAGATGTCTATCCAGACTGCCATTCTGTTGGTGTCGAAGTATTTCGGATTAAGCAAGCGTAAGTGAGTTGTTATGGGCGATATTCGTAAAGTTATCTTCGAAGAAAACAAGCTAGAGAAAAAACTCTGCCGCTTAGTTGGACAAGCGATTGGCGACTTTGGCATGATTGAAGACGGAGACAAGGTGATGGTGTGTGTTTCTGGTGGCAAAGATAGTTACGCCATGCTAGATATCTTGATGAAGCTACGTGAGCGCGCGCCGATCAACTTTGAGATCGTAGCCGTCAACCTCGATCAGAAGCAGCCTAACTTTCCAGCAGAAATACTTCCCAACTATTTAAAAAGTCTGGGCATCCAGTTTCATATTGAAGAGCAAGATACCTATAGCATTGTGAAGCGTGTTATTCCAGAAGGTAAGACAACTTGTGGTTTATGCTCTCGTTTACGGCGCGGTATTTTGTATCGCGTCGCAGATGAACTAGGCGCCACCAAAATTGCCTTAGGGCATCATCGCGACGATATCTTGGAAACCTTGATGCTCAATATGTTCTATGCAGGCAAGTTAAAAGCTATGCCGCCTAAGCTCCGTTCTGATGATGGCAAGCATATTGTTATTCGTCCTTTGGCTTATGTTCCCGAGAAATTGCTAGAGCGATATTCAGAGGATATGAATTTCCCAATTATTCCGTGTGATCTGTGCGGTAGTCAGCCCAATCTTCAGCGCCAAGTCATGAAAGAAATGTTGCGCGATTGGGAGAAAAAACACCCTGGCCGTGTAGAGAATCTCTTTCGTTCAATGCACCATATCGTGCCATCCCATTTGATGGATGGGGAGGCTTTTGATTTTCAAAACTTAGAGATTTCAACAGAGCTATCTGGCATCGCTGCTAGATCCTCTGGTGATAAGGCGATAGATGAGGCTGAATTAGACGAATTGGCTTGCGGAACCCTTATTCAAGGGACTTATAATCCCCCTTTATGAATATCGTCATATTGGCTGCGGGGCAAGGAAAGCGGATGAAATCCGCCTTGCCCAAGGTCCTGCAAACTTTAGCGGGCAAACCACTTCTTCAGCATGTTCTTATTACCGCTCTGTCTTTACAAAATAAACAGACTAAAGCTGGTCCGATTGTGGTGGTTGGGCATGGCGCTGCTGACGTAAAAGAATTCTTAGTCAATACAAGCAAAGAAGATCCTAGTTTTAGCAAAGTGAGCACTGTACTTCAGGCTGAGCAAAAAGGAACAGGACATGCGCTCTTGCAGGCCCTTCCAAAGCTTGACTTGCAAGAGCCCACTTTGGTTTTGTATGGTGATGTACCGCTGACTAGTAAAAAGACTTTGAGTAAGTTGGCTAAATTAGCTGATGGTGTGCGTGGTCAAGACTCTGCCTTGGCATTACTAACCCAAAATCTTTCTAATCCAACTGGGTATGGTCGTATCGTGCGCGATGCAGATGGCTCCGTTAAAGAGATCGTTGAAGAAAAAGACGCAGGCGCTGCACAAAAAGCCATTCAAGAAATTAACACCGGCATTATGGTATTGCCAACCAATGCATTGAAGAAGTGGCTTAAAGCTTTGCGTGCTAGTAATGCACAGGGTGAGTACTATTTAACTGATGTGATTGCGATGGCAGTTAAGGATGGTGTACCCATTCGCACTACACAAGCGGATGACGAATTTGAAACTATTGGTATCAATAGCCGCGACCAGTTGGCCAGCCTAGAGCGAGTCCATCAACTTCATATTGCTCATCAGCTAATGGATGCTGGCGTATCGCTTGCAGATCCCGCGCGTATTGACGTTCGCGGTACCCTTGAGTGTGGGACTGATGTTTTCATTGACGTTGGCTGTGTCTTTGAAGGATGCGTTACTTTGGCGGCCGGCACAAAAGTTGGTCCTTACTGCGTGATTCGAAATAGCGTGATTGGTAAATCTGTAGCGGTGCACGCATACAGTCACATTGATGGCGCTAAAGTAGGCAATCAATCCGTGATTGGCCCATATGCACGTTTACGCCCAGGTGCTGATTTATCAAATGATGTCCATATTGGTAACTTTGTCGAAGTCAAGAACAGCAAGATTGCAGCCAATAGCAAGGCAAATCATTTGTCCTACGTCGGCGACTCCATCGTTGGCTCCAGAGTCAATATTGGAGCTGGCACTATTACTTGTAATTATGACGGTGTGAACAAACACCAGACCATTATTGAAGACGATGTCTTTATTGGTTCGGATACGCAGTTAGTTGCGCCAGTGCGCGTTGGACGTGGCGCTACATTAGGCGCAGGCACGACCTTGACAAAAGATGCGCCTGCAAATCAGTTGACTGTATCAAGAGCTCGACAAGTTTCCTTGCAGTGGAAGCGACCTGTGAAGCAAACCCAAAAACCCGTTGCAAAGAAGACAGCTACTAAGAAGGCGGCCGTTAAAAAAACCGCAAAGGGTAAAAAATAATGTGCGGTATTGTTGGTGCAGCATCCCATCAAAATATTGTTACTACTCTAGTTGAGGGTTTACGCCGCCTTGAGTACCGTGGTTATGACTCCTGTGGTTTTGCATTGATTAATGGTAATGACCCTAAGCACCCCATTGAAAGAGCTCGTACTACGGCTCGTGTTTCTGAATTGGCTGATCAGGGAAAAGAATTTATTGGCACTATTGGCATTGCCCATACACGTTGGGCAACACATGGTAAGCCAGATACACAAAATGCACATCCCCATATTTCTAATGGATTAGTCGCAGTGGTGCATAACGGCATTATTGAGAACTATGAAAACTTACGCACAGAGTTAAAGGCTGCTGGCTATGTTTTTACCTCTGAGACCGATACAGAAGTGATTGCCCATTTGATTCATCAGCAATATGTTGCTAGCAGTCAAAAGGATCTTGCCCAATCAGTAAGGGCAGTCTTGCCTAAATTGCATGGTGCATATGCGATTGGTGTAATCGCTCAAGATAATCCAACTACACTCGTGGGCGCTCGTGCTGGCTCACCTCTGGTAGTGGCTCTTGGTGAGCATGAAAACTTTTTAGCCTCAGATGCCCTTGCTTTAGCTGGGCGCGCTAGCTTAATGATGTATTTAGAGGAAGGTGATGTCGCCATTCTGAAGGCTGATAGTGTGCAGGTGATTGATCAATCTGGAACACCTGTACAAAGAGATCATAAGCCGATGCCAGCGCAGGCTGACTCTGTAGATCTTGGCCCTTATCAGCATTACATGCAAAAAGAGATCTTCGAGCAACCCAGAGCAATTGGCGATACTTTGGCTAATATCGCTTCTTTTGGCCCAGAGTTATTTGGCGCTAATCTAAAAGATTGGGACGCGTTTGATCAAATCTTGATTTTGGCTTGCGGAACAAGCTACTACTCTGCGTGCGTGGCTAAATATTGGTTAGAAGATATCGCGGGTATTCCAACCCAAGTAGAGATTGCTAGTGAGTATCGGTATCGAAGCACGGTGCCCAATCCAAAGACACTGATCGTAGTGGTTTCTCAATCAGGTGAGACAGCAGATACCTTGGCAGCGCTTCGTCATGCTAAGAGCTTGGGGCACCCATATACTCTCGCAATTTGTAACGTTGCTAGTAGCGCAATGGTGCGTGAAACGAATTGGCATTTCTTAACCAAAGCTGGTACTGAGATTGGCGTTGCTTCAACCAAGGCTTTTACTACTCAACTATTGGCTTTGTATCTTCTCGCCGTTTCGCTTGCTAAGCGAGCAGGTAAGATTTCTGCTGAAAAAGAAAAAGAGCTGCTTCGAGACTTGCGTCATCTCCCAAAAGCCTTACATGCAGTATTAGCGCTTGAGCCACAAATTATTGCTTGGAGCGATGCATTTTCTAAATGTGAAAATGCACTCTTCTTGGGCCGCGGCATGCATTACCCAATTGCACTTGAGGGTGCATTGAAACTAAAAGAGATTTCATACATTCATGCTGAGGCCTATCCTGCTGGGGAGTTAAAGCATGGCCCTCTAGCATTGGTGACCGACAAGATGCCAGTAGTGACGGTTGCGCCTAATGATGTCTTACTTGAAAAGCTCAAATCGAATATGCAGGAAGTGAAAGCTCGCGGCGGAAAGTTGTATGTCTTTGCTGACCAAGATACAAATATCCTTATCGCCGATGGTATCAATGTCATCAGGCTACCTGAACACTACGGTAATCTCTCACCAATCTTGCATGTAGTGCCTCTCCAGTTGCTGGCGTATCACACCGCTTGTGCGCGCGGCACCGATGTTGATAAGCCTAGAAATTTAGCCAAGAGTGTCACGGTCGAATAATTTTCAGATTTGACACTAACTCAAATCTATAAACAAATTTAAGCATTTAAATCAGGACTTTACGACGCTGTGAGGACATTTTTGTGTTCAAATAGGCCCTATAGAAGAGGATATTTGTTGCAATTCATGTTTCTGTCGAAATTGGCATCACCCTTACGTTTAAATTTACTTCTCTCGATTTGTGTAGGGTTGTTATCTGCGTGTGCGGTTGGCCCTGATTTTAAGCAACCTGATCCTCCTAAGACTTCAAGCTACACCGATAGCCCACTGACGCGAAAATTAACTACTGCACCTGGGGTCCCCGGTGGCACTTCACAAGAATTTACTGTGGGTGCCGATATAGAAGCGCAATGGTGGGGGCTTTATAAGTCTCCTGAGCTTGATGCGTTGATTAAAAAAGCCTTAGTTCAAAATCCCAATTTAGGAGCTGCAGATGCAGCCTTACGTTCTGCACAAGAAAACGTCAATGCACAAATTGGTGGTCAATATTTTCCAGCAGTAGGTTTAGGTGGTACTGCTACGCGTCAGCTACAACCATCAGCAATTTATGGCCTTCCATACGGCTCTGATACTTACAATCTTTTCAATACCTCTGTCAATGTAACTTATAAGTTAGATGTCTTTGGTGGCGCACGGCGAGCTGTAGAGGGTGCTAGAGCCAAAGCAGAGGTTGCGCAATTTCAGTTAGAAGGGGCTTATCTTTCATTAACTGCCAATGTTGTAACTGGCGCAGTCAAAGAGGCGTCTCTGCGTGCACAAATGCAGGCAACGGAAGAAATCTTAAAGGCTCAAATTAATTTTGCAGAGATGACAGAAAAGCAATTAATAATTGGAACAGTGAATAAAGTTGACCTCACCTCTCAACTAACGTTAGTGGCAAGTTCACAAGTTGATTTATTTAATTACGAGCGTAATTTAGCATTTGCTCGCAATCAGTTAGCAGTGCTAGTTGGTGAGCTACCTAGTAATGCTAATATTTCGAAGTTCGATCTTTCTAATTTACATTTACCTGAGAAACTACCGCTTTCAGTACCCTCAAGCTTGGTACGTCAGCGCCCTGATGTACGTGCAGCAGAAGCAATGATTAAATCAACTAATGCCTTGGTAGGTGTTGCTACTGCAAATTTGTTGCCACAATTTAATATCACGGGTGCAATTGGATCTGCAGCTCTGTCTTCAGCAAATCTATTCGGGCCTAATGCCGCATTGTGGTCAATTGGCGGTGGAATATTTCAGCCCTTGTTTCAGGGCGGTCAACTCTTAGCTCAGCGTCGTGGCGCAATTGCTAATTATGAACAAGCGGTTTATCAGTATCAAGCCACAGTATTAAAGGCCTTTCAGGAGGTTGCGGATGCATTGCGCGCACTTGAAACTGGAGCACAAGCACTCAAGGCAGCATCAGATGCAGAGCGTTACGCCAGTGAGACCTTAGATCTAGTTGAGCAACAATATAAATTGGGAACCGCCAGTTATTTGGCAGTTCTGTATTACCAAAATCAGTATCAACAAGCTAAAGTGAAATCAGTCGCGGCCCAAGCAACTCGTTTTTCTGATACCGCAGCTTTATTTACAGCATTAGGCGGCGGCTGGTGGAATCGTGAAGGCCCTGCCTTTAAATCAAAAGACATAGCGAATAAAGACCAAAATGAAACTTCTGGAAAAAATTAAGAAAAAACTTATTGCCCTAGTTCTTGCCTTATGGGTATGGGTTAAGTTGAAGGCAGTGGAGTGGAAGTTGCGCGAGAAAGCAATCGCTCTTTGGGAAAAGATAAAAGCCTTTTGGGGCCGCATGGGGCAAAAGTGGCGTACTACAAGGGCCTACAAAAAGCTCATGGCTATGGAGCCCTTGCAGCGTCGCATGACCATCATGTTGTGCGGTGTTTTTTTATTACTGGGTTTGATTTTTGGCATTAATCAATTAAAGACTTACATGTTTAATTATTTCGTCTCTGGAATGGGCTTACCTCCAGCGACAGTTTCAACAATGGTCATCTCTCCTTCTGAATGGCAGCCCAAACTGAGTAGTGTTGGTAACGTTCGTGCCTTTAGAGGTGTTGAGCTGAGCACTGAAATTAGCGGATTGGTGGTCGCCGTACCAATTAAGTCTGGTCAAGATGTCAAAGCAGGCGATTTATTAATTAAATTAAATGACGCATCTGATGTTGCACAACTTAAATCCCTAAAAGCAATGGCCGATCTTGCGAAAGTAATCAATGAGCGCGATAGACAGCAGCTAGCAATCCAGGCAATTAGTAATAACGTATTTGATACCAGCGCTGCAGATGCGAAGTCTAAGCAGGCACAGGTTGAGTCACAGATCGCATTAGTGGCAAAGAAGAATCTAACAGCCCCATTTAGTGGGCGCGTTGGTATCGTATCTATTAACCCTGGTCAGTACATTAATCCAGGCGATAAGCTTTTAACATTACAAACTTTAGATCCTATATTTGTTGATTTCAACTTGCCCCAAAGTAATGCTCAGCAAATTCAGGTGGGTCAAGAAGTGTTTGTGACAACGGATGCATTTAAAGATGCAAGTTTTACAGGCAAGATTACGGCTGTTAGTCCAAGAGTTGATACCAATACTAGGAATATTCAAGTTGAAGCACAGCTTGCTAATCCAGATAAAAAAATTCTTCCGGGGATGTTTGCTAATGTAAATATTAAGCTAGGTGATCAAGTAAAATTACTCACCTTGCCACAAACAGCAGTCAC
Organism: uncultured beta proteobacterium; assembly: GCA_903900805.1. Taxonomy (GTDB): domain Bacteria; phylum Pseudomonadota; class Gammaproteobacteria; order Burkholderiales; family Burkholderiaceae; genus Polynucleobacter. The sequence continues at coordinate 58,535 of CAIUOP010000062.1, read as the reverse complement.
TTACAACCCTTACGGTTCAACGGTGTTCATTGCCAAGCCTACCGGCAAGAAAGATAAGCAAGGTAATCCAGCATTAGAGGCCCAACAGGTATTCGTTACGACTGGTACTACTCGCGGTGATCAAGTAGCGATTCTGAAAGGGGTTGAAGAGGGCGCTACTGTAGTTACTAGTGGTCAGTTAAAGCTTAAGAACGGCACACCACTTATTATCAACAACAAGGTGCAGCCTGCAAATTCACCTGATCCTAAGCCGCAGGAATAATTAGCCCATGAATTGGACTGATATCTTCATTCGCAGGCCAGTGCTTTCATTGGTAGTGAGCGCACTCGTGCTTGTGTTTGGTTTGAAAGCAATTGGTTCCTTGCCGGTTAACCAGTATCCACAAACGCAGAATGCGATTGTTACGATCAGCACTGCTTACTATGGTGCAGATCCAGAAACGATTGCAGGTTTTATTACGCAGCCACTTGAAGCCTCTATTGCACAGGCACAAGGCATTGATTATTTATCCTCAGCTAGCGTAAGCGGTATATCCACAATTACCGCAACCTTGAAGTTGAACTACGACTCAAACTCAGCATTAACCCAGATTCAGACGCAAATTAGCGCAGTTAAAAATCAACTGCCACCCCAGGCTCAGCAGCCTGTATTGACAGTTCAGATTGGGCAGTCCACTGCAGCGATGTATATGGGCTTCTATAGCGATCAGTTACCCAATAATGCGATCACTGATTATTTATTGCGGGTTGTAAAGCCAAAACTAGATTCAGTTGAGGGTGTACAGAACGCTGAAATTATTGGGGGTAGAAAATTTGCACTACGTGCATGGCTAGATCGCGAGAAGATGGCTGGGCTTGGTATTGGTGCTGACGATGTATTTTCTGCAATGTCTGCAAATAACTATTTGTCAGCAGTGGGGAGCACTAAAGGTGATATGGTTGCCGTCGATTTGGTCGCTGGCACGGACTTGCATACCTTAGAGGAATTTCGTAAGCTAGTTGTTAAAAAAGATGGCGTCAATATTGTCTACTTAGATCAAGTAGCAACAGTCTCCTTGGGTTCTGAGGATTACAACACCAATGTAGCTTTTAGTGGCAAGAGGTCTGTATTTATTGGCATCAAGGTTGCTCCTCAGGCTAATTTATTGGATGTTGCACAGCGTGTAAGAGACGCAGTCCCCCCTATTCAGCAGCAGCTACCAATCGGCATGACTGGCAAGATCGTGTATGACTCTACTAAATTTATTACTAGCTCTATTGACGAAGTAGTGTTGACATTGATTGAGGCCTTAGTAATTGTGACGGCAGTGATATATCTTTTCTTGGGTAGCATGCGTGCGGTTGCTGTACCAGTGATTGCTATGCCACTCTCTCTGATTGGTACATTCTTTTTAATGCAGGTGCTGGGCTACTCAATTAATTTACTGACTCTCTTGGCCCTAGTTTTAGCAATTGGTCTGGTAGTTGACGATGCCATCATCGTGGTCGAAAACGTCGATCGCCATATGAAGGAAGGCAAATCTCCGCTAGAGGCGTCTTTGATAGCTGCTCGCGAGCTAGGTAGCCCTATTTTGGCAATGACAGTTGTCCTGATTGCGGTATATATCCCAATTGGCTTCCAGGGTGGCTTAACTGGCGCACTCTTCACGGAATTTGCTTTTACCTTAGCTAGTGCGGTTGCTGTCTCTGGTCTGATTGCATTAACACTTTCGCCGATGATGTGTTCACGTATCTTTACGGAAAAACAAGAGACATCTTCTTTTGTACAAAAGATTGATCGAGTTTTTGATAAGGTACATCATAGCTATCAAAGTACTTTACGAGACTTACTAAGTACATGGCAGGTCATTATTGTGATGGGCGTAATTCTGCTGGGTGGAGTTGCTTATCTCTATGCTACTGCGCATACTGAGCTAGCCCCAACGGAAGATCAAGGAATTGTTTTGATGCAGGCATCTGGCCCGCCTAATAGTACGGTTAATCAAATGCAAACCTACGCTGATCAAATTTATGCGATTGCAAGTGCAGAGCCAGACTATGAACAGGCCTTTCAAATCACTAGTCCAACTTCAAGTTTTGGCGGCGTCATATTAAAAGATTGGATGGAGCGTAGTCGTAATGCCACGAAGTTCCAACAGGATATGCAGCAGAAGTGGAATACGATTGCTGGCGTACGCGTAGCAGCCTTTCAGTTCCCTGCTTTGCCTGGAGCACAGGGCTTACCAGTACAAGTGGTTATTAATACCACTGAATCATATGATCAGCTTAATGAGGTCTCTCAGGCGGTATTAGATAAGGCACGTCGTTCTGGCCACTTCTTCTTTGTAGATTCAGATTTAAAGATTGATAAGCCTCAAGATGTTTTAGTCATTGACCGCGAGAAAGTGGCTGCCTTGGGCATGACCCAGCAACAAGTGGGTTCTGCATTATCTGCTGCCTTGGGTGGTGGATATGTGAATTACTTTTCAGTAGCAGGCAGATCATATAGGGTGATTCCGCAAGTGAAGCAGACTGATCGCTTAAACCCGGATCAGATTCTGGATTACTATATTCGGACTCCAAGTGGTGCCATGATTCAGGCACGGACGATTGCCAGTATTAAGCAGCGCGTTGTGCCTCAATCAATCAATCATTTTCAGCAATTAAACTCCGCCACAATTTCAGGTGTCAGCACACCATTTATCTCCCAGGCTGACTTATTGGAGTTTATGCGTCAAACCTTGAAAGAGGTTGCGCCTAGTGGTTACAACATGGACTATGCTGGTCCATCACGCCAGTTCATGAATGAATCTGGTGGCTTCTTAGTCACCATGTTCTTTGCTGTCTTGATAGTCTTCTTAGTACTTGCTGCACAGTTCGAAAGCTTCCGTGACCCGATCGTGATTTTGGTATCAGTGCCGCTGGCTTTATTTGGCGCACTGATCTTTATTAATTTAGGATTTACTACTTTGAACGTCTATACCCAAGTGGGCTTAGTCACGCTCATGGGGCTCATTAGTAAGCATGGTATTTTGATTGTGGAGTTCGCTAACGAGTTACAAGAAGCGGGTCGTAGTAAATTAGATGCCATTGTTGAGGCAAGCAGTGTTCGTTTAAGACCAATTTTGATGACAACAGCAGCAATGGTGCTAGGAGTATTGCCCTTGGTGATTGCCTCTGGCGCGGGTGCTGCAGGCCGTCAATCGATGGGTATTGTGATCTTCACCGGTTTATCAATCGGGACATTGTTCACTTTATTTGTGGTGCCTGCAATGTATCTCTTTATTGGCGCTGACCATCACCGGAAAAAATTTAATCAAGAGTAACAACAAATATCACTTACTAATAATATTGAGTTCTTTCTCTGCAAATTTTTGAAAGTAAGTTTCAGCCTCAAGTTGTTTTAGCCAGCGATTAATATTTTTAAGATTGGCGCGTTCACCGGTTTGTTTTGGGAAGGTCTCGTTCAGCAAAATCCAGCGATGCACACATAAGGCCAGCACAATGTCGCCAATATGAAATCGTTCTCCTGAGCAATACGCTTGAGACTCCAATGTTTGATTAAGTAAAGCAAATAATTGATTTGTATCTTGATACGCCTTTTGAATTGCAGCATGATCTCGCTCAGCTTCCGGAACCCTAGTAAGGCCAATAAAGGTGAGGCGCAGAACTGGCCAAAGAGTGCCAACTTGCCAGTCCATCCACTTTTCAGAGCTGAACTGAGTACCAATGCCCGATGGAAAACGTTTATTTTTATCGTACTGTGAGACCAAGTAGCGCATGATCGTATTGGATTCCCAAAGCACGAGATCACCATCTTCTAGCGTTGGAACCAAGCCATTCGGGTTTAGTTTTAGGAATTCTGGTGAGCGAACTATGCCAAATTGCATCCCTGCGTCAATGCGCTCAAAGTCCTTGCCTTCTTCAAGTCCCAATTCAGCAAGACACCACATTACTTTTTGAACATTAATAGAACTCTGACGACCCCATAAACGCATCATGATATTTCCTTGGCAGCCTATTTAAGTAGTTTTTATTTCTGCAAAATCAAGTCCAAGAAATTTACTGCGAGCAAAAATGAGCGGCTCTTTTTCTGGATGATTTTTTAAGTTAATTACTTTAGCAATAATAATGTTGTGGTCTCCGCCGGTATGTATAGAGACAGTTTCACATTCATAGTAGGCAACACAGTGCTCAATTTGAGTTAAGCCGCTTTCAGCAAGCTTATGCTCAACCTCAGCAAACTGATCCTGCTTGACGGTGGCAAAATGCATCGCCAAATCTTCTTGGGAGCGCTCAAGCACATGAATGAGATGCTTCTTGCCGACTTCAACCCAAGGCATTAAACGCGAATGCTTTTTAAGACTCCATAAAATCAGAGCTGGCTCAAGAGATACTGAATTAAATGAACTTATCGTGATGCCATGATGACCATTATTTTCATCAAGACAGGTAATCACTGTGACTCCGGTTGCAAATGATGCAAATCCTTTACGCAACTCCTGTGAGGTAAATGAGGTCATCAAACTTTACTTACTTTGCTGCTGCTTTAGCTACAGGACCAAGAGTTGTTCCTGGAATAGGAATCAATATTTCATTTTCTTCAGCTTTCACGCATTTAAAGCGATACTCAGTGCCTGCCTTGGACAGGAAGCTGGCGCCTTCATAAAAGTCACTTTTACAGGTACTAGTTGCAAAGTCCATTACATCTTGTGGATCTGCGGTAGAAGTGATTAGTCGCATATTGCCCATAGACATACTGATTCGAGTGGAATAGCACCCAGTAAGCATCAAACCAGAAATCACAGTTAATAGTAGAATTTTTTTCATGGAAGCCTCCATAATTAGCAATGCTCGTTAGGATAAACCTATTAGGGTTTTGTTGCGGAAAAATACGCAGTTATAAAAGGAAGAGATATGTTTAGAGCAATATTGGTAAATAAGGATGATCAAGGCTATCGCGCCGAGCTTGGCCAGGCAGACGAGGCCAACCTCCCAGAAGGAGAGGTTCGAGTTAAGGTGCTCTACTCCACACTCAATTACAAAGATGGTCTAGCCATTACAGGCAAAGGGCCCGTGGTTAGAAGTTTTCCAATGGTTCCTGGGATTGATTTTGCGGGCGAAGTGATTGAAAGCACTAGCCCAGATTTTAAGACGGGCGATATGGTGCTCTTGAATGGCTGGGGGGTAGGCGAAGGACATTGGGGTGGTTTGGCACAGCAAGCCAGAGTAAAGGCAGATTGGTTAATTCCCCTTCCTAAGGGATTTACAGCAAAGCAAGCTTTGGCAATAGGAACGGCTGGTTACACAGCCATGCTCTGTGTCATGGCCTTAGAAAAGCATGGTCTCAAGCCAAGTGATGGTGAAGTATTGGTGACGGGTGCTGCGGGTGGTGTAGGAAGTTTTGCTATTACCTTGTTAAGCAAACTGGGCTTTACGGTTGTTGCAAGCACTGGCAGAGTAGCTGAAGCAGATTATTTAAAGAAACTGGGTGCAGCCGAAGTCATTGATCGCACTACTTTATCTTCGCCAGGCAAACCTTTGGCAAAAGAACGCTGGGCTGCGGTGTTGGATAGTGTTGGTAGTCATACCTTAGCCAATGCATGCGCACAAACTAAGAGTGACGGTGCGGTAGCTGCTTGTGGGCTTGCACAGGGAATGGACTTTCCATCTAGCGTCGCACCATTTATTTTGCGTGGCATAACTTTGTATGGAATCAACAGCGTAACTGTACCGCGTGCAAAACGGATCGCTGCTTATGAGCAATTGAGTAAATTACTTGACCTTAAAACTTTAGATGAGATCTCTCACGAAATTACTTTGGAAGAGTCTTTGAAGTATGCACAAGAGTTGATGGCGGGTAATGTGCGTGGTCGCTTAATTGTTGATGTGAACAAGTAGGAAAGGAATGGGAACTTATTCTGCAGTTTGTGGTTTACGTATTTTCAGTTTTGACCAAACCTCAAGCTTCTCAGAATTAGAAAGATCAGACCAATCCGTAATTTCATTCAGCGTGCGATAGCATCCCCGACAGTAACCATTTTCGGGATTGATATCGCACCAATTGGTGCAAGGTGATGGAATAGTTGTCAAAATAAACCTAAAGCAATAGCCATTAAAAGAAAATAAATTTAAACCATGAGCACACAAAATCAGGCAAAAACTGAAAGCGCTATTCATTATCCATTAGGAGAGGCACTTCCTGATCTTGGCAGCACTATTGAGATAGTGCCAGGTGTTTGTTGGCTCAGAATGAAGCTGCCATTTGCTTTAGACCATATTAATCTCTGGCTTTTGCGCGATGAAATTGATGGTATTTCTGGATGGACAATTGTAGATTGTGGCATTGCGAATGATGAGACAAAGGCTGCATGGGAGAAGATTTTTTCTACCCAACTAGAAGGCTTACCTGTTCTCAGGGTTTTGGTAACGCATATGCATCCAGATCATGTAGGCCTATCTCAATGGTTGTGTGAGAGATGGAATGTGCCCATGTGGATTTCGATGACAGATTATTTAACTGCCCAATGGTTAAGCTGCAAAGAAGGTGGCGCTGCAGTTGGGGTACGCGCTGGCGGCGGTGGATCTGCAGATCATTTTCAGAAGCATGGCTTAACCGCGCCAGAAGATTTAGAAAAGATTCGGGCGCGCTCTAATTACTATAGCAATATGGTTCCAGGTGTACCGCGACAATATCGCCGCATTATGGATGGTGAAAATATTTTGATTGGTGGTAAGCAGTGGCAGGTGATCATGGGGTACGGCCACGCACCTGAACATGCATCACTTTTTTGTAAAGACTTAGGAATCTTAATTTCTGGCGACATGCTTTTGCCGCGCATCTCCACAAATGTGAGCGTATTCGATACCGACCCAGACGCTGACCCATTGGGCCTTTATTTAGATTCGCTGGACTATTACATACCTTTGCCTGACGACACTCTGGTATTGCCTTCACACGGAAAACCATTCACGGGCATGAAGCCACGTATTGCGCAATTAAAAGCACATCATGACGATCGTTTGGCTGACACGCTCGGCGCATGTAAAAAACCGGCACATGCTAGAGAGATAGTGTCGGTTTTATTTAAGCGTGAATTAGATATTCATCAACTTACTTTTGCTATGGGTGAGGCTATTGCTCATCTGAATTACCTACTTCGTCGAGGTAAGTTGCATCGCCAGCTTTGCGACGACGACGTGTTGCGGTTTTCCGTGGTTTAGCTTTAAAGCTGCTTGCTTTAGTGCTTGACTCTTCTTTTGGCGTAGTTCCTGCCGCGCTTGCTGCGGATACTGCGTCGCCAAATGATTTCAGGGCCATCATCGTAGCGTGCTGCACTTCCAAGCCTTGAATGGTCGATTTGAGGATATTGAGGTTCAGATTTAGCCAGCTTTCAACACTTTTGAGGTCCTTAATACGCTTTTCTAGCTCATCAACATCTAAGCCTGGGAATGCAGAGCCAAAGCCGCCAGCGGCCTTTGAGGCATCTGTAGTGAAGGGAAATTGGCCAGCTTGACCTGCTGCACCTTGGCCCCACATAGTTTTAAACATTTCAAGGCTTTGATTGAATTCTGGAATTGTTCCAAACATACCTGCTCCGAGTTAAATTAAAAGTGGCTTTTCCAATAGAATAAGGGATTCTAGAGATTTATCCCGGTTAATCAATGCAATCTAATGGTATGTCCCAGCCTTACACCCGTGGTCAGGCACTTCCTGAGCTGCTGAAGCGGCGCATCCTGATTTTGGATGGCGCAATGGGCACCATGATTCAGCAGCACAAATTGACTGAGGCTGATTACCGTGGCTTACCTAGTAATAGCCGCTTTGCTGATCATCCTGGAGATATCAAGGGTAATAACGAGCTCTTGGTTTTGACCCAGCCACAAATTATTAGCCAGATACATGAGCAGTATCTGGATGCGGGCGCCGACATCATTGAAACAAATACTTTTGGCGCTACTTCAGTAGCTCAAGAAGATTACAAAATGGCTGGGCTTGCGCGTGAGATGAATGAAGTCTCTGCAAAGCTTGCTCGTGCAGCTTGTGAAAAATATAGTACATCTGACAAGCCTCGTTTTGCAGCTGGAGCAATTGGCCCCACACCAAAGACAGCCAGTATTTCTCCGGATGTAAATGATCCAGGTGCGCGTAATGTTTCCTTTGATACTCTGCGCGCTTCCTATCGCGAGCAGATTGAAGGTTTATTTGCGGGCGGTGTAGATTTATTTTTGGTTGAAACCATTTTTGATACACTCAATGCCAAAGCTGCGTTATTTGCATTAGATGAGTTCTTTGAGGAGACTGGTGAGCGTTTACCGGTAATGATTTCAGGAACGGTGACTGATGCCTCTGGGCGCATTTTATCTGGACAAACTGTTGAGGCATTTTGGAATAGCTTGCGTCATATCAAGCCGCTGACATTTGGCTTGAACTGTGCCTTGGGCGCCGCTTTGATGCGCCCCTATATTGCAGAGCTGGCGCGGATTTGTGATGCTGCAGTTTCTTGCTATCCAAATGCGGGCCTTCCTAATCCGATGAGCGACACTGGTTTTGATGAGACTCCAGAAATTACTTCTAGCCTCGTAGATGGCTTTGCTAAAGATGGCTTAGTGAACTTGGTTGGCGGTTGCTGTGGCACTACGCCTGATCATATTCGCGCTATTGCTAACGCAGTTGCAAAGCGCAAGCCGCGTGCTTTTTACAAAGAAAGTGCTGAGGTGTCAGCATGAGTAAGGTAGATAAAAAAATCATTCCAGCAATGAAACTCTCTGGACTAGAGCCGTTTAATGTCACTGCAGATATTCGTTTTGTGAATATCGGTGAGCGTACTAACGTCACGGGATCCAAGGCATTTTCCCGCATGATTCTGAATAATCAATTTGATGAGGCGCTTGTAGTTGCGCGGCAGCAGGTTGAAAATGGCGCGCAAGTAATCGATATCAATATGGATGAGGCGATGTTAGATTCTGAAGCGGCGATGACTCGCTTCTTAAATCTGATTGCTTCTGAGCCTGATATTGCTCGAGTCCCGATCATGATCGACTCCTCCAAATGGAGCGTGATTGAGGCAGGCTTGAAATGTATTCAAGGAAAGCCAATCGTTAACTCTATCTCCTTAAAAGAGGGTGAAGACTCCTTTAAAAAGCAGGCGCGCTTAATTCGTCGTTATGGCGCTGCTTCTGTAGTGATGGCTTTTGATGAAGTTGGTCAAGCAGACACATTCAAGCGTAAGACAGAAATCTGTCAGCGTTGCTATGAAATCTTAGTCAATGAAATTGGCTTTCCTGCAGAAGACATTATTTTTGATCCTAATATCTTTGCTATTGCTACTGGTATTGAAGAGCATGATAACTACGCAGTGGATTTTATTAATGCCACCCGCTGGATAAAAGAAAATCTCCCTGGCGCTAAAGTGAGCGGTGGCGTCTCTAATGTGAGCTTTTCTTTCCGCGGCAACGATCGTGTTCGTGAAGCCATCCACACGGTATTTTTATATCACGCGATTCAAGCTGGTATGGATATGGGGATTGTGAATGCTGGTCAGCTAGGTGTATACGCAGACTTAGACTCAGAGTTACGTGAGCGAGTTGAAGATGTGGTGCTGAACCGCTTTAAAGAGAAAGATGGCAAAACGCCCACAGAGCGCTTGCTAGACATTGCTGATCAATTTAAGGGTGGTGGTGCTAAGCAGGTTGAGAACTTAGTGTGGCGTGAGGCTCTAGTACGTGAACGTTTAACCCATGCACTAGTACATGGTATTACCACTTTCATTGAAGAAGATACAGAAGAGTTGCGTGCGCAAATCATGGGCGGAGGCGGTAGACCAATCGAAGTGATTGAAGGCCCACTCATGGATGGCATGAATGTCGTTGGTGATTTGTTTGGCGAGGGCAAGATGTTCTTGCCGCAAGTGGTTAAGAGTGCACGCGTGATGAAGCAAGCAGTTGCTATCCTAATTCCTTACATCGAGGAAGAAAAACGCCTCCATATCGCTGGCGGCGGTGAAGCTAAAGCCAAAGGCAAGATCGTGATGGCCACAGTAAAAGGTGATGTACACGATATTGGAAAAAATATTGTGACTGTGGTCTTGCAATGTAATAACTTTGAAGTCGCCAATATGGGTGTGATGGTTCCTTGTGCCGAGATTCTGAAACGTGCCAAAGAAGAGAATGCCGATATTGTTGGACTCTCTGGTTTGATTACACCGTCGCTTGAAGAAATGACTTATGTTGCTCAAGAGATGCAGCGCGATGATTATTTCCGTGAGCGCCAAATACCACTAATGATTGGTGGCGCTACAACCTCACGTGTGCATACGGCAGTCAAAATTGCTCCGCATTACGATGGCCCAGTAGTTTATGTCCCAGATGCCTCTCGCTCGGTATCCGTTGCCTCAAGCTTGCTTTCTGATGAGAGCGCCAAGAAGTTTATTCAAGATTTACGTGAAGATTATGTCCGTATTCGTGAGCAGCACGCTAATAAGAAAGCAGCGCCCACAATTTCATTAGAGGCAGCTAGAAAAAATCGCGAGCTGATTGATTGGTCCTCTTATGTTCCAGAAAAGCCAAAATTTATTGGTCGCCGTGTATTTAAAAACTTTGCACTGAGTGACATTGCTAAATATATTGACTGGACTCCATTCTTTCAGACCTGGGACCTTGCTGGCAAATTCCCAGCTATCTTGGATGATGAGGTTGTAGGCATTGAGGCGCGTAAGGTGTATGAAGACGCTAAGGGATTGCTTGATAAATTAATTAAGGGTCAGTGGCTGCAGGCTGATGCAGTAGTTGCCTTTTATCCTGCCAATACGATGGGTGACGATATTATTTTATATAGCGATGAAGCACGTGAGCATCCACTGTTTGTGTGGCACAGCTTGCGTCAACAGGCTGAGCGCCCAGTGATTGATGGCGTACGTAGGCCAAATCGCAGCTTAGCCGATTATGTTGCTCCAAAAGATTCTGGTGTGGCAGACTATCTTGGTTGTTTCGCAGTAACAACTGGCCATGGTGTAGAAAAGAAGGTTGCCGAGTTCCAAGCAAAGCATGATGATTACAGCGCAATTATGTTGAAGGCTTTAGCTGATCGCTTGGCCGAAGCATTTGCTGAGCTCATGCATCACCGCGTTCGAACTGATTTATGGGGCTATGCCACAGACGAGATTTTGACAAATGATCAAATGATCAATGAAGAATATCGTGGTATCCGTCCTGCGCCCGGATATCCTGCTTGCCCAGCTCATGAGGTCAAAAAAGATTTACTGAGAGTAATCGGCTCTGAAGATATTGGCATGACCTTGACCGAGTCGATGGCGATGAACCCCGCTTCTAGTGTGAGCGGTTTTTATCTTGCTCATCCTGATGCCCGTTATTTCAACGTTGGAAAAGTTTCAGCCGACCAGCTTGAGGACTTGGCTAAGCGTCGAGGCGAGTCTATTGAAGACGTGCGCCGCCAATTGGCGAGTCTAATAGACTAAACACCCCACATGATGGGCTCGTGTTTGCCATTGGCCTGTTTCATGAGTTCTAGAAAAGGGTAGGCTCGTTGTCCAAGGCGATCAGCGAGCCTAAGTTTTTCTACCCCCTCGTCTGTTTGCGACTTAGAGCGCTCTTCCAGATCCTTGAGGATGGCAGTTTCTAGGGTTGTAATCAAAGCGGGAAGTTGCTCAACCGTGAGGATCCCACGAGGTTCTAGCGGACGACCGAAAATATCGAAGATTCGCTTGCTTAGGTCGGCCAGCATAATGACATCTGGACCGGCTTTTGAGCGAAATTGATAGATCATTTTGATAGCTTACCACCTGATAAACTCACTCTTCTATGTTGTCGACCAATAAAAATCGTTTAATTGAGATGCTTGGCAGTGCCCTTGGGGTTCTCGCTCAAGAGCGTGGCTTAGAGAAGCCTTCTGCACCCCGTTTAGAACGGCCTAAGGCTGTTGATCATGGTGATGTCGCCTGCAATATCGCACTTCAGTTATCTAAGGCTTGGAAGCTCAATCCCAGAGAGTTGGCCCAGGCCTTAGTTGAGCGTCTGCAAAAAGAGTCGGGCTATGACAAGCTCATCGCTTCTTGTGAAATAGCAGGTCCAGGGTTTATCAATTTCCGCTTAAGTAGTGCCGCTAAAACAGCGGTAGTCAATGAGATTCTGACTGAAGGCGCTCATTTTGGCGAGCTTGCAACAGAACAGGCTCCGATGGCAAGTGCCATGATTGAATTTGTTTCGGCAAATCCTACTGGCCCCTTGCATGTGGGTCACGGTAGGCAAGCAGTACTCGGTGATGCCCTGGCAAATTTATTGGCCACCCAAGGAATTAAAGTACATCGTGAGTTTTATTACAACGATGCTGGTGTGCAAATTGCTAATTTAGCATTATCTGTTCAAGCCCGTTTAAATGGCTTAAAGCCTGGCGATACAGCTTGGCCAGGGCAGGCTTATAACGGCGAATATATTGCCGAGATTGCAACTGCTTTTAAGGCCTCCCCAAAATATCAAGATGATCTTGAAGCCATTCGCCAATTTGCAGTTGCTTACTTACGTCATGAGCAAGACATCGATTTAAAAACCTTCGGCGTTCAATTCGACTGCTACTATTTAGAATCCTCTTTGTATACCGACGGCAATGTTGCACAAATTGTGGGTGACTTACAAAGCATTGGTAAGACCTATGAATCTGAGGGTGCATTATGGTTAAAAACGACTGATGATGGCGATGATAAAGATCGTGTGATGCGTAAGTCTGATGGCAGCTTTACCTACTTCGTACCTGATGTGGCGTATCACACCAGTAAGTGGAATCGTGGTTTTCATAAAGTAATTAATGTTCAGGGTAGCGACCACCATGGCACTATAGCCCGTGTTCGTTCTGGCTTACAGGGCGTAGCGCAAAAACGTGGCTGGGATATTCCAAAGACCTATCCAGATTATGTGTTGCATAAAATGGTGACTGTCATGCGTCATGGTGAAGAGGTCAAGATATCTAAACGCGCAGGTTCTTATGTCACTGTGCGTGATTTGGTTGAGTGGTCGGGAGGGGTTACTCCAGAGATGACTCCCGAAGAAAGAGAATTGGCATTGCAACGTGGTCGTGATGCGGTACGATTTTTCTTAATCTCACGTAAAGCCGATACGGAATTCGTTTTTGATATTGATCTAGCTCTACAGCAAAATGACGAGAACCCAGTGTTCTATGTTCAGTATGCTCATGCGCGCATTAACTCCATATTGCAGCAGTGGGGCGGGCAAGTTTCTGATTTAGCCTCTGCTGATTTATCTTTATTGCAAAGTAAAGCTTCAGATCATTTGTTGCGTCGTTTGGCTGAGTATCCTGAGGTACTTACAGACGCCGCGGCTGAGCTAGCTCCCCATGCCCTTGCTTTCTATTTGCGAGATCTTGCAGGAGATTTTCATACCTTCTATAACGCAGACCGCGTACTGGTGGATGATCAAAACCTGAAGGCAGCTCGCTTAGCACTATTATTAGCTACGCGCCAAGTGCTGCAAAATGGTTTAAAAGTATTAGGGGTATCTGCACCCGTTAAGATGTAGTAGTAGGGTATGAAGTGAAAAGGTAAGATGAGGCAATTATGAAAAAACCAAATCAACGAACTGGCTTCATAAAGATCGAAGATAAAAACGCCCAATACGGCGGCACTATCTTAGGTTTTGTTTTGGGCTTAGGGGTAGGTTTAGGCATTGCCTTTGTAATTGCCTTCTATCTTTCTAAAAACACCCCCCAAGAAAGACCTGGGGTTCGTGCGCCCAATTTACCTTTAACAATCAAACCCCTTAGTGCGCCGGCTGAGGGTGAGCCCGCTGCTCCTGTTGAGCAATTAGACTTGAATAAACCCCTACAAGGCAAGTCGCCTGCCGCTACCCCATCTGATCCGATTACGGATTTGGTAAACAGCAAGAAGTCAGCTGAAACTACGCCTGCTCCAAAATCAGATGCAATTTATTTCCTGCAAGTTGGCGCATTTATAAAACGTGCTGATGCTGATGCACAAAAAGCAAGTTTAGCTATTCAAGGAATTCAGACGCAATTAAGTGAAGTTACTGCCGATGGAAATACCTTATGGCGTGTCCGTGTTGGGCCTTATAACAGTCCTGACGAAAGTAACCCTGTGCGTGATAAGTTAAACAGCATAGGTATTAAACCAACTCTGATTAAATCTAGCAAATCATGACCTCATTTAGCAAAAGAATATTTACATTACTGACATTGTTTTGTCTAAGCGGAATTGCGGCTGCACAAAGCCAAAAGATTGAGGAAGGGTTTGACTACCGGATTCTGCCGATTGCTCAGCCCCTTGAGTCAAAGGGCAAAGTGGAGGTTATTGAGTTCTTTTGGTATGGCTGCCCTCATTGCTATGACTTTGAACCAGAGCTTAGTAGCTGGGTAAAGCGTCAGCCCAAGGATGTCGTTTTCCGCAGAGTGCCAGTTGCGTTTCGTGAGGACCTTATGCCACATAGCCAATTGTTCTATGCACTTGAGGCAATGGGCAAAGGCGACGCTCTGAATGAAAAAGTTATGTATGCAATTCATAAGGAAAACAAGCGCTTATTGGCTGAGCCAGAGATCGTGGATTGGGTTGCATCTCAAGGTGTTGATCGCAATGCCTTCTTAGCTAATTACCGCTCTTTTGCTGTGGTTTCTAAGGCGCGAGCATCAAAACAATTAGCAGAAGCTTATCGTATTGATGGCGTTCCAACGATTGTGATGCAAGGCAAGTATGTAACTTCTCCCTCAATTGCTGGGACTAAAGCTAAGGCAATAGCGGTAATGGACCATCTTGAAGAAAAAATCCGTAAAGATAAATATAAGTAGTAATTGCTTTAGATTTTGACGAAGCGGCGTACGATCCAAAAGTAAATTGGATAAGGTAGGATTCTGAGAAATTTTAGGAATCTCGAAAATCTCTTGGGGAAGTGAATATCAAACTCCCCGTTCTCAATACCGCTCAAAATTTCAGAAGCAGCTTCTTGCGCGCTGATTAAGGCAGGCATTTCAAAATCATTTTGAGCAGTTGCTTCGGTAGCCACAAAGCCTGGAGAAATCATGTGAACACTAATCCCCCGAGGGAGTAGGTCATAGTAAAGGGTCTCGCAGAAATTAATGATTGCTGCCTTGCTAGGCCCATATGCCAAGGCCTTGGGAAGGCCGCTGTAGCCTGCAACACTACCCACTATAGCAATATGACCTGTATGAGCTTTGAGCATCTCAGGCAGTACGAGCGCAACAGCTCTCATTGGACCTAGTAAGTTTGAATCAATGATTTGTTCTGCGGTATTAATGTCAAAGTTATCTGCGCGCAGTGGTGAATAGGCGCCCGACACAAAGAGCAATAAATCAATCCCATCCCAGCTGCTCAGAATTGACTGGTAACTATTTTTGAGTTCAGAGTCAACAGTCACGTCTAGTGGCAATACCAATGTTTGCCCAAGATCTCCAAGTGCTGCTAGTGGGTTTAGACGCTCAACTCTTCGGCTAGAAAGAGCTACTTTAGCCCCGGCTTTGATTAATACTTGAGCGCAAGCTTCACCAATTCCACTGGAGGCGCCGATTAGCCAGACACGTTTTCCTGAGAAGCTTGAAATTCCTCTTTGCTTCATAGCGTAAGAGTATTTGATGTATTGATAGGATGATGACTCAGCGTGAATTGCACGACATCAATATTGCGTTCTGCAAATCCAGCAGCGCAATACATAAGATAGAAATTCCAGAGCCGTATAAAAGCTTCATCAAAACCTAGGCCATGAACTTCATGAAGTTTTTGGTTGAAGTTATCTCGCCACAGGCAAAGTGTTTGGGCGTAATCAGCCCCAAAAGCAAATTCACCTTCAATTTGAAGCCCAGCCTTGGCAGCGCTTTCTTTAAAGCTAGCGCGCGAAGGAAGCATGCCCCCGGGGAAGACGTACTGCTGGATAAAATCAGTATTGTGGCGGTAACGCTCAAAGAGTTCTTCAGCAATCACAATAGTTTGAATACATGCTTTGCCGCCAGCCTTAAGACATTTGGCAATCGTTTGAAAATATTCTGGCCAATGCTTTTCGCCAACTGCTTCAAACATTTCTACGGAGGCAATGCCTTCGAATTGTTCTTGGCAATCGCGATAGTCCTGAAGTCGAACTTCAAAAGGCTTTGCTTGCTCAATTTGTAATTGAGTCTTTTGTAATCTATCTTCAGCAAATACTTTCTGTTCTGTAGAAAGGGTAAGTCCGGTAACTGCAATATTATTCCGTAGAGCTTCTTCCATAACGCCGCCCCAACCACAGCCGATTTCTAAAACATGGTCACCAGGCTTAGTGTCTAGCGACTCGAGAATGCGTCTGATTTTGGCACGTTGTGCATCAGCGAGAGATTGTTTTTCACCCTCTGAAAACCAAGCACTGGAGTAACTCATAGTAGGGTCAAGCCACAGAGTATAAAAGGCGTTCCCTAAGTCATAGTGCGCATGAATATTCTTGCGGCTACCGTTTTTGCTGTTATCACGCAACCAATGTCGGATACGGTAAAGAATAGAGCCGTACCAGCTGCCATAAATTGCCTTTTCTAGAATGGTACGATTTCGAATCGCAAGTTCTAAAATAGCCTTGAGATCTGGAGTGTTCCATTCTCCGCGGATATAGCTTTCAGCAAAGCCAATATCTCCATGAGACAGTACTTGCTTAAATACAGACCAATCTAAAATTTGAATCTCGGCATGCAATGCATCTGATTTATTGCCAAATTCCCTTACATTCCCATCAGGCAATGTCATTTTGAGGTGGCCGCTGCTAAGTTGAGACAAGAGGCTTAATAGTGTCTCTGTACCTAAGCGGGATTTACGCGCTTGGGATTGGCTTTGGGGCCTTGCAAAATTTAGGCGTGAGAGTAAGGATTGTCCAGGACGGTTCATTTGCTAACTTCAATTTCAGGTGGATTGGGCTTTGAGTGAAAGGGTACACCTTTTATCCATAATTTCAACGCTTGCCAATGAATCCGGAAGATTACTCCAAGACTCATGAGTGGATAGCGCAGAAACGCTAACCAAAGCATGGATTGACTTAAGGGGCGGCTACTACCGCTGATGCTGGTATTAATTAGTGGTAGCCCATCTTCGTGTAATTCAATCCGATAAACAGAGTTGTTACCGCTATTACTATCTTGCGGAAATAGAAAGCGAAAATGGTAGTCGCCACGTACTTCACAAAATGGTGAAACATAGAATACTTTTTGACTACTAAGAGTTTCGCCAGAGCGTAATACCTCACCAGAATTTTTATGTAACAGATAGCAGTGACGCTCCCCAAAGGTATTGTTCACTTCCGCTAACACTGCTTGAACTGTACCGTTTGCACGTGTACACACCCAAAAACTGACTGGATTAAATACGTAACCCAAAACTCTGGGAAATGTTTGTAACCAAATTTCTCCATCAATATTTTGGATTTGGTTTTCTTGCAGAATATTTTCAATCCACTGTAGACTATCCGTTTGCCCTAAACCATGGTCTTTATCAAAGAATGAAAATAGCCCCAGGCGATTGTCATTCAGCCCATATTGGCTCAGAAGGTCAGGCTTGTGCTTTCTAGCCCGCATAGGAATTGATAATGTGAAAACACCGTAGCCAAACGCATTCTTAGCAGGTCTGAGTCGCTGATGTTTTACAACTCCAAAGTTAATCTTTGGCTGATTCATTTATTGCGCGTCTTGCTTGGGATGGGTGTTTTGTGGCGAATTGATGCCTTCTATTAAGGCTTCTGCGACTAATTCACCAGAGCGTAAACCATCTTCATGAAAGCCAAATCCAGTCCAGGCACCGCAATACCAGATCGATGCTGCACCCTGAATGAGTGGTAATTCTTTCTGGGCTTGGATAGCGCTCATATCAAATACAGGGTGCGAATAATGAATTTCTTGATGCACTAGCTTTGGGTCCGGCTCTGAAGCGGGGTTTAGGCTGACAATAATTTGCGTATCTTTTAATTGAGCAGGTAGTGGTTGCAGCCGATTAATGAGGTAGTTCACGCTCACATGCTGTTTTGATGAGGGCTTCATGCCAGACTTAGCGGTGTAATTCCAGGCAGCCCAACAACGTTTTGCCTCTGGTAGAAAGCGTACGTCTGTATGCAGGATGGCACGATTTTTTTGGTAAGGAATCGCTGCCAAAATATTTCTAGCCTGCTGCGTAATACCATGAACCAGATCAAGCGCTTGATCACTATGGCAGGCCATCACGACCTCATCAAAAAAAACAGACCCAGACTGAGTGATTATTTCAACTTGAGATGCGCTATCTTGCTTTGCATTTACGCGTAAAACACCTTTACGCACAATCTTCACTTTAGATTCTTCTAGGGTAGCAACAATCCGTTTAACGTACTCTCGAGAGCCACCTTGAATAGTCAACCACTGTGGACGGTTCTGAATTTGTAGTAAACCATGGTTATGACAAAAACGTACCATCGTTTGAATCGGAAACTCGAGCATCTGCCCGACAGAGCATGACCAGATGGCGCCAATCATTGGCAGAAAATAATTTTCTCTGAAGCTTTGGCTAAAGCGATTGCGATCTAAAAAATTGGCAATGCTTTCATCAGGTTCTTTATAAAGATGGCCCGCTTCAATTTGCTGATGTGCTAGCCGAGAGGCCAGTCGGTTAAAACGCAGGATGTCATAAGCCATTCTCCAGAAGGAGGGAGATAAAAGATTTGATCTTTGTCCAAAGAAAGAGTTTAGGTCATTACCTGCCCATTCAATATTTTGATGGCCGTGTTTCTTATCGGACGTATCAATTGATACAGAAAAGGACATTTCAGAAGGCGCTACCGGAGCTTGAATTTCTTCAAAGAGACGCACTAAGCGCGGATAGGTCTTGCGATTAAAGACTAAGAACCCAGTGTCAACACCATGACTGATTTCTTCGCCACCAATATTGCACTTGAAGTCGACTGTATTGCTATGACCCCCAATATGATCGCCAGACTCGAATAAGGTTAGATCAAATTCAGGATGCTGCCTTAGAGCATAAGCGCACCCAAGTCCAGAGATGCCAGCGCCAACAATGGCAATTCTTTTTTTAATCACTGAGGTTTTTCTCCTAAGAGTTTTTCAATCTCTGCAGTGATGGTACTGCTTGTTGGTTTGGTCATGCTGCCATAAGAATCAACGACATTTCCCTTTCGATCAATTAAATATTTATAGAAATTCCATTTTGGCGTTGTGCCAGTTTTAGCAATCAACATTTTGAAAAGAGGGTTCGCATTGCTGCCTGTAACTGAGCTTTTTGCAAACATCGGAAATTTCACGTCGTACGTGTTTTTACAGAAGTCAGCGATGTCTTTATTACTCCCCGGCTCTTGTTGGCCAAAGTCGTTAGACGGAAAGCCTAAAACGACAAGGCCCTGATCTTTGTATTTGGCATAGACCTTTTCTAGACCTTCATATTGGCTTGTAAACCCGCAAAAGCTAGCAGTATTTACAGCCAAAATTACTTTGCCCTGGTATTGGCAAAGATTTTGAGGCGCCTCATCCTGTAATCGCAGAAAGGTCTGGGATAGAAGAGGGCTGCAGTTAGGTGCAGCATTTGCGAGTTGGGCACCCGATAAAAAGGCAAGTAGGGTAAAAACCCAGGTAGAAACTAGGCGGATTGTCTCGGGGGGCATGTAGCGACTTTTTTATTGGGTTATTAGTCCTCAAGTCTAAGACATTCTGGGTAATATCGCTCGAAGTTAGCTAAAGCCATTAATATTGAGCCATGACTTCTTTGCCCCTACCTTCTTTTGAGTCCAAGATCTGTCCTTTAGACCAGCTGACTGCTCGTATTGCAAAGCTTCCCAGACCTCTGGTCTTTACTAATGGGGTGTTTGACATTCTTCATCGTGGGCATGCTAGTTACTTAGCCCAGGCCCGCGCCTTAGGAGCAAGCTTAGTAGTCGGTGTGAATTCAGATGCTTCAGTCAAGATGCTGGGCAAGGGAGATGACAGGCCAATTAATTCTGAAGCAGATCGTCAGGCTTTATTAGCAGCTCTTGAAAGTGTGGACATGACTGTGCTCTTTGCTGAGCAAACACCAGTGAGTTTGATTGAGAAAATCCGTCCTGATGTTTACGTTAAGGGCGGTGATTATGAGATTGATGCTCTTGCTGAAACGCGTTTGGTGAAGACTTGGGGCGGGAAAGCGATTGCCATTCCGTTTTTATATGAGCGCTCTACCACTAGCCTATTGGGCAAGATCCGCTCTTAAAGATTCTGCAGTAGCCAGGCCCAAATACCACGGAGCACTAAGCCTTCAGTTGCCTCTATTGCTAGCGTAGAGGGTGCTTTCAATTTACTCATCTCGGCTAGTAAAATTTTAGCATTGCCACCATCAATCCAAACTCTTGCAATGGGATGATTCATTTCCTTCGCCAATTGAATCGCATATTGAATTGCGCCGATTTGTGCGGCATCGCAACCGCTAATGATCGCATTATTCGTTGATAAGCCAAAACTATTACTAGTCTCGTTACGTACTGCTAGTGGCAATTGAGCAGTGTTACTTTCTAAACTTTTTTGCATCAACTCAAGTCCAGGCAATATCCATCCACCATAGTGAACACCATTGGCACCAAGCAAATCAATAGTTGTGGCTGTACCTGCATTAATGATGAGTGTATTAGCGTTAGAAAGAGCACGAGCCCCAATAACGGCAGCCCAGCGGTCCGCACCAAGTTTGCCTGGGTCTTGGTAGAGGGTGCGCACACCGTTGTATTGGCTATCTCCTTTGAGCTGCTTCCAGGAAACGTCACTCCATTGTGGCAATAGTGATTGAAGGTTTTCAACAGCCTCTTTCCCGGCAACACAAGTAAACGCAATGGCATCAGGTTTGGGCAAAGTTTTCGCAATGTAATCCGCTAGCTCAGCCCTATGGTCAGGTGAAGTTAAAGATTTACTGTTGATGGATCCAGAGTAAGCCCACAATTTTTTTTGTTGATCTGATGGCTGTTGCGTTGATTCAACGGCAGCCCATTTGAGACGCGTATTACCAACATCAAATAGCAAGTAAAGGCTCATGTTTGCACTCTTAAGGAAACATCACCCGCATGAATGGCGATCGTTTTGTAGTCTTGTTGCAATAGTAATGCGCCTGCTTGATCTATACCCTGAGATATGCCGTAGATGGGTTCTTTGCCTGCGCCAGATATAGATACCACTTGGCCCAGATAGGCATCCCATTCTTTCCATTGCTCTTGATACATACCAAAACCGTGCTGATCAAATTCACTCAGATGATGCTCTAGAGATGCAATGAGTTTTAACCAAAGGTATTCCACATCAGGTAGGTTTGATTGCGACGGAAGAAGTTGATCAAGGGTGCCCACCTTTAAACCAGTTTGGTTTCCTAAGCTGCTTTCAATTTCTTTAGCATTATGTAAGTTCATGCCAATACCAATAATCATCCACGTTAGATCATTTGCTTTTGCTTGACCACCTTCTATTAAGATGCCACCAAGTTTGGTGTTGTTCAGTAGCAAATCATTTGGCCACTTCAATCGGAGGCCGGCTTGATAAAGAGTGGCTTCAGTCAAATCACATGCTTGTGCGATTCCAGAAATAACCGCTAATCCAACCAAAAGACTCAGACCGGTGAGTTCAGTTGGCTTTCTCTTAAATGGAAAGGCCAAGGAAAAGCAGATCGAATCTTCTGGCCTAGCTAGCCAAGTTCGCCCAGCCCTCCCTTTTCCAGCAGTTTGTTTGTGAGCAATGCGAGCTACCGGGTCGATTAGTTCTCCGGCCCGCCAACGCTCCAAAAGATCATCATTTGTGGATTTAGTTTGCGCAACGCGTTCAAGGATGCAATTAGCAGTCATTTCGCCATTGTAGAAAGGTCTGACCTAGAATTGTGGGATGGATCAAAAAGACCAGCGTCCCCATAAGCTTGTATGGCCTCTTCAGGCCATGCCTTTGGCTAGGGCAATGAGCCTGAGTTATGCGTTATTGATTGTCTATGTGAGCCTTAATCCTTTTGATTTTGATTTCCGCAATGGCATTGAAGCTTGGGCTTGGGTACAGGCGCCATTACCCCGGTTTATTACCCTATTCGACGTTTCCATCAATATCTTGGCATATATCCCTTTTGGATTTCTGCTGGTTTTTGCTGCCTATCCCCGTTGGCGTAACTTTGTGGCATTAAGCCTTGCCTTAGTGCTTAGCGCTTTGCTGGCATTGAGTGTGGAAACCCTGCAGTCCTGGCTTCCAACCCGCATCCCCAGTCAGATGGATTGGTGGGCAAATGTATTGGGGGGTTTATTGGGGGGCTTATTAGCTATTCCCCTGGGACCCCAATGGTTGTCGGGTAGTGTAATTCGTCGTCGTTTTGATCAATGGTTTGGTCTTAACTGGGCTGCATGTGCTCTCTTCTTATTATTTCCTTGGTCGCAAATTTATCCCCAAAGTTCATGGTTAGGCACTGGTGTATGGGGCCACGCTATTTTTGGTTCGATTGACTGGGGAACTTTGGTCATTAATCAAGTAGCGCAAGAAACTCTAATTACAGCGCTTTGTTGGCTTGGCGTTGCTTTATTACTTTCCTCAGGCCTACGCATCAATGCGCCTCAATGGCGAATTCTCAATGGTTTGCTTTGCGTAACCGTGGTGATGAAAACTTTTTTTACAGCTCTTCAGTTTGGTGGGGAATTTAGCTTGATATGGCTAACAGCTGGCGCTCTATGGGGAATGGTATTGGCAAGCGCATTATTGAGTTGGGCTTTACGCCTTGATCAAAAAAGAAGACTTTGCTTAGCATTGTTTTGTTTAGTCACTGCTACTATCGCTATTAATGTATTGCCTAATAATCCATATTTCATCATGAACTTGCGGCATTGGCAGCAGGGGCGCTTATTACACTTTAATGAGCTAATGCAATGGGTATCGGTGGTATGGTTACCAATTGCCTTAGTTTGGATGATTCGTAATGCGGCACAACTGAAACCGAAACACTGACGAATATAATTTTCTTATGAGCTTTTCACACCACCTGTTTTTTTGTTTAAACCAACGCAGTAATGGCGAGGATTGCTGCGATCGCCATAATGCATTTGCATTGTTTGAGTATGCAAAAAGTAGAGTCAAAGAACTTGGTCTTGCCGGCCCTGGAAAGATCCGCGTCAACAAAGCGGGATGCTTGGATCGCTGTGCTGATGGCCCTGTGATGGTGGTCTATCCGGAAGGTATTTGGTATACCTTGATAGATCAGGAGGATGTCGAAGAAATTATCCAATCCCATTTAATTGCTGGGCGCCCAGTAAAGCGCCTAGAGTTGTCATAGTTCAGTTGAAAGTTTTCCCATGAATAGCCGTACAAAAGTAATTCATATTGAAGGCATTGTTGGTTCGATGGAAATATCCATCGATTTACCAGATGAATTAAAAAGTGATCCATCCTTTGTGGTCCGTGGTTTGGCATTAGTTGCTCACCCTCATCCACTGATGGGTGGCACGATGGATAACAAAGTGGCGCAGACCATGGCGCGTGCTTTTAATCAGTTGGGTTATGTCAGCGTGCGCCCTAATTTCCGAGGCGTAGGTGGTACTGCTGGCGTGCATGATGAAGGTGTTGGCGAGTTAGAGGATCTATTGCATGTCACCGATTGGATGCGTACCCCTTCAAGTTGGATGCAATTTGAGACTACTACCAAGCAAACTTGGGTTGCAAGTTCAAATTCTTTGCCGCTGGTAGTTTCCGGATTTTCATTCGGTAGCTTTGTTGGTAGCCACTTAGTCCAAAGACTTGCTGATCTAGGCCGCCCTGCTGAACGCTTGGTGATGGTGGGAAGTGCAGCTGGTAAATGGACATTAGCTTCCGTGCCTGCAGATACCATCCTCATTCATGGTGAGTTAGATGAAACCATTCCTTTGCTTAATGTTTTGGATTGGGCTCGTCCTCAAGAGCTCACTGTGCAAGTGGTTCCTGGCGCAGACCACTTTTTTCACCGCAGATTGCATTGCATTCGCAACATCATCACTGGCGCTTGGCTAGGCATGCCGGACCATCGCAAATAATAAGAGAGATTAAAGAAAACTATGGCCGAAGAAAAATCACTCATTGAATACCCTTCCCAATTTCCAATTAAGGTAATGGGTAAAGCTAATCCAGAGTATCTGCCAGCAATTATTCATATTGCCAAACAATTTGATCCTACCTTTGATGAGACTAAAGTCGAGCAGCGACCCTCTAAAGATGGTAATTATTTAGGCATCACGTTGCCAATTACAGCCACCAGTCGTGAACAGCTAGATGAGCTATATAGAACTTTGTCGACGCATCCGCTAGTCAGCATTGTTCTGTAACTCATTTTTATGTCTGCTTTAGTAAAACATCTCGGCTTAGCAGACTACGTCTCTACTTATGAGGCGATGCGACTATTTACTAAAGAGCGTAATAGCGCAACGCCTGATGAGATTTGGGTTTTGGAGCACCCCCCCGTATTTACTTTAGGACTTGCGGGTGATGCGAGTAATTTACATTCACCTAGCAAGCAAATTCCACTCGTGCAAGTTGATCGTGGTGGTGAAATTACTTATCACGGGCCCGGTCAGATCGTTGTCTATCTCTTACTTGATCTCAAACGCTTAGGGATCTTTGTAAAAGAATTGGTCTCTCGTATTGAGCAGGCGGTGATTGATACCTTGGCAGATTTTGGGATTAAGGCAGAAAGACATCCTGGGGCTCCTGGGATTTATGTTTTAGAGCAGCCTGGGGTGCCAGTGGAGTGGGTTGGGGCTAAGGTGGCTGCCTTGGGCCTCAAGATCTCTAAAAGCTGCTCCTATCATGGTCTAGCACTCAATGTAGCAACTGATCTAGAGGCTTTTAGACGCATCCACCCTTGCGGCTATGAGGACTTAAAGACAGTTGATATGCAAACCCTTGGGATCAAGGACAATGTAGACACTATTAGCCAAAGGCTTTTAGAGCATTTACAAAAGCAACTGATGCCATCATGACCACCAATAAGACCGATACCAAGACGACTGTAGAACTCCGTCAAGACCTCAATTACGACGCATCACGTAAGCAAAAGTCGAGCGAGAAGACTGCGCGCATTCCAATCAAGATAGTTCCCCTAGAGCAGGTTCTTAAAAAGCCAGATTGGATTCGGGTAAAGGCTGCTTCTGGAAACTCCCGCTTTAACGAGATTAAAAAGATCCTCCGCGAGAACGAGCTCGTTACTGTTTGTGAAGAAGCAAGTTGTCCCAATATAGGTGAGTGCTTTGGTAAAGGCACTGCTACCTTCATGATCATGGGAGATAAGTGCACCCGTCGCTGCCCCTTCTGTGATGTAGGCCACGGTAGACCAGATCCACTCGATCAAAAAGAGCCAGCCAACTTAGCGCGCACTATTGCGGCGCTGAAATTAAATTATGTGGTGATTACCAGCGTAGATCGTGACGATCTACGCGATGGTGGCGCAATGCATTATGTTGATTGCATTTCTCAATCACGTAGTCTTTCGCCCGCTACTCGCATTGAAGTGCTGGTTCCAGACTTCCGTGGTCGCCTGGATAAGGCATTGGATATTTTTTCGGAGTATGCACCTAACGGTTTGCCAGATGTGATGAATCACAATCTAGAAACTGTGCCACGTCTTTATAAAGAAGCAAGACCAGGCGCTGACTACCTTCACTCTCTAAAGCTCTTAAAAGATTTCAAAGAGCGCTTTTCCCATATTCCAACCAAGAGTGGTTTGATGGTTGGCCTTGGTGAAACAGATGAAGAAATTTTAGAGGTCATGCGTGATATGCGTGAACATAATATCGACATGCTCACTATTGGTCAGTATCTTGCGCCATCAGGCCATCACCTCCCAGTTCGCCGTTATGTGCACCCTGATGTTTTCAAGATGTTTGAAAAGGAGGCCTATGCAATGGGCTTTTCCCATGCAGCAGTAGGTGCAATGGTGCGCTCTAGCTACCATGCTGATCAGCAAGCGCATGGAGCCGGTATTGTTTAGAGCCTGGAAGGCTGTTGCATTGCTAGCAGCAATGATTCTACTAATTGCCTGCAGCCCCAAGTTGGATTGGCGTACAGTGCAATCACCCCAAGAAAGATATACCGCTTTATTCCCTGGTAAGCCCGATAAATTAGAGCGCCGCATTCCTTATCAAGAGCAAGAGCTCAATCAAACTCTTGAAGCAGTCAAAATTGATAATGATATTTACTCTATTAGCTCGATACAGGTGCCGGCTAACCAAGCTGAAGCAACTGAAAAAATTATCACGCAACTAAAAAGTAGTTTACTTGAGAGAGCTAAGGCTTCGGGTGGGAGGGTAGTCGAAGAGGTGGCAACTTACCAAGCGAGCAATCGTCAGAAACTTACAACTACAGATTACTTTATTATTTTAAAGCTAAATGCCAAAGAGCAACAACAAATGCGAGTACGCTGGATCACGCGGCAAGCTAGCAATGGAGATGCCTGGATTTATCAAATATCAGTATTGCATGCAAACGCAAATACTGATGATGCAAAAATACTGCTATCTAAAGAAGAGTACGCCAACTTCTTTAATGAGTTTTATCCAGAATAAAAACTTACGAAGTTTTTTCTAAAGCGGCAACCTTAGCTTCAAGTGCCACTAATTTTTCTCTTGTTTTAGAGAGAACTTTAGTTTGTAACTCAAACTCTTCACGAGTAACTAAATCCATTTTCTGAAAACCTTGGTTCATCATCGCGCGCACATTCTTTTCAATCTCTTGTGCTGGTGAATTCCGAATGGCATCACCCACCTTGTTTTGCATATCACTAGCGATGCGTTGAATTTGTTCGAGGATTTCACCTGGTTTTTGCATGATGGGGTTTCGCAGTTCTATGAAAAGTTGCATAAAAGATACATATCGTTATTTTATGTTGGGCAGCCAAAAATGGGCAAAAAGGCTAAAAAAGGCCTAAAAGGGCCAAAATTCACATGGATGGTGCAATATAAAGCACTAAAAAAGTGCAAATGCCTTAATAAGGGGAATGGCCCACACGCGCTTAAAAGGCTGACCTTCATGATCACTCCATGCATTAAGCATTCAACCCTTTTTTATTACAACTAGTAAGGAGTAACACATGAAAACATTACGTAAGAAGGCAATCTCTGCGGCAGCAGTTGCATTATTGACTGGTTTAGCCAGTGCATCTGTCTTTGCAGCTGATACCCCAGCCAATCCAGAAGCCACGTCAGCAACAAGTCCTATTGCCGCTAACGTTACTGTTGTGAATGACTATCGCTATCGCGGTATCAGTCAGTCAAACTTCAAGCCAGCGATTCAGGGTGGCTTTGACTATGCTCATGAGAGCGGTTTCTACATTGGTAACTGGAACAGCTCGATTAGCTGGATCAGTGATGCTTATGGCCAAAATGGTTCTGTTGGCGGTAATGGCAGTGCAGGCAGACAAGTTTCAAGCCAAATTGAAATGGACTTTTATGCTGGTATCAAGAAAGAACTGATTGGTGCAGGTTTTGCATCTGACCTCGGATTCTTGCAGTACTACTATCCAACATCAGGCATTCCAAATACTAATGGCGCAACTGCTAATCCAAATACTAGTGAGGTATATGTAGCCCAGAACTTTACATTTGGACCGCTAACCGGCTTTGGAAAAGTTTCATATGCACTGTCAACCCTTTTTGGAACAGTTAACTCTAGGGGATCCTACTACCCAGATCTGACATTGAACTATGACACTGGTATTTGGGGCGTGGCATTGAATGGCCATATTGGTTATCAGTACGTTGCTGGCAATACTGTAAATGGGGCAACTTCTTATGTAGGTCTTGCATATGGCAATAACACCACCAATAGCTCCTTGTATTCCTATACCGATTGGAAGTTGGGCGTAACTAAAGATTTTGGCGGTGGCCTATCTGGTTCTATTGCCTATGTCGGTACAAATGCAGCAACGGCTCAGGGTGGCTACTCTTATTCCAGCCCAACTGGCAAAAACTTGGGTAAATCAACAGGTTTGATCTCTCTAACAAAAGCATTCTAATTTCCACCTCTGAACGGAGAAACGTATGAAATTAATCACCGCAATTATCAAGCCCTTCAAGCTTGACGAAGTGCGTGAAGCTCTCTCGGAAGTGGGAGTTTCTGGCATTACCGTCACTGAAGTTAAAGGCTTTGGTCGTCAAAAAGGTCACACTGAGTTGTATCGCGGTGCTGAGTATGTAGTTGACTTTTTGCCAAAGGTAAAAATTGAAGCTGCTGTTGAAGATGGCATTTTGGAGCGTGCGATTGAAGCAATCGAAAAATCTGCACGTACAGGCAAGATTGGTGATGGCAAGATTTTTGTCTCTTCAGTTGAGCACGTCATTCGTATTCGCACCGGTGAAACCGGCGCGTCAGCACTTTAAAGAGAGGTTCAAAATGTTAACTTGGATGAAAAAACTCCTAGCTGGCGGTGCGATGGCCTTGGCCATTGGTGCTACTGGTGTGATTGTGACTGCGCCGGCATATGCTGATGAAGCTAAAAAGCCAGCAGTAACTGCTCCAGCTGCAACTCCCGCTGCAGCAGAACCTGCACCCGTTCTTTGTTCTGAAAAGTGCAATAAAGCCGATACCGTTTGGATGATGGTATGTACAGCATTAGTGCTGTTAATGACACTCCCTGGTGTGGCTTTGTTCTACGGTGGCTTAACACGCAGTAAAAATATTCTGTCGATCTGCATGCAGTGTTTCATGGTGTTTTCTTTGATTACTGTGCTGTGGGCTGTTTACGGCTATAGCTTTGCATTCACTGAGGGCGGGCCATTTGTGGGTGGACTTGATCGATTGTTCTTGGGTGGTATGACGCCAGACTCTGTAGCAGCTACCTTTAGTAAAGGTGTTGTGATTCCTGAGTTTGTATTCATGGCTTTCCAGGCAGTGTTCGCAACTATTACTTGCTGCTTGATCATTGGATCCTTTGCTGAGCGCGCTAAGTTCTCTGCAATCTTGATATTTATGATCCTTTGGTTCACATTTAGCTACATACCAATTGCTCACATGGTCTGGTTCTGGCCTGGTCCTGATGACATCAAAGATGCTGCATCTCTCGAAGCTATTACCGCTCGTGCGGGTTGGTTGTGGCAAAAAGGTGTGCTCGACTTTGCTGGCGGTACCGTTGTTCATATCAATGCAGCTATCGCTGGCTTGGTAGGCTCCTACGTTATCGGCAAGCGTGTTGGCTACGGTAAAGAAGCAATGAAGCCACATAATTTAGTTTATGTAATGGCTGGTGCTGCACTCTTGTGGTTCGGCTGGTTTGGTTTCAATGCTGGTTCAGCACTCGAGGCAAACGGTAGCGCAGCATTGGCTTTCGTGAATACTCTTTTAGCAACTGCTGCTGCTGTATTGGGCTGGTCTATTGCTGAGTGGATTCTCAAAGGTAAGCCTTCCATGTTGGGCGCTGCTTCCGGTTGCGTAGCTGGTTTAGTTGCTATTACTCCAGCCGCTGGTTTTGCTGGCCCAATGGGTTCGATTGTCATTGGCTTAGTTGCTGGCGTTGCTTGCCTCTGGGGTGTTACAGGTCTCAAGAGAATCTTGGGCTCTGATGACAGCTTAGATGTATTCGGTGTTCATGGCGTTGGTGGTATTACTGGTGCTTTATTGACTGGTGTATTCGCTGATCCAGCATTAGGTGGTTCAGGCATCTGGGACTACGTAGCGAATGCTGTTGCTCCCGATTACTCGATTGCTAGTCAATTGTGGATTCAGGCTCAAGGCGTGATTACCACTTTGATTTGGTCTGGCGTAGTTTCTTATATTGCATTCAAATTGATCGATATGGTGATTGGTTTGCGTGTGAAGGAAGAAGATGAGCGCGAAGGCTTGGATATCAGCTCACATGGTGAGGCTGCTTACGAGTCTTAATCTATAGATTTACCCCTCACTAGGCGGCTTTCGTTCGCTGCCTGGTTTTAAGCGCGGGATCCTAGGATCCCGCGTCTTTCTTTTAATAATCTTACAATGGTGGGATGGTTCCACATCTCATTACTGCCTTAAGCGGCCCTTTGCTCGAATTAGAGTCAAAGGTTCTAGAAGCGACCCCAACGATAGAGCGCTGGTTCAGATTGGAATGGCAAGAGCATACCCCGCCGTTTTACTGCTCAGTGGATTTGCGTAACTCAGGCTTTAAGCTGGCCCCGGTTGATACCAACCTCTTTCCAGGCGGCTTTAATAATCTATCTCCGCAGATGTTGCCTTTGGCTGTTCAGGCGGCAATGGCTGCAATTGAAAAGATTTGTCCTGAAGCTAAAAATTTATTATTGATTCCAGAGCGTCACACTCGCAATACTTTCTACTTGCAAAATATTGCGCGTCTGTCATCCATCTTGCGTCAAGCTGGTCTGAATGTGCGCTTGGGTACTTTTTCAGAAGAGATTAAAAAGCCCACTTGGATTGAGTTGCCAGAGGGTAATCGTTTGTTGATGGAGCCTCTCTCTCGCCTGGGCTTGAAAAAGCAACGCTTGGGTTTAAAAGATTTTGATCCTTGCTCGATTCTGTTGAATAACGATTTATCCGCCGGCATCCCACCGATTTTAGAAAACCTGCATGAGCAGTATCTATTGCCTGGCTTGCATGCTGGTTGGCATGTCCGTCGTAAGTCTAATCACTTCGCTGCTTATGAAGAGGTGGCTAAGAAGTTTGCTAAGGTAGTGGATATTGATCCTTGGATGATCAATCCTTACTTTACAAGTTGCTCGAATATTAATTTTCATGAGCGCAAAGGCGAAGATGAATTACAGACTGCAGTAGAGCAAATCCTAAAAAAGACGGCAAAAAAATATCGCGAGTATGGTATTAAAGAGAAGCCTTATGTTGTTGTAAAAGCAGATGCTGGTACCTACGGTATGGGGATCATGGTGGTCAATGATCCCGCACAGCTTAAGGATTTGAACCGCAAAGACCGCAATAAGATGAGTGTGGTCAAAGAGGGTCTAGAAGTAAGTGATGTATTGATTCAAGAGGGTGTATATACCTTTGAGAAAGTCAATGAAGCGGTAGCGGAGCCAGTGGTATACATGATTGATCGCTACGTTATTGGCGGCTTCTATCGCGTTCACACTGATCGTGGTCATGATGAAAATCTGAACGCACCGGGCATGCATTTTGTACCCCTCGCTTTTGAACAAAACTCAATGCCCGATATGAGTGCCAAGCCAGGTAGTGCGGCCCCCAATCGTTTCTATTTGTATGGGGTGGTTGCGCGCTTGGCATTGCTAGCGGCTTCATTAGAGCTCGAGCGGACTGATCCTGATGCCGAAGCGGCTTAATTAATCTAAAAGAATATGGACTTCTTATTTATTGCCGACCCCCTTGAATCTTTTAAGGTAAAAAAAGATTCCACTTTGGCGATGATGCGGGCGGCTCAGCAAGCAGGGCATCATTTATGGTTTTGTCAGAGCCGTAATATTTTGTGGAAAGATGATCTCGTTCTTGCAGATTGTCAAACTCTGGTAGTTAAACCAAGCGCTAGCTCTTGGTTTGAGCTGGGTGCCATTGAGGCGCGCCCCCTAAAGTCATTTTCTGCATTATTGATGCGCACCGATCCACCATTTGATATTGAGTATCTCAATGCAACTTGGTTGTTATCTGCTGCAGTTCGTCAGGGTGCAACAGTATTTAATGATCCTACGGCCGTGCGTGATCATTCAGAAAAACTTTCCATTACCGAATTTCCAGAACTGATTCCACCTACATTAGTCACTCGTGAATTAAGCGCAGTGGAGAAGTTTCATCAAACGCATCGTGATATCGTTATTAAGCCTCTAGACGGCATGGGCGGCATGGGTGTTTTTCGTGTTGGGTCAGATGGCTTGAATCTAGCCAGTATTGTTGAAACGCTTGGCGAAAACGGCTCTAGAACGCTAATGGCGCAACGCTTTTTACCAGAAATAGCTCAAGGCGATAAAAGGGTTTTGCTGATAGGCGGAGAGGTAGTGCCTTTTAGTTTAGCTCGCATCCCTCAGGGTAATGAGATCCGCGGCAATTTAGCGGCTGGAGGCAAAGGTGTAGCGATGCCATTGACTGATGCTGAGAAAAAGATTGCAGAAAGACTTGCACCCATCCTGAATCAGCGTGGTTTATTCTTGGTTGGACTGGATTTAATCGGTGGTTATCTTACAGAAATTAATGTTACTAGCCCCACTTGTTTTGTTGAAATTACCGAACAAAGCGGGTTTGATGTTTCACAGTTTTTCTTAAAAGCGCTTGAGAAGGCATTGTCATAAATGGTTGGAATTTTAATTGTTGCTCATACGCCTGTTGCTAGTGCAATGCTGGGGTTTACTGAACATACCTATGGCGCTTCGCCTGAGCGTGTGAGAGCAGTTGATATCCCGCCCTATGAGGACACTAAAGTCAGTTTTGATCGAGTCATGAAAGCAGCCTATGCTGTAAATACTGGTAATGGCGTTCTCATTTTGACCGATGTGATGGGCGCAACACCAGCTAATGTGGCCTCTAAGTTAGAAGCCCTTGGCCCCTTATCAGGGCTAAGCGCGCCAGTTGTTGTGCTTGCAGGGCTAAATCTCCCTATGCTCATGCGTTGCATTACTCATCGCGGAGAGAGTTTGGAAGATCTGGCTCAAAAAGCGCTTGCTGGAGGTCAAAATGGAATCTTACGGCTTGGTGCAAAAGTTGCAGAACAATAATTGAGGGGCGCTATACGCAATGCCAGTAGCTGAAATTGAGATCATCAACAAATTAGGTTTACATGCCCGGGCTTCTGCCAAGCTTTCTCAATTGGCCGCTCAATTTCCATGTGAAATACTGTTGTCACGTAACGGGCGTCAAATTAATGCGAAGAGCATTATGGGTGTCATGATGTTGGCTGCTGGGATTGGTAGCACAGTAACACTCGAGACTGTTGGGGATCAAGCTGATGAAGCGATGCAAGCCTTGACAGAATTAATCAATGACCGCTTCGGTGAAAGCGAATAAGCATGACTTTTGCGTTGCACGGAATTCCGGTATCGAAAGGCATCGCCATTGGCAAGGCGGTACTGATTTCGCGCGCAGCATTAGAAGTTAGTCACTACTTAGTAGAGACCGGCAAAGAAGAGGCTGAAGTACAAAAGTTATTAGATGCTTTTGATCAAGTTCGCCAAGAGCTTAATCAACTTCGCCAAGGCTTACCCAAAGATGCGCCCCAAGAGATGGCTGCGTTTTTAGATGTACACGGCATGATCCTAGCTGATCCTGCTCTGGCTCAGAAGCCGATGAAATTGATTCGCTCTCAGCGCATGAATGCTGCTTGGGCGCTAACAACAGAATTAAATGATTTGTTAGAACAGTTTTCTGAAATCGAAGATGCGTATTTAAAAGAGCGTGCTAACGACATACGACAAGTAGCTGAGCGGGTCATTAAGGCCTTAAATGCTCAAAAAAAGGATTCGCTAGATAGCGCTGACATCATGTCGCCTGGCGATCTTGGCGTTGATTCTATTATCGTGGCACATGATATCGCCCCTCACGATATGCTGCGCTTCAAGGAATCTGCTTTCACTGGTTTTGTAACAGACCTCGGTGGTAAGACCTCTCATACTGCTATTGTGGCACGCAGTATGGAGATTCCTGCAGTAGTAGGGATTCGTCACGCTAGTGAAATGATTCGTCATGGTGATTGGCTAGTTTTGGATGGTGAGCAAGGCGTTGTCATCGTTGCTCCGGATGAGAAGCTACTTGAGGAATATCGAAAGCTACAAACTCAGGGTTTAAAAGAGGCTCGTAAGTTAAAGCAACTCAAACATTCCAAAACTGAAACTGCGGATCGCGTTGGGATTGAGTTGTTTGCCAATATTGAATTGCCTGAGGATGCTGTTCAGGCGCTTAAATTGGGTGCAGTAGGTGTCGGCTTATTCCGCTCCGAGTTTCTATTCATGGATCGTAAGCAAGCGTTACCAGACGAAGAGCAACAATTTTTAGAGTACCGCCGTGTAGTGGACTTGATGCATGGCTTGCCTGTCAATATTAGAACAATTGATGTGGGTGCCGATAAAGCATTGGGCGCAGGCGGTAGCGACGTTTCTCAAACTGGTACATCACCTTTGGGTTTGCGGGCGATTCGTTGGTCCTTAACTGAGCCAGAAATCTTTTTAACTCAACTGCGGGCAATTTTGCGGGCTTCTGCATATGGTCAGGCTCGTATCATGATTCCGATGTTGGCTCATGCCAAAGAAATTGATGAAACTTTCCGCTTAATTGAAAAAGCTAAGCAACAGTTGCATCAACGTGGCCAGGCATTTAATCCCAATATTCAAGTGGGTGCAATGATTGAAATCCCGGCCGCCGCATTAGTCTTACCACTGTTTATTAATCGCTTTGATTTTTTATCCATTGGTACGAATGATTTAATTCAGTACACCTTAGCAATTGATCGTGCCGATCATGCTGTGGCTCATCTATACGATCCATTACATCCAGCAATTTTGCATTTGATTGCTAATATTATTGAGCAAGCAAAACGCGCTAATGTCCCAATTGCGGTATGTGGTGAGATGGCTGGCGACCCTTCCGTGACAAGGTTATTGCTTGGTATGGGGTTGACTGATTTCTCGATGCACTTTAGTCAGCTATTGTTGGTCAAGCGCGAGATATTAAAAGCCAACGTAGGCTTATTAAAGTCCCGTGTTCCCAGAGTCTTGAAGGCTTATGAGCCTGAGGATCAGGCTAAGGCCTTAGAGCGTTTAATGGCTTAGCGCGCTTTACCGCAAACCGAGCACTCGGGATTGCGAGAGATTTTGAATTCATCTATTTGGGTTGTGCGCGCGTTCCAAAGCAGCATCCGACCTATCAAGGCCTCCCCAAAACCCAGCAGCACCTGTATTGCTTGTGCTGCTTGCATAGCGCCAATAATACCAACCAGCGGTGAAAAAATTCCCATTGAAGAGCAACTGACTTCTTCAAAATTTTCATCCGGAGAGAAGATGCAGGCATAGCAAGGCGATGCAATATTGTGGGGATCAAATACACTAATCTGTCCATCAAAGCGAAGCGCTGATCCAGAAATCAAGGGAGTACGATGTTTTACGCAACTGGCGTTAATTAAATGGCGGCTTGCAAAGCTATCAGTACAATCCAAAACAACATCAATACTTGGCAATAGGTCATCCAGAAGGGCTGTTGTTGCTTTAGCTTCAATGGTTTCAATCTGAATGCCCGCATTAAGCTGTTGCAAAAATTGCTTGCCAGAATTTACTTTGCTCTTGCCAACACTTTTTTCAGTGTGCATGATTTGGCGCTGTAGATTGGTCAATTCAACTTGGTCGTGGTCTATCAGCGTAATATGGCCAATGCCGGCAGCAGCTAAATAGGGGGCTGCTGCGCTTCCCAGGCCACCGGCGCCGATTACTAAAGCATGAGAACTTAAAAGCTTTTCTTGGCCTGCAACGTCAATCTCTTCAAGGAGTAAGTGCCTTGAGTATCGAAGTAACTGCTCATCATTCATGTGCAGATCAGTAAATTACTCAAGCTTGGATGAAGAGCGCTTCACCGGCTGACCATTAATAAATGCAACAGCCTGGGAGAGCATGAAGTCATCTGCGCTACCAAGCTCAGGTGGCTTTTTGTTCTTATCTTTTTCTTTTTCTTCAGGAGTTTTCTTCGCATTCTTTTCTTCAATGCGCTGCAACTCTTCAAGTCGACGTTGCTCTCGATCTTTGATCAGCTTATCTTCAGCAGATTGCTTATTGCGTAGATGTTTTTCACTGTCGATTTCACGAGTAATCAATACGTCATCTGGATCGCCATCTTTATTTTGATCAACTGGGATATCTGGTTTAACGCCGAAGGCCTGAATCGATTTTCCGCTTGGTGTGTAGTAGTAAGCCGTTGTGATCTTGAGTGCTGAATCATTTGTCAGTGGGCGTACAGTTTGTACAGAACCTTTACCAAAGCTTGTCTTGCCAATAATGGTTGCGCGTTTGTAGTCTTGTAATGCGCCGGCAACAATCTCAGAAGCGGAAGCGGAATAGGCATTGATTAATACAACCATTGGTAATTTTTTGAAAATCTCAGGGACCCCCGCCAATGGATCGCCCGGCTCACTGAGGCGATACATGGCTGGTGTGGCATTGAATACTTGCTTGGAGTCTGGTGCTTGGCCTTTGGTAGAAACCACCACGACATCGGCTGGCAAGAAGGCTGCAGCAACGCCAACGGCGCCTTGTAGGAGACCACCGCCATTATTTCGTAGATCAAGAATGATGCCCTTGAGTTTTCGATCCTGATTAGCCAGTTCAGTCAATTTTTTAGCAAGGTCTGGAACGGTGCGCTCTTGAAAGCTTGTAACCCGAACCCAAGCGATATCGTTATCTAAAATCTTCGCTTTAACTGACTGCACTTTAATTTCTGCACGAGTAATAGTGACTGGAAAACTACGCTCTTCACTCTTACGATATACGGTTAAGGTAATTTTGGTGCCAGGCGTACCACGCATAGTACGCACGGCTTTATCAAGTGACATGCCACGTACTGGCTTGTCGTCTAAGCGGGTAATTAAATCACCCGCTTGTAATCCAGCGCGTGCAGCAGGACTATCTTCAATCGGATTGAGAACTTTAACAACACCATCTTCGGAGGTAATTTCAATTCCAAGACCGGCAAATTTTCCTGACGTTGCTTCTTGCATCTCTTTAAAATCTTTTTTATCGAGAAAGGTGGAGTGTGGATCAAGGCTACTAACCATGCCTTTGACAGCATCCGTTAAGAGCTGCTTATCTTCGATTGGTTCAACGTATTCACGCTTGATTTGCGCAAAGACATTAGAGAGTGTGCGTAGTTCATCGAGTGGCAGCTGAGTGCCTTGCTGGGCGGTGGCTGACAGTTGTATGGTTGCTGCTATTCCAGCAATTAAACCGACTGCAATGAGAGCAAAATTTTTCAGAAATTGGCGCATGTTTCTTTTTGACCCTAGTTCAGGTAGAAGTGTTGAATGGGTTTGAGATTGTCATCAAGCTCATACACAAGTGGTATGCCATTAGGGACGTTCACATCCATAATAGCTTCGTCAGACAGTTGATCCAAGTATTTAATTAAAGAGCGAATGCTATTACCATGCGCCACTATGAGTAGGCGTTTACCGGCTTTTAGTGCTGGTGCAATAGATTCATTCCAAAGAGGAAGAACACGGTCTACGTTATCTTTTAAACACTCACCAAGCGGAATATCCGAAGCATTTAATTTTGAATAGCGTGAATCATTTTTTGGATGGCGTTCATCTTCGTGCTCTAGTAAGGGTGGGCGCACATCAAATGAACGACGCCAAATATGGACTTGTTCGTCGCCATATTTAGCCGCAGTTTCTGCTTTATTAAGGCCAGTAAGGGCGCCGTAATGACGTTCATTCAATCGCCAGCTATGAACCACAGGAAGCCACATTAAATCCATAGAGTCTTGAATGTGCCAAAGCGTACGAATAGCTCGTCTTAAAACTGAGGTGTATGCCACATCAAACTCATAACCTGCTTTTTTAAGGTTTTCACCGGCTGCCATGGCTTGTTGGATGCCTTTTGGGGTTAAGTCAACGTCTGCCCAGCCAGTGAAGCGGTTTTCAAGGTTCCAGGTAGATTCGCCATGACGAATAAGGACAAGTTGTTTCATAGAGCCATTCTATAATCTGATGATGAACTTTCTCACTCAAATTGATAATTTAGCGCTTATTGCCCTCCTTTTAGTATCGGGCGCCGCGCTTTTCCAACCCACATTATCTACGCTTATTGGCGGAAAGGGCTTGTCGCCTACCGAGGCCACGATTTGGATTAATCGGCGTAAGGCCCATGTTTTGGATTTACGGCCTGAAGAGGCATTTAAAGTAGGCCGACTGCCCGGAGCTAAATCTATCAAGCCATCTGAGATTGCGGCCGCGATTGAGAAGCTCAAGCTAGATCGCAAGCACCCGGTAGTGCTGGTATGCGAAACCGGCTCCCACTCTCGCAAGGCTATTAGTGAGGTTAAAAAACTTGGTTTTGCGGAAGTTGGAACCCTCGACGGCGGCGTACAGGCTTGGAAACAAGCTGCCCTTCCATTGGTGAAGTCATAGATCTATGCCTCAAGTAACCATGTATAGCACCCAAGTTTGTCCATATTGTGTAATGGCTGAAAAACTATTACTCAAAAAGGGCGTTACTAATTTAGAAAAGATTTTAATTGATCGTGATCCTGCGCAGCGTGAGCTCATGATGACTCGTACTGGCCGTCGTACGGTTCCGCAAATTTATATTGGCGAGACCCATGTTGGCGGATACGATGATCTTGTATCTTTAGATCGCGCAGGCAAACTCGATCCTTTATTGGTTTAATGTGTTAATTCGTTAAGAAAGATAGCAATGACTGAACAATCCTCCACGCCTCAAGCAGAGGCTGATAACTCAAAAGAGCCCGCATTTGGGATTCAGCGTATTTATCTTAAAGATCTCTCCTTGGAGCAGCCTAATGCACCACAAATTTTGTTGGTTGCTGCTGAGCCTCAAGTACAAGTGGAGCTTGATATTGCAGCCACTCCATTAAGCGAGGGTGTTTTTGAGGTAGCGATTATTTCTACTGTTACCGCAAAAGTGGATTCAAAAGTTTTATTTTTAGTTGAAGCTAAGCAAGCTGGTATTTTTGAATTCAGTAATATTCCACTGCAACAACTTGATCCAATGTTAGGCATCACTTGCCCAGCTATCTTGTATCCATACCTTCGTTCGAATATTGCCGACATTATTAGTCGTGCAGGCTTCCAGCCAATTCATTTGAGTGAGATTAATTTTCACGGCATGTATGAGCAGCGACTCATGCAAGCTCAACAGGCAGCTGGCAAAGAGAGTGATGCCGCTGATGAGAGCAAAATAATTCTTCCTCATTAGACTTAAACAGCGAGCCCACAGATCATGAAAGTGACCCTGATTGGTGCTGGAGCTTGGGGAACAGCGTTGGCTGCGCAAGCAGCACGCCACCTCAAGGATGGGGATGTATGTTTATGGTCTCGTAGTAAAGATCAGTTGGCAGATATTGAAAAGAGCGGTGAGAACCACTCCTATTTGCCTGGCATTCAACTACCCAAAAACATTGCGCTAGAAAATAACTTCTCAGTCGCTGTTAAAAGACTTTCTGTTGATGATCTATTGGTAATTGCAACACCAATGGCTGCACTCTCAGAAACAATTGCTCAGGTATTAAAAATTGCAGAGCATCCTTTAAATATTATTTGGTTGTGTAAAGGTTTAGAGCCAGCTACGGCATTGCTACCCCACCAAGTCGTTGAGCGTGAAGATCGCTTGCATAGTCATGGCATTTCACATTCCTATGGCGTATTGTCTGGCCCTAGCTTTGCAACTGAGGTCGGCTCCGGAATGCCATGTGCATTAACAATTGCCAGTACTTCTGCAGATTTATGTGCAGTTGCTCAAACAGCCTTTCATCATGGCAATATGCGTGTTTATTCAAGCGATGATTTGGTTGGCGTGGAATTAGGCGGTGCGGTTAAAAACGTTTTAGCAATTGCTGCTGGTATTGGCGATGGCTTAGATTTAGGTTTAAATGCCCGCGCTGCAGTCCTTACACGTGGACTTGCTGAGATGATGCGTTTAGTAAAAGCGGCAGGTGGTAGATCAGAAACTTGTATGGGCCTTACCGGTGTCGGCGACTTAATATTGACAGCCACTGGTGATCTCTCTCGTAATCGACGAGTCGGCCTTGAGCTTGCCGCTGGTAAGTCATTACCTGAGATATTGTCTGGCTTAGGACATGTTGCCGAAGGCGTGCTCTGTGCTGCAGCAGTTGCTGATTTGTCTAGACGCCTAGGTGTAGAGATGCCAATTACTGCGATGATGGGTGAGGTTCTAGCGGCTAGACTTTCTCCACAGGAGGCATTAAAGAAGTTAATGGGGCGTGACCCAAAAATAGAAACTTAGTAATACCCAATTAATTAAGTACTCACTGGCCGCCTACAAGGCCGTTCTGGCGCCAGGCTTCATAGACCACAATCGCTACAGTATTAGATAAATTCAAGCTGCGGCTGCTATCTTGCATTGCCAAGCGCATTCGATTGTTTTCTGGGATGGAGTTACGAACCTCATCAGTAATGCCCTTAGTTTCCGAACCAAAAATAAAGTAATCATTAGGGGCATATGCGCCCTCATGAAACTTGCCACTTCCTTTGGTTGTTAAAGCAAAAAGATGCTGTGGATTCGGTTGCTCGTCTTTCAAAAATTGCGCCCAATTGGCATGAACTTTTACTTTTGCAAACTCGTGATAGTCAAGTCCTGCTCTTCGTAGCTTGGCATCTTCCATGGGAAAACCCAAGGGCTCAATTAAATGCAGCTTTGCTCCAGTATTAGCGCAAAGTCTAATGATGTTGCCAGTATTTGGTGGGATTTCTGGTTCGAATAAAACAATATTAAACATGCGGTACTTTTGCTGTTCTAAGCAAAACCCAGTTAGTGACGTGTGATACACCATTGTCCTTCAGAACGCGGGCGATTTCATTAAGAGTGGCTCCGCTTGTCATAACGTCATCAAAAATGATGATGCTTTGATCCCGCAAAAGCTCAATAAAGTGGTCATCAACATAAAAGACGCCCTGAATTGCTAAATTCCGGCTAGCAAGCTTACCCCCTGCTTGTTGAAATTCATGGTGGTGGCGCTTAATTGCATGAGGCAATTTTCTAATACTAGGATTGCAAGTAATTCTGCGAGCAATTTCCCAGCTCTGATTAAAGCCTCGGGCAGATAATTTTTGAGTACTTAGTGGCACAGGAAGAAGATAATTTGCTCTAATCTTTTTGAGTTGATTTGAAAAAATGTGATTCCATGCATTTGCAAGCCCATGCGCATAGGCCAGACGCTTTTGGTATTTAAGTTGATGGATCGCATGCTGTAGTGCTCCTTCATAACGATCTAGGCAATATGTCTCATCAAAATACGGGGGGCGAATACTACACTGTTCGCAGCGCTGTTCTTCGAGTTCCAAGGTGTTTAAATTGATGCCGCATTGATAGCAGCATTCATAATTTAACAAGCTATCAGCATCTAAAGATTCTAAGCAGTACTTGCAAATGGAGTTCTGTTGATGATGCTCGCAAACTATACAAGCACTCGGTAAAACTTGGCTACTTATGAATTGAAAAAGCTTCTCTAGAAATCGCATAGGGCGCTGAGTATACTGATCATATGACCCAGCCGATCAGATGGTTACAAGACGAAATTGCAGACCGCATGTTGCAAAAACTCGATATCGTCAAACTCGATGTAAAAGATGTATTAATTACTCCAGATTTTCCTGGAAAGCATTTGGCATCTTTTGCAAAACGCTATCCCAACGCAAATATTCATAGCATTGCAGAACCGGGCATTACGAGTTTTGCAATGTGGCGCTCAAAAGCGATCGCCAATTGGCGATCCGTATTTCGAAGTAATACAACTCTTTTTTCTCATTACTTAGCAACAGGCAAATTTAATCTTCCTGATAATTCTGTAGATTTAGTATTCAGCGATCTTTTAATGCAAGACTTGCCTGATCCACAATATTTCTTACGAGAGTGTTGGCGCGTTTTGCGAGAGGGCGGCCTCATTACTTTTGCTTATTTAGGTCCCGATACTGGAAAGGAGCTGCGCGCTCTTGAGCCTAGTCTGATGAAATTCAAGAATCTATTGAGCCCTTGGGATATGCACGATATGGGAGATGCTCTACTGGGAGAGCGTTTTTCTGATCCCGTAATGGATATGGAATTTATAAGTCTTGATTACGGGTCAGATGATCTTTTATTGGTTGATGCGGCGGCGCTCCAATTGCTTCAAATACCTCTAGTGGAAGTTCCTCAGCCGGGTGTTTTACCGAAAAAAATGACTTTAGAGGTGGTCTATGGACATGCATGGGCCATCGGAAAGCGCCTCGCTAAGTCGCAGGATAGTGTCGCCTATATTGATGTAAACCAAATTGGGCGCAAGACTAGGTGAGATTCTGCTTAAGTGTAAGTGCTTACTATCATTTTAAGCATTGTCAAGATTGAATGAAGCCAAGTTCTTCAGATTTGTTGTTGTGCACAATTAACCCTATAATCATCGCTGAACGTAATGGCTTGAAACCGCTTTTTTGAGCATTTTGTAGCGTATTTAAGAACCTTGCTCACGACAATAAACAGAGAATAAGATGAATTTATTTGGAAAAGTCACTAGGGCTTTGCTCTATTTAGTAACAGCCTTTGGTGCTGCTTTTGCGCAGGCCGCAGAAAATATGCCTGGTGGCCCGGCTTTATATCAGCTGAATTTTCCTGCACCCGCAACCAAAATCATGCAAGAAATCCACTGGTTACATTGGATGATGTTGGTGATCTGCGCAGTGATTTTCGTTGGCGTATTTGGGGTGATGTTTTACTCCATCCTGAAGCATCGTAAATCATTAGGTCACAAATCAGCCTCTTTCCACGAGAGCACAACAGTTGAAATTATTTGGACAGTGATTCCACTGTTGATCGTGATCGGTATGGCATTGCCAGCAACTAAAACAGTTGTGGCGATGAAAGATACAACGAATTCAGATATCACCATTAAAACTACTGGTTATCAGTGGAAATGGGGTTACGACTACATCAAAGGTGAAGGTGAGGGCATTAGCTTCTTGTCTACCTTATCAACTTCACGTGAAGCAATTAACAACCTCGCACCAAAATCAAATACCTATTTGATGGAAGTGGATAACGAAATGGTTGTGCCTGTTGGCAAGAAAATTCGTTTGATTACTACTGCTAATGATGTGATTCATGCTTGGACTATTCCAGCGTTTGGCGTAAAGCAAGATGCGATCCCGGGATTTGTACGTGATACTTGGTTTAGGGCTGAAAAGATTGGTACTTTCCGCGGCCAATGTTCTGAGTTGTGCGGTGCACAGCATGCCTTTATGCCCATCGTTGTGAGAGTTGTTTCGCAAGAGGACTACACAGCTTGGGTTGCTGAAAAGAAAAAAGAAATGGGTGCTGGTGGCGAAGACCCATCTAAGGTTTACACCATGGACGAGCAAAAAGAGCGCGGCGCAAAAGTGTATGCAGCTAACTGTGCTGCATGCCATCAGGCAAATGGTAAAGGTGCTGGCGCATTCCCGGCATTGGATGGCAGCAAAGTGGTATTGGGTCCAAAAGCGGGTCAATACAATATTCTTCTCAATGGTAAGGGCGCGATGCCGAAATGGGCTGGCGTAATTTCTGATGGCGATATTGCTGCGGTCATGACCTACACCCGTAACTCATGGGGTAATAAGACGGGCGAAATAACTCAGACCCAAGAAATTATTACCGTACGGGCTGGCAAGTAATACAGATTAACTAATACAGATAAAAACGAAACCGGAGTAATCCATGAGCACAGTCTCTACTACCATAGACCACGCACACGATCATGCACACGATGATCACACGCCACATGGTTGGCGCCGTTGGTTGTTCGCAACCAACCATAAAGATATCGGTACTATGTATTTGATTTTCTCGTTTATCAGCTTATTGGCTGGCGGCGTGATGGCTTTGGGAATTCGTTTGGAATTATTCCAGCCAGGCTTGCAATTCTTGCGCCCAGAGTTTTTTAACCAATTAACCACCATGCATGGTTTAGTAATGGTGTTCGGTGCAATCATGCCAGCTTTCGTTGGTTTTGCTAACTGGATGGTGCCTTTGCAAATCGGCGCATCTGATATGGCATTTGCTCGTATGAATAACTTTAGCTTCTGGATTTTGCCAGTGGCCGCACTATTGTTATTTGGTTCATTCCTTGTGCCTGGCGGTGCCCCATCAGGTGGTTGGACAATTTACGCCCCATTGAGTTTGCAAATGGGTCCTGGAATGGACATGGCAATTTTTGCCCTCCATTTATTAGGCGCCTCTTCCATCATGGGTTCGATCAATATCATCGTGACTATCTTGAACATGCGTGCTCCTGGCATGACTTTGATGAAGATGCCCATGTTCTGCTGGACTTGGTTAATTACAGCCTACCTGTTGATCGCTGTGATGCCTGTATTGGCCGGTGCAATCACCATGGTCTTGACTGACCGTCACTTTGGTACCTCATTCTTCTCTGCAGTAGGTGGCGGTGACCCAGTGATGTTCCAGCATATTTTTTGGTTCTTTGGTCATCCAG
Source organism: uncultured beta proteobacterium (assembly GCA_903900805.1). GTDB lineage: Bacteria > Pseudomonadota > Gammaproteobacteria > Burkholderiales > Burkholderiaceae > Polynucleobacter. Next base: position 14,458 of record CAIUOP010000062.1, on the reverse strand, counting down.
AGGTTTACATCATGATTCTTCCAGCATTTGGAATCGTGAGTGAAATCGTTCCCGTCTTCTCTAGAAAAACTTTGTTTGGTTATAGCTCCATGGTTTATGCAACATCGTCTATCGCGATCTTGTCATTTATTGTTTGGGCTCACCATATGTTTGCAACTGGTATGCCTGTGACTGGTCAGTTGTTCTTCATGTATGCAACCATGTTGATTGCTGTACCAACGGGTGTAAAGATTTTTAACTGGGTTGCAACGATGTGGAAAGGTTCGATGACCTTTGAAACCCCAATGTTATGGGCCATCGGTTTTATTTTTGTATTTACGATGGGTGGCTTTACTGGATTAATTTTGGCACTGGCGCCAATTGATATTGGCGTTCAAGATACTTATTACGTGGTGGCGCACTTCCATTATGTTTTGGTAGCCGGCTCTTTGTTTGCAATGTTCGCTGGTTTTTACTACTGGTGTCCAAAGTGGACCGGTTATATGGCAAATGAAACTCGTGGCAAGATCCACTTCTGGTCTTCTATGATTTTCTTTAATCTGACCTTCTTCCCAATGCACTTCTTGGGTTTGGCCGGTATGCCGCGTCGTTATGCGGACTATCCAACACAGTTTGCTGACTTCAATGCTATTGCTTCAATTGGCGCCTTAGGGTTTGGCTTATCACAAGTGTATTTCTTGCTCTTCGTAGTAATGCCTGCTTATCGTGGTCAGGGCCAAAAAGCAGCAATGAATCCATGGGATGGCGCCAAGGGCTTGGAGTGGACAATACCTTCACCAGCGCCTCATCATACTTTTGAGACTCCGCCTAGTGCAGAGCAGATGCGTGAAGCAGGAATTTAATTCTTCGGCAAAACAAGCCCTAGTTGCGAGTAATCGCAGATTAGGGTTTGTTCTTCTCAGTATTGTTCTAATCTTTTTTATTGGAATTGTGATTAAACGGAGCTGGTTGGGTTGATCCCATATATTGCGATGGTTACTACTCAAACTCTCAATCGTCAGATTTTATTAAAGCTCTTAATTGCAGCTGTGATGATGTTTGGTTTTGGCTATGCTTTAGTTCCAATGTATAAAGCCTTGTGTGAGGTTACTGGAATTAATGTGGTCACCAGTAAGAATGATTACGGTGTACGTGCCTTTAGCCCTAATCGCGTCGGTAATACACAAGTGAACTATGCACGTACGGTGACTATTGAATTTGACTCTAATAGCCGAGGGCCTTTCACTTTTAAGCCAGTGAAGAATTTTTTAGAGGTTCATCCTGGTGAAATGACTGAGATTGTGTATGAAGTGACAAACAATCTTGGGCGTACAGTGCGGGCACAAGCAATACCGAGTTATGCGCCTAAAAGTGCAACAGAGTTTTTTACTAAATTAGAGTGTTTTTGTTTCCAAGAACAAACACTAGCAGTAAATGAAACGAAGAAGATGCCGGTAATTTTTGTAATTGATGCAGGCTTGCCTGATGATGTAAAGACAATCACCTTGTCATATACCTTCTTTGAGTTGGGCTTGGGTGGTACACCGCCTGCGCCTAAATCGAAGGTATTGTTATGAAGAAGAAAAGTAGCTTTATGCAGTCTATGAAAGCCGTCATGTGGGGCTTCTTGGGAGTGCGTAAAAAGGCAGGTTTGCAGGAAGATGTAGCTTCACTCAGTTTTGTACACATTATCATTGCAGGCGTTGTTGGGGCCTTGATTTTTATGGCTGTCCTACTATTGATAGTGAAAGTAGTTGTATCCCATTGATTATTTTTTTGATTGAATAGAGAGAGTCAGATGTCATCCAATTCAACCCCATACTATTTTGTCCCAGCCCTGTCTAGACATCCTGCTATGGCAGCAGTCGGCTTAATCGCCTTTGGTGTGGGTATGTCTGGCTGGGTCAATAGCACCTCTTGGGGCGGCGCTCTGAGTTTGATTGGTGTGGCATGGATTTTGTTTGTGCTCTACAACTGGTTTGGCGATACGATTGCCGAGTCAAATTCTGGCAAGTATGGTGTCAACGTAGATGTTTCTTATCGTTGGTCGATGGCTTGGTTCATCTTCTCTGAAATTATGTTCTTTGCCGCTTTCTTTTCTGCATTGTTTTATGCACGTAATATTGCGATGCCTTGGTTGGGTGATGTTGAAAGTAAATTGATTTGGCCTAACTTCTCAGCAGCTTGGCCTAACGATGGGCCTGCTGGTTTGGTTGAGAAATTTACTACTATGGGCCCATGGCCAATTCCAACTATCAACACTTTATTATTGCTGAGCTCTGGTGTAACGATTACGATTTCGCATCATGCGCTAGTTGAAAACCACATGAAGAAGGCGATCATTGCCTTGGCTGCAACTGTTGGCTTAGGTTTTATCTTCTTGGGATTCCAGGTTTACGAGTACTACCATGCTTACCATGAGCTCAACTTGAAATTGACCTCTGGCATTTATGGCTCAACCTTTTTCATGCTGACAGGCTTCCATGGCTTTCACGTATTCCTTGGTGGCACGATGTTGGCGATCGTTTTGCGCCGGATGATTCGTGGCGACTTTACTTCTACGAATCATTTTGCATTTGAAGGTGCCGCCTGGTATTGGCACTTTGTCGATGTTGTCTGGCTCGGACTTTACATCGTTGTGTACTGGATGTAAGTTGCATAAACAATCGGGGCCTCAAGCCCCGATTCATTTTTTAGGCACTCTATTCTGATGTAGTAGGCTTTAGTTTGTGCCCACTTTAATGCCAGTAGCTTCAATCAGGCCAAAGTAATAGGCCAGGAGAATTCCAATAAATAGCGCAAGTGATAGCCCAATGCGTAGCATGAGTGAGTAAACCATTTTGGAGCTATTACCCCTACCTTTCATCATGTGATACAAGGCTGATCCTAAACTCGCAACAATCATTAGTAGGACAATTGGAATAATCCACTTCATCTTAAATCCTTATAGTTAAATCTCTTGAATAAGCTTTTTACTGCTCTCATTGCCAAGCGCATAGTTGCTACTGTATCAGCCTTGCTAGTTGTTGCAATTGCTTGTGCCGCTGGTATTTGGCAGCTGAACAGAGCGGACAGCAAGATTGCCTTAGCTACTAATTTATTGGCTCGGCAACAGCTGCCAATTTTGAGTGCGAATGCTGGTCCTTTAACCTTGGAGGAAGCGAGTGAGCGTCGCATGATTGCTAGTGGACAATATATTCCGCAGGCAGCTATTTGGTTAGATAACCGGCCAAGACCTATTCCTCGTGCTGGAAGTAACACCTCACAGTCTGGTTTTTATCTCATGATGCCTTTGCAGCTTGCAGGGCGCGACGAGATTCTTTGGGTTAATCGAGGTTGGGCACCTCGTAATAATGAGGATCGAGAGTTATTGCCGCCAGTGAAAACACCAGGCAAGGCGGTCACCATTGAAGGTATTGTGTTTGCCCATCCCGGCAAGGTCTATGCACTTGGTGAGGGTAAAGCTCCCCTAGACACCGGTAAGCCGCGCATTGAACAGAATTTTGATTTATTAGCTGAGGGCAGGCTACGTGGCTGGGTGCAAAGCCCTTTCATTTTGCGAGAGGTTGACACTGCTAATGATGATGGTTTACTGCGTGAGTGGGCTCCTCTGACGACTGGAGTCGATCGCCATTATGCTTATGCATTCCAGTGGTTTGCTTTAGCAGTTTGTGGTTTCTTATTTTGGTTAATTACTGGCCTACGGCAATATCGGCGGCAGGATATGAATGGGGATTAAGCGTGAGTGATAAAGAGTTATTAATTCCGGCTTCGCAGACTGATTCGGTCGCAATCAATGCGCGGACTCGTCGTGGCCGCATCCAAATGCTTTTGCTTTTGCTTGCTTGTGCTGCTCCAGTCATTGCTTCTTATTTGGCGTACTACGTGATTAAGCCTGAGGGTGGCAAAACCAAGTTTGGGACTTTGGTTTACCCAGCCCAAGAATTTAATTCTGCATGGCTAGATGTTCCGCTACAAGGCAAGTGGACTTTATTAATCGCACGTCCTGCTGGTAAATGCCAAATTAAAGATGAAGAATGTATTGAAGCGTTCTTTTTGATGCGTCAGGTGAAAGTTGCCATGGGTAGAGAAAGTAAGCGCGTCCAGCTCCTATGGATCAATACCGATGGTAAGCCTATCGACCCTGAAGTTGCAAAGGCTTATGACGAGCAAGCCGCTGGGTTCAAGGTTGTCGCGCTTCCAATAGATCCTAAATTGAGGACTGAGTTTGAGGCTTGGCTTAATAAAGAGGGCGCCGGTCAACAAATTCAGTTGATTGACCCAAGTCCAGCAAAGATGATGTATTTTCCAGTCACGAATTCTCCAAAGGAATTTGCTTTCATCAAAAAAGATTTGGAAAAACTATTGAAGTTGAATCATAAGGGCGAGAAATTGTAATGCCCGCTTTTGTTTTGTTCTTGGAGTTAGCTGCCATAGCAATTGTATTTGCTGGCCTGCCATTAGTTTATCTTTGGACAAGACCAGGATATAGCTTTTTCCAAAAGCTCAATTGGGTATTGGTGTTTATGACTTTCGATCTGATTGTGTTTGGTGCGTTTACCCGCCTGACAGACTCAGGCCTTGGCTGTCCTGATTGGCCGGGTTGTTATGGCGCCTCCAATCCTTTTCATGCTCTTGGAGAAATTGCGCAAGCTGAAGCTGCCATGCCTAGTGGACCCGTCACGGTGATCAAGGCTTGGATAGAGATGATTCATCGTTATCTTGCAATGACGGTGGGTGCCTTAATTTTGGTGCAAGTAGGCGTGGCTTTCAGTAAGCTGAAGTCCTTAGGAAAATTTCCTTTGCTTTGCAGCTTAGGCTTGCTCTTGCTGGTATGTATACAGGGGGCATTTGGTGCTTGGACCGTAACTCTGAAATTACAGCCCATCATTGTGACGATGCATTTGATGCTCGCTTTGCTTTTATTGGCTTGTTTAACGATCTATGCTCAGCAATCCTGGGAACAGAGCTCTTCGGTTCATATTCTGCGCATTCGTCCTTTGCCGGCCCAACTATTACTCATTGCTTTTATAGTACTTTCTATCCAAATCTTTTTAGGCGCTTGGGTCAGCACCAATTACGCTGTATTAGCTTGTCCTGATTTTCCAACTTGTCTAGGAAGCGTATGGCCAGAAACCAATTGGGGGGAAGGCTTTACGCTTTGGCGTCAATTGGGTCTTAATGCTCAAGGTGAATTTATTTCTCCAACAGCGTTACAAACCATTCATTGGGCGCATCGTCTCTTTGCTGTCGCAGTTTTGATTATCTTGGGTGTATTGGGCTGGAAAGCTTTGCAATTGACAAACCCGGCTTTAACAGGCCTTGGGAGCTATGCAAAGCTTTTACTGGCGATACTTTTGCTACAAGTCGTAACCGGAATCTCAAACGTCGTATTTCAGTGGCCATTATTAGCTGCTCTATTACATACCGCTGGTTCAGCAGCTCTAGTATTCTGTTTAGTCAGAATGAGTTATTGGGCATCTTGGCACTCAGCCGCCCAAAAGAGAATGGCAAAGTTATGAGTACACCTCAAACATTAAGGCCGGCGGTAATGCCGCGTTGGCGTCAATACTGGGTTTTGACCAAGCCCAGAGTGACTCAACTCGCGGTTTTTTGCGCCCTGATTGGCATGTTTCTGGCTACTCCCGGAATGGTTCCTTATCCTGTTCTCATTGGTGGAGTGATTGGTATTTGGTTATTAGCAGGCGCAGCGTTTGCTGTGAACTGTTTAATTGAGCAGGCAGTAGATGCAAAGATGAGGCGCACCTCTTGGCGTCCATCAGCAACCGGTCAGGTGACCCCGTTTCAGATTATTGTCTTCTCGATCATTCTGGGCTCACTTGGAATGATTATTTTGTGGAACTTTTGCAATCCACTGACGATGTGGCTAACCTTAGCGACCTTTGTGGGTTATGCGGTGATTTATACCTGGTTACTAAAGCCAGCAACACCTCAGAATATTGTGATCGGCGGCCTCTCTGGAGCAATGCCTCCAGCGCTCGGATGGGCAGCAGTAACGAATACAGTACCCGCTGAAGCCTGGCTCTTGGTATTGATTATTTTTGCTTGGACGCCGCCCCATTTTTGGGCCCTAGCTTTGTATCGTCGGGAAGACTACGTGCAGTCGGGTTTACCGATGCTGCCAGTCACACATGGTGAGCGCTTTACGGTGCTGAACATTCTTTTGTACACCCTGATATTGATTGCAGCGACGCTGCTGCCCTATATCTACGGCATGAGTGGTATGGTGTATTTAGTTTCTGCCACTATTCTTGGGTTCATCTTCTTGGGCTATGCCATCGCTTTATTTATTTCCTATAGCGATGCTTTAGCTAAAAAAACGTTCCGCTTTTCAATTACCTATTTGTCTTTGCTGTTTGCGGCACTACTCATTGATCACTACTTCCTCTAAGATGAATACCACCTTTTTACGTTCCTGTTGTATTGCTGCTCTATTTTTAATTTTGACGGCATGTAGTCCAAAGCCAGAATTTAAGAATATTGATATCACCGGGAGCACCGCTTTTGGCAAGAACTTTAGTTTGCTAGATCCAGACGGTAAGGTAAGAACGCTGGCAGACTTTAAGGGCAAAGTAGTAGTGATGTTCTTTGGCTACACACAGTGCCCTGATATTTGTCCAACGACTTTGACTGAGATGCAGCAAGTGATGACGATTTTGGGGCCTCAATCAGATAAGGTGCAGGTACTTTTTGTGACCGTTGATCCTGAGCGAGATACTGCTGCGATTTTGAAGCAGTATGTTCCCGCATTTGATCCGCGTTTCTTGGGGCTACGTCCGACTGATGATGCTGCTTTAGAAAAGATCGGCAAAGACTTCAAGATTTATTACAAGAAGGTACCAGGCACCAGCCCTGGTTCTTATACGATGGATCACACAGCAGGCAGCTATGCATTTGATCCAGATGGCCGCTTGCGTTTATACATCAAGCATGCTCAAGGTCCTGAGACCTTGGCACATGACTTGAAGGAGTTATTGAAGTAAGAGAGTGCTACTAGTGGCTAAAGCTGTTTAGGCTGCTTCGGCTTGCAATACGCCGCGCATCTTTTTGAGAGCAGCTGCCTCAATTTGACGCACGCGTTCAGCTGAGATGCCATACTCATCGGCAAGATCATGCAATGTTTTTGTGCCCTTACCCTCGGCATCCATTGCTAGCCAGCGAGACTGAACAATATTGCGGCTACGCTCGTCTAAGGTCATCAAAGCTTGATCTAACTTAGGGCCTTGCAGCGCATCAGCTTCATTGCTGGCAATGCGTTCCGTCGGCTCTTGGCTGTTATCGGCAAGCCATTGAATCGGTGCATAGGCTACATCTTCATTAGTATCATCACCTTCAAGAGCAATATCACCACCAGCAAGACGCATTTCCATTTCTTTAACGTCTGAACCTTTGACATCTAGCGCTTTTGCTAGAGCAGCGATTTCACTAGGGGTGAGTGCGCTCAAAGTGGGTTTATTGCTACGTAAGTTAAAGAACAACTTACGTTGCGCTTTCGTGGTTGCCATTTTGACTAAGCGCCAATTCTTGAGAATGTACTCATGAATCTCAGCTTTGATCCAATGGATGGCATAAGACACTAAACGAGCCCCATTATTTGGGTCGTAGCGTTTAACGGCTTTCATCAAGCCGATGTTGCCTTCTTGAATTAAGTCTGCATGTGGAATGCCATATCCAAGATATTGGCGAGCAACAGAAACAACGAGACGTAAATGTGAGAGCACTAAAGTTCTAGCAGCATCAACATTTTCAGTACGACGAAATTCCTGCGCAAGATGTAACTCTTCCGCAGCGCTCAGCATGGGTACGCGATTAACGTACGCAATGTAAGAATCAAGAGTGCCAACCCCAAGAGATGGCAGCATCGGAAATGTAGACGCCGTCGCAGTCTGCATCACAGGCAGTCTTTGCGTATTCGGTTTGTTAGATTTCTGTCTAAGCATTTTTTATCAATATGTGGCGTTAATAGAAGTCTATTTTAGCACTCCTGTCAAGAGAGTGCTAAGGGTTTATATAGTTACTAAGTAGCTGATTTAATTGAATAATTCTGATGAATATTGCCCCGCTGTGAATGGGGCTAAATCATCAATTCCTTCCCCTTTGCCAAGGGCTAAGACCGCTGGTTTTGGGCCATCTTGGAGGGTGTGTGCCAGAGCGCAGATAACACCGCCCTTAGCGGTGCCATCGAGCTTAGTAACAATGATTCCAGTAAGACCTAAGGCTGTATGAAAGGCCTTCACTTGGCTTAAACCATTTTGACCAGTATTGCCATCAAGTACTAGCAAAGTGTGGTGAGGCGCCCCAGGAAGGGCCTTAGCGATGACGCGTTTGACCTTCTTCAGTTCTTCCATGAGGTGGTCTTGGGTAGCAAGGCGACCGGCAGTATCAATGATCAAGATATCGCTTTTGCGCGAGATCGCGGCATGAATAGCATCGTGAGCAACCGCGGCGGCATCTCCGCCTTCTTGGGTAATGACATCTACTTGATTGCGACCACCCCATTCTTGTAATTGATTGCGTGCGGCGGCCCTAAAGGTATCGCCTGCAGCCAGGAGGACTGATTTGCCCTGAGACTGAAAAAGCCGACAGAGCTTGCCAATGGTAGTTGTCTTGCCGGCCCCATTTACCCCTACTACCAACCAGACTTCTGGGATATTAGATTTACTAGAGTCAAAGAGTGGGTTTGGTGAGGGCTCTAAGGCCTTTAGTAGAGCGCTGACTTCGCCAATAAGAAGCGCTTGGAGCTCTTGTGCGCTGGAGGCTTTTTCAGATTTAGCTGCTTTACGTAGCTTGCCAATCAACTGTTCAGTCGTGGGTAAACCCACATCACTTTGAATCAGCGATTCTTCCAATGCATCAAACCAAGCTTCATCCGTTTTGCTTGATTTAAAAAGGGATCCGAGAGTTTTACGTAAGCCGAACATAATCGATACAATTTAAACCTTGCATCTTATCAATTTAATTTTTGGGATATGGTGATTTAGCAGATGCGTTCCAATTTACTCCGAATTTGCTTTCTATTCTTGCTCTACGCCCCATTATCTTGGGCTGCTAGTAGCAATTCTGCGGATACTCACGAATTCTTGCTCAGCAATGGATTAAAACTCATTGTTCGCGAGGATCATCGCGCTCCCACTGTCGCCCATATGGTTTGGTATCGCGCCGGTTCAATGGATGAGGTAAATGGTCGCACTGGTGTCGCCCACGTTCTTGAACACATGATGTTTAAGGGAACTCATAAAGTGAAGTCCGGAGAATTCTCTCGATTGGTGGCTGCTGTTGGTGGACGCGAGAATGCATTTACATCTCGCGATTACACGGCCTACTTTCAGCAAGCCGAAAAATCGAAGTTGGATGAAGTGATCAAGCTTGAAGCAGATCGTATGTCTAATCTTAATTTTGACGATGCTGAATTCTTAAAAGAGATTCAGGTGGTAATCGAAGAGCGCCGCTTGCGAACCGAAGACAATCCCAGCAGTCTCTTATATGAATCACTGATGGCAACTGCTTATATGAGTTCGCCTTATCGTCACCCGGTAGTTGGCTGGATGAATGATTTACAAAATATGAAGGCCGCTGATGCGCGTGACTGGTATCGCAACTGGTATGCGCCCAATAATGCAACTGTAGTGATTGCTGGCGATGTCGATCCTAAGCAAATTCTGAAGGCAGTCGAAAAACATTATGGCGCAGTTGCAAGGCAAGAGTTACCAGAACGCAAGCCGCAAATTGAGCCGCCCCAAAAAGGAATTAAGCAAGTACAGGTTAAGGCGCCTGCCGATAGCGCCCAATTGGCTATGGCTTGGAAAGTCCCCCGCTTAGAGCCTGGCAAGCTGGATGATCCTGAGCCTTATGCACTTGAGCTTCTGACTGCTGTCCTCGATGGCTATGACAACGCTCGTCTAAACAGAACGCTGGTTAAACAGGAAAAAGTAGTCAATGATGTGGGCGTCACTTATGACATGATTTCTCGTGGCCCAGAATTATTTTTGATCAGCGCTTCCATGGCGAAGGGCAAGACTGTTGCTCAAGCTCAAGCAAGTATTCGCAAAGCCTTAGATGAGTTAAAGCAAAAAGGAATATTAGAATCTGAGCTCAAGCGCATTAAGGTACGCATTCTTTCTGATCAAATTTATAAGCGCGATTCTATTTTCGGCCAAGCAATGGAAATTGGTACTACCGAGATGGCAGGTTTTTCTTGGAAAGATATCGACTACATATTAGAAAAAATGCAAACGATTACGCCTGAACAGGTTCAAGCGGTTGCTCAAAAATATTTAGTTGATATAGGTTTAACAATTGCCATACTTGATCCTCAGGCCCGCAAATCCGAAGCTAGTAAGGAGAGTAAATAATGAATGCTCTCAAAAAAAGTATGTTGGTTTGCTTCCTTATATTCGGTTATCTTGCTACCGCTCATGCCATTTTGCCAATTGAGAAACTGGATAGCTTCAAAGGTAGCAAAGGATATTTAGTTCAAACAAAAGCACTACCCATGGTTGATATTGAAGTCAGTATTGATGCTGGTGATCGCTTTGACCCCTCTGGCAAGAGCGGATTGGCCGACATGGTAGCGGCCCTTATGAATTATGGGGTCAGAGGTGATCAAGGCATTCTTAGTGAGGCTCAGATTGCCGATGAGATCGCGGATTTAGGTGCCAATATTGGCTTATCTGTTGGTGGCGAACGCACTATTTTGCGCATCCGTAGCTTAAGCAGAAAAGATTTACGAGATCGAGCAGTGAAATTAGCTGCAGCAATGTTAAGTTCACCTATTTATGACGCAAAAATAGTTGAACGAGAAAAGCAAAGGACGATGACTAATTTGCTTGAAGCTGAAACAAAACCAGAGTTTGTACTAGAGCGTCGTTTTACAAAATCAATCTATGGTGATTACCCCCTTGGAAATACTCCAACTGTTAAATCAGTAGCTGCAGTTAACACAAAGGATTTAATGCAATTTCATCAGCAGTTTTATCGTAGTGATCGCATGATTGTGAGCATTGTGGGTGATGTTGATCGAGCCCAAGCCAATGAAATTGTGAAGACTCTACTGCAAAAGATTCCTCAGTCTGGTAACCCTATTGCCAAGCTACCAGAGTTACCACGTTCACCAGTAGAGCCCTTGGCACAGCGTGAAATTCAGATCCCTTTTGATACGCAGCAGGCGCATATTGTGATGGGCATGACGGCAGTAACGCGCAGCAATCCAGATTACTTTCCTCTTTTAGTTGGTAATTACGTATTAGGCGGTGGTGGTTTTGTATCTCGCTTAGTGGCAGAGGTGCGTGAGAAGCGTGGACTTGCCTATAGTGTCTCTAGTTACTTTATTCCTGGTAAAGATACGGGCATTTTCCGGGCCGGCCTTCAGACCAAGAATGATCAGGCTGCCATGGCGCAAGAGGTCATGAGCTCAACGATTGCAAAATTTATTGCTGATGGCCCATTGCCATCAGAGTTGCTTGCTGCGAAATCCAATTTAGTAAACGGCTATCCATTGCGTATTGATAACAATCGTAAGTTGCTAGATAACGTTTCGTCTATTGCTTGGAATGATTTACCGCTTGATACGATGGAGGTTTGGACTAAGCAAGTAGAGGCGGTTACTTTGGAGCAAGTGAGTGCTGCTTTCCAAAAATATCTAGCAATGGATCGAATGAAGATTGTGGTGTTGGGGGCAAAAAATAAATAGGTCTATAAAGACTTCAAGGGTAGAGCCACCTAAGAAGGTGCGAATCATTGGCGGCATTTGGAGAAGTCGCTTATTGACCGTTTTAGAGTTGCCTGGATTGCGCCCCACCACCGATCGAATGAGGGAAACTTTGTTTAATTGGCTTGGTCAAGATCTAACAGGACTGCATTGTCTAGATCTATTTTCTGGCACTGGGGCATTGGGTTTTGAAGCAGCTTCTCGCGGCGCTGATGTCGTAGTGTTGTTAGAAAAAGATAAAAAAGCCCACGCAAGCTTAGTGAGTAATTTTGCTTTGCTGCAGTCTTCACCCGTTAATAGCAAGGTAGAAATTTTGCACAGAGATAGTCTCGAATATCTCAAGCAACAGGCTAATCATTCAAGTAACTTAATTTTTATTGACCCCCCTTTTCAAGATTCGGCTCTATTGGATCAGAGCGTCATCGAGGCTGGCCGGATTTGCGATGATTCTGGTGGGGGTGGCATTTATGTCGAATTTCCCTCGAATCGTGCTCGCGAGGAGATAGAGGCCCTGCTGCCAGACTGGCATTGCGGAAAATACTTAGAGGCGGGCCAGGTAAAAGCTTGTCTATTTCGGGGTGGAAGAGGCTAAACTCATACCTGTAGCTGATAAAGCCTTAGGAGATTTATGACTGTCGCTGTATACCCAGGAACATTTGATCCCTTTACTCGTGGTCACGAGGATTTAGTACGTCGCGCATCGAGCATTTTTGATGAGCTCATTGTAGGCATTGCCTCTAGTCGTAGTAAGCACCCTTTCTTCTCATTGGAAGAGCGCATTGACATTGCCACAGAAGTGCTTAGTCACTACTCTAATGTCAAAGTCGTTGGCTTTGATGGTTTGCTAAAAGATTTTGCGCGTGATCACAATGCACGCGTAATTGTCCGTGGCTTGCGTGCAGTTTCTGACTTTGAGTATGAATTTCAGATGGCCGGCATGAATCGTTATCTCTTGCCCGACGTTGAAACCCTCTTCTTAACCCCTTCTGATCAATATCAATTTATTTCCGGTACCTTTGTACGTGAAATTGCCTCTATGGGCGGCGATGTGAGTAAGTTTGTTTTCCCATCTGTTGAGAAATGGCTAGTTAAAAAAATGGCAAGTAATAGCCAGGCTAAAAAGTAAGGTTAGCGAGCAACACATGGCCTTAATGATTACGGACGAATGCATCAACTGTGACGTGTGTGAACCTGAGTGTCCCAATGATGCCATTTATATGGGGCTTGAGATTTACGAGATCAATCCTGATAAATGCACAGAATGCGTTGGGCACTATGATGCACCCCAGTGCCGCCAAGTTTGCCCAGTAGACTGCATTCCATTCAATCCCCAATACACCGAATCTCAGGAGCAGCTAATGGCTAAATACAAGCTATTAACTGTAAGTAAAAAAGTAAACACTGCTTAGCCTTTAGAGTGCAGCTCTAGCATGGCAGTTTGGGTATCGCCCTTCATGAATAGTGGCAAGATTTGCAGGCCATTTTCAATACTGCTATCGATCAACTTTTGTTCTGCCAGTTGTGGTCTACGCAATACATAGTCGGCTACATCCATAACGCGACCATCGCCAGCCACATCTCGTGGATGACCAATGCCTAAGCGAAGACGCCAGTAGTCTGGCGTTCCTAAGTGCACTTGAATATCTTTTAAGCCATTGTGGCCTCCATTACCGCCGCCTAATTTAATCCGAGCAGTTCCGGGTTTTAGGTCAAGCTCATCCTGAACGACCAAAATATCTACAGGGGTAATTTTATGAAAGCGACAAAGTGCACCGACTGCTTGACCACTAAGGTTCATATAAGTGCCAGGCTTGAGTAGAAAAAGATCTTCACTCTCCCATTTTCCTTTTGCCACTTTTCCATGAAAACGTTTTTCAGACTCAAAACGAACCTTCAATTGTTTTGCAAGAGCGTCGACAAACCAGAAACCAGCATTGTGCCGATCTTCTACGTGCTCGTCTCCAGGGTTACCTAGGCCAACAATTAGTTTAGTCATGATGGGAGTTTAAAGACTTAAAAGCTTTTCTACAAAAAGTAAAAAGAAAGCCCGCTTGCGCGGGCCTTCTTAATGCAAGGGATGCAGCTTAAGTGAATTAAGACTTATCTTTACCTGCAGCAGCAGGAGCGGCAGCGGCATCAGCAGCAGGAGCAGCAGCAGCTGCAGGAGCAGCTTCTTCAGTCTCAGCAGCTTTAACAGCCGGAATACGTGCATTTGCAATCACTGGATTCTCTTGCTCAACGTGCAATACCAAGGTAACCCCTTTTGGCAATACAACGTCTTTAGCGTGAATGGAGTGACCCACTTCAATTTTGCTTAAGTCCACTTCAAGGAAACCTGGCAAGTCTGCTGGTAAGCAAGAAATTTCCAGATCATTGAGGATGTGGCTAACGACAGCACCTTGTAATTTCACGGCTGTTGAAATCTCAGCATTGGTGAAGTGCAATGGAACACGCATATGAACTTTTTCAGTCGCGGATACGCGCTGAAAGTCAATGTGCAATACCAATGGCTTAAATGGATGCATTTGGTAGTCACGCAACAACACTTTTTGTATTTTCCCGCCGATTTCTAAATCCAAAATCGATGAGTGAAATGCTTCTTTACGGAGAGCATGAAACAGTGCGTTGTGGTCTAACTCGATAACAGCGGCTGCATCTTTACTACCGTAAACGATTCCCGGAGTTTTTCCGGAATTGCGCAGACGGCGGCTCGCACCCGTTCCCTGTACGCTTCTTTCAAAGGCTACTACT
>CAIUOP010000061.1 GCA_903900805.1 uncultured beta proteobacterium | reverse complement strand
TCTTTAGAGTGAAGTTTAAGCTTGGCAGTGTTTGCGGATATTCGCGAGGATGGCGAAATTGGTAGACGCACCAGGTTTAGGTCCTGACGCCAGAAATGGTGTGGGGGTTCGAGTCCCCCTCCTCGCACCACAAGTGCTACTTGGCTTGGACTTCACATATCCTGATTTCAATTAAGAGACGAGAATGGCTGTGCAGATAGAAAATTTAGGTTCGTTAGACCGCAAAATGACTTTGGAATTCGCTCGTGCCGATTTGGTAAAAGCGCGTGATGCCCGTTTGGCACAGGTTGCTAAGACTATGAAAGTGGCTGGCTTTCGTCCAGGTAAAGTGCCAAAGAATATGGTTGAGAAGCAGTATGGCATGCAAGTAGATTTCGAACTTCAATTCGATAAGGCTTCCGAGCTGTTCTATGAACAAAGTAAAAAAGAAGGTATCGCATTAGCAGGCCAACCTCGTCTTGAACCAAAGAGTGAGTTAGATGCGGACAAGATTGTCTTTGATGCATTCTTCGAGGTATTACCAGAAGTGAAGATTGGTGACTTTTCAAAAGCAGAAGTGACTAAATACACTACGGATATTGGCGATGCCGAAATTGATCGTGCAATCGGCGTATTGCTTAAGCAGCAAGCCCACTACCACCCACGTGGCGAAGCCGGTGCTCATGGTGATGGCGGCGCTAATACAGCGGCCCAAAACGGTGATCAAGTTGTCATCGACTTTATTGGCAAGATCGACGGTATAGAGTTTGCTGGTGGCAAAGCTGAGAACTTTGAGTACGTACTAGGTGAAGGTCGCATGTTACCCGAATTTGAAGCTGCCACTTTAGGTCTCAAAGCCGGTGAAAGTAAATCATTTCCCCTGAGCTTTCCTGCTGATTACCACGGCAAAGACGTTGCTGGTAAGACAGCTGAATTTACCATTACTGTTAAATCGGTGAACTGGGCGCATATGCCAACGGTTGATGATGCATTTGCATTATCAATGGGCGTTACAGAAGGTGGCGTTGCAAAAATGCGTGCTGAAGTAAAAGTAAACTTAGATCGCGAAGTGAAGCGTCGCATTACTTCTTTGTTAAAGAATGAGGTGATGGATAAGCTTAATACTTTATGCGAACTTGATGTCCCTAAATCTTTAGTATCTTCAGAGCAAGAGCGTTTGGCTGAAAGCGCGCGTCAAGATTTAATTCAGCGCGGCATACCTAATGCCAAAGATGCTCCAATTCCTGCAGAGCTGTTTGCTGAACAAGCACTTAAGCGTGTTCGCCTAGGGCTCATTCTGAGTGATTTGGTTAAAAAAGAAGGCTTAGCTGCTACTGCTGACCAAATCAAAGCTGAAATCGATGAGCAAGCTGCTACTTACGAAGATCCAAAAGAAGTAGTTCGTTGGTTCTACAGCAATCCAAGCCGCTTGAAAGATGTTGAAAACATGGTACTTGAAGACAACGTGATTAAACATTTCACATCACTTGCCAAAGTTAGCGATAAAGCGATAAGCTTTGAAGAGCTGAGCAAGCTAAACTAAGTCTAAGCTGCTATCAAACTAATTAAAAAGAGGACCTTCATAAATGAACCAGAACCCTTTTCAGTCTGAAAACCTAGAGCCTAAAGGCTTAGGATTGGTTCCAATGGTGATTGAAACCTCTGGACGAGGTGAGCGTGCCTACGATATTTATTCCCGCCTATTAAGAGAGCGTGTCGTGTTCTTGGTTGGTGAAGTAAATGATCAAACCGCTAATTTGGTAATTGCGCAGTTGTTATTTCTTGAGAGCGAAAACCCAGATAAAGAGATTTCTCTATATATCAATTCACCTGGCGGGTCTGTATCTGCAGGCCTTGCTATTTATGACACCATGCAGTTCATCAAACCACATGTTAGTACGCTGTGTATGGGCATGGCTGCAAGCATGGGCGCATTCTTATTATGCGCTGGTGAAAAAGGTAAGCGTTACGCATTACCCAATTCTCGTGTCATGATTCATCAACCATTGGGCGGAGCTCGTGGCCAGGCATCTGACATCGAGATTCAAGCCCGTGAAATCTTGTACTTGCGTGAACGTTTAAATCAGATTTTGGCTGATCGCACTGGCCAATCTATTGAAACTATTGCTAAAGATACTGATCGCGATAACTTTATGTCGGCAGAGCAGGCTCGTGACTATGGCTTGATCGACAAGGTTATCGATAAGCGCCCTTAATGATTATTTGAGTCTAATTTGAGCGATACAACTACCAGTACATCAGATAAAGTTCTGTATTGCTCTTTCTGCGGCAAGAGTCAGCATGAGGTCAAGAAGTTAATTGCTGGGCCATCGGTATTTATTTGCGATGAGTGCATTGACCTTTGCACTGACATTATTCAAGAAGAAATTGCCAAGCTTCCTAAGGAAGAGGGCGCTGATTCTCTGCCAACACCCCACCAGATCAGAGAGAACCTTGATCAATATGTCATTGGTCAGGACCATGCCAAAAAGACCTTGGCAGTAGCTGTCTATAACCATTACAAGCGTTTGAAGTATTTACCGAAACCAAAAAAAGAGAAGCTTGATAAAGATGGTAAGCCGGTTGAAGCAGTAGACAAGAAAGAATCTAAATTGCCTGCTAAGGCAATGGTGGATGGCGTTGAATTAGCGAAGAGTAATATTTTACTGATTGGACCTACTGGCTCGGGTAAGACGCTCTTAGCGCAAACATTAGCTCGTATGCTCGATGTGCCATTTGTGATGGCTGATGCAACTACTTTGACTGAAGCAGGCTATGTTGGGGAAGACGTTGAGAACATCATTCAAAAGCTATTACAAGCTTGCGACTACAACGTAGAAAAAGCGCAACGCGGTATTGTGTATATCGATGAGATCGATAAGATTTCGC
This sequence comes from uncultured beta proteobacterium, assembly GCA_903900805.1. Taxonomy (GTDB): domain Bacteria; phylum Pseudomonadota; class Gammaproteobacteria; order Burkholderiales; family Burkholderiaceae; genus Polynucleobacter. The sequence goes on along the minus strand of CAIUOP010000061.1, from coordinate 90,316 downwards.
GCAAGTCTGATAATCCCTCCATTACTCGAGATGTTTCAGGTGAAGGCGTACAGCAGGCTCTATTGAAGTTAGTTGAAGGCACTATGGCTTCTGTGCCACCACAAGGCGGTCGTAAGCACCCTAACCAAGATTTCTTACAAGTCGATACAACGAATATTTTATTTATTTGTGGCGGCGCCTTTGATGGGCTTGAGAAAGTCATTCAACAACGAACAGCAAAAACTGGCATTGGATTTAATGCATCGGTTCCTGGAAAAGATGATCGGGGTGTAAGCGATCTCTTGATTGAAGTGGAGCCTGAGGATTTGATTAAGTTTGGCTTAATTCCTGAATTGATTGGTCGCTTACCTGTGGTCGCAACTTTGGTACAGCTCGATGAAGAGGCCTTAATCCAGATTCTTACTGAACCTAAAAATGCTTTAGTAAAACAATATCAAGCATTGCTCACGATGGAAGGTGCTGAGTTGGAAGTGCGCCATGCGGCATTAGCAGCTATTGCAAAAAAGGCGATTGCCCGTAAGACTGGTGCTCGTGGATTGCGATCCATTCTTGAGGGCTCATTAATGGATGTTATGTATGACTTGCCATCACTCCAGAATGTCCAGAAGGTTGTTATTGATGACACTAGCATTGCTGAGGGCGGAAAGCCCCTCTTAGTCTACAAACAAGATCCTGAAAAGGCAGATTTAAGCAAAAAAGCTTAATTTCTCAGGGTTTTCGCTATTTTTGCGTCAATTCCACTCCTTTTTTGCACTTTTCCCCCTTGATTTTTCAAAAGAGCAACCCATATAGGTAGTATGCTACTCATGAATAATGTCTCTATATAGTGGTTTAGCACTTCTAGAGACTTTTGAGAATTGATTACTTTGGAGGATTTGCCCTATGCCTGGCCACTTATTACTACCCTCTGAACCGATACAACTGCCTTTACTCCCCCTGCGGGACGTAGTTGTCTTTCCTCATATGGTGATCCCTTTGTTTGTGGGTCGCCCTAAATCGATTAAGGCCCTAGAAGCCGCGATGGAAACCGGCAAAAATGTGCTCTTGGTTGCCCAAAAAACTGCGGCCAAGGATGAGCCGATTATTGAAGATTTGTATGAGGTAGGCTGTATTGCCAACATCTTGCAAATGCTCAAGCTTCCTGACGGTACTGTAAAAGTATTAGTTGAAGGTGTGCAACGCGCAGAAGTCAGTCAAATTGAAGACAGCATGGGCTACTTCAATTGTGAAGCTACACCAACTGCGATTGATGCGATTGATGCTCATGAAACTGAAGCATTGCGCCGCGCCATCATGGCCCAGTTCGACCAGTATGTAAAACTCAATAAGAAAGTTCCGCAAGAGATTCTATCTTCCCTCGGTGGCATCGATGACCCAAGCCGCTTAGCTGATACCATCTGCGCTCACTTACCAGTTAAGCTGGAGCAGAAGCAGCGCCTACTCGAAATGACTGATGTCGTTCAGCGTTTAGAAAGTCTCTTAGCCGATCTCGAAAGTGAAATTGATATTTTGCAAGTAGAGAAACGCATTCGCGGACGTGTTAAACGTCAGATGGAGAAAAGTCAACGCGAGTACTACCTTAACGAACAAGTTAAAGCGATTCAGAAAGAATTGGGAGAGGGCGAAGAGGGCGCTGATCTTGAGGAGCTCGAGAAACGCATCAAGGCTGCTCGTATGCCCAAAGAGGCTCTAAAAAAAGCGGAATCAGAGCTGAAAAAATTAAAGTTGATGTCGCCGATGTCTGCTGAGGCTACAGTGATTCGAAACTTTATTGATACTTTGGTAAATCTTCCTTGGAAGAAAAAAACCAAGATCAATAATGATCTGACTAATGCTGAAAAAGTACTTGATGAGGATCACTATGGTTTGGATAAGGTCAAAGAACGTATCTTGGAGTACCTCGCAGTTCAGCAGCGTGTTGACCGCGTTAAGGCACCGATTCTTTGTCTAGTTGGCCCTCCAGGAGTAGGCAAGACTTCCTTAGGACAATCCATTGCACGCGCCACTAATCGGAAGTTTGTTCGCATGGCCTTAGGCGGCGTACGTGATGAATCTGAGATTCGTGGTCATCGCCGTACCTATATTGGCTCAATGCCAGGCAAAATTTTGTCTAGTCTTACTAAGGTTGGCGTTCGCAATCCTTTATTCCTTTTGGATGAAGTAGATAAGATGGGTATGGATTTTCGAGGTGATCCTGCTAGCGCCTTGTTAGAGGTGCTAGATCCGGAGCAAAACCATACCTTCCAAGATCACTACGTTGAAGTTGACTTTGATCTTTCGGATGTCATGTTTGTTGCTACATCTAACTCTTTAAATATTCCTGGGCCATTATTAGATCGCCTTGAGATTATTCGCTTGGCGGGCTATACAGAGGATGAAAAAACCAGTATTGCGGTCAACTACCTCATACCAAAACAAATCAAGAACAATGGTTTAAAAAAGGATGAGCTCAAGATTGAAGAAAGTGCCGTTCGCAGCATCATTCGTTACTACACTCGTGAAGCAGGTGTTCGCTCATTAGAGAGAGAACTTAGTAAGATCTGCCGTAAGGTAGTAAAGCTCTTGCTCTTGAAGAAAGAGGCTGCTCCGATAGTAGTCAATGCCGATAATCTTGAGAAATTCTTATCTGTGCGGATGTACGACTTTGGTTTGGCTGCTAAAGAAAATCAAATTGGTCAGGTTACTGGTCTAGCCTGGACAGAAGTTGGTGGTGATCTTCTAACCATTGAGGCGGCAGTAATGCCAGGCAAAGGTGTTATTACGCGCACAGGCTCTATTGGCGATGTGATGAAAGAGTCGGTTGAAGCTGCTCGTACCGTAGTGCGCTCTAGATCAAAGCGTCTTGGCATTACTGATGAGGCCTTTGAGAAGAAAGATATTCATATTCACTTTCCTGATGGCGCAACTCCTAAGGATGGTCCTTCTGCTGGTATTGCCATTACGACTGCTTTGGTTTCTGTTTTTACAGGAATTCCAATTCGCTCAGATGTCGCAATGACTGGCGAGATCACTTTACGCGGTGAAGTGCTGCCCATTGGCGGATTGAAAGAAAAGCTCCTAGCAGCTCATCGCGGCGGCATCAAATTGGCCTTGATCCCAGAAGAGAACGTCAAGGATTTAATTGATATTCCCGATAACGTAAAGAATGCAATTGAAATTATTCCTGTACGCTGGATTGATAAGGTATTAGAGCTTGCATTAGAGCGCATGCCAGAAGCATTGCCAGACCCAACTCCAGAAGAGCTTGCTAAAAAAGCATCTGAGGCTAGTAAAGCCAATGAGAAAGTATCTTCAGGAGAGGTTCTCAAGCATTGAAACTCGTTGGGTTTTCCGTCTTTTCCACAGCTGTATTTAGGGCTTGATTTGACGGAAAACCGCATTTTTTGGCACTTAGGTTACAATTTCACCTGTAATGTTTGGGGCGCTTAGCTCAGTTGGTAGAGCGTCTGCCTTACACGCAGAATGTCGGCGGTTCGAGCCCGTCAGCGCCCACCAAATGTTTACTACTTCTAGCCTGTTTCAAGGCGTCCATGCTTCCAGATTCAGCGCCTAGTACACTCCCATAGTTGATATTTATTACTAGCGAACTTATTCATGTTTGATACTATCCGTAAGCACCAAAAATTGATGCAGTTTGCACTGATGTTGGTGATCGTTCCTTCTTTTGCTTTTTTTGGAATCTCTAGCTATTCCGGCTTCATGGATAAAGAAACCGATCTGGTGAAAATTAATGGTAAACCCATTACTTCACAAGAAGTTGACAACGCAGCTAAGCGTCAAGCCGAACGTGTTGGTGGCAATCCACAGATTGCACAAAGCCTTCAATTTAGACAGGCGATTTTGAATGAGCTACTACAACAACGCATTCTCGGTTTCGCAGTGAACGATTTACGTCTGCAAGTTTCAGAGCAAGCGTTGATTAAAAATCTACAGGGAATTCCTCAAATACGCGCGCTATATCGCCAAGATGGTACTTTTGATAATGAGCGCTTTAAGCAATTGTTAGCTAATAATGGATTAACTATTGAGCAGTTTGATGCGAGTCAGGCATTTGATCTCAAAGTAAGCCAACTAGTTAATGCAGTTGCCCGTACTGAATTGGCTAGCCCGAAACTTTCGGAGATTATTTCCACTCTATATGAGACAGAACGTCAGGTTCAGACTTTGTCATTTGAGGCTAAAAACTTCTTATCTAAGGTGAATCCAACGCCAGAAGAACTGCAAACTTTTTATAAGGCCAATGCTAACCTTTTCGAAAGCCCAGAGTTCGTTGATGTTGAGTATATTGTGCTGAAGGCTGAACCGAAAGAGGATGCAAAAGCCTTTAGCGAAAAGGCTGATCAATTCGCCAATATGACTTATGACCAGTCCGATAGCTTGAAGCCCACTGCTGATAAGTTAAGGCTGAGTATTCAGAGTCAGAAGGGAGTAACACGCTCGGGTCCAAGCGGCGTACCAAGAGATCATCCTCTAGCTAATCTAAAGGTCATCCAATCCCTCTTTAGTGATGAAGCCATAAAAAATAAACGTAATATCGAAGCAGTGCAAATCTCGCCTGGAGTTTTTGTATCGGCAAGAGTGGTGATTTTTAATCCTGCTCAGACATTGCCATTCACAGATGTTGCTGGTGAAGTTAAGCGACAAGTGAGCCAACGTGCTGCAGAAAAGTTGGCTGTAGCGGCTGCAGCTGAGCGCTATACAGAGCTGCAAAAAGACCCAAAGAGTGCCTCTGGTTTCGGTAGTGCAGTTTGGGTTTCTCGTAACAAACCAGCAAATCTTGGTGGTAATGCTTTAGACGAAGTAATGTCAGTGAACCAGGAAAAATTACCAGCTTATATATCAGTGAATAACCTAGGTGTTGGCACTACCTTGTATCGAGTGGATCAAGTTCGTCAACCCGCCATTGTGGATACAAAGGTACATAAAGCGCAGTCTATGCAGATACAAGCGCTAGCAGCTCAAGCTGAGTTTGCAGGCTTTATGGCCTATTGGCGCGATAGCGCTAAGGTTAAGACTATTAATCCATTAAAACCACCCTCAACAGGCGCGGGTAGCTAATCTATTTTTTTACGTTGAGAAGTGATTGATATGGGGCCATAGCGCCCCATACGTTTTTATAAAGGATAATTTGAGCTTTTTCATTGGGATGGATATTATCCGCTTGAAATAAGCTTGGATTGCTTACTACTCCTGCCATAAAAAACGGTACTAACTCAATTCCTTCCTGTGCTGCCAATTTTGGGTAAAGGTCTTTAAACTTTTTTGTATAGTCTTGACCATAATTAGGTGGAATTTGTATGCCAAATAGCAAAACTTTTGCCCCTGATTTTTTGCTCAGCTGAATCATCTTACTTAAATTCTTTTCTGTCTCATCAATAGATAGACCTCTCAAGGCGTCGTTAGCTCCTAGTTCGAGCATTACGATGCCCGGCTTCTTTTTTACAAGCAGGGCCTCAAATCGTGCAAGTCCGCCAGCGCTGGTTTCTCCACTAATGCTGGCATTGAAAACCATCCATTGACTACCTTGTTTTTGGAGTTGCCCTTCAAGAAGTTTGACCCAGCCAGAACCCCTGGAGATGCCGTATTCAGCAGAGAGACTGTCGCCCATTACCAAAATAGTCGAATTTGAGCTGGCCGATGTGACAAAAGAAATTAACAGGCAAAATAAGCCTATTGCAATTACTTTTTTTGTTACGAAGGTCGATAGATTATTTTGATTCATTTATTTCACTACTTTAAGGCTATGAAGCCTTTGTATCGAGCTCCTTAATTATGAGCACCGTAGAAACAGTCCTTAGTGCAAACCATCTAGGTAAGTCCGTTTTAACGAGCGATGGCGTTCTGACTATTTTGCACGACATTTGCTTTGAGTTAAAACCTGGTGAAAGTGTAGCGATCACTGGTAGCTCTGGTTCAGGTAAAAGTACGCTACTAGGACTCTTGGCGGGCCTAGATCTGCCAAGCGAGGGCAATATCACTCTGATGGGACAAGACCTTGCTGCCCTTGATGAGGATGGCAGGGCAAAACTTCGAGGTTTGCAAGTTGGTTTTGTGTTCCAGTCTTTCCAATTGCTACCCCATCTTACGGCGTTAGAAAATGTCATGCTTCCGGCAGAGTTGGCCGGTATTGGGAATGCCAAAGCAGAGGCTATAACTTGGTTAGAACGGGTTGGTCTTAGCGAGCGCTTTGACCATTTCCCCAAGACCCTTTCAGGAGGGGAACAGCAGCGCGTAGCTTTGGCTCGAGCCTTCATTACTAAACCCGCTATCCTCTTTGCTGATGAGCCTACCGGGAGCCTGGATGAGGCAAGCGGTAATCGGGTGATAGAGCTTCTTTTTGAGCTAAATCAGGCTAATCATTCCACCCTTGTACTGGTCACCCATGATCCAGCCTTAGCCAAGCGGTGCCAGCGCCAATTGCACCTCCAGGGCGGCCGCTTATTGTAGGCAAAACCTTATAATCTAGGGATGTCTTTTTTCCATTTTTTACCTGGCGCAAACGCGCTTTCTTCCTTCCGCCAGCAGCGTCTTTTAGCCTCCTTAGCAGCTCAAGGTATCGAGCTAAATTCGATCGAGGCGCAATATCTTCACTTCATATGGTCTGAAAAAGCACTAAGCCCTCAAGATCAGGAAGTGCTGATTAGTTTGTTAACTTACGGTCAACCTTTTACAGGCTCTAATTCTAAGCAGGGTGCTGTAGTCATTCCACGCCTCGGTACAGTTTCTCCATGGGCTAGTAAAGCAACTGACATTGCCCGACAATGTGGATTAAATATATTACGTATTGAGCGTGGCGCGCAGTTCTCATGGAAAGCAAAAAAAACACTAAGCGCAGCACAGGAACAAATTGTGCTGGCTGCAGTTCATGATCGCATGACAGAAGCCGTCATTCAATCAGTAGATGACGCTAATGCCCTGTACCAAACCCTTGAAGATCGTCCTTTGAGTCGGATTGCAGTACTAGAGCAAGGTAGGGCAGCGCTAGATAAGGCCAATCAGGATCTTGGTTTAGCCCTTTCTGATGATGAAGTTGATTACTTAACAGAAAACTTTATACGCTTAAAACGTAATCCTAGTGACGTAGAGCTCATCATGTTTGCGCAAGCCAATAGTGAGCACTGCCGTCATAAAATTTTTAATTCAAGCTGGACGATTGATGGTGATGATCAAGAGCGTTCATTGTTTGCCATGATTCGTAATACCCATCAACTGCACCCAGAAGGAACCATCGTTGCCTATTCTGATAATTCCGCTGTGATGGCCGGTTGTGAAGCAGAGACCTGGGTACCGCAGGGCGATGATCACCGCTATGAAAAAGATACGCGTTTAGTCCATACCTTGATGAAGGTAGAAACACATAACCATCCCACTGCAATTGCACCATTCCCAGGTGCCTCTACAGGCGCTGGAGGGGAGCTTCGTGATGAAGGTGCGACTGGGGTTGGCGGCCGCCCTAAAGCTGGCTTAACAGGGTTCTCAGTATCTAATCTCAACATTCCCGGAACAAGCCTGCCTTGGGAAAATGAAAGGTATGGCAAACCTGAACGCATAGCGACCCCATTGCAGATCATGATTGATGGACCATTAGGCGGCGCTGCCTTTAATAATGAATTTGGCCGTCCAATTTTGGGTGGCTACTTCCGGGTGTTTGAACAAACCCTTGAGGGCACGCGTCGGGGTTATCACAAACCCATCATGATTGCTGGTGGTATCGGCAGTATTGATTCCATCCACACTGCGAAGAAAGCAATACAGGCCGGTCATTTATTAATTCAACTCGGTGGTCCTGGGATGCGAATTGGCATGGGTGGTGCTACCGGTAGTTCAGTTACAACTGGGACCAATACTGCAGATTTAGATTTCGACTCTGTACAACGCGGTAATCCAGAAATGGAGCGTCGTGCACAAGAGGTTATTAATGCCTGTCGTGCTATGGGACAAAAGAACCCAATCGTTTCGATTCATGATGTTGGTGCCGGCGGTTTATCGAATGCCTTCCCTGAGCTAGCAGATGGTGCGGGCTTGGGTGCAAAATTTAAATTACGCAGCGTGCCTCTTGAAGAGAGCGGTATGAGCCCTGCAGAAATCTGGTGTAACGAATCTCAAGAACGCTATGTGTTGGCGATTGAAGCAAAAGATTTAACCCTTTTTAAATCGCTTTGTGAGCGCGAGCGTTGCCCTTTTGCCGTAGTCGGCGAGGCTACAGCAGAGCGCCAATTACAGCTGACCGATTCTAAACAGAGTTTGGGTACTGATGCAGCAATGCCAGTTGATATGCCAATGGAAGTTCTGCTTGGCAAGCCTCCACGGATGCATCGTGATGTTCAAAGGGTAGCCCAGCAATTTAGCGAGCTCAATGTCACTGATGTCGATCTTGCCCAGTCGATTGCTTGGGTTTTGCAACAACCTACCGTAGCTAGCAAATCTTTCTTAATCACCATTGGCGACAGAACGGTCGGCGGCTTAAATGCCCGCGATCAATTTGTTGGCCCATGGCAAGTACCGGTAGCTGACTGTGCGGTCACTTTGATGGATTACAAGGGCTATCGCGGTGAAGCGATGAGCATGGGAGAAAGAACCCCCGTGGCAGTGATTGATGCTCCTGCAGCTGCCCGGATGGCTGTTGGCGAGGCAATTACTAATCTACTAGCTGCAGACATTCGTAGCCTAGAAGACGTTAAATTATCGGCAAATTGGATGGCTGCTTGTGGCACTCCAGGAGAAGATGCAAAGCTGTATGACTCTGTTAAAGCGGTTGGTATGGATTTGTGTCCTGCTTTAGGCATTTCTATTCCAGTTGGTAAAGATTCTTTATCGATGGCAACATCGTGGCAGGATAACGGGCAGGATAAAAAAGTTGTGGCGCCTGTTTCCTTAATTATTTCAGCATTTGCATCTGTACAAGATGTCCGTAAAACACTGACCCCGCAGTTAAAGCTTAAAGAACAAGATGGAGCAGTATTAGACACCGAGTTAATTCTGATTGATCTTGGTCGTGGTAAAAACCGTATGGCTGGCAGTATTCTGGCTCAAGTATTGAATCAGTCCGGAAAGATTGCGCCAAACCTAGATCACCCGGATGATCTGAAAAATTTAGCTGCGGCCATCATTGAGCTCCGGAAAGATAATAAGCTCTTGGCTTATCACGATCGCTCTGATGGTGGATTATTAGCATGTATTGCTGAAATGGCATTTGCATCTCATTGCGGCGTCTCCATCAATGTTGACATGATTGCAGTAGACGCTAGCCAAGAGCCGGACTATGGTGATGCAAAGAACTGGGCGGAGCAGGTTTCAGGTCGCCGTCATGAACAAACCATGCGCGCAGTATTTAATGAAGAGCTTGGTGCAGTCATTCAAGTTCGTAAAGCAGATCGAGATGCCGTCTTTGCAGTGCTTCGTAAGCTTAATCTGAGTGCTTTCAGCCATGTTATTGGCAAACCTAATACTAATGGCCGCATTGAGATCTGGCGTGATGCAAAAAATATCTTCGCCGAGCCACGCGAAATCTTGCAGAAGATGTGGACCAACACCAGCTATCAAATCGCACGCTTACGTGATAACCCAGCTTGCGCTGATAGCGAATTTTCCCTCTTAGATAATCCATCTGATGCTGGTATGTCACCTAAACTGACCTTTGATGCTGGAGAAGATATTGCCGCACCATTTATTCAGAAAAACATACGCCCTAAAGTGGCCATTCTGCGGGAGCAGGGTGTCAACTCTCATGTGGAGATGGCCTATGCCGTTAACTGGGCTGGCTTTGATAGCTATGACGTCCATATGTCCGATCTTTTAAGTGGCAGGGCAAAGCTCGATGACTTTAGGGGCTTGATCGCTTGCGGTGGATTTAGTTATGGCGATGTACTTGGTGCTGGCGAAGGTTGGGCAAAAACTATCCTCTTTAATCAACAGCTCCGAGATCAATTCTCAATCTTCTTCAGCCGCCAAGATAGCTTTGCCTTAGGTGTTTGCAATGGATGTCAAATGATGAGTAATCTATCTGGAATTATTCCTGGTGCACAGGCTTGGCCTAAATTTACGCGTAACCAATCAGAGCAATATGAGGCCCGTTTAGTAATGGCAGAAGTAGTTGCCTCACCTTCGATCTTTACGCAAGGCATGGAAGGCAGTCAATTGCCAATCGCCATAGCCCATGGCGAAGGTTTTGCCAACTTTTGCCAGCAGGGTAATTTAGAGCAATTACAACAACAAGGCTTACAGGCATTACGCTTTGTTGATCATGAGGGTAAGCCAACTGAAACCTACCCAATGAACCCCAATGGTTCTCCTGGTGGTTTAACAGGTGTAACTACCCCTGATGGGCGCTTTACAGTCATGATGCCGCACCCAGAGCGAGTATTTAGAGCTGCGCAGATGAGCTGGTGCCCACCTGAATGGTTGAATACTCCTGATGGTGCGAGCCCCTGGTTGCGCTTATTCCGTAACGCTCGCCGCTGGGCTCAGTAGTTAGTGAACCCCAAGTATCTATGTTGATGGAGCCAGTAACTTTCTCTGAAAGCGGGGGAATTCGTTATCTTCATTTTGGCACTGAGTTAATTCAAGGGGCGATGCGCATTCGTGACCCTAATGAAATCTATCTGGAGTACAACCAGCAGATGATGGCCTGGCTACTCTTTTTAGAAACTAAGCCTGGTATGCGGGTTGCGCAATTGGGTCTTGGAACTGGAGCTTTGACAAAGTTCACACACTGCCATTGCCCAGCAGTGAAATCAACTGTTATAGAGCTCAATCCTGCAGTGATTGTGTCGGCAAGAAGTATGTTTGCAATGCCAGATGATGATCGAAGGCTCGAAACACTTCAGACAGATGCTAAGAAATTTGTGAAGAGTCCAAAATATAAAAATACTTTTGATGCAGTCCAGGTTGATCTGTACGATGCTATTTGCGATGGCCCATCAGCAAGTACTTTTGAGTTTTATAAGGGTTGCTACAACATCCTCAAAGAACCTGGCGTTTTAACGGTGAATCTTTTTTCACGCCATAAGAGCTTTAAGATCAACCTCAAAAACATCTGTGAAGCGTTTAATAATCGCGTACTTTTATTTCCAGAGTCCCATGATTGCAATGTAGTTGCAATTGCCTTTAAAGGCCCAAAGTTAGAGGCTGAGTGGAAAGATGTTTCAGCTCGTGCAAAACTGATTAAAGAAAAAACTGATCTGCCAACTAATAAATGGGTATCTGGCATTAGTCGTGAAAATGCACGGCAGCAATTACAGTTATCGATATAAAGCTTGAGCGAGAAAAAAGGCGATCAACTGATCGCCTTTTATTTTTCCACGCATTGAAAAATGTGCCGAAGTTTTCCCTTTAGATTGTTACAGTATCCGCAACATCACTAAATGACTTGATCTTGTCAAAGTTCATATAACGATAGACTTCAGCAGATTTTGCATTCAGAGACTCAACTTGCTCGAGGTACTCCTTAGGAGTGGGCAGACGACCCAAAAGAGCGGCTACAGAGGCGAGCTCCGCAGATGCCAAATACACGCGAGTATCAATACCTAAACGATTTGGGAAATTACGGGTAGATGTAGATACTGCTGTAGAGCCTTTCCGCATTTGGGCTTGGTTACCCATGCACAGTGAACATCCTGGCGTTTCCATTCGGGCGCCGGTGCGACCCAAAATGCCGTAGTAACCCTCTTCAGTGAGAACCATTTGATCCATCTTGGTGGGAGGCGCAATCCATAAACGAGTAGGAATATCGGTTTTACCTTCTAACACCTTACCAGCAGCGCGGAAATGGCCAATATTAGTCATGCATGAGCCAATAAACACTTCGTCAATCTTCTCACCAGCAACTTCAGAGAGGAACTTCACATCATCTGGATCGTTAGGGCAGGCCAAGATAGGCTCTTTGATTTCGTTCATATCGATTTCAATGATTTCTGCATAGTCAGCATTGGCATCCGCTTTTAGTAACTCCGGTTTAGCGATCCAAGCTTCCATTGCTTTGATTCGGCGACCTAAAGTACGCTTGTCTTCGTAACCGTTAGCAATCATCCATTTCATCAAAGTGATATTGGAGCGCATATATTCAATGATAGGTTCTTTGTTTAATTGCACAGCGCACCCACCGGCTGAGCGCTCAGCTGAAGCATCAGACAATTCAAACGCTTGCTCAACTTTGAGGTCTGGTAAACCTTCGATTTCTAAAATACGGCCAGAGAAAATATTTTTCTTACCTTGCTTCGCAACTGTCAATAAACCTTTTTTGATGGCATACAAAGGTATGGCATTAACTAAGTCACGTAATGTAATGCCAGGCTGCATATTGCCTTTGAAGCGAATCAATACAGATTCAGGCATATCTAGCGGCATCACACCAGTAGCTGCAGCGAAAGCAACTAAACCAGAACCAGCAGGGAATGAGATGCCAATTGGGAAGCGCGTATGGCTATCACCTCCTGTACCGCAGGTATCGGGTAATAACAAGCGATTTAACCAACTGTGAATCACGCCATCACCGGGACGCAATGCAACACCACCACGATTAGTCATAAATGCTGGCAACTCATGGTGAGTGCGAATATCAACTGGTTTTGGATATGCGGAGGTATGGCAGAAGGATTGCATGACTAAGTCAGTAGAGAACCCTAAGCAAGCTAAATCTTTTAATTCATCACGAGTCATAGGCCCGGTTGTGTCTTGTGACCCAACGGTAGTCATATGTGGCTCACAATAAGTGCCAGGACGAACGCCTTGACCCTCTGGTAAGCCACAAGCACGGCCAACCATCTTCTGCGCCAAGCTAAAGCCTTTCTTATTGTCAGGGGGGCTTACTGGTACGCGGAATTCAGTAGAAGCTGGCAAGCCAAGAGCTGCGCGCGCTTTGGCGGTTAAACCTCGGCCCACGATCAACGGTATGCGACCGCCAGCTCGTACTTCGTCAAAAATAACTGGGGATTTTAGAGAAAAAGAAGTAATTTCTTTACCGTCTTTCAGTGCCTTGCCTTCGTATGGGCGTAATTCAATCACATCACCCATATTCATTTGATTTACATCCAGCTCTATTGGTAATGCACCCGCATCTTCCATCGTGTTGAAGAAAATTGGAGCAATCTTGCTGCCTAAGCAAACACCGCCGAAGCGTTTATTTGGAACGAAAGGAATATCTTTACCAGTCCACCACAATACTGAATTAGTTGCTGACTTACGTGAAGAACCAGTGCCAACAACATCCCCCACATAAGCGATTTGATTGCCTTTTTTCTGTAGCTCTGCAATTTGCTTCATCGGACCACGTACGCCTGTCTCATCAGGCTCAATTCCAGTGCGTGGATTTTTTAACATCACAGTTGCATGTAGAGGAATGTCTGGACGACTCCATGCGTCAGGCGCTGGAGACAAGTCATCGGTATTCGTTTCACCAGTCACTTTGAAGACTGTGAGCTTTAGGCTTTCAGGAACAGCAGGGCGGCTAGTAAACCACTCAGCATCGGCCCAGCTCTGCATTACAGACTTGGCATTCGCATTGCCTTTTTCAGCCAGCTCTTGAACATCATGAAAGTAGTCAAACATTAATAAAGTTTTCTTTAGGGCAGCAGCAGCAGCAGCAGCAGCGCCACACTCCGCATCACTCAAGAGTTCAACTAAAGGTTTGATGTTATAGCCACCAAGCATCGTGCCCAATAGTTCAGTTGCTTTCACACGTGAAATCAAGGGTGATTTTTCCGTGCCCTTTGCAACTAGGTCTAAAAATTCTGCTTTTACCTTTGCAGCCTCATCAACGCCAGCAGGTACACGATTTGTAATTAGCTCTATCAGCTCAGCCTCTTTACCTGCCGGTGGATTTTTTAATAATTTGACCAGTTCAGCCGTCTGATCCTTGCTTAGTGGGAGGGCAGGTATACCTAGAGCTGCGCGTTCGGCAGCAATGGAGTTATAGGCTTCTAACATGGTGTTTCCTATGAGGTAAATGTGATCTATAGAAAGGCTAATTGGGAATTTTCTCCCGAATAGCAAGATTATAGTTGCTTATTTAAGTCTTATATAAGAGTTTAAACTGAACCAATATCGCTTGATTGGTGCGATTTAGGGGATATTTAGCCTCAAAGTCAGGATTTTTCCCAAAAATTAGATGATTTGCTCATCCTTAAGTGCCCAAACGAGTGCAACCACCCAGCCAATGAGGGACCAGCCTAAAAAGAGGTTCAGGGCAAAAATAGCCCCGGCATTTGCCCTTTTTCGATTGAAAGCGATCGCAAAGGGCAAAAAGTAAAAGAGCGACAAAATAGTAATCAAAATGGCAAAAAGCAGGCGCATAGACGTGGATTTAGTGAAAAAGTTCAGATTTAATCGATAACAACAATATATAGCTCATTTTGAAAGTTCCTGAATTTGTAAGGCTATCGTTATAATTACTTTTTCCAACAGAGCTTAAGCGATGACCAAATACGTTTTTGTCACTGGTGGTGTGGTTTCTTCCTTAGGGAAAGGAATCGCAGCTGCCTCGCTTGCCGCGATTCTTGAATCCCGCGGTCTGAAAGTCACCCTCCTAAAATTAGATCCTTACATCAACGTTGACCCGGGGACTATGAGCCCACTTCAGCATGGTGAAGTTTTCGTCACTGAAGATGGTGCTGAAACCGATCTAGATTTGGGGCACTATGAGCGTTTCGTATCAGCGAAGATGCGCAAGAGCAATAACTTCACCACTGGCCAGATTTATGAATCTGTCATTAGCAAAGAACGTCGTGGTGAATACTTAGGCAAGACTGTACAAGTGATCCCACATATAACAAATGAAATCCAGGCATTTGTAGAGCGTGGCGCACAAGCTAGCCATGATGGCAAGGCAGATATCGCAATTTGTGAGATTGGCGGCACTGTTGGCGACATTGAATCGCTGCCATTTCTGGAGGCCGCAAGGCAGATGAGTCTGCGCCTTCCATTGCATAGCTGCGCCTTTGTTCACCTGACTCTGGTGCCTTATATTCATAGCGCTGGCGAGCTCAAGACCAAGCCAACCCAACACTCTGTTCAGAAGTTGCGTGAAATCGGCATCATGCCGACGGTATTGCTATGCCGCGCTGATCGTCCGATACCGGAAGATGAACGCGCTAAGATTTCTCTCTTTTCTAATGTGCGTGAAGAGGCAGTGATATCTGTTTGGGATGTTGATACGATCTATAAGATTCCAGAAATGCTCCATGCACAAGGTATGGATGATTTGATTTGTCGCGAATTAGAAATTAATGCCAAACCAGCAGATCTTTCTGTGTGGGCTAACTTAGTTTATGAGATGGCTAATCCGCAGCATGAGGTCACTATTGGCATGGTAGGCAAATATGTTGAGTTAACTGAATCGTATAAATCTCTGATTGAAGCCCTACGCCATGCGGGTATTCATGCGCACACCAAAGTCAACATTAATTACATCGATTCAGAAGTCATTGAAAAAGACGGCATTGATTGCTTGAAAAAATTAGATGCCATCTTGGTTCCTGGCGGTTTTGGTAAGCGCGGAACTGAAGGCAAGATTTCTGCCATTCGTTATGCCCGAGAAAACAATATCCCCTATCTAGGAATCTGCCTGGGTATGCAATTAGCAGTAATTGAGTTTGCGCGTCATGTCGCTAACATCGCAAATGCCAACAGCACTGAATTTGATCCGCAAGCTGAAAATCCAGTAGTTGCTTTAATCACAGAATGGATGGATAGAGAAGGGCGCATAGAGAAGCGGAGTAATGATTCTGATCTGGGCGGCACCATGCGTTTAGGTTCACAACGCTGCCCGGTTAAAACGGGAACTTTAGCGCATCGTATTTATGGCGCAGAAGTGAATGAGCGCCATCGCCATCGTTATGAAGTCAATAATATTTACGTTCCAAAGCTCGAGAAGTCTGGTTTAATTATTTCTGCCAGAACGCCAAATGAGTCTTTGCCTGAGATGATGGAATTACCGGAGTCAATGCACCCATGGTTTTTTGGTGTGCAGTTCCATCCAGAGTTCACCTCCACACCACGAGATGGTCATCCTTTGTTCTCAGCATTTATTGGTGCAGCACTGATCCAGCAAAATGCAGTATTGAAACAAGTTGCTTAAGAGGAAGTTATGAGCTCATTTCAACTATGTGGTTTTAATGTCGGTCTAGACCAACGCTTCTTCTTAATCGCCGGCACATGTGTAATTGAATCTGAACAATCAGCGATTGATGTTGCTGGCCAATTAAAAGAAATTACGAGTGCCCTAAAGATCCCTTTTATTTACAAATCTTCATTTGATAAAGCGAATCGTTCTTCTGGAAACTCATTCCGTGGTTTGGGAATGGAGAAGGGCCTAGAGATATTGGCTAAAGTTAAAAAACAGGTCGGCGTACCAATTCTGACTGATGTGCATGATGTAAGTGAGATCGAGGCAGTATCTAAGATAGTTGATGTAATTCAAACACCTGCTTTTTTATGCAGACAAACGGACTTTATTAGAGCGTGCGCTCAAAGTGGCAAGCCAGTGAATTTCAAGAAAGGTCAGTTCCTTTCGCCTCATGAGATGCTTAATGTTATTGAAAAGGCTAGAGCGGCTGCAAAAGAAGTGGGCCTTCCTGATCAATTTATGGTCTGTGAGCGCGGCGCTTCATTTGGTTACAACAATCTGGTTTCTGATATGCGCAGCCTTGCCATCTTGCGCGAAGCAAATGCGCCAGTAGTATTTGATGCAACCCATTCGGTGCAACTACCTGGCGGCCAAGGTACAGCCAGTGGTGGTCAGCGAGAGTTTATCCCTGTATTAGCTCGTGCAGCAGTTGCAGTGGGTATCAGCGGCCTTTTCATGGAAACGCATCCAGACCCGTCAAAAGCTTTATCTGACGGCCCTAATGCAGTCCCCTTGCATCGTATGAAAGATTTACTAGAGTCGCTGCTTGCAATTGATACAGTAGTGAAAGCTAGCGGTCCATTTTTAGAAAATAGCTTTAAATAAATTTACAGAAAATTTATTAAGCCCCATTTTGTATTGTTTTAAGGAGAAGGTGCATGAGCGCCATTGTTGACATCATCGGTAGAGAAATTTTAGATTCACGCGGCAACCCAACCGTAGAGTGCGATGTATTGCTTGAGTCAGGTGTTATGGGACGTGCAGCAGTACCTTCTGGCGCTTCTACAGGTTCACGTGAAGCCATCGAGCTACGTGATGGCGATAAGGCTCGCTATTTAGGTAAAGGTGTTCTCAATGCAGTTCAAAACATTAATGTTGAGATTGCAGAAACTATTCTTGGCTTGGATGCCTCAGAACAGGCTTTTTTAGATCGCACCCTAATTGATCTAGATGGCACGCATAACAAGGCTCGCTTAGGTGCCAATGCGACCTTAGCCGTTTCTATGGCTGTTGCCAGAGCGGCGGCTGAAGAAGCTGGCTTACCTTTGTATCGTTACTTTGGGGGTTCAGGCGGCATGCAGTTGCCTGTGCCCATGATGAATATCGTTAATGGCGGTGCACATGCCAACAACAGCTTAGATATCCAAGAGTTTATGGTGATGCCTGTGGGCGCTGAAAATTTCCGCGATGCCTTGCGTTGTGGCGCTGAAATCTTCCATGAACTTAAAAAAATCCTTGGTGCACAAGGTATGCCTACAACGGTTGGCGATGAGGGCGGCTTTGCACCAAACTTTAAGAGTAATCAAGAGTGCCTACAAACCATCATGAAAGCGATTGAGGGCGCTGGTTACCAAGCTGGTGAAGATGTGTTGTTGGCTCTAGATTGCGCGGCGAGCGAGTTCTACAAAGATGGCAAATACCATCTTTCAGGCGAAGGCTTGCAGCTGACCTCGAGCGAGTTCTCTGACTACCTCGGCAATTTAGCTGATCAGTTCCCGATCGTATCGATTGAAGATGGCATGCACGAGAGTGATTGGGATGGTTGGGCTGATATCACTAAGAAGCTTGGTAAGAAAATCCAATTGGTTGGCGATGATTTATTTGTAACCAATACTCGAATCCTTAAAGAGGGAATTGAAAAGGGTGTTGCTAACTCTATCCTGATCAAGATTAACCAGATTGGTACCTTGACAGAAACGTTTGCTGCAATTGAGATGGCAAAACGTGCGAACTATACTGCTGTCATTTCTCATCGTTCTGGCGAAACTGAAGACAGTACCATTGCTGATATTGCTGTAGGCACTAATGCTGGCCAGATTAAGACGGGTTCTTTATCGCGCTCTGATCGGATTGCTAAATACAACCAGTTGTTGCGCATTGAAGAAGATCTAGGTGATGTTGCGACCTATCCAGGTAAATCCGTTTTCTATAACTTAAAGCGTTAAAACCCAAACGATCTATTTGTTATGCGGATAGTCATCTACTCTATGCTGTTATTGCTTATAGCAATCCAGTACCCACTTTGGTTGGGAAAGGGTGGATGGCTCAAGGTCTATGAAATGGAAAAACAAGTAGAGCTGCAACAGGCTAAAAATAGTCTTTTGGCTCTGCGTAATGCGAAGTTAGCTGGTGACGTCAAAGACTTAAAAGATGGTACGCGTGCGATTGAGGAGCGCGCTAGGGCAGAACATGGCTTAATCAAAGAAGGTGAGTTTTTTGTGCAGATCTTGCCTGTAGATAAGGCTGCCGCATCTTCAGTTGATGGCCTCAAACCAGCTACCACCAAGCAATAAAGTCTAGTGGCCGCTAGATGGTGGCCTGGTAGCATCGCTGAGTAAATCTGTTTTAAAGACTTGTAAACAATCTACTGCATCGAATCGATAAGGCTTGGCACAAAATTCACAGACAGTCTCGACTGCACCTTGTTCAGCCAATATTCCCTGAACCTCCTCTTCGCCTAGCATTCGAAGAACGTCTGCAACCTTATTACGTGAGCAGCGACAAGAAAAACGGATCTGACGTGGCGGAAAGCTACGTACGCCGTTCTCTGTAGACTCTTCTAAGAAGAGTCGCCTTAAGATGGTTTCTGGAGCAAGAGTGAGGAGCTCTTCGTTGGTAATGGTTTCACCTAGAGTCTGAATACGAGTCCATCCTTCAGCTGCATTTTGGGAGTCAATGTGTGCATGACCACCAGAGTCAGGCATACGTTGCAATAAGAGGCCGCCGATGTGGGTGTCGTTTGAGGCTAGCCAGATTCGAGTATCCAATTGCTCCGACTTTTGCATATAAAGTCCAATCGCTTCCGCAGCGCTAGCTACTGGTTTGATGACGCTGCCCTGCTGTTCTTGGAGAGCAACAATCCCTTGATAGGGTGGCTGACCTGGCTCACGGTCTGATGGGTCTAGTGTGATAACGAGCCTGCCAGAGCTACCAGCATCTAATAATTCGCCTAAGCTAGCATTAGGCGCAATTTCTGAAGAATCTACAGAGAGCTTGACAGTAGCCCTCATGGATAAGTCAGACTTACATTCAACCACTAGAAGTTGAATAGGGCCTTTACTTTGGGCCTGAATAATCAAGGTGCCATCAAACTTTAGACTGGCGCTCAAAAGGGTGGCAGCGCCCACAAAATCTCCTAGGATACGGCGCACTGCAGGAGGGTCATTACGGCGTTCTAAAACAGCCTGCCAAGCAGTGCTGATGGATATGATTTCTCCGCGTACAGGGGCTCCATCACAGACAAATACCAGTAATTCATTCATAGAGCAAAGTATCCACGTTTTTGAAATTTGCCGCCAATTAGTCTGACCTGAGATAATGCAGTTTATGCATATTCGTACACGTTTCGCCCCAAGCCCAACGGGCTTCATTCATCTAGGCAATCTCCGCAGTGCCCTCTACCCATGGGCCTTTGCACGCCATAATAAAGGGGACTTCATCCTACGCATTGAAGATACTGATCTTGAACGATCTACCCAAGAAGCCGTAGATGTCATTATTGAAGGCATGGCCTGGTTAGGACTTGATTTAGATGAAGGTCCGATCTATCAGATGCAGAGAATTGATCGCTATCGTGAAGTGGTTAAACAGATGTTGGATGCTGGGCTTGCATATCCTTGCTATATGAGCGAAGAAGAATTGAATAAGCTTCGTGACCAACAAATGGCTAACAAAGAAAAGCCTCGTTATAACGGCTTGTGGAGGCCTGAGCAAGGTAAAACTTTACCGGCAATTCCGGAAGGTATTGAGCCAGTGATTCGCTTTAAAAATCCCATTGGTGGATCTGTGATTTGGGAAGACGCTGTTAAGGGAAAGATTCAGATTAGCAACGATGAACTTGATGATCTAGTGATTGCCCGGCCAGACGGCACACCAACCTATAACTTTTGCGTCGTTGTAGATGACTTGGATATGAATATCACCCATGTCATTCGGGGCGATGATCACGTCAATAACACTCCTCGTCAAATTAATATCATGCAGGCTTTAGGTGGAAAACCGCCTATCTATGCACACCTTCCAACTGTTCTTAATGACTCAGGCGAGAAGATGAGTAAGCGCAATGGCGCTATGAGCGTACGTGATTATCAAAAAGCAGGTTACCTGCCTGAGGCGATCTTGAATTACTTGGCGCGCTTAGGATGGTCTCATGGCGATGCTGAAGTGTTTACAAAAGAGCAGTTTGTAGACTGGTTTGATTTAGAAAGCCTAGGTCGCTCACCAGCCCAACATAATCCAGAAAAGCTGCTTTGGCTTAATCATCAATACATTCAAAATGCAGATCCTACAAAATTAGCGGAGATGACTAAACCCTTTGCCCATGAACTTGGTATTGATACAGAAAATGGCCCGGACTTCACTCAAGTGGTAGGACTACTAAAAGATCGTGCCAATACATTGATTGAGATTGCAGAAGGGGCTAAGCTTTTTTATTTACCAGCGCCAGATCACAATACGCAGCAGATAGCGGCAAATATCCCAACATTGATTGTTCCTGCATTAAAAGATTTGATCGAGTCGATTGGGAATTCAGAAGAAACAAAAGAGGCTTATGCTGCCGCATTTAAACAAGTCTTAGCAAAACATCAACTCAAAATGCCTGCGCTAGCGATGCCTGTACGTTATGCATTATTTGCTACAACCCAGACCCCAGCAATCGATTCTGTGTTGGTGGTATTGGGCCGGGATGAAGTACTCAAAAGGCTCTCCAAGGTAGTCCAGTAGGCAATTTGCGCACTTGCACAAAAATAGGCTAAAATCTTGGATTGTTTTGAGTGTCTTGCAGGTTTATTGTGGGATTTCGGGGGTATAGCTCAGCTGGGAGAGCGCTTGCATGGCATGCAAGAGGTCAGCGGTTCGATCCCGCTTATCTCCACCAAACATTCAAGATTGCAATAAATAGAAGTAGTCCAGGTCCCCATCGTCTAGAGGCCTAGGACATCACCCTTTCACGGTGAGTACGGGGGTTCGAATCCCCCTGGGGACGCCAGATATTCTGGTGGCAGTAAAATGATGTGTGATGTTTTTCTCGATGTATTTTGGAGCGGTAGTTCAGTTGGTTAGAATATCGGCCTGTCACGCCGAGGGTCGCGGGTTCGAGTCCCGTCCGTTCCGCCAAGATAATTAAAAGCCCCCTGAATAAGGGGGCTTTTTTATTTTTGAAATTATGTACGCCAATATTGCCACCCGATAATTGTTATTAAGGCTTAGCTTTCGCTTGTTGTGCGTTTAGGTAAAGTGGCTCGACAGCTGGCATCAGCGCCGAGAGTTGCTCTATCCTGGTTTCTCCAGAAGGGTGGGTGGATAAAAACTCTGGTGTAGTTTTTCCATCCGTTACTTTAATCATTTTCTTCCAGACGCTGATGGCGGCCTGAGGGTTATAGCCAGCCCTAGCAGAAAGCTCTAAACCAATCGCATCGGCCTCTGATTCATTCTGTCTTGAGTTTGGTAGAACCAATACGTATTGAGCTGCTTGGTTGGCCACACTGATTGCAGAACCGAAGCTACCAGCTGCTGCTATGGCTATATTGGTAACAGCGCTTTGAGCCAGAGCCTGAGAAAGCCTTTCCCTACCATGCTCCCGCAATGCATGTGCGATCTCATGACCCATGATTGACGCAATTTCATCATCGCTTAAATTGAGTTGCTCAATCAATCCTGTATAGAAAGTTATTTTTCCACCCGGAGCGCAAGTGGCGTTAATTATGGGTGCATTAATCAGCGTTAGTTGCCAATTCCATTGGCGTGTATCGTCTCTAAAAATAGAGGTTTGTTGAATCAAGCGATTCGAGATTGTCTTGAGACGGTCGTAAGTTGGACCAGAGCTAACTAAAATGTTTTTTTCTTTAGCTTTCTGATTTTGCTCGTTGTAGCTTATGGCAGATAGTCGATCCACCTCGGTAGAGGAGACCATCATAAATTGTGATCTATTGACACCCACCGCGCCTGATCTTGTGGTGTTGGCACAAGCCAGGAGTAGAGTGCTTAAAGCAAGACTTGCAATCGTTCGATAACTACACAGCTTATATGCCATTCACCACAGATTACTTCTTCGGAGTTGTTATGGAGGCTGCCATTGCATCAAAGTAAATCACTTTGACTTGTTCGCCAACCTTGACATCAGCTAATAGGGCTGGGTTTTTGACAATCACGGTTGTAATCTTGCCACTAGGGCCCAATACGGAGACTAGCTTTTTCTCGCGATCTACGGCAACGATATCTGCAATGATAGTGGTCTTATTGACAATGACTTCAGATGGCTTTTCATTTGGCTTTGAATCAGTAACTGTATTAGTTTCAACTTTGCTGCGGATACCATCACTCTTGGTCTTAATAAGCTCGATTGCAACAGCCAACTCATAAGTGACGTTAACTTGGTCACCTTTTTTGATCTGATCAAAATTCTTGATCTCTGGGCCGGCTACAAACTTAGATTCGCCCTCTTTATTCTTGAAGGTAATCGTACGTGTCTTTTTATCAATTTTGACTACGCTGCCTTCATATAGTTGGTAGCGGTTATCCACTACCGCTGCGTCTATCACCATCGGCTTGCTAGCGCCCGCATCGGCAGGCTTCGTTTGAGCGATTACCAAAGCAGAGGAAGCCAATAGGGCGGCAATTACTAGTGAAGTGGATGTGAATTTGATATTCATTATTTTCCTTGTAAATAAGTACTACCTTTTAAGATATTAGCTTACTTTTAGCATTTATAAGCCTTCCAAGGCGCTTATTGCCGGTTAGGACTGCAGTCCTTATCTTTGATAAGATCAACGTTTAATCCTAAAACTCTAGGGAGAGTGTGAAATGCCTCAATTTGCTGCAAATTTAACAATGCTTTTTACAGAGGCGCCATTCTTGGACCGCTTTGAGAAAGCCCATAATTCCGGATTTAAGGCGGTTGAGTTTCTCTTCCCGTATCCATTTACTGCTACTGAAATACAGAAAAAATTAGAGCAGTACGGTTTGAAGCTAGTTCTTCATAACCTACCTGCTGGAGATTGGGATGCAGGAGAGCGTGGAATTGCTTGTCATCCAGATCGAGTCGCAGAATTTCGTGCGGGTGTTGCTAAAGCAATTGAATATGCAAAGGCCTTAGGCGTACCGCAGCTGAATTGTCTAGCAGGTAAGGCGCCCGCTGGAGTAGATAGAAAGTTATTGCACGATACCTTTGTGTCGAATCTAAAATATGCAGCAGCTGAACTAAAAAAAGTAGATTTAAAGCTACTGATCGAGCCAATCAATACTTTTGATATTCCTGGATTCTTTTTAAGTACAACTCAGCAGGCACTAGATATCATTCAAGAGGTTGCTGCTGATAATCTCTTTGTGCAATACGACATCTATCATGCCCAGCGCATGGAGGGTGAACTTTGTAACACGATGGAAAAGAATCTTGGCAAGATTGGACATATCCAATTGGCCGATAATCCTGGTCGCAACGAACCTGGTACAGGCGAAATTAACTATGTACATCTTTTTAAATTTCTAGATCGAATCGGCTATTCCGGTTGGATTGGTTGCGAATATAAGCCTGCAACTACTACAGAAGCGGGTCTAGGTTGGATAAAGAAGTTAAATACATAAAACAAATTAAAGTAAAAAAGGAAATGAAATGAGTGAGAAATTAAAATTAGGTTTTGTTGGTCTTGGAATTATGGGCGCCCCAATGGCGGGGCAATTAGTGAAAGCAGGTCACGAAGTATTCATTACGACCAGAAGCAAGATACCTCAAGAGCTAGCTTCATCATCGGCTATTCAATGCGCAAGTCCAGCTGAAGTTGCCCAAAAGGCAGACATCATTTTCACTATGGTTCCAGATACCCCTGATGTTGAAAAAGTGTTATTTGGTGATAAAGGCGTAGCAGCCGGTTTATCTAAAGGCAAAGTAGTTGTTGATATGAGTTCTATTTCTCCCATCGCAACCAAAGAATACGCCAAGAAAATAAACGCCTTAGGTTGTGATTACCTAGATGCGCCAGTTTCTGGTGGTGAAGTCGGGGCTAAAAATGCTACCCTCTCGATCATGGTCGGTGGTGATGAGGCTGTATTTAATAAAATAAAGCCTGTCCTCGATCTAATGGGCAAGAATATTAACTTAGTCGGTGGCAATGGAGATGGTCAAACTGCTAAAGTTGCGAACCAGATTATTGTGGCTTTGAATATTGAAGCTGTAGCAGAGGCTCTTTTATTTGCATCTAAAGCAGGTGCTGATCCTGCTAAGGTTCGTCTAGCCTTGATGGGTGGTTTTGCGAGCTCTAAGATTCTTGAAGTGCATGGTGAGCGTATGGTTAAGCGTACATTTGATCCAGGCTTTAGGATTGAATTACATCAAAAGGATTTAAACCTAGCATTAAACAGTGCGCGCGCCCTAGGCGTTTCTCTTCCCAATACTGCTACTGCTCAAGAATTATTTAACTCTTGCTCTGCGCATGGCGGAAAAGCTTGGGACCATTCAGCAATGGTAAAAGCTTTAGAAAAGCTAGCTAACTTTGAGGTTGGTCAAAAAGCCTAATCTCTATATGTCATCAACCTTATTGGTGTATTTGCATGGCTTTCGATCTTCCCCAAGATCAAGCAAGGCGGTGATGACAGGTGAGGCAGTCAAGGCCTTAGCTTCTGCGGAAAATACCATCGATTGGTATTGTCCGCAGTTGTTAGCTTCACCCAAAGAAAGTATGGCCGTGGTGACAAAATATATTGACCAATCCAAGGCCGATCACATGGTTGTTATCGGGTCATCGCTTGGTGGTTTTTATGCAAACTATCTAGCAGAAAAATATGGCTGCAAGGCGGTAGCATTAAATCCGGCAGTACGAGCAGCCAGAGAACTTGCACCACACGTGGGGATGATGACATCTTATGACAGTAATGAGCCCTTCGACTTTAGGCCTGAATATATTGATGAACTAAAGACCTTACAGGTTGAGGGAATTACTATTCCTAATCGCTACTTCTTGATCGCCGCAAAAGGTGATGAATTGCTTGATTGGACGGAAATGAGCGCGTTCTATAAGGGTGCTCATCAGCTAATCCTGGAGGGCAGCGACCACGGAATTGCCGACTATGCAGACCACCTCCCAAAGGTCTTGGAGTTTATATCCCCTAGATGATTGATTGACGCAAATTTCTTCTGTAATATAAGTCAAACGATCGATGGCTTCGCCTAGGTTGAGAAAGGAGAGTTTGTGCTGAGCATCTTGAAACTAGACGCTGGTGGAGTTCCCCAGGGTTGGGTTAACGCAGAAGAAGCAACCAAGCATTACGCTGACAGTAGTGTTTTATGGACACTAGGTGAGCCCATCATGAAAATGCGCGGCGGCATTTCTAGGGCTAGCGGCTTGCAATCCGTGATCGAGCTTCATTCGATCATTGCGATCAAGGGTAGCGCAAAGATTAATTTGTTTGACGTTGTTCCCGTCATCACAAAACATAAACTTTTCAAACGTGACCGCGGTCTTTGCGCTTATTGCGGTGATGTGATTCATGAAAGTCATGCTGAAGCCGAGCACATCATTCCAAATAGTCGCGGGGGAAAGTACTCCTGGATGAATTTGGTCATTTCTTGCAGGCCTTGCAATCAACGCAAGGGTAATCGCACTCCTGAGCAGGCTGGCATGGGTTTGTTATATACACCTTACCTGCCAAGCTTATATGAAGACATGATTCTCAAAGGAAGAAATATTCTTGCCGACCAAATGGACTTCTTGGCTGCCAATTTGCCTAAGAATAGTCGCTTACTTGAGGGTGCTCTCTGAGTTTGGGGCTAGAGCAAATTAGGCGGTCTCAAAATAGTAATCGAATGCACGCAAAATCATTGCGGATCATTCTCATCGCATTGGCCTTATCTGTGCTTGGCCATATTATTTTATTTTTTGGCGTCCCTTTTTTGTCTTTCGGTTCGGCGCCAGAGATTTCCGATGATCTCATTATTAAGACAGAATTAAAAGTTGAGCCGCCAAAGAAAATTCAGATGGCCAAAGTTCCTAAACAGAAAGTAAACAAGGAAACATCTACTAATGCAGTTGAAGACTCAAAGAGTCTAGCGAGTGGTGGCGAGCAGGGTGGTGATAATAATCAACAAGGGGTTGCCTTCAAGCTCCCAGAATCGGGAATCATCTATTACGACTCTTATCTAGACGGTCAAAAGCTTCAGACAGGAGAAATTGATTGGATTGTTGATGGCAGTAACTATCGGCTCCATATCAATATTCCCTATGCTTTCGTTGGACCATTTGTTTTTGAGTCGAGAGGAACGGTGGATGCCTACGGTATAGCCCCCTCCATTTATTGGACCCAGCGAGGCACTAAACAGCCACGATATTCACGCTTTGATAGAGATGCCAATGGAGGAGGGCAGATGTTTTTTTCAGAAAAGCCAGAATTTACCCCAGCCATTCTGCCTGGGACCCAGGATCGATTCAGTCTGATGTTTCAGTTCGCCTCTTTGCTAAACGGAGATAGCAAGATCGATGAAGCTGGCAGTATTCGATCTTTGCCAGTAGTGGATTACAACACCTTGGAAATGTGGCACTTTAAGAGCTACGGTGAGACCGTTTCTGAGGATATTCCTAGCCTAGGAAAGTCTGTTAATAGACGTTATGCACTAATGCAGCGGGAAACTGATCCCTACAAACGGCAGGTGGATATTTGGCTAGCCAAAGACCTTGAGTGGCTTCCAGGAAGAATACGCTCTCAGGAGGCTAATGGCAGGGTTCTAGAGCTTGTTTTCAAGCAAAAGAGCCCCATACCAGCGGTCGCTACTCCCTAAAAGCCAGATTTTATTTGGGATTTTGTTTGGAATGGCCCAGCAAGTTCACCATCATTGAATACAAGGCGGCTCCAGACATCGATACAGCGAAGATGCCTGTAAAAGAGATAATGATAGGCAGCACTCTCCAATGTTCAGTTAAGCTGTAGTCGCCATAACCAACGGTTGTGTACATCTCACCAGCAAAGTAGAAGGTTTGTGGATTGGTAGGGAATACTTTCAAGGCAACACAGATGTATGCCCAAGCGATGATTTCAGCAAAATGTACCGCAATAATGAGCAAAATTGCGATGAAATAGGAAACGAAATTTGCCCCATAAATTCGCCTATTTTCTAACTTCTGATCTAACCAATGAAACGTGCCGGCAATAGATAAAACAATCATGCCGTGTACTGTCAACATGAAGCAAGCTAATAGCAATACAAACCAAATCTGCCCATTGCCCATATCAGTATTGATTTCACGAAAGAGTGTTGCAAAGCTGGGAAGATCTGCGTTACGGATTAGGTCTATTAGGTACATAGGGGGGGCTAGAGGTTGGATTACAGAAATATCTTATTTGACATAATAATGATTATACGCAAATATACTTATGAGGCATTCGTCTTAGCAGGCCCAATATAGGGCTTTTTATAAAGCCGTAACCAGCGAGCTCTTAACCCCTCGCTGATCGGAGGCTTGTCATATATATCAGCAATATCAATAGCAGTAAGACCATTTGTATTGCGTAACTGTAAGTCAGCACCCTTATCTAGAAGTAGCTTCACCAGCTGATCATTTCCTGAATTAACTGCCATCATTAGCGGCGTTGTATTGCCCAGACTCATCGAATCAACAATAGCTCCATTGGCAATTAAGAATTGAGCCACGTCAAGTTGACCTTTGGCGCAGGCGTAATGCAGTGGAGTCCAACTGATATGGTCAAGCATGGCCTTATGCTTAAGCACTAAAACTTTTACCAGTGGCAAATTACCCTCTATGGAAGCGATCATTAAGGGCGTTTCACCGCTTTTATTCGACAAATCAACGTCAATTTTGGGATTTTTGAGGAGTAAATCTATAACCTGATTAGACTTGTCTTTGATAGCCAAAATAAGCATTGGGTTGCCATAGGAATCAACAGTATTTGGACTTACTCCCTTACTAAGTAAAGATTTAACCTCAGAGGCATCATCAAATTTAGCTGCTTTAGCAAAATCAGTAATCTGGTCGGCAGTTTGTGCGTGGGAAAACTGATTTAATAGGCATAAAAATGAAAAGAAAATACCGTATTTATTAATGTTTAATCTCATGAATAACTTCTATCTATCTGAAAACATTCGTAAAAATTGCTAGAAGTTTGTTCAGCAAGATCTTCAATAGCAACGCCTTTGAGGCTGGCAATGAATTCACCAACTTTAGCCACCCATGCGGGCTCATTGATCTTGCCGCGATATGGAATGGGCGCCAAATAAGGGGAATCTGTCTCGATAAGCATTCTATCTAGAGGAACCTCTTTACAGGTTGCCTGCAGGTCTTTTGCACTTTTGAAGGTCACAATACCAGAAAAAGAGATATAAAAGCCCATTTCCATGGCTGCTTTAGCCATTTCCAGGCTCTCAGTAAAGCAATGCATAACCCCGCCAATTCGATCAGCGCCCTCTTCTTTTAGGATCTTGATCGTATCCTCAGATGCAGACCGAGTATGAATGATGAGAGGCTTTTTGCAGGCTATTGCAGCCCTAATATGGGTTCTGAAGCGTTCACGTTGCCAATCCATGGATTCATAGGAGCGATCGCCCATGCGGTAGTAGTCGAGTCCAGTTTCACCAATTGCAACGATTTTCGAATGCTTTAAGGCGGTGTCTACCAGGAAGTCATAACTAGGCTCGGGAGTGTCCTCATAATCTGGATGAACCCCAACAGAGGCGTATAGATGAGGATATTCCTGGGCAAGCTTCAAAACATTGGGAAAGTCTGGCAAGTCCACTGATACGCATAAAGCATTGCTCACCTTGGCAGCTTCCATATTCGCAAGCACTTCTGGCAAGCGTGATTGAAATTCTGGGAAATCGAGATGGCAATGGGAGTCTATGAACATGAACGCTATTTTAGACCGCCTGAGTCTAAATTAAGACTCAAAGACTTGCTGATATTGAGATAGCAAGGCTTCTATCTGCACGCGGCTAGCTAAGGGGTGATTCTCATGACGCCGGGCCTGGACTAGGGACCTCCAAAAATGATGAAGTTTGGAAATCTTTGCGGTTTGAGATAAAGCTTTCAGTGTTGAAAGGTGCTTGGGGTAATAGCGTGGGCCACCGCCCTGTGCAACAGCTTGTAGATCGGAGGTCCAACGTTGCATTGCGCCCAATAAATAGCTGTATTGCGCCTTGTGTGTCTTTTCAGCGGAATCCAACCAATTAATGCGCACTCCTTGTGACATAGATTGAAGTAAATAGCGGGAGGCTTGTATGGCAATAGTGAGTTCATCTTTTTCATCCTTGCTATTTCTTGCAATCAAGGAATCTAAGACTGAGTATGGTGCCCCACCCTGCTCATCGTAAATTGTTTCAACATCACTGTCGCTCACTTTCAGCCCATCTATCTTGAGTAATTGCGCTCGCAACCATGACAAACCTTGCTCACGATCTGGGCGAGGCGCAGTGAGTAAGCGGCAACGAGAGCGAATGGTTGGCAGAACACGATCAAGCCGATCAGCCAATAAAATGAAGATCGTGTTTGCTGGTGGCTCTTCCAAAGACTTCAGTAGGGTATTGGCGGCGTCAGAACGAAGCATCTCTAGTGGATAAATCAGGATCACACGATTTCCGCCGCGATGCGAGCCAATGGAAAGGCTCTCTATGGCATTACGAGTCTCTTCAATCGAGATATTTTTCTTTTCCTTTTTTTCGATAGCATCACCATCCGAATCATCACGTGCTGTTTTACCTTTTTTTGGTGAATCGTCGCTCTCATAGTCTGCATGGGGCAATAGCCTACGATGGGTCTCGGGCACCAGGGCGATAAAGTCAGGATGATTTCCAGTGCAAAACCAATGACAGGCTTCGCATTGATTGCAAGGGCGCGGGGCTTCGTGAGCACTTTCACATAAGAGCGATTTTGTGAGTTCAAGTGCAAATGCAAACTTACCAATACCAGACTGGCCGTGCAACAGAACTGCATTAGGGAAGTTTGCAAAATCCATACTATCCCATAGCGCTTGCATCCATGGCGCTACAGACTTTTTTTGTTCAGCAAATATGAAGTCACTCATCTAGATATTGAATTCCAGATTTTTCAAGCCATTCCAAATCAGTTCTGGCGTTAATGTAGCATCCACTAAGTGAAAACGTTTTGGATCCTCTTTGGCGCGACGCAGATACTCTTGGCGAACCTTTTCAAAAAAATTTAAATCCATTTTTTCAAACTTATCTGGTGCGCGTGCTTTAGAACGACGCGCCTCTGCAACCTCACCCGGTAAATCAAACAGGATCGTAAGATTGGGCTGGAGTAATGCTCCATTAGCACGGCCCTGCACCCAACGCTCAAGTTCATTTAATTTATCAAGGTTTAAGCCCCGCCCTCCTCCTTGATAAGCAAAGCTGGCATCTGTAAAGCGATCTGAAATTACTATTTTTCCGGCCTGTAGGGCGGGCTCTATGACTTGAGCGATATGTTCCCGACGAGCGGCAAACATTAATAAAGCTTCTGTCTCTAAATTCATTGGAGCATCTAATAGAAGCGCTCTTAGCTGCTCACCTAAAGGTGTGCCACCCGGCTCACGGGTCATTATTACTGCGCGGTCAGGGTAGCGTTCTTGCATCAACTTTTGAAACGACTCAATATGAGTGCTCTTACCTGCACCATCGATGCCTTCGAAGCTAATGAAATATCCTGGATACATTGATGTCATATGAAATTAAATCGAATTAATGGGATGTCTGGCTAGACTTGCGCTGATATCGATTGACTGCCGCCTCATGCTCACTGAGGCCTTGAGAAAAGTGACTATTTCCATCGCCTTTAGCAACAAAAAATAAGACATTGCTCTGAGTAGGATGGATAGCTGCACCGATTGAGTCCTTGCTCGGCATGGCGATGGGGGTTGGGGGTAATCCTTTACGCATATAGGTATTGTAGGCACTGTCTTTACGAAGATCTGCTTTACGTAAATTACCGTCAAATTTAGGGCCAATGCCATAGATTACCGTAGGATCAGTTTGTAGCATCATCCCAATCTTTAGACGATTGGTGAAGACGGCGGCAACCATACCTCTATCACTTGAGCGCCCAGTTTCCTTTTCTATAATAGAGGCCAGTATGAGAAGCTCATAGGGTGTTTTTAAGGGGGAGTTCGCCTCTTTTTGTGACCATGCTTGAGAGAGCTGTTTTTGCATCGCCTGTGATGCCCTGCGATAGATTTCAATATCAGCCTCGTCCGGATCAAAGATATAGGTATCTGGCATAAAAATACCTTCAAGTCCTGGGTAATTCAGATTCAGCTTTTGTAGTATTTCTTTTGCGCTCATACCCTTAGTCTGATGGAGCAGTGATGGATGAGCATCCACTAATTGCCTTAATTGCCAGATGGTCATACCGGGAACGATGGCAATACTCTCCTTCACTCTATCGCCTCGGGCAATTTGAAGGAGAATGGTTCCTAAGCTTGCTCTCGTTGGTAGAAGATAAGTTCCTGGTTTTAGCTTTGACCCAAGGAACAACACTCTTGCGCTTATCTGAAATACGATTGAGGGCGTAGAAACACCCTGCCCTTGTAATTGCCCAGCAATACTAGCAAGCCCTGACAGGGGTTTGATTTTGACTTTATAAACTGGAAAATCAGCCACATTAGGGCTGGATGGAACCACTGGCCATAAAAAGATATAGCTGTATAAGATGCCAATCACCACAAGAAGCCCGTACAGCCAAGCTCTTAACCTTTGACCTCGAGTTTTGTTCTTAGTGAAAAGACGGCTTCCCTGAATTTTTCTACTCATCAGGCTATGATAAAAGGGTCATGATCAATCACTCCCAAAATACGCCAATACAAGCTAGCCTGCCCCAATGGGGCCTCATTTTTGTGGAGGGCGCAGATGCTGCTAGTTTTTTACAAAATCAGCTGAGCAATTCTGTTTTGGGCTTGAATCGCACATTCGCCCCGCAAATTGCCCAAACACATGACTCAGTCAGGCTAGTCGGATATTGCAATCCAAAAGGAAGATTACTAGCCAGCGCTTGGCTTGGACAATTTCCTGAGGATGTCAATGCACCAGATCGTTTTGCACTATTTATTTCTAAAGATATTGCAGCTTCTACAGCTAAGCGTTTAGCAATGTTTGTACTGCGCTCTAAAGTAAAAGTGTCCGATGCCTCATCTGAATGGACTGTTACTGGATATTCTTGCAACGATGAAAGTATTGCAGGGCTCAAAATAGAAGCTGGTCAAATTGGCTTGCGTCTACCGGATGTCATAGCAAATCATCAAACTTACTCGCGCGTATTAATCGCAGGAAAAAAAGATAGTCCAGAGAAAAGCTTGAGCGATGATGTTATGCAATGGAACCATCTTGAAGTGATGAGTGCGATTCCAAGAATTGTTCTAGCAACCCAAGAGCAATTTGTACCGCAAATGATCAACTTTGAATCTGTTGCAGGAGTGGACTTTAAAAAGGGCTGCTATCCAGGTCAAGAAATCGTCGCTCGTAGCCAATACCGAGGCGTTATTAAGAGGCGACTTCAACTGGCTCACACTTCGATAGATTCCTTAGGTAGCGTTTCGATTGCCCCAGGTACCGAGCTTTTTCAGGTAAATGACCCCGCGCAACCAGCTGGTATGGTGGTCCTATCATCTCCATCCCCTAAAGAGCCCAATAAAATCGACCTCCAGGTGGAATGCAAACTGGAGGCGCTCGAAAGTGGGGAAATCTATCTAGGAAGCGCACAAGGACCTGTGTTAAAAATAGATTCATTGCCTTACCCATTAATTGAAATTTAGGACTCTTTGCTGATATGTGCCTGATCCTCTTCGCCTGGAAATCACACCCCGACTACCCTTTGGTGGTTGCGGCTAATCGCGATGAGTTTTATGAACGTGATACTAAAGGCATTTCTTGGTGGGATGAGCACCCACATGTTTTAGCCGGCAGAGATCGTGCTGATGTTTTAGGAAGCCCAGGAACATGGTTGGGCTTTACCAAGACTGGTAAATTTGCTGCCCTCACGAATGTCAGAGCGCCTAGCGAAAAAAATCCTGATTCAAGAACACGTGGCGAACTTTCTTTAATGTATCTTGCTAGCAAAGAGCGCCCTGCTAACTTCATCCAAGAGAATGAAAAGCGCTTCCAAAATTACAATGGCTTTAATCTTTTAATGGCCGACCTCAGTAATCCTGAAAATGCGGAAATGCATTGGGTGAGCAATCGCATGATGATGGGCCAAAATATTCGGCCACGCAAAGTCTTTCCCCATCAACCCTTGGATGCTGGTGTTTATGGGCTTTCCAACGCCATGCTAGATACGCCATGGCCAAAGGTAAACCACCGCGTGGCTGCCTTTGCACAAACACTTGCCATGGATAGTGGCCAACTGAAGAATGCAGATCACTATTTAAAACTTTTGGCCGATACGCACCACGCGAGTGACCATGAGCTACCAAATACAGGCGTTAGTCGTGAATGGGAAAAAGCGTTATCGCCCGCATTCATTAAAACTGATACCTATGGCACGCGTTCGAGTACTGTGCTGAGAGTACGCAAAGATGGTCAATTTGAAATGGTGGAACGCCGCTTTGATGCTACTGGCACAGTTGGCCATGATGTGATTACCGGCGCACTTAGTGCTGCGCCCGGCTCTAATCTATCGGTTTAATGCTTAATCGTTTGTCTCACCACGCAGGTCATCATTAATAGCGCGATTGCCATCAGCATTGCGCGTTGCTAAACGCTTTAGGTATTGAAATGTTCCGGTCGCCATACAGCAAACCTCACCTTGATCGTTATAAAGCTTAGCCTCACAAAAGGCCATGGTGGCTGTCGTGCGCACGGTATCAGCTTTGACACGTAAAACACCATTAGCAGCCTGCATAAAGTTGTTTTTTAATTCTATTGTGACAACACTGCGATCACCAGGATCAGCAGATCTGGCTGCCACAGCCATTGCCACATCCATTAACGTCAGAAGAACACCGCCATGGGCAACTGCCCAGGTATTAGTGTGTTCTGGCTTTAGGGCTAGCAAGATCTCCCCTTTGCCCATTTCTGCACTCAGGCAGCGGACGCCGAGCAGCTTCAAAAATGGGACATTGAGTTCTTCGCCTAAATTGGCAAGCTGAGTTTGGGGATTGATCTGGACTTGTTTATTCATAAGCTGATTTTAGTGGCTCAAACGCCATTTGGGAAATCCCCCTAGAATAGTTCTTATGGCCTTTACATTAAGCGGCGATGACGCCATCCAAGAACTACAACCGAGCCCTATTCCAGAGCCTTACTGGGTAGCTTTTTCATCATCGGCAGCAGCATTACTCAACATACCGTTAAAGAGTGATGGGTATCCGCAGGATGAGACTTGGCTAAACGTTTTAGCCGGCAATAGCCTAGTGACCCAATCCCAGAAATTTTCCCATCCAATAGCTACCGTTTATAGCGGCCATCAATTTGGAGTTTGGGCTGGACAGCTAGGTGATGGCAGGGCAATCCTCTTAGGCGATATCGCTGGCCAAGAATTACAACTAAAAGGTGCCGGTAAAACGCGCTATTCACGCATGGGCGATGGCAGAGCTGTTCTACGTTCCTCTATCCGAGAATTTTTATGTAGTGAGGCGATGCACGCTTTAGGCATACCCACCAGCAGAGCTTTATCAATTGTCGGCTCTCACATGCCAGTTCTACGAGAGACTCTGGAGACTGCAGCAGTATGTGCCCGTTTAGCGCCAAGTTTTATACGTGTTGGTCACTTTGAACATTTTGCTTCAACCCAAAATATTGTTCAGCTAAAAGAACTTGCTGATTTATTAATTGACCATCACTATCCAGAATGTCGTAATAGTAAAAATCCGTATTTAGATCTGTTTCAAAAAATATGTGCCCGCAATGCAAAGCTGGTTGCGCAGTGGCAAGCCGTTGGCTTTTGTCATGGAGTTCTCAATAGCGACAACATCAGTGTTTTAGGGCTAACAATTGACTATGGCCCTTTTGGCTTTCTGGATCAATTTCAAATCGACCACATTTGTAATCATAGCGATCACGGCGGCCGCTATGCTTATCAACGCCAGCCCCAAATCATGCATTGGAATATGGCCTGCTTAGCGAGCGCATTTATTCCTTTGCTGGAACTAGAACACTCCGAAGAAGAAGCCCAAACGCTACTCACTAATGCACTAGGTGAATTTCCAATCGCCTATGGAGAAACTTGGTTGTCTCTATTTAGGCAGAAGCTGGGGCTTGGCACCGAACAAGATAACGATATGGATTTGATCGAAAGACTGCTCCAAGTGATGCATGACTCAAAAGTCGACTTTACAACGCTATTTCGGGGTCTAGCAGACATCAATACGAATGCTCCCATCAGTGAAATCAAATTACGTAATGACTTTATTGATAGAGATGCGATGGATCAATGGCTTGATGATTACAAGAAGCGCTTAAAGATAGAATCTAGCGTCGATACAGACCGTAAACAAAAAATGAATGCGGTAAATCCAATCTATATATTACGCAATCATCTGGCTCAAGCCGCTATTGAGAAAGCACAAAAAAAGGACTTTTCTGAAGCGGCTAAACTCTTAAGTATTTTGGAGCAGCCTTTTGATGAACAAGCTCAATATCAAGAATATGCAACCCCCCCGTCTCCAGATTTAGAGTCGGTTGAAGTGAGCTGCTCTTCTTAGCGCCTCATTAAACATTTAATTCCAAGGAGCTCTCATGAAAAAAACAAATCAAGAATACAAAGAAATGCTGAGTGATATCGAGTATCGCGTTACAAGAGAAGCTGCAACTGAAAGACCCTTTACTGGAAAGTATTGGGATCACTGGGATAAAGGTAGATATACCTGTGTTTGCTGCAACACCCCCCTCTTTCTCTCGGAGACTAAATTTGATGCTGGTTGTGGATGGCCTAGCTATAACAAACCAGAAGAAGAATCAGCTATTAAGGAAATTAAAGATGTTAGCCATGGTATGGTGCGGACCGAAGTACGATGCGCCAATTGCGATGCCCATTTAGGCCATGTCTTTGATGACGGCCCAAACCCTACTGGTTTACGCTATTGCATCAATTCTGCATCTTTGAGTTTTGAGCCTAGTTCCAATGCAAAGCCGACCAACGAGTCTTAAAAATAGGGCTTCAATATTAAATAGCTGATAATCCCTCTTATGAAATTTTTATTCGATTTATTCCCCATCATTCTGTTTTTTATTGCCTTCAAATTTGGCGATATCTATACCGCAACGATTGTTGCCATGGTTGCAACTATTGGACAAATTCTTTGGGTTTACTATCGCCACCGCAAGATCGATGCCATGCAGTGGATTAGCTTGGTGATGATTCTGGTATTCGGTAGCTTGACCATCTTTTTACATGACAAGACCTTTATTCAGCTAAAACCGACTGCGCTTTACTGGCTATTTGCAGGAGCTTTATTTATTAGCGCTCAATTTTTTAGTAAAAATTGGATACAAGTCCTCATGGGCAAGCAGGTAAGTCTGAAGGCAGAAAATTCACATTCTGTTTGGCATCGACTGAATATGGCTTGGGCAGCATTCTTCTTTTTAATGGGAGTGCTTAATCTCTATATCGCTTTTGAGTACTCCGAAGAAACCTGGGTTAATTTCAAACTCTTTGGCAGTACGGGCTTACTAGTGGCCTTTGTCATCATTCAAGGTGTTTGGCTATCACGTCATATGGAGCATCCTACTGAATGAGCATTAACCAAACGCGTATTGCATTATTTGAGCAGGATCTTCACAAAGCATTTTCAGTTGACCGTCTTCAGATTGAAGATGAAAGTCATCTTCATGCTGGTCATGCTGGTGCAGCCAGTGGTGGCGGCCACTTTAAACTGACTATTGTTGCCCCAGAATTTAAAGGTTTAAGCTTGGTGGCAAGACATCGTGCAGTCTATGCCGCCCTAAATCGACATATTCCAATAGAAATTCATGCCTTAACCATTAACGCCATAGCGCCTGGAGAGGCTGGCTCTTGAGGCTGCTTTACACTAGCGGCTAATCCCTCATTCCCCATCATCTTTTCCACTTATTTAATTAATCCCCATACTATGTTGAAATTACAAGCGGTACTTACTAGTAGTCTTTTTGCTATCTTCTTATCAGCCAATGCAGTTGCCCAGAACGCCGTGATCGTGAATGGCAAAGCGATTCCTAAGTCTCAATTAGATAAATTGGTAGAAAAAACTGGTAAGCCAGATAATCCTCAAGTACGAGACCAAGCCCGCGAGATGCTGATAACGCGTGAATTGGTTTTACAAGAAGCAGATAAGCGTGGAGTCATTCAAAAAGAATCTGTACGCGAGCAATTAGAGCAATCTCGTGTGGGAGTTTTAGTTGCGGCCGTCTTTGAGGACTATGTAGAGCGTGAGGGTGTCTCTGATGCAGAGCTCAAGGCCGCTTATGAAAATGTGAAAGAACAGTACGCTGGTAAGGAGTACCACGTTGAGCATATTTTGGTGGATAAAGAAGCAGATGCAAAAGCCATTATTGCTCAGCTTAAAGCTGGTGCTAATTTTGAAGATATCGCTAAAGCTAAATCTAAAGATCCTGGCTCGGCCAAGAATGGCGGAGACCTCGGCTGGGTTTCTGATAAAGCTCTAGTTCCTGAGTTTTCAAAAGCAATGGTGCAACTCAAGAATGGGCAAACCACCGATAAGCCCGTTAAATCTCAGTTTGGATATCACGTTATCAAAGTGCTAGATTCTCGTGAGGCTAAGGCCCCAAGCTTGGATGAAATGAAAGATCAGTTAAAACAAATGATCATGGCCGATCAAAATTGGCAAAAAGAAAAGTTCTCAGAAATGATGCAAAAACTTCGTGCGAAAGCAAAGATTCAGTAAGCGAAATCTTGTTTTATTTGCTTGGGTAGCGGCGTGGTCTCAGTTTTTGAATTGCCATGCCAGCTAAGCCACAGGCAAAGGCAGACATCACAAACACATCACGTGGTTGAGATAGCTCCCAAATCCAGCCTGCACATAATCCGCCTAATGTACCTCCTAGGCCATAAGAAACAGTCGCCATCAAAGCCTGTCCTCTAGCTTGTAATGGGCCTGTAAACCAGCGCTGTAGTAGTTTAGTTGCAGCGCTGTGATGGGCTGCAAATGTACCGGCATGTAGCACTTGTGCAAAGATGAGAACAGATGTGATTGGCACAAATGCAATCAGAATAAAGCGCACTACCCCTACGCCAAAAGCTGCTTGGAGCACAACCTCAGCATCTAGGCGACTGAGTACTTTACTTTGAAAATAAAAGAAAATCACCTCAGCAAAGACACCTAAGGCCCAGAAGAGTCCAATTTGAAATTTATCGTATCCAAGATTGGCAAGATATAAAGAGTAAAAAACATATAAGGCTGCATGAGCAAATACCATAAAGAAACCAGAGATTAAAAACCAGCGCACATCTGGGTTCAAGAGCACAACTAATAATTCACCCTTTACCATCTTTCGGCGCTCCATTCTTGGTTCATGTAGCAAGAAGGTGACCAGGGCCAATGCCAATAACACAATCATCCCTATAGCAGGATATAACTCTATTGAGTTACGCTGAAAGAGTTCGCCAGCTGTAAGCACCATAAAAATGAAGCCCAGAGATCCCCAAAGACGCAGACGCCCGTAGCGTTTATCAAAAGAATTGTCTTTAAATAAAGCATGTACGGTTGCAGATTCACCGAGAGGCATGAGGCTACTAAGGACAGTGTGGAGTACAAACATCCAAATAAAGAAACTGATATAGCTTTGCAAAAAGTAAATGGACAAGAAAACAAGAGCAGCAAGGCAGGCGCAAAAGCGAATAATCGCAACGCGATTAGATAAGAAGTCAGAGAGCCAGCCCCAAGAGAATGGTCCGATAATGCGAGTAATCTGCAACATCGACATCAAGATTGCAATCTCAATGACGCTAAAGCCACGATCTAAAAAGAAAAGGCTAGCGTATGGGGAGACTAAGCCAACGTAGGCAAAATATAAAAAGAAAAAGGACCCGAAGGCCCAACGAAGCGAAGGCGTCATCTCGTTACAGCCATCAATCTGCTTCTGACCCAGGGCGAGACGCAGGGATAGGTTTAAGAGCTACCTTGACATTTGCACATTGAGCGCGATTACGCAATGCATGATCCATCACTACTAAAGCTAACATCGCCTCAGCAATTGGCGTAGCACGAATTCCAACACAAGGATCATGGCGACCTTTGGTTTGTACAGTAATTGACTTCCCATCTAAGTCGATGGATTGCTTTGGACTCAAGATGCTAGAGGTAGGTTTGATGGCAATCGAAACTCGTAAATCTTGGCCGCTGCTAATGCCACCCAAGGTACCGCCAGCATTATTACTAGCAAATCCGTCAGGATACATTTCATCGCCATGCTCGCTACCACGCTGAGCAACTGATTTAAAGCCAGCGCCTATCTCCACACCTTTAACAGCATTGATACCCATCATCGCGTGCGCAATATCTGCATCCAATTTATCAAAGAGAGGTTCGCCTAAGCCAATAGGAACATTACGTGCACGTACCTCAATGCGCGCACCGCAAGAGTCCCCTGCTTTGCGCAACTCGTCCATATAAGACTCGAGCTGAGGGATGATGTCGGCATTGGCAGCAAAAAATGGATTCTTCTCAACTTGAGAAAGATCCTTAAATGGGATCTCTATTGTGCCCAGTTGGCTCATATGGCCATAAAACTCTGTGCCATATTGCTCACGCAGCCATTTTTTTGCAATCGCTGCTGCAGCAACCACGGGCGCAGTTAGGCGTGCGGAAGATCTACCGCCACCACGCGGATCACGGAAACCATACTTATGGTGATAAGCGTAATCAGCATGGCCTGGACGAAATGTTTGCAAGATATCGCTATAGTCTTGGCTACGTTGATCAGTATTGCGTATGAGAAGACCTATCGGCGCTCCTGTAGTCTTGCCCTCAAAGACGCCAGACAGAATCTCCACGCGATCTTCTTCTTTGCGCTGGGTAACGTGACGGGATGTGCCTGGTTTACGGCGATTTAAGTCTAATTGAAGATCTGCCTCAGATAACTGCATGCCTGGAGGGCAGCCATCTACTACCGCCCCGATAGCGGGACCGTGAGATTCACCAAAAGTGGTAACAGTAAAGAGGAGGCCTAGTGTATTTCCTGACATAACTACATTATGTCATTTGTCAGGAATATCGGCTTAAAACAAGTAGTTAGAGGCTAGTTGCTAGCTTTTTCAGTGTCTTCTGGCCAATCTCGAATATAGGCCTTGAGCATTGTATTTTCGAAGTCTTGTGCTTCAACTACAGATTTGGCAACATCATAAAAAGAAATTACGCCCATGAGCATTTTTTGATCCACTACTGGTAGGTAGCGTGCATGATCAACCAGCATCATGCGACGAACTTCATTAATCTCAGTTTCCATATTACAAGTTAATGGCTTTTGATTCATGACAGCACTTACTGGTAGGCCATCTAACTTACCTTGGTGTGTTGCTAAAGCAGCAATCACTTCACGAAAAGTCAAAATACCAACTAACTTGTCATACTGCATAACAACCAAGGAGCCTATGTCATGTTCGCTCATTACCAATACTGCAGTTTGCAGCGCAGTCTCAGGGGCAACAGTAAATAGGGTGCTGCCCTTTACGCGCAATATGTCACGAACTTTCATCTAGCCTCCAGAAGCAATACAAACAGAGTATTGATGGTTTCAATATATTCCCAAGACCTCTTTCAATCAAGGGCACAAGAGCTTCTTTTAGTAACGAATAACCCTAATGACCCCGCTACGGATGTTGGGTAGATTAGCAACTAAGACTGCTCCAGCAAGGGTTATCCACCAGGTCATGTAAATCCAGAGCAGCCCTAGAGGGAAGATGGCAAAGGCACCGTAGACAGTTTTATAAAAAGCAGTATTGCTGAGAAAAATTGCGTAGCCAAACTTCATCAGTTCAAAACTGATAGCCGCAAATAAGGCACCAGAAAAGGCATCTGACCAAAGAATCTTGGCATAAGGAAGAACTTTATAAACAACGGTATAAACAGCAATTGCTAGAAAAATGGGTGCGACTGCTGCCATGATTCGAAATCCAAAAGAGATTGCCTTAATCCAACCTTCTGAAGCGCTAAATAAAATGCCGCTTAAGTAAATTCCTATGCCTAAAAGTACTGGGCCTAAAAAGGTTGCTGCGACATAGATGAGCACTTTTTTAAATAGAGGACGTCGTTCTTGTACTTTAAATATTTGATTAAATGCTGCCTCGATCACTGCCAATGTCATGATAGTGGTAATGACTAAGCCGATTAAGCCAAGGAAAGTCAAACCTCGTGCTTTAGATGAAAATTGATCTAGATAGGTGTAAACCTGCTGATTTAAACCACCAGGCATAGCGGTATCTAGCAACCAAGTCCTGAAGGTATTTTTTACCTGGATAACGCTGGGTAGATAGCCAATTAAAATGCTAGCAATGGTGAGCATTGGCACCAAAGATAAAGTGGTCGTAAATGCTAGACTAGCGGCAATCTGATTTAGATTGAGGCCACGATTATGCTCCCAGAGCTTTTTGCCCAGAGCAAGCCATAATTGGGGATTACGAATAAGGCGCATCGCCGTATCATAAGAGAATATGAGCCAACCCGAAATTTTAGTTTTGTACTACTCCTCTTCTGGTGCAACCAAGAATCTTGCACGCCTAATAGCAGAGGGCAT
Source organism: uncultured beta proteobacterium (assembly GCA_903900805.1). GTDB lineage: Bacteria > Pseudomonadota > Gammaproteobacteria > Burkholderiales > Burkholderiaceae > Polynucleobacter. Next base: position 48,320 of record CAIUOP010000061.1, on the reverse strand, counting down.
AGAAAGCGTTCCCGGGGTGAGCGCGCGGCTAAGAACCGTGCCTGAAGTCTCTGCAGTATGTGAGGCCTCAGCAGCTGCAGTACCCAATGAGGGTGCACCCTATGCTGAATACTTAGATCTGCAGGAATGCATTGGTTTGGCTCTTGGCTCCCCTACTCGCTTTGGCAATATGGCCGCTCCCATGAAATATTTTTGGGATGGCAGTTCATCTGAATGGCTCAACGGCGCTCTCATTGGAAAGCCTGCTTGCGTATTTACCAGTACCGGCAGCAATCATGGCGGACAAGAAAGCACCCTGCTGACAATGATGATTCCCCTGCTGCATCATGGCATGTTGATTATGGGTATTCCGTACAGTGAACCTGATTTAATGTCTACAAAAACGGGTGGCAGTCCTTATGGGGCTACTCACTCGGCACTCGGAGATATTCGAGCGCCTATTAGCCCAGAAGAGCAACGTCTAGCAAAAGCTCAGGGTAAGCGCTTAGCAGAAACTGCACTCATGCTTTTGCAGAAAAAATAAATCAGATGTTAAAAAAACTGCTTGAAAAGAATCCATACCAACTGGTGGCAACGGCAGCCTTTGTCGATTTATTTATTCTGTGCATATGTTGGGAATGGTTTATTTCCCCGCTACGCCCTGGTGGTTCATGGCTCATACTCAAAGGGATACCTTTACTCTTTGCTATTCCAGGTTTATGGAAAGGCAGCGTCTATACGATGCAATGGGCATCAATGCTAATCCTCCTATACATCACCGAAGGTTTAGTGCGTATTTTAGAAACTGGTCCCAATTTTTGGATGGCTCTATTAGAGACCATCGTCGCTACGATCGGCTTTGTTTGTTTGCTTTGCTATTTAAAGCCAATCAAACAGCAAGCCAAAATCTTGGCTAAGCAAAAAGCTCAGGCTAAATAATGATGTCAGACTTGATCGAACAATTTATTGCGGTACTAGGTAAACAATACGTTCTTACTGAAGATCTGGACAAAGTCCCTTACCTTACTGATTGGCGCAAACGCTATACCGGTAAAGCCTTAGCAGTCCTACTACCCAAAACGACTCATGAAGTGGCCAACATTGTGAAACTTTGCGCTGCTCATCATGTCGCAATCGTTCCGCAAGGTGGTCATACTGGTTTTTGTGGTGGCGCTACGCCTGACAATACCGGCAAGCAAGTTATTCTGAATCTCAAGCGCATGAATCAAATCCGTGAGATTGATGCCACTAACCAAACCATGACGCTTGAAGCAGGATGTATTTTGCAGGCCGCTCAAGAAAAAGCAGCGGCACAAGATTTTTTATTTCCGCTGAGTTTAGGTGCGGAAGGTAGCTGCATGATCGGTGGTAACTTAGCTACCAATGCCGGTGGCACGAATGTACTGCGCTATGGCAATACCCGAGATCTTTGTTTGGGGCTTGAAGTCGTTACCGCTGGGGGCGAAATTTGGAATGGCATGAAGGGTTTGCGTAAAGACAATACTGGTTACGATTTGCGTGATCTTTTCATTGGCTCAGAAGGAACTCTAGGAATCATCACCGCAGCAGTCATGAAACTGTATCCATTACCAATCTCTCAATGGACGACGCTAGTTGCTACTGACACTATTGCATCAACCACTGCCCTACTCACTTTGTTTCAGAAACGCGCAGCATCATTACTCACTGGTTTTGAAATGATGACGCAAGAATCATTAGCCCTGAATGAAAAGCACTTTCCACAGATGGCTAATCCATTAAAAGGAAATCCGCCCTTCACAGTATTGATTGAGCTTTCTGATCATGAGAGTGAGGAGCATGTTCGAAAACTTCTAGAAACCGTATTGGAGGAGGCTTTCACTGCGAATCTCATTAGCGACGCAGTAATCGCAAGCAATCTGAGTCAGGCAAATACGTTTTGGCATATGCGTGAGCACATTACTCTGGCGCAAGCTGCAGAAGGCGCCAATCTAAAGCATGACATCACAATTCCGCTCTCCTCCTTAAATAGTTTTATTCAAGACACTGACGCCCTCATCAGGCAAAAGTACCCTGGGGTACGGATCATTAATTTTGGACATTTGGGTGATGGCAATCTGCACTACAACATCGCCCCACCTATAGGAGTCGACCCAAAGACGTTCAACCAACAGCATGAAAAAGCGGTTCAGGAGCTGGTTTATGCCCAAGTTGAGCGCTGCCAAGGCTCAATATCTGCAGAGCATGGGATTGGGCAGCTCAAACTGGGAGATTTAAGAGCCCACAAGGGTGAGGTAGCCCATGACCTTATGAAGGGCTTAAAAAGGGCCCTAGACCCCCAAAATATCCTTAATCCCCATAAAGTAGTCTCGATTTAAGGGCTTAAAGCCCTTAGGATATTTGTTAAATATTTAGTAATTCTTGTCATCTCTACCCATTTCTGGTGCGTTGTATGCTCATGGAGGTGACAAATATGTCAACAAGACTCAAACGTTGGGCCCGTGCAATAGAACAAATCGACTTGTCCAAAAGGACGCCTGAAGTGGCTATTGGCTACCTGGACAATAAGTATCGCGATATCGCTTGGCGTTACATCCGCATTCTAGGCTTTGAACGCACTATTAGCTTCATGGCTAGCAATAACTTTCATCCAGAGTAAGAGTTAAGAAAAACCCCTAAACAACTGAATTATTTAGGGTTTTTTATTTTGAAACTGTTGTCCTTAGAATTTAATTACTTTTGGCCTTCAGCGCCTCCTCCAGCTGATTAATCTTATTTTGCATCGCGCTCAACTTGGCATTTAAGGCGCCAACGTTGAGGAAGGTCTCATCAGCAACGGGCGCTTTTAAATTATTCCCCCACCCAAGCCAGGCTGAGTCGTAAACCTTCACCTTTTTAAATCCCAGGTTTTTCAAGACAACTGCTGTTTCTGCAGCACGAACCCCGCTTTGGCAATACACAACTGTTTCCTTATCGGGATCTAAGTTCGCGTAGAGCTTTTTGAGATCCGCCTCATTTTTAAGAGCCATGCCAGAATTGTCTGCAACCTGTTTCTTGCTAAGTTTGCTTGCCGTAGCAGGATCCTGCCAGTTGTCTTCGAATGGAATATTGATTGAGTTAGGGATGTGACCACCCCGAATAGCCCGGACATCCTTACCTGAATATTCATCAGGCGTTCTCACATCCAAAATCTGCACAGATTTAGATTGGGCAAGTTTGAGCATTTCTTCATTAGATACCACCAACTGAGTTTGAGGTACCAAAGTCACCGATACAGGGGCAGATGTTTGACGCTCCTTCTGAATAGGTAGTCCAGCAGACTTCCAGCCATCAAAACCATCGTGATAGACCTGAGCCTGCTTACCGCCAAAATATTGAATGGTGTACAGACCAAAGTAAGCATAAGGATTACCGCGGGCGCCATAGACAACAATGTCTCGATTAACGCTCAGGCCAGCATCATTAAAGATCTTTTGTATCTTTTCAGTGGCAATGTAATCTTCTTTATTGGGGTCTCTGAGAACGCTCCCCACCTCACCAACATTAATTGCCCCTGGTATGTGCCCCTCTAAAAAACTTTTTTCATCTCGCACATCCCAAACAATCGCTCCACGAGCAATCGCTTGTCGAACTTCCTCAGTATTGAGAATCGCATCATTTTTCTGAGCATAGGCATTGATAGAGATGAATGCGATGCTCAGTAGGAAAAGTTTTTTGATTGATGGTTTCATGGAGACACTTTCAACTAGAAATAAAGAATAAAAAATGAGCAGAACGCTTAGGTTTAAACAAAGAAGGCTCGAGCTTGCGCAATGAGTTCTGCAGGGAGTTCTTCTGGGATGTAATGCCCACAAGGAACTGTCTGCCCAGACACCTCTTGAGCTACTGTTTTCCAGTCCTCTATAGGACGAAAACATTTATTGACTAAGCCATGCTCACCCCACAGAACCCTTAATGGCATGGTGAGTTTCTTACCCGTGGCCCTATCAGCTCGATCATGAACTAAATCAATGCTCGCAGCTGCGCGGTAGTCTTCACACATGGCATGCATACTCTGTGGATTACTTACTCCCGCAAGATATTCTGCCCAGCGCTCAGGGGAAAATATGTCTGTGCCACCATGCCGTCCCATGTGTTTATTAATCCAAAACTCAGGATTAGCACCAATTAAGGTTTCTGGAATAGGCTCTGGCTGAATTAAGAAGAACCAATGCCAGTAACCTTTAGCAAACTCCATTGTGGTGTTGTCATACATTGTTAAGGTTGGAGAAATATCTAAGACCATCACACGTAAAACACTATCTGGAAAATCCATTGCAAGACGGTGCGAGACTCTGCCGCCACGATCATGCCCTAGCAAGAAAAATTGCTGATGGCCCAATACTCTCATGAGTGCATGTTGATCAGCAGCCATAGATCTTTTGGAATAAGTCGAATGATCTTTTTTGCCATGGGGTTTAGAGGACCCACCATAGCCACGCAGATCAGAAGCTATTACAGTGAAGTTGTTGGCTAATTCAGGGGCAATATTCTCCCAAATGGCCTTGGTTTGAGGAAAACCATGGAGCAACAAAATGGGTGGGCCATTACCGCCGACTTGATAAGCAATCTCTATTGGACCATCTTCAGATGAAACGGTAATGCTTTTTTGCTCAAAACCTTCTAATACCACAGACATACGTTATCCAATGTAAAAGAGCCTCCTAAGAGACTCTGTATTCAAATGTGCCGCAATTAATTATCAGCAACAGCCTGAATCTCAGCAACCGTTAAATAGCCCTTCTTAGAGGAGTCGATATAGTCAAAATGGCTGTAGATACGGGGCATACAACCCTTAGCCTCGTCCCGTGTGAGCTTACCATCGCGATTGGTGTCACATTTTGCAAAGCGTTCAGCAATTTCCTGATTACGAGATGCATTATCTGCAGATGCGCTCATTGGCAAAGCAGACAATACGCACGCAGCCCATATCAGTGTATTTTTAATAAAATACATGGAAATCGCTTATTTACCAGTTGGGCTTGGGTTTGCAGAACTCTCCATTGAAACCTTAACTGCTTTTTTTGCCATTGCGATAAATGAGTCAACTGAGCCGCTAGCAGTTCTAAATGATTCACCTTGAACAATGACTAAACCCTCACCCAAGAGCTTGTTGCTTTGGCTATCGGTTATCTTACTTTCAATGACGAGGGCAGGAGTTTTTGAGTTCACACCACCTGCAAAGGCTGCTGCATTTGTAGCTAGTCCAATCGGCGTGAAGTTCCAGGGCTTCAAATAATCATTAGAGCTTTCTGCACCAGTAATGCCCACAGATACTCGAGCAACGCCTGGTCCTGGCTTGGTAACAATCTGGATATTGCCACGGGAATTCACCGTTTCCTGCATAGAGGTTTGCAAAGCTGCTTTTGCATTGGCAATAGATTCAGCGCTGATATCTTTAGTAGTGTTCTGATTTAAGTAGATGGGATCCAAAATCACAGCGGTGTAAGAGCTAGGACTCACTCCAGAAATTCTGTATCTCCAAATGCGAGCATCAGGAACGCTGGTAGCCATTGGAATCAAGAGTGAGTAATCTGGCAAGAAACCAGACCGAGGCATGTTATCAGTTGTCAGTTTGGGAGCATTACTGCATGCGGCGAGCAACCCAACTACAACAATCGATGCAGTGACAAGATTCATTTTCTTCATTTTTATTCCCATATGGGTGCTGGCTACATGCATTAAAGATTAATGGCACTACAGCATCATAACCAATAATGCTTAATCTAGGGGTGGGCAAGGAAGAATGCCACCCGTCTTCTTGTGAATCGACGGTTTGCAGTCAGACCGAGCTTGCATTGCTTTAGTGCCTGGGGTTAGTTGGGGTGCTGGAGTTTGGACTAGAGCTGGACTGGCTTCTGCTGTACTTAACACTTCTACCGCCTTAGTTTTTCTTGGCGTCTCTATCCCTGCTGCAACATAAAAAGATTTATCAGATCCAGGGCATGGCATCAATGCTCCGGTTTTAGCGTTATAGACCTCTTTGCATTGTGGATTGGCTTCAAGTCGGGCCTCTAGTTTTGCTGTAGTACAGGCCGACAGAGTAGTCAGCAAAATGACTAAAAAACAGGAAGTTTGGGCTAATTTATTCATTGACTAATTTTATGGCGACTATGCCACTAAAGAATAAATTCACAAATGGTTTGATAAGGCTATCTGCACCAATATGGTACTTACAGCTGACATGAGGAGCTCACCTTGCATGGCATGAGCCCAGAAAACACAATACCCGCCGAAGCGGGTATTGTGTAAATTCTATTCCCCTTATATTTTTATAGGGGGTAAGACTTAACCTGCGTTTGCAATCTCAATTGCTTCGATCTGACCACTTTGGTCTTTGTCGAACTGTTTCCATTGCGCATCAGTCATGCCGCATTTTTTTGCTTCATCTTTGGTGATAATTTTATCGCCGTTGATATCGCAAACAGCTAGCTCTTTTGAAGAAACTTTACCGTCATTATTCGTGTCAAGGCCACCCTTTTGAGCGACAGCGCCGAAAGACAAGAAAGATAAGGCAACTGCTGTAGCTAATAATTTCATATTTACTCCGTGTGTTATTGATCAATTTAAACAGAACTACGAAAAAATTATATAACCTCTTTTTTTGATAGTAAACAAGCAAATGTAGTAATAACCCTAGTTTTGGGGAAAATATGACTTAAATTGCTTTTATGGTGGTCAAAAATACCCATTAAATAGGTGATTAGCCTATTCAGCAGGATTTAAGGGTAGCCCGGGACCTTATTAGGCCCTTTTGTAAGCCAGAATCGCCATGATTTTAGAAGCTAGCTGATAAGCTCAGGTAGGAATGGGGGCTACCCTCCTATAGAAGTCTAATTGACCGCCTTTATTTACTAGTGGGACTCTTTCCATAAATCCCAAAATCTGCCAAGCGCCTTAAAATGAACTCTATGAACAAGATCCCAGAACTACTAGCCCCTGCTGGCAGCCTTTCCATGTTGCGAACTGCTTTCGAATTCGGGGCGGATGCTATTTATGCTGGCCAACCTCGCTATTCCTTACGCGTTCGTAATAATGACTTCGGCAAAATTGAAGTGCTCAAAGAAGGCATTGATACTGCGCATGAGCTAGGTAAAAAGTTTTATTTGGTTTCTAACTTATTGCCGCATGGTGGAAAGACGCGTACCTATATTAAGGATATGTCACCAGTAGTGGATTTAAAACCCGATGCGCTCATCATGTCTGATCCTGGTCTGATCATGATGGCCAGAGAAGCTTGGCCAGATATGCCCATTCATTTATCAGTACAAGCGAATACGGTCAATGGCGCTTCTGCTAAATTCTGGCGCTCTGTTGGTATTAGCCGAGTAATTTTGTCCCGCGAACTCTCTTTTGATGAGATTGAAGAGGTTCGTCAAGACTGTCCAGAGATGGAGCTTGAAGTATTCGTCCATGGTGCTTTGTGTATCGCCTATTCAGGGCGTTGCTTACTCTCAGGCTATATGTCTCATCGTGACTCTAATCAAGGTGCCTGTACTAATGCTTGTCGCTGGGATTACAAGGTCAAGCCTGGCCAACAAACTTCTAGTGGCGACGTCGTTCTCCTGCAAGAAGCTAAAAGGCCTGGTGAATTAATGCCGATGGAAGAAGATGAGCATGGCACCTATATCATGAATTCAAAAGATTTGCGCGCCGTTGAGCACATCGAAAAACTAACCAAGATGGGTATCGACTCATTCAAGATCGAAGGTCGCACGAAGTCACCCTATTATGTTTCTCGTACCTGCCAAGCTTATCGCTCTGCTATCGATGATGCAGTTGCAGGAAAACCTTTTAATACAACCTTGCTTGGCAATCTAGAAGGTCTTGCTAATCGCGGCTATACCGATGGCTTTTATGAGCGCCACCATGATAAGGATTATCAACTGTATATGAGGGGCTATTCCCTTTCAGGTAGAAGTTTATATGTTGCTGAAACCCTCGATATTGACTCTGCTTCTGGTCGAGTCAAAGTCGATGTTAAAAATCGCTTTTCAGTTGGTGACAAGCTTGAAATCATTGAACCGCAAGGAAATCAAGATATTGTCTTAGATGCCATGTGGAATATGGGTGGAGAGCCTATTGATGTTGCCCCTGGTTCTGGTCACTTTGTATGGATCAAGTTACCCCTGCATGGTAAACATGCATTTATTGCCCGCTATACCAATGAACCAGCGCCTGTAGAAACTGCCTCCGCCTGCTCTAGCGGTGAATCTTGCTGTAACGCTTAAATAATGAATGCTGCCACAGAGAACGAAAACCACTCGCCAGGGATTAAGAAGAAAATAAAGGCAGAGGCAGAGCAAGCATTAATTCTTACCGCTTATTTTTCTACCTGGTTCTGTGCTCTTACGCTTTTAGCCGCCACAACCTTAGATAAGCACCCTATTCCTTTATCCCTATTTGGAATTGCCATCATTAAGGCAGGCTTATGCGCTAAATTTATGTTGATAGCCCAAGCTATTTTTCCAATTAATGTTGAAAAATCCAATGGCATTATTAAATCTTTATTTTTGGAATCGATCTTGTATCTCTTGGTTGTTCTGGGCTTGAACTATATTGAAGCTGGAATCGAAGGTCTAATTCATGGAAAAAACTTTCTAGACTCTATGGCTAGCTTCGGCCAAAAAAATCCTCTACATATTTTGGCAATGTCGCTGGTCTATTGGCTAATAGTCTGGCCTTATTTAGTATTAATTGGTATGAAATTGGCCTTAGGGAAAAATGCAATCCTAACTATTCTGTTTGGCAGAAAAAATTCTGGTGGTCAATAGCTTTTCGAACCGGCACTCTCCGTCTTCATTTTCTAAAAAACTGTTTTGGTTTTGTGCTCTTGGATTTCTCACTTTTGAGATTCATGCTCAAGAAATTGAAGCCCGCGCTTATTCAAATGCGCCTGTTGACATCAACTTTATTACAGGCGGCATTGCACAAGCCAAAAGTAGTACGTACAAACTCACTACTGAAGTTATTAACTTGACTCATGTTCTCGATGTTGCAGGTCAATCTGGAAGACTCTCTCTAACTCTTCCTTACGCAGAATTATCTGGCACAGGCACTGCAAATGGTCAGGTGATCAACGCATCTTCTGAAGGACTGTCAGATCCCATGATTAAAGCCTCAGTCAATTTATATGGTGCTCCTGCCCTCTCGGAAAGCGAGTTTAAAAATTATCAACAAGATCTCATCATTGGTGCAAGCCTAGCCGCAACAATTCCTTGGGGGAAGTACAACAACGTTCAAATGGTGAATGTCGGTGGAAATCGCACAGTGATTCAACCGGGCATTGGGGCTTCACAAGCAGTTGGTCCATGGCGCTTAGAGCTAGCTGGTATGGCATCAATCTTTACCAGTAATGCTAGTTATATGGGCAACAACACCTTATCCCAAAATCCAGTGTATTCAACAGAAGCGCATGTGATCTATTATTTCCCAAATACCGCCTGGATATCAGCTGATGCAACCTACTTCTTTGGAGGGCAAACCTATATCAATGGGTCGACAATCAATGGCTCACAAGAAAGCTGGCGTTTTGGCAGCACGTTCTCGTATCCCATCGATAAGTACAACGCTATTCGGTTGACTGGTAGCAAGGGTGTCTACTCTAATACCAATACAAGCTATGACATGCTGGGGATATCTTGGCAATATCGCTGGGGTGGGGGCTTGTAAGCGGTTTAGTACTTGCATAGCTACAATTAGCCCTAAATAGAATTTATATAAATCATTTATTACTAAGACCAATATGAGCACCAAGCCAAAAGATCCTAAGACAGCACCTGAGACGGGTTTACGTAAGGGCTTAACAAGCTATGGCGATAAGGGCTTCTCATTATTTTTACGTAAAGCATTTATTAAGGGTGCTGGCTATACCAATAGCGCCTTAGACCGCCCTGTTATTGGAATTATTAACACCGGTAGCGCATACAACCCATGCCACGGCAATACGCCACAACTGCTTGAAGCAGTGAAGCGCGGCGTCATGCTTGCTGGCGGTTTACCAATGGAATTTCCAACGATCTCAATTCATGAGAGCTTTGCAGCACCAACGAGCATGTATTTACGTAACCTCATGTCAATGGACACCGAAGAGATGTTGCGTGCACAACCGATGGATGCAGTTGTCATGATTGGTGGATGTGATAAAACAGTTCCCGCACAAATGATGGGCGCTGCTTCCGCAGGTTTACCTGCTATTCAACTCATCACTGGCTCAATGCTCACCGGCTCACATCGCAGCGAGCGCGTTGGCGCCTGCACAGACTGTCGTCGTTACTGGGGTAAGTTCCGTGCTGGCGAGATCGATGAAGTTGAAAAAGATGAAGTGAATGATCAACTGGTTGCAAGCGTAGGTACCTGCTCAGTCATGGGCACTGCCAGCACTATGGCCTGCATCTCTGAAGCTTTGGGAATGACTGTTCCTGGGGGCGCCACCCCACCAGCCGTGACTGCAGATCGAATTCGGGTTGCAGAAGAAACTGGCACATGTGCAGTGCAAATGGCCAAAGATGGCTTGAGCATTGATAAGATTTTGACAGCAGATGCCTTTGAAAATGCGATCCGGGTATTGCTAGCGATTGGTGGCTCTACTAATGGCATCGTCCACTTAACCGCAATTGCTGGTCGCATGGGTCTAGAGATTGATTTAGAGGCCTTAGATAAAATGGGCAACGAAACTCCGGTGCTTGTTGATCTCAAACCCTCTGGGGATCATTACATGGAAAATTTCCATGACGCTGGCGGCATGACTACACTGCTTCGTGAGCTCAAGCCACTGCTAAAACTTAACGCCATGACTGTTAGCGGCAGAACCCTCGGCGAAGAAATCGATGCAGCACCTCCAAGCTTTAAACAAGATGTAGTTCGCAAATTGGATAATCCAATTTACCCACGCGGTAGCATTGCTGTCTTGCATGGCAATCTTGCTCCTGGCGGCTCGATCATTAAACAATCGGCTGCTAACGAGAAGCTGATGGAGCATGAAGGTCGTGCAGTAGTGTTTGAGAATGCCGAAGATCTAGCTAGTCGGATTGACAGTCCTGATTTAGATGTCACAGCAGATGATATTTTGGTACTCAAGAATATTGGCCCTAAAGGTGCGCCGGGCATGCCTGAGGCTGGCTACATTCCGATTCCCATGAAATTGGCGCGCGCAGGTGTAAAAGACATCGTGCGCATCTCTGATGGACGTATGAGCGGCACAGCATTTGGCACGATTGTGCTGCACGTTACCCCTGAATCAGCAATTGGTGGCCCATTAGCCCAGGTTCGCAATGGTGATCGCATTCGACTTAGTGTCAAGAATCGGGAGATTAGCCTGCTCATTTCAGATGAAGAGTTAGCCAAGCGCACTAAAGAAAATCCGATTACCTCACCCACCGCTGAACGCGGCTACAAAAAATTATTTTTAGACACCGTGACACAGGCTGATCAGGGTGTTGACTTTGATTTCTTAAGAGCAGCCAAGATGATTGGTAAAACTCCTCGCTAAGCTTTCTACGGAAAGCCTATAAGTTTCTGAGTTCACGGCGTAAAATCTTACCGACATTGGATTTCGGAAGCTCATCGATAAAGACGACTTTCCGAGGGCGTTTATAGCTGGTCATATGATCTTTGCAATATTGCAAGATATTTGCCTCAGTTAAATGGTGGTTATCTCTCACTACATAAGCTTTTACGATTTCTCCTAGCTTGCGGTGAGGCACTCCAATAACAGCACATTCTCGAATACCATCCATTTGAACTAGGTAATCTTCTACATCGTTTGGGTACACTTTAAATCCTGCGACTACGATCATATCTTTCTTACGATCAACAATCTCTACGTAACCTTGATCAGTGATAAAGCCAATATCCCCTGATTTGAAGAAGCCGTCAGCTGTCATGCAATAACTCGTTTCTTCTGGTTTATTCCAATAGCCTGCCATCACTTGCGGGCCTTGAATACAAATCTCACCAGGCGTGCCGTATGGAAGCTCTGCCTCATCATCATCCAGAATAACAACATTAGTGCTTGGAATTGGCATGCCAATGTGCCCTGTGAAATGAGTCTCTAATGGCGTGTTTACACAGACAACCGGAGATGTCTCTGATAAACCATAACCCTGCGCAATAGGAACGCCTGTCAGTGCTTGCCAGTGGTCTGCTGTTTTTTTATGTACTGCCATGCCACCGCCAATCGTGACTAATAAATTGGGTAGCTTTACCTTCTTAAACTCTGGCCGATGAATGAGCGCATGAAAGAGTGTATTCACTCCAGGGAATATGTTGATATTGGGATGCTTCATGAGCGTTTTAATAAAGCCAGTGATATCACGTGGATTGGGAACGAGAATCAATAGACTGCCCTTAGCAATGCCCAGCAAAGCACAAGCTGTCAAAGCAAAAATATGGGTCATTGGCAGTGCACATAAAAATACCAATTGCTGTTCTGGTTTTTGCTTGAGACCGGGTTTTAGCCAACTCTCTATCTGCATCACATTTGCAAGAATGTTTCGGTGCAGTAATACTGCTCCTTTTGAGATGCCAGTAGTGCCACCGGTATATTGTAAGAAAGCAATATCCTCTAAACCAATCTTCGGCTTCTGAAAATGGTGCTCACTGCCTTTTTGAAGTGCGTCTTTGAAAGTAATGTGTACAAACTCCCAAGCTGGTATGAGTTTTTTAATCTCTCTTGCTACCCAATTAATTAAATGTCCTTTGACACCCATTAACTCGCCCGGACTACTCACAATCACTTGGCGAATTCCTGTTTGGGCATTTACTTCTTGGTAGGTATGGGCAAAGTTCTCCATCACTACCAGCACTGCTGCCCCACTATCTACTAGTTGGGCCTCAAGTTCTCGGGCGGTATAGAGCGGATTGATATTCACCACCACATAACCAGCACGCAGAGTACCAATCATGGCAACGACATACTCAATCACATTGGGATACATTAACGCAACCCGTGCACCCTTCTCTAGATCAAGGGTTTGTAGATAGGATGCAAAGTCTTTGGAAAGTTTATCAACTTCTTTATATGAGAAAAACTTTCCCATAGCCTCTACAGCTTTACGCTTTCCAAAGCGACTAAAGCATTCGTCCAGAAATTCAGTTAAGGATGAATGACTCAGAGACCCGATTTCATGGGGGACCCCTGCTGGGTAATTTTTTAGCCAAGGCTTAGAGGAATTAAAGGCCATATCTCTTTTTAGCTCAACAGTTGCTTTAACTTTTCAATAAATAAATCTTGTCCATGATTGACTTTTTGATGCCAATCATGAGCAGAGCTCTCATTAGCATCATCAGTAATGTATTTATAAGAATGCCATGGTATCTGGTGGTGATTGGCTACACAGGCGATTGCAAATAACTCCATATCAACTACATCAACTCCTTGACTCAGTAGCCAGGGGTCAGCAGCGCTTACAAAACTATCGCCAGATCCACAGATGTATTTGCCTGATGATAAGTATTCCTGAGGCCTATCGCAAAAAGGTGTTGTTCCCCGTGGCGCAAGAGGTTCTGCCATCATGTCCCGCTGAATGACCTTGCCAATCACCAATAAACCATCTAATTGCGGGTTTACCTTTCCTACTGTACCGAAATTCATAATTTTGCGAGGGCTAAATTGATTGATTGCTTTAGTACTAGCTAGTACTGCATTAATCTTGCCAATGCCAGAGTAAATCATCTCCACCCCAGGTGGTAGTGCATTGCGCTTGAGCTCGGATTCCAATGCGGTGATAATGAGGAGATCTGTTTTCATGTAAGCCAATAATGAATTTATTAGATTATCTACCCGGAGTGCCAAATTTTCCGAAACCTGGAATTCTCTTTAGAGATATCTCCCCTTTACTTGCAAACCCTGCTGCTTTTAAAGAGGCTATTGCACAAATGGAGAGTCTAGCGCAGGAATTCGACTATACCCATATTTTAGGCGTTGAATCTCGTGGATTTATCTTTGGATCTGCTCTAGCGCATCATGCGCACAAAGGTCTGGCTCTAGCCCGAAAACCCAATAAGCTTCCACTAGCGACCCATAAAGAATTCTATGGACTGGAATACGGCTCTGATTCCTTAGAGATACAACAATCAACTCTCCCCCAAAATGCAAAGGTTTTAATGATTGATGATGTTCTAGCTACTGGAGGAACGCTCATTGCAGCCAATAAATTATTACTTAGTGCTGGCTTTGAGGTTACTGGCGCCATCACCTTGCTAGAAATTAGAGGGTTGAATGGTAAAGAATCACTTGACCAACATGGCATCGCCAATAGATCAGCATTGGTCAGTTAAGAGAGCTGTTTCTTTTAACTTAGATCAGCTTCTTTGCACTCTTTAAAAGCTTCATAGCACCCCATCCTATGGCGAGTACCTTACTGGCTAATTTAGGCTTGTAATGTGCTAGTGCTGCAAACGCACTGGTCCAGAGAATCGGATTGTTTTTTAAAAAATGAAAGGTATCAATGCCTTTATCTGCCCAAGACAGTGGCTTGTCCAAGACCTCAAAGTGTTCGCTAAATTCATTACGCTCTCGATTCGCCTGAGCTATGAGCTCAAGCTGGCGAAGCTCCAGGTCTTTTAATGTGCCACTCATTTTGAGAGAGCCTCTCGATCCTTAGCAAGCTCGGCAATTGAAGCTTCAAACAATTTGGGCATGGTACGTAATGATTGCATGATCAATATGGCGAAAATTAGACCAATAGATAAGAATGTTCCCGTCAGCAAACCGAGCGCCATCATCCGGTCAGACTCCCAGCTATAAATCACAATGAATAGTGCCAACATCACCAAACCAAAGAATAAGAAAAATAAGGCACTGATAATCATCACTAGCAAACTAATCAATTTACTACGAGCGATTTGCACATCGACTGAAATTAATTCTAGGCGCGTTTGTGCAATCAATGTACCAGTAGAAACGAGATTCTTAATGGAGGACAGTAAATTTTCTTGGGACATATGATCTTAGCGACGGCGAATCAATAAGCCGATTAATAATCCAAGTCCTGCAGCAACGCCTACCGCCTCCCACGGATTGCGATGAACAAAGTCATCTGCACCCTGCGCAACTGCTTTAGCTTTATCTGTAAGAGCTCCCTCAAAAGTAGAAATACTTTCTTTTGCACCCGCAATGGTTTCTAGAGCCTTAGATCGAATCGATCCAATGGCGCTATCAGCTTGACCTTCAGTCGCCTGAATCAAGGCCTCAGCATCAGCCATCAGCGCTTTGAATTCACTAATGAGCTGGTCGGCTCCCGCCGAAGCTGCTTCTGATAAAATCTCGGATTTCTTTGCTGTCATAGGAATACTTTCCTGATTAAGATAGCTCTATTCTAAGCATTTCTATAGCGGGAGCCCAGCAATAGTACCGTCATACCAGCATTGCCTTCTTTGAACTGCTTTAAATATCTTTTGAGGCCTGGCCGACGTTTTAACAATGCATGGTAGGCCTGGCTACCGTAAGCTACATTCTCGCCAAAGAAGTATTCATCTACGCGGTCTGAATAACGATTATTTTCGAGCGCATCTTGAATTGCCCATTTAATTCGACCACCCTCTCCAGTTGATCCATAGCCATGAATCAGGATGATGGCTTTAATTCCTAAGTCTAAACATTTACGTAACTGCTCTGTTAATAGCTCTAAAGCCTCCTCAACATGAGGGCTACCTTGTTTTATATTGATCTCAATCGTATCGGTGCTCAAGGTCGGTAAATTCTCAGAACCGCAATACGGACACTCATTAAACAAAGCGCGCGCATTGCCACAATCAGGACACTGTGCAGTAAAAGACACTCTTAAAACTCTAGAAGGGGTAAAGATATTAAGAGCAATACCTACCTTCTAAGGTTGCGATATCAGTTGATTTGTCATCAATCATCAAGCTTAAAGCCTTCTGCGCCATCTCACGATTCTCTGGCGTCTTTAAGTGGTTATTAATCAGACTAGAGACATCCTTTCTGATTGATGTGTTGCCGTAGCGCAAGCCTTTCAAAGTAGAAACTGCCTGCGCAGAAATTTGGCATTGCTGATTTACTAATGCAGAAGAATCTGAGGACTTGGTATTGGCATAAGCAAATGCAGCGACCGAAATTGATACGACGGCTAGTAGACTCTTTTTCATCTTAGTTCCTTATTTTGTGACCACAGGTTGGGCAACAGCCCGAATCTTTTGCTTTCGATTTTCTGAGAGCGGCATACACACTGGATTCAGAAATCTCCATCTTCCTCGCCGCTTGCGCAGCACTTAAGCCCTTCCCTACCAACTCCAAGGCTTGATGTGTTTTCGGTACCTGTCTTTTCATTTCTTCTCCCAGTAAATCTACTATACTACAGAAGTTGTGAAGTTGTGAAGTTTATTTATATAGGAAAAACCCTGACTAAGGTTTAAATAGATGGATTGATAGAAAGTTGGGAAACGCAGGCAAGAAAAAAGCCGCCCGGAGGCGGCTTTGGAAATACTGGGGAAACTAAATTAAGCAGATAATTTAGCAGCAGATTTCTTTGCAGATTTTGGTGCGTATTGACCTTGAATGTTTGCCAATGCAGCATCAACACTCTTCTCAAAGTTAGCGAAGGCATCAGTAGCTGAAGCGCGAACTTGGTCAAACTGTTGGAGTGAAGCATCAAATGCAGTGTGGAATGCTGATACAAAAGCCTCAGATCCAGCAGGTGCAGTCTTAGTTGACTCTTTAACAAACTTCACTAAATCATCGCGTGCATCATCAATAGAAGCATCAATTACTTGAGCAACTTCTTTATTGCCATTGCGAACTACTTTGTTCACTTTAGCTTGATAAGCAGCAGCATATTTAGCGGCTTCTTGAGCAGCTTCTGGAGCGGCCAATTTAGTGAATTGTTGTGGATCTTTGATTGCTAACAACTGTGTGCTGGCATCTTGTGCAGCAGCCATTGCGTCTTTAGCAGCAGCTTGGTTGATTTCTGCCAATTCTTGAGCACTTTCAACAGCTACTTGAGCCAAATGTTTTGCTTTCTCAACAGCTTTAGCTTGAGATTGAGCGATTTGATCGTTTAATTGAGTTTGGAACATGATTTATCCTTAATAAGTAGTTTGGGTAATATTTATTGCAATGCACCATTCTAAACACAAATATGTTGTGGTGCAACATTTAGTTGCAAAAATACCAATAATTATCATTATTAAGGGGATTTAGGGCAACAAAAAACCCAGTAACTCATTGAATTTGCTGGGTTTATTGAAAATTACTGGCGGAGACGAGAGGATTCGAACCTCCGATCAGAGTTTTAGCCCCGATGCTCCCTTAGCAGGGGAGTGCCTTCGACCAGCTCGGCCACGTCTCCGTATTTCTAAGTCTTTACAACGACCCACAGTTTAACGGATTACTGTCTTGCTGGGGTTTTAAAGGGGTTTTGCCGCCCTTTTACTACTGCTTACTTCTGGTCGAGCTCAAATGCCTTATGAAGTGCACGCACTGCCAATTCCATATATTTCTCATCAATCACTACTGAAATCTTAATTTCACTAGTAGAGATCATGAGGATATTGATGCCCTCTTCAGATAACGTGCGGAACATTTTGCTAGCAACACCAACATGTGAACGCATGCCTACACCAACCACTGAAACTTTAGAGACCTTAGGATCGCCAGAGATCTCTTTCGCTCCGATGTGAGCTTGCACTGTGTTCTTGAGTAGGTCTAAAGCTTTTTGATACTCAGCCCGAGGTACCGTGAAAGTAAAGTCGGTCTTACCATCAACTGATTGATTCTGAATAATCATATCGACATCGACATTAGCGTCAGCGATTGGTCCCAGAATTTGATATGCAATACCTGGGCGGTCAGGAACCCCCAAGACGGTAATCTTTGCTTCATCACGCGCAAAGGCGATGCCGGAAATAACTGCGGCTTCCATAGTGCTGTCCTCTTCAAATGTAATCAAGGTGCCCGACTTCATCTCAATGTCTAAGGGCATCAAAGGGTCTGTCAAGGAAGACAGGACCCGGGTTTTAACTTTGTACTTACCAGCAAACTCCACTGAACGAATCTGCAATACCTTCGAGCCTAGGCTAGCCATTTCTAGCATCTCTTCAAAGGTAATCTTATCTAAACGACGTGCATCTTCACAAACACGGGGGTCAGTGGTGTAAACGCCGTCAACATCAGTGTAGATCAGGCACTCATCTGCTTTCAGTGCAGCAGCCATCGCTACTGCAGAAGTATCTGAGCCACCGCGACCCAAGGTCGTAATATTGCCTTCTGGATCAACGCCCTGAAAACCAGTGACTACTACTACTTTTCCAGCATTCAAATCACCTAGAATTTTTTTGTCATCAATACTTTTAATACGTGCTTTAGTAAAAGAAGAATCCGTATGAACTGTCACCTGCCAGCCAGCATAACTGACTGCATCAACACCTTCGCGCATCAATGCTAAGGCTAAAAGACCGGAGCTGACTTGTTCGCCAGTGGAGGCAATCTGATCTAACTCACGGGGATTTGCATCAGCATTAATTTCTTTTGCCAAACCCAGCAAGCGGTTGGTTTCACCTGACATTGCCGAAGGTACTACGACCACTTGGTGACCAGCACGCATCCATTTAGCAACGCGTTTAGCGACATTCCCAATGCGCTCTGTTGAGCCCATTGAGGTGCCACCATATTTGTGAACGATAAGAGCCATAAAAGCTATCTAATTAACTGTCTGTAGCAGGAAATCAAATTCCTGAGGATCAAAAAAGCCCTATTTTACAGGGTTTTGAACCCACTCGGGCCGCACCCTGGGTCCTGAATGGACCAGATGCGGATAACTCAACCCAACTCCCGCGACTGCAATCAACTCTCCATTGATAAACAGCAGAGGTGCATTACGTTGCCAGGGAGGAATGTCACCCTCTTGAAAGAGATTTTTTAGGGTCTTACGGGGTGTATTGGCTTTGATTTGAATTTTTTCTGAGCCAGACCTGTCTTTTTGAGTAATCAGCCCTTTTTGCTCAGCCTCTTTGACCCATTGACTTGGAAGTCCAGGAGTTTTGCTTGAGCTGGAGATTGTTTTAAAAACCCATGTGCCCGCATTCGCATTTTCAATTTGCAAAATGCCACGCCAAAGCCGAACATTCTTTTCATCATGGGCCCATTCCAATTGAGCGCCTGCCTTGACTGTATTGAGATCACTCCACCAAGCGGCAAGCCGTTCTTGTGATGGCATCGTCAGCCCATTCGTCTTTAACCAAAATCTCAGAAGATTATTGGCGGCAGGCAAATCTTTTTTGGCAAGCTCAAGTAGTTGCTTTAGCTGAATCCCATCTTTAAGGATGATGGTTTTACCATCTTGCCTAGCCAATCGATCGAGCAAGGCTTGCGCCTCACCTAGCAATCCTGCGCTGCGAGCAAGATTAGCAATCGCCTCAGGCTGAATCTTTTCTAGGGCTGGAATAATCGTTTTGCGAATGGCATTGCGGCGGTACTTTGAATCTTGATTACTGGGGTCCTCAATCCACTTGAGCTTGTGTTCCTTGGCATAAGACTCAAGCTCTTGTTTGCTTTGATTGAGTAAAGGGCGCCAGAGCGTGATCTTGCCTTCTTTGATATTGTGCTCACGGCTACTGGGCATGCCGGCTGTACCTGCAACGCCAGCCCCGCGTAGAAGTTGCAAGAGCACCGTCTCCGCCTGATCATTTTGATGGTGCGCCAGGAGCAAGTCATTGATGCCATATTCAGTACAGAGATCAGTTAGCGCTTCGTAACGTCCCGCTCTTGCTCTTGCTTCAATATTGCCCTGCTCTTGGCTGCCTGTTAAATGCATTAGCCTGAAATCAAAATAAATTTTGTATTTTTTAGCAAGCTTTTCGCAAAAGATGAGCCAATCATCTGCCTGTTTTTGCAAGCCATGATGAATATGAAAAGCATAAATTTGAGTTTGCTTATTTTTTGCTTGCGCTTTGCAAACAGTATCGAGCAGCACAACCGAATCGAGGCCACCACTTAAGGCAACCGCAATTCGCTTTCCTAATTTAGGACTTGGCTGTGATTTCCTTGAACTTGCCATAACCCATTAAACGTTCATGACGACGTTCAAGAAGTGCGTCTACCTTCATGCCATCAAAAGTCTTCATTGACTCACTCAAAGCCTTGCGCATATTGGACATCATGGTGTCGTAGTCGCGATGTGCGCCACCAACCGGTTCAGCCACGATCTTATCGATCAAGCCCAGTGCTTTTAGCCTTTGGGCCGTCAAGCCTAGCTGCTCCGCAGCTTCAGCCGCCTTATCAGCAGTCTTCCAGAGTATTGACGCACATCCCTCTGGAGAAATAACGGAGTATGTGGAGTTTTGCAACATCATCACCACGTCACCCATCGCAATTGCTAAAGCTCCGCCTGAGCCGCCTTCACCAATAATCGTTGCGATGATTGGCACTTCTAATTCAGCCTGAACATAAAGATTGCGACCAATCGCTTCGGATTGATTGCGCTCTTCTGCATCAATGCCAGGGAATGCTCCAGGTGTATCTACAAAAGTAAAAACAGGAACTCCGAACTTTTCTGCAAGGCGCATGAGGCGCATCGCCTTACGATAGCCTTCAGGACGACTCATACCGAAATTGCGGAGAGCACGCTCTTTGGTATCACGGCCCTTTTGATGGCCAATGATCATGCAGGGCTGATTATCAAAGCGTGCTAGACCTCCAATGATGGATTGATCATCAGCAAATGTGCGATCGCCATGCAGTTCATGAAAATCGGTAAATAATGAACTGACATAATCCAAAGTGTATGGACGCTGTGGATGACGCGCTACTTGTGAGACTTGCCAAGGTGTTAGATTAGCGTAAACATCTTTCGTGAGCTGTTGACTTTTTTCAGCAAGCGTTTTGATCTCATCAGAAATATCTACTGATGACTCATCTTGTACAAAACGCAGCTCTTCGATCTTTGTTTCTAATTCGGCGATTTGCTGCTCAAAATCTAGGAAAGTCGTTTTCATAGTCTGATTTTAATATTCAACCGGAATGGGGTCGATACTTCTCCACATATACCAGGTAGCAACCGTTCGCCACGGGGCCCAATTAGCAGCAACCTCACGGGCTTCATGGCGGCTTACTGGCTCTCCACTGAAATAATTGAGGGAAATAGCCTTAATTAGACCAATATCGTCTAGCGGCAGGATATCAGGGCGAACCATATTGAAAATGAGAAACATTTCTGCTGTCCAGCGCCCAATTCCCCGAATTGCGCTTAATTCCTTGATGACACTCTCATCGTCCATATTTTTCCATTGATTGGCATGTAATCGCCCAGCATCAAAATGATCAGCCAAGTCTTGGATGTATTCCACTTTACGACCTGATAAGCCAGCAGCTCGTAATTCTTCAACCGATAGCGCCAAAATATTTTTAGGGTTCACTTTTTTCTTGCTAGCAATCACCACCCTATCCCAAACTGCCTGTGCAGCAGCTACCGAAATTTGTTGTCCTACAATTGCTCGAGCTAAGGTTGTGAAAGGATCGCCACGGGTGACCAAAAAACCAGATCCATATTTAGGAATCAATTTTTTAAGAATGCGATCCTGCTTCATGAGTTCGCGACAAGCCTGCTCCCAATAGTCCGGAGCGACTTCTTGCAAAATTAATTTTTCTTTTAGTGCAGCCACTAGTTTCTCCGCCATTCTATCAGCCCGCCTGGCCTATCTTCTAGAACCACACCTTGATCTAAAAGTGTCTTACGAATCAAATCTGCCTTAGCAAAATCTTTTGCTTGTTTGGCTGCCACACGCTCAGCAATTTTTTCTTCAATCTGGGCTACGCTCAAGCCACCTTCTTGCTTTGAGCCTGCCTGCAGAAATGCAGTTGGATCGCGCTGCAAGAAATTAAGCATTGAACCCAAGGACTTCAGGGTGCTAGCGAGCATTTGTTTTTCAGTACCTTGAGCACGATTTACTTCACTTGCTAAATCAAAGAGCACAGCAATTGCTTCAGGCGTATTGAAGTCATCATTCATGGCATCAGCAAAACGCTTGGCCCATGGGTTGTTTGGATCCAGAGTACTGGCTGAGAGCTCAACTTGAGCCAAGGCTGTATAGAGCCTTAATAATCCAGCGCGGGCCTCTTCAAGCTGAATATCGCTGTAATTGACCGGGCTACGATAATGGGCTTTGAGCATGAAGAAGCGCAATACTTCGGGATCAAAGCTTTTAAGAACATCCCTAATCAAGAAGAAGTTACCTAAAGACTTAGACATCTTTTCTTCATTGACCCGAATATGGCCGTTGTGCATCCAATAATTTACAAAGGGGACATCGTCGTCTTTGCGACCCTGACCATATAAAGCGCCTTCACTTTGTGCAATCTCATTTTCATGGTGAGGGAACTGCAAGTCAGCACCACCACCATGAATGTCAAAATGCTCGCCCAATAGATCGCAAGCCATAGCAGAGCACTCGATATGCCATCCTGGGCGTCCTTCGCCCCATGGGGAGGACCAGCGTGTATCTGCTGGCTCTTCAGGCTTAGCAGTCTTCCAGAGCACAAAATCCAAGGGATCGCGTTTACCGCCAACAATCGCAACACGCTCACCTGCATTGAGTTCATCTAATGACTTACCAGAAAGCTGACCGTACCTGGGGAGTAAGCGCACTGCAAAATTAACATCACCATCATCTGCTTGGTATGCCAATTCATTTTCAATGAGCTTGCCAATCATCCCTTGCATCTGAGTAATGTAATCCGTAGCGCGGGGCTCTTGATCAGGATGCATTA
Organism: uncultured beta proteobacterium; assembly: GCA_903900805.1. Classification (GTDB taxonomy): domain Bacteria; phylum Pseudomonadota; class Gammaproteobacteria; order Burkholderiales; family Burkholderiaceae; genus Polynucleobacter. The sequence goes on along the minus strand of CAIUOP010000061.1, from coordinate 25,600 downwards.
AACCCAAATCGTCTGAGTCGGTATGCATAGCATCAATAAAGCGGTTAGTCAGCGCAGAGATAGGTTCGCCGTTTTCAATGGCGCGATTAATAATCTTGTCATCAATATCCGTGATGTTACGGACGTAAATAACCTCATAAGTACTGGCTCTAAGCCAGCGAGCCACCATATCAAAAACAATCATGACCCTAGCATGGCCAATGTGGCAAAAATCATAAACCGTCATGCCGCAGACATACATCTTCACCTTACCCGGTACGATGGGCTTAAATACCTCTTTTGAGCGGCTAAGGGTGTTATAGATTTGCAGCATATGGCTATAAAGGTTGGGCAAGTAGCGCCAATTTGTTAGACTGAGCGCTGAGTATATCGAATGAGCCAGTTTTATACCCCTTCCCCTATGCCTGCAACTATCCCAGCACTACGCCCCACCCTTCTACAGATCCTTGCCGCGATATTTGCTGCCACATTGATTTCGGGCTGTAGTACTCCTGCCCAACAGCGTGCAGACGCTGAAATTCAGGTGGTGAATGCACAGGAATTGAAATGCGGACCAAATACCCCCTATTTAGGCGGCTATAGCCCTAACGACCCCCCAAGGGTCTCACCTGAAACACCGTATGACGCACTTAATCCAGTGCTTTCTGAGACCGTAGCATTGCCATTCTTATCTTTCCTCATTATTGAGCCAGAACCTGTAACAAAAAATGCAGTGCCCTCTGATATTGAAAAATTAGTCAAAGCACGTCAGTTTCCAGAGGCCATCACACTGATTGATGCCCGTTTAAAAAAATCTCCCCAAAATGTGCAATTGCGTTTTTTAAAAGCCCGTCTTCAAATTGAAATGCGCGAACTTGAGCAGGCCAAGAAAACCTTAATCCTAATTACCCAACAATTTCCAGAGTTGCCAGAGCCCTATAACAATCTTGCGGCAATCGCGGCCAGCCAAGAAAAATGGATTGAAGCAAGAGATTACTTAGAGCTCGCTCTAAAACTGCGCCCAAGTTACGCCATTGCCTCTGCCAACTTAGGCGAGCTCTATGTTCGTCTTGGGGCAAGAGCCTATGAAGACGCTGCCATATCGGCCCAATTAAATCAACGTCAATACTCAAATCGAGCTAAGGCTTTAATGAATCTCATTAAACAACCTAATAAAGTGCCAACAACTATTCCATCCACTAACCCTTCAGAAAGAAAATCTCAATAATGGCTAAAGTACTGTTAAAAACGAATCAGGGTGATATCACCCTCAGTCTTGATTCCGCCAAGGCACCTAAGAGTGTTGCCAATTTTTTGCAGTATGTTAAGAGCGGCCACTATGATGGCACTATCTTTCATCGCGTGATTGATAACTTCATGATTCAAGGTGGCGGTATGACTCCTGGCATGAAAGAGAAGTCTGCTGGTAAACAAATTGAGAATGAAGCTAACAATGGTCTTAAGAATGATCTTGGTACCATTGCAATGGCTCGCACTAGCGACCCCCATTCAGCAACTGCGCAATTTTTCATCAACGTCAATGACAACGATTTCTTAAATCACACTGCGCCTAATGCGCAAGGTTGGGGTTATGCTGTATTCGGTAAAGTCACCGACGGAATGGATGTGGTAAACGCCATTCGCAAAGTCAAAACTGCTAGCTCAGGCTTTCATCAAGACGTGCCTTCAGTAGATGTTGTCATTGAGAAAGCGACCGTACTCGAGGAATGATTCCGCAATACGCGAGCGCACTGCTCATCTCAGATATTCACCTAACGCCGTCAATGCCTTTGACGGCGCAATGTTTTTTTGACTTCTGCGAAAAAGAAGGCCCTAAGGCAGAGGCTGTATTTATTCTGGGAGACTTATTTGAGTATTGGATTGGAGATGACACATCCTCAAGCTCGCCATTTCAACAAGAAGTTATGCGCGCACTCGCTACGTTATCGGCAAAAACGAAGGCCTATTATGTTCACGGCAACCGTGATTTTTTAATAGGTTCTGGTTTTTTGAAAAGGACGGGATTGACTGTACTGATTGATCCGTCTCTGATTGAAATCGCCAGTGAAAAATATGTGGTCTGTCATGGCGACTCCTTATGCACTGCCGATGTGAGCTACCAAGTGTTTCGCAGCTTCGTTAGAAAGCCTTGGATTCAGAAATTATTTTTAAGTATGCCGCTTAGCTGGCGCCGCTCTATTGCCAATAGCCTTCGCGGTAATAGTCACACGCAATATCAACGCAGTACGAGCAAATCGTCTGCACAAAATAATATGAAAACCAATGTGACCCTCCAGGCTTGCTCCTCAGTGCTTAAAAGCCAATCTGTAGACAAACTCATCCATGGTCATACCCACCTGCCCGCTCACCATCACGAGCAATTGCATGAGCAATCCTGGCAACGCTGGGTGCTGTCAGATTGGGATCTAGACCATCCTGAAAGTACTGCTCCAAGAGCGAGCGCGCTATCAATTAGTAGTCAGGGTGTGCGTTATCTTGATCTGAGCAAATCTTAAGCAGATCTACTGATGCAGATCTTAGGTGTTGGAGTATTTAGATAAAGACTGGACCATCTGCGCAAAGATTCTTGGATTTGCCGCGATCACTTCACCGCTCTTCAAAAAGCCCTCTTCGCCACGGTAATTACCAACCAAGCCACCAGACTCAGCAATCAATAAGGCACCTGCCGCCATATCCCAAGGCTTGAGATCGCTTTCAAAGAAGCCGTCATAACGACCAGCAGCGACATAAGCTAAATCTAAAGATGCAGCACCAGGGCGGCGTAAGCCAGCGCACTGACGCGTCATCTCTGAAAAGATTTTTAAATACTTTTCTAGATCCTGATCTTCGCGATACGGAAATCCGGTACCAATCAAGCAGCTTACTAAACGATCTTGAGAAGCTACTCGCAAGCGACGGCGATCTAAATAAGCGCCTGCTCCGCGGGTAGCGGTAAACAACTCATCGCGAGTTGGGTCATAAACTACTGCTTGCTGGGTTACGCCATTGACTGCCAATGCAATCGATACCGCATATTGCGGAAAGCCGTGAATAAAATTGGTTGTGCCATCTAAGGGATCAATGATCCATACGTTTTCTGCATCAATATTATGTTCGCCTGTTTCTTCAGCCAAAAACCCATGGGTTGGATAAGCCTCACTGAGCGTTTCAATGATTGCCGACTCTGCGGCTTTATCCACCTCGGTTACGAAATCATTGTGCTGTTTACGGTCAACCTGCAGGCGCTCTAAATTAAGAGAGGCTCGATTAATCACGGTTCCGGCACGACGGGCAGCCTTTACGGCCACATTTAACATGGGATGCATAAGTATTGATGGGCAAATTAAATAAGAACGAGCCTGTAATATTGCCAAAACTGCATGACAATACGAAGCGAATACACTGATTCTAAACGATGCGCGCTTTGAGCCGCCCTAGACCCCTATAAGCAGCCCATGAATACCGAAAAATCCCAATTACTACGGTGGGTCCTGGTTGAAACCAGCCACCCCGGAAATGTAGGCTCAGCAGCGCGTGCACTCAAAACAATGGGCTTTGCCGATCTGCGTCTCATCAATCCCAAAATCAAGAATGTTGCCAAAGAATCTGAGGCTATTGCCCTAGCGAGTGGCGCAGTGGATATTCTCGAGTCCTCACAGGAGTCGGAATCTCTATCTTTGGCTGTTCAAGGTTGCTCACTAGTGCTTGGTCTAACAAGTCGGGATCGAGAATTTGGCCCTCCAGTCCTAGATTGGGAATCAGCCCAGACGCTCATAAGGGAAACAGCTACTAATCATGGACAAATTGCCATTGTCTTCGGACCAGAGAGAACGGGTCTAGATAATGAAGACTTAGCCTTATGTACCCATCGGGTTTGGTTAGAGGCCAACCCAGCCTACCCATCCCTCAATCTAGCCCAAGCCCTCATGGTGTGTGCCTATACGCTTAGGCAGACCCTTAAGCAAGCCTCAGATCAGCCAGAATGGATAGCAAATCGTGAAGAAATAGCTCAATTAGCTGATCCAGCAGCAATTGCAGCGATGCTTGATCATTGGCGCGAGGGCCTTGAGGCTATTGAATACCTAGACCCCAAGAATCCAAAAAAGCTGATGCCTCGTTTACAGGCCCTATTTGCACGTAGTCGACTGCATAAAGAAGAAATTGATCTCTTACGTGGGATTGCAAAACAGATGCTCCTGAGAAAATAAGCGCATCCCGTTAAAATCAAAACATGTTTAGCTCACTATTCGACCAAGTCGATTCCATTATTGCCAGAGATCCCGCCGCAAGAAACCGTCTTGAGGTCATTACTTGCTATCCGGGCTTGCATGCCGTTTGGCTCCATCGCATCTCTCACTTTTTGTGGAATCTGGGTCTCAAATGGATTGCGCGCGTGCTTTCTATGTTTGCTCGCTTTGTTACCGGAATTGAAATTCACCCAGGCGCAAAGATTGGTCGTCGAGTATTTTTAGATCATGGTCTTGGCATTGTCATTGGAGAGACTACTGAAATTGGTGACGATTGCACCATCTATCAGGGCGTAACTTTAGGCGGAACCTCACTTTACAAAGGCGTGAAACGTCACCCTACTCTTGGTAAAGGCGTCGTTGTGAGTGCCGGCGCAAAAGTGCTCGGTGGCTTTACTGTCGGCGATGGTGCACGCGTTGGATCCAACGCAGTAGTCTTGAAAGAAATTCCAGCAGGCGCTACTGCGGTTGGAATACCTGCACGCATCTTACATCCAGATCTGCCACAAAGTACAGATAGCAAAACGAAAGAATACTTCTCTGCTTATGGCGTAACGCCAAATGTTGATGATCCTGTATCGATGGCGCTCAAAGGTTTAATTGATGCAACGATTGAGCAGGAAGCGAAGATTGCTGTGCTGGAAAAGGCATTGGCTAAGTTAAGCAATACGCCTACTAATAATGTAGGTAGCAGCGATACCAAGCGAGACCTCGATGCTATTAAAGAATGGCTTAAAGAGTAAATACTGTAATACGCAATATTTAATGCAGTGTACGTGGGTTTGCACTGCTTGAACCTAAAGCAGCGCCGGGAAACTCTTCCTCATCTCCATCATCATTGGGCATTCCAAAAGTAAAGCTCTCGCCCCCTTCGGGATAACGATTTTGAATCTCTTCTTCACTAGCAGCGCGAACATCTTCAACTTGAACCCAAAAACGTAAGGCCATACCTGCTAATGGATGATTACCATCAAGCACCACTTGACTCTCTGCAACGTCAGTAATGGTATAGATGAGCGGCTCATCATCAGAATCCGGCTCTTGCGCAGAAGCTAATTCTTCATCGGCATCCGGTATACCTTCAAACTGCATACCCACTTCTAGTGGTTCCGGGAAACGCGTACGTGGCTCAATCTTAAGAAGCTCTGGGTCATACTCACCGAAAGCTTCACTTGGCTCAAGCTGAATGCTGGCTTCATAGCCAATTTCTTGCCCATCTAAAAGGGTTTCTATTTTTGGGAAAGTGCCCTCATAGCCACCGTGGAGGTATACCATCGGAGAATCTGGCTCTTCGATGACATTATTTTGCGCATCGGTTAACTTATAGCGAAGGGATACGATAGTATTTTTTTCAATCTTCATGCGAAATCTGTCGAACATTCGTTTTTAATGGGTTTTTACTAAGCTTTTACTTTATGACTTCATTTTACTTGAGCAAATCCTATGAGCCTCCCCAGGCTCCTCAAAATCTACCCTTAAATGAGCCCTGGGCATTATTTGGGGGCATTAGTCCAGATAGCTTCATGAAGCAATATTGGCATAAAAAACCTTTATTAATCCGGGGAGCTATACCCGCGTTTACGCTCGCCACCCAAAATGGTGAATCTCTAGACAGCCCCATTTCAATAGATGCTCTAGTCAAACTAGCCAGTAAAGATAGTGTTGAATCACGGCTGATCAAATCAAATCCATGGAGCTTTGATGCTGGGCCGTTTTCAAAAAAAGCGATCCCGGCATTGGAGAAACCTAATTGGACCCTGCTGCTTCAAGGAATGGAAGCCCACCACCGGGCTGCTGCAAAAATCCTGTCCTGGTTTCGCTTTATTCCTGATGCACGTCTGGATGATTTAATGATTAGCATTGCGGGAATTGGTGGTGGTGTTGGGCCTCACTTTGATTCTTATGATGTCTTTTTAATTCAGATGTCTGGTAGAAGGCAGTGGCAAATATCTAAGCAAAAGGATTTAAGCCTGAGTCCCAATTTGCCCCTCAAAATTTTGCAGCACTTTAAAGCTGAGCATGAGTGGGTCTTAGAGCCAGGCGATATGCTTTACCTGCCGCCCCATATTGCTCATCATGGTGTTGCCTTGGATGCTGGCTGCCAAACGTGGTCCGTTGGGTTTCGGTCTCCCAGTTTTAAAGAGCTGCTTCAAGAGGGCTTATGGCGCTTAGCTGAATCGCTAGAAGATATTCCAGAACTTGAGCGCAAATTTGCTGATCCAATGCAAAAGGCAACTGGGCATGCAGAACAACTGCCAGAGGAACTGGTTAAGCAGCTCACACTTAAGCTACGTGATCTGAAATTAGATCAGATAGATCGTTTTTTACCTGGGATCACCGCATATCTATCCGAACCCAAACAACAGGCCCTGTTTGATGGCCCAATCAAACCCTTAAACCCCAGCCGTTTTAGCAAACAACTCAGCTCAAAAAAGCTTCTTCCTAGCCCCCAAACCCGCATTCTTAGTCTTGCTGATGAGGTCTTTTGCAATGGAGAGAATATGAGCAAAGACCAAGCGAAGGATATTGCGGAAGCCTGGAGAACCCTCTCCTGCAAGAAAGGGCTTTTAAGCCAAAAAATTCAGGCTACCGCCCAAAGCAGTCTTTATGTGGCCTACCTGGCTGGCTGGCTGGTTTTTGAGAATCAATAGCAAGGATGGATATAATAAATACTGGAAATCACCTAAGGGCAATCCCTAGGACTTTTCAACACAATTACCGGTAATTGTTGTTACATTTTTTTGAGGAAATTACAAATGAAGAAGTCACTCGTACTCGTTGCAATGTTAGCTATCGCTTTGGCCGCTTGCGGTAAAAAAGAAGAAGCAAAACCTGTTGCTGCTCCTGCTGCTCCAGCCGCTCCTGCTGCTGAAGCTCCTGCTGCCGCTCCTGCTGCTCCTGCTGCTGACGCTAAGAAGTAATCTTCTTCTTGAAGAAAAAAAGCCGCTTAATAGCGGCTTTTTTATTGCTTTAATTTATTTATTTAGCCAACTGATCAGTCAGCAAAGTTAACAATTGAATTCCAGCTGGAGTATTTTCTGGCTTGCCATCAGCATCCTGTACATAGACATTCGCTGAATTTTCACCAGTGCTCTTGACGATCACTTGATATTTCTTAGCCTGCAACTTGGAATCATCTTTGCTGCTAAAGAGATTTGAGAAAAAGCCTTTTTTATCACCTACATCCTTAGCATTGATATAGCGCACATAGTAAACGCCATTAGAACGATTACGATCTTCAACAGTAAAATTAGAGCGGTCTAAGGCCAAGCCTACATCACGCCATGAACGATCAAAACCAGAACTCAACTCGATATAACCCTGGTTGTTAGCTTCTTGTACAAATTTTGCTTTTGCAGCTTTGGGAGCTAAAGGTACTGAGACCATTGCTTTGGCCTGCTCTTGTGTCATCCCAAGACGCTCCATTAAGCGCGCTAGAAATACAGCCTCCAAATTAGGATCATTAGGGCGGTTAGTCCAAATGGTGTACAGACATTGGTCACCAGCTGTATCTGTAACGCATTTTTCAAGCGTTCCTTTTTGCGTGATATAAATTTCAGTTTCACCAGGCTTAGGCACTTCTAGACGGGTTTTATATTTATCGCGCTCCCCGGTGTCATAAATAGAACCTAGAACACTGCCGAGTGCAGAACGAATAACGTCTTGTGGCAGCTTGGAGCGGTTTTCTGCCCAATCGGTTTCCATAATGCCGGTAGACGGAGAATCGATAACCAATAAGAAACCGTTTTCTTGCCAGAAATCTTTTACTTGGGGGTATAGATCAGTAGCAGGTTTTTCAACCACTAACCAACGACGCTCGCCATCGCGTTCAATGCGCATGCCCGGAATCCCAGTCATAACGTTATTACGCATCTGTACTGATTTTTTCATTGCAGCGTTGTATTCAGACATGGTTGCAGTACCGTCTTGAACGATGTAACGACGATCAGCCTGAGCGGTAATCAAATCGGGCGGATAAGACAAATTAGGGCCTCGCACTGCTCCGGTAGATTTGTAATCTACCGTATCGTTGCTGGTAACCGATTTACATGCCGCCAAGACAATAGCGGCAGTGATCGTAAGGCCAAGTATCGCTAGATATCGGCTGAATATTTGCATCAAGTTCATCATATCAAGTCAGCCTGCTTTAATGCTGCCTTTAAGGATGCACGCAAAGGCGCACTTAAAGGCGTTAAAGGCAATCGAATGCCGGCAGTAATCTTACCCATTTCGTGAAGAGCCCACTTAACTGGGATTGGATTTGCTTCCGTAAACATTGCCTTATGAACTGCTAGCAATTTGTATTGAATGTCGCGGGTTTTTTTCACATCATCGGACATTGCAGCCACACATAATTCATGCATCAAGCGAGGTGCAACGTTAGCTGTTACTGAAATATTGCCCTTGCCACCCATCAGCATCAACATTGCAGCAGTTAAATCATCACCAGAAAACACTGCAAAATCAGAATGTCCAGCCCGTTTGAGGTCGGCAATCAATAAAGTTCCACGCTCTAAGTTTCCAGTCGCGTCCTTGATCGCAATAATCCCAGGAACTCCTGCTAAACGCACGACCGTATCGCCAGCTAAGTCAGCTACGGTTCGGCCAGGTACGTTATACAAAATTACTGGCAGGTCAACAGACTCAGCAATTTTTTTGAAGTGGGCATACATACCCTCTTGCGTTGGCTTGTTGTAGTAAGGAACCACCTGCAAGCTAGCATCAGCGCCGACTTTTTTAGCGAACTGGGTTAACTCAATCGCTTCGGTTGTGGAATTTCCACCTGTTCCTGCAATCACAGGAATGCGCCCAGCGATCTGCTCTACCGTAACGCGTATTAATTCACAGTGCTCTTCTACAGAGACCGTTGGAGATTCACCGCTAGTACCAACGATGACGATGCCATCAGAACCTTCAGCTACATGCCAATCTAGCAGTGCTCGCAGGCCGGCATAATCCAAGCTGCCATCCTCATGCATCGGCGTAACAATAGCTGGCATGCTGCCAGAAATGGGCTTTTTACTGCCTTTAGATTGAACTGTATTTGTCACCGAATATGCACCGATATGGACTGTCTTAACCTTGAAATTGTAACGGAATGCGGTCTTTTAGCCTGCCTTTTACAGCACAAAGGCCTTGAACCATAGCTGGTTTGGGCTGATCCACATAAATATCCTGATACGCCACGACTTTGAGGCTATGGCGAGCGGCAAAAGCCAATAATTCACCTGGATTTAATAGGAAATCAGGGTTAGATGGCTTACCGAATTCCCCATTACCCTGAGCAAAGGTTTCGTAGATCAAAATTCCGCTCTCTTCCAATAGCTCAGGCAAATGATCAAGATGAGGGCGATACAGGTAATTCGTAACCACAATACCGCCAAACTTTGACTCGGGCAGAGGCCAGGCATCTTGCTCAAGATTTAGGCATTTTGGAGTAATAAAAGAAGAATTTAAAGTCTCGATTGCGGCTACATCTTGATCTACAGCCAAGACTGAATAGCCTAAATTAGCCAACAGTTGAGAATGGCGTCCTGAACCGCAGGCAAGATCTAGCACTAGACCACCCTTAGGAATGAGTGGTGCAAACCGTGCCACCCAAGAGGATGGCTTCACAATTACATCATGCAGATTAGGCAAGCTAAGAACCTTAGTCGTAGTCAAGGCCCATTGCTTCGCGGACCTCACGCATGGTTTCTTGAGCAACTTTACGTGCTTTATCACCGCCATCAGCAATGATTGAACGCAAAAGACTAGGATCATCCAAATACTTTTGAGCACGCTCAAACATGGGTTGCTGCTCTAAAAGAATGGCATCGATTACTGGCTGCTTGCACTCAAGGCAACCAATACCTGCTGATTTACAGCCCTTTTCAACCCACTGCTTGGTTGCTTCATCAGAGTAGACGGTATGTAACTGCCATACTGGACAACGCACGGGGTCACCAGCATCAGTTCTACGGACACGAGCCGGGTCAGTTGGCATCGTGCGGATTTTTTTAATTACCTCTGCGGGCTCTTCGCGAATGCTAATCGTGTTGCCATAAGACTTGGACATCTTTTGGCCGTCAATGCCCGGCATGCGTGATGCTGAAGTTAATAATGCCTGTGGCTCAGGGAGAATAATTTTGCGCGAGCCTTCTAAGAAACCAAACAATCTCTCACGATCAGCCATTGATAAACTTTGCGCTTCATGCAGTAATGCTTTCGCTTGTTCCAAAGCCTCATCATCACCACGCTCCTGAAACGCTACACGTAACTCCGTATACATCTTGGCACGTTTACTACCCAGTTTTTTTACAGCCTCTAAGGCTTTTTCCTCAAAGCCTGGTTCACGGCCATATAAATAGTTAAAGCGGCGCGCCACTTCACGTGTCATTTCTACGTGCGGCACTTGATCTTCGCCTACCGGCACATGTTGAGCACGGTAAATCAGAATATCAGCAGCTTGTAGCAATGGATAGCCTAAAAAGCCATAAGTTTGCAGATCTTTTTCTTTTAACTTTTCAATCTGGTCTTTATAGGTCGGAACCCGCTCAAGCCAGCCCAATGGGGTTCCCATGGATAGCAGCAAAAAGAGTTCTGCGTGCTCTGGCACCTTGCTCTGAATAAATAAAGTGGCTTGGTTTGGATCCACACCTGCTGCCAACCAATCAATCACCATATCCCAAACGGATTGCTCAATCACATCTGGGGTTTCGTAGTGAGTAGTTAGCGCATGCCAATCTGCCACGAAGAAAAAGCAGGGGTACTCAGATTGCAAGCGCACCCAATTTTTGAGAACGCCATGATAGTGGCCAAGATGCAGGCTACCCGTAGGTCGCATACCAGAGAGAACACGTTCAGCAAACATCTTTATTCTTTATCTTTATTGTTAATGAATCAATGAAATGCAGACCATACTGGTGTAAGGTGGTCTGGTAAGTGCGGTAAATTTCCTAAGTCGATATGACTTTCATTCGGGTCATGAAAATCAGATCCTCGAGAAGCCAAGAAACCGTATTGCTGAGCAATCTTCCCAAAGGTTTGATACTGATCTGGACTATGACTTCCAGTAATCACTTCAATCGCTAAACCGCCGATGTCTTTAAAGTGCTTATAGAGCTCATCCATCTGCATCGCATTAAGTCTGTTATAGCGCCCTGGATGAGCAATCACTGCGACCCCGCCAGCAGCCTTAATCCAGGCGACTGCATCATCTAATGTTGCCCACATATGAGGAACAAAGCCAGGCTTATCTTCCACTAGATAATTTTTGAATACTTGCTCAGTATCGCGACAAACACCCTGCTCGACTAAGAAGCGCGCAAAATGTGTGCGTGAAATCAACTGATCATTGCCTGCGTAATGTAATGCACCTTCATATGCACCAGGGATACCTACTTTTAATAACTGGTCAGCCATCAGTTGAGCGCGATCTCCGCGACCTTCGCGTGTACGACGCAGGCCTTCTAGAATGCCAACATGCTTAGCATCAATACCAAGCCCAACAATGTGGATGGTTACCCCCATCCAAGTAACTGAAATTTCTACGCCAGCTAGGTAGTCCATTTTCAAAGCGCTGGCTGCATCTCTTGCACGCTGTTGACCACCCAACTCATCATGATCCGTTAGTGCCCACAACTGAACACCATTCGCTTTAGCTCGCTCTGCAAGTTGTTCAGGCGTCAAAGTGCCATCAGAAACTACTGAGTGGCAATGTAAATCGGCGTTAATGGGGAAAAGGTTGCTCATGACCCTATTTTAGGTCAAGCTGGTATCAATTACCCGACGGGGTGCATCGAGGTAGTCGCGGGACTGCATCTCAATGAGGCGCGACACTGTTCTGGAGAATTCGGAGGTAATTTGGCCCTCGGTATACAGATCTGTGGCCGGAACCTCAGCAGAGATGATTAATTTGATCTTATGGTCATATAAGACGTCAATGAGCCAGATAAAGCGACGTGCCTCATTAGTCATCCGAGGAGGCATATAGGGCACCCCAGAGAGAATCACAGTATGAAATTGCTTAGCAAGCTCAAGGTAATCATTTTGGGATCGTGGGCCACAGCATAAAGTTTGAAAATCAAACCAAACAACTCCATTAGCCATATGTAAGGGCCTGAGCTCACGAGACTCAATATTTAAGACAGGCATCGCAACCTCCTTGCGATTGCCAATTAATGTTTGAAACATCTGGCCTAACTGGACCTGCGTTTCCGCAGTAGCTGGAGTTAAATACGCTTGAACTTGTGCCATCTGTAAACGACGATAGTCATTGCCTGCATCCAGATTTAAGACATCGAGCTTTTCTTCAAGCAATTGAATGGCTGGAATCAATCGATCGCGATGCAAGCCATTAGGATATAGCTGATCTGGACGATAGTTTGATGTCATCACAAATTGCACACGGTCCTCAAATAGCGCACTCAAAAGACGATATAAAATCATCGCATCAGCAATGTCGTTGATATGGAACTCATCAAAGCAGATTAAGCGAAAGCGCTGCGATATTCTGATGGCAAGCTCATCCAAAGGGTCAGCCATACCTGATAGCTCATGTAACTCACGGTGAACTTCCCGCATGAACTCATGAAAATGAATGCGAATCTTTTTTTCTACTGGCGAGGCTGCATAAAAGCAGTCCATCACAAAGGACTTTCCACGCCCTACTCCACCCCAAATATACAAACCCCGAGGTAGGACTGGTTTGAAGAGTGCTTTCTTAAGATTGTTACTACGAATCTCTTTATAAGCAATCCATTCATCTTCGCACTGCTGTAAACGCTCTACAGCACGAAGCTGCGCGGGATCGGTGTGATACCCGCGCGTTTTTAACTCTTGTTGGTAGTACTCAATGGTTTTCAATTACATATTTAATGCGCGTTGATCAGTTGCCAACGCTGCTTCGCGCATGACTTCTGACAGACTTGGATGCGGATGACAGATACGGGCAATATCTTCAGCCGCTGCTTTAAACTCCATCGCCACAGCAGCTTCCGCAATTAAATCGGAAGCATTTGCTCCAATGATGTGAACACCAAGGATTTCATCAGTCTTAGCATCAGCCAAGATTTTAATGAAACCATCAGTGCGGCCCATACCCAATGCACGACCATTAGCTCCAAATGGGAATTGACCAGCCTTGTAAGCAATGCCAGCCTCTTTCAAGGCTTGCTCAGTCTTACCAACCCAAGCAATTTCAGGGTCGGTATAGATTACCCAGGGAATGCAGTTGTAATCGATATGCGGCTTTTGGCCAGCAATCACTTCTGCTACCAATACACCCTCATCTTCTGCTTTATGCGCCAACATCGGTCCACGCACGACGTCACCTACAGCGTATACGCCAGGAGCGGCAGTGGCACAGGTGTGATCATCAACCGGAATGAAGCCGCGCTCATCTACTTTCAGGCCAATCTTGTCTAATCCTAATTTATCGGTGTTGGGTACACGACCAACTGAAACGATCAAGCGATCACACTCTAGCTTGGCAGCCTTACCAGCACTATCGGTGTAGTTAACAACAATACCCTTCTTATCAGCCTTCACATCACCAATTTTCACACCCATATTGATATTCAAACCCTGCTTCAGAAATAACTTCTGCGCCTCTTTAGCAATACTGATATCGCATGCTGCCAAAAAAGAAGGTAATGCCTCGAGTACAGTCACTTCAGAGCCTAAACGACGCCAGACAGAGCCAAGCTCTAAGCCAATCACGCCTGCGCCAATGACCCCAAGCTTCTTAGGAACTGAATCAAATTTCAGTGCACCTTCGTTATCACAGATCAAAACATTATCCACTGGCAAACCAGGTAAGTGGCGCGCTTTAGAACCAGTCGCGATGATGACGTTCTTAGCGGTAACAGTTAATTTATCTTTACCATCAATCTTAATTTGATAGCCATCAGCGCCTTTAACTTCAAATGAAGCATGGCCTTTTAATAGGGTAATTTTGTTCTTGCGGAAGAGATACTGAATGCCACCAGTCATCTTTGTAACGATATCGTCTTTACGAGCGACCATCTTTTTAGAGTCAATGCTGACAGAGCCAACCTTAATCCCATGATCAGCAGCCTGATGACCAATCTTTTCGAACTCCTCGGAAGAGGCTAGCAAAGCCTTCGAAGGAATACAGCCCACGTTTAAGCAAGTCCCGCCTAAGCGAGGTTCACCCTTAGGGTCATCATAAGAACTCGATTCTGCGCAGGCAACCTTAAAACCCAGTTGCGCTGCACGAATTGCGGCAATGTAGCCACCAGGGCCACCGCCAATTACGACTACATCAAAAGCTTCGCTCATGATCTTCCCTTTTTATAAATCAAGAAGAAGACGTGCTGGATCTTCTAATGCATCCTTCATAGCAACTAAACCAAGTACAGCCTCGCGGCCATCAATAATGCGATGGTCATATGACAAAGCGAGATAGTTAATTGGGCGAACTACTACTTGACCATTTTCAACAACAGCGCGGTCCTTGGTAGCGTGGATGCCTAAAATAGCTGATTGCGGTGGGTTGATGATCGGCGTAGAAAGCATAGAGCCAAATACACCACCATTAGAGATAGAGAATGTACCGCCAGTTAACTCTTCAATCGATAACTTGCCTTCGCGAGCTTTGAGACCAAACTCAGCAATCTTCTTCTCAATGTCAGCTAAATTCATTTGATCAACATCACGCAGAATCGGAACTACCAAGCCCCGTGGTGAGCTAACAGCGATACCAATATCAAAGTAACCGTGGTAAACGATGTCATTGCCGTCTACTGAAGCGTTTAGTAATGGGAATTTCTTCAAAGCATGTGTTGCAGCTTTAACAAAGAAAGACATGAAGCCTAACTTCACACCATGAGTTTTCTCAAACTGATCTTTGTATTTATTACGCAAAGCAATTACAGGGCCCATATTGACTTCATTGAATGTAGTCAAAATTGCGTTGCTTGCTTGGGACTCCAGCAAACGTTCGGCAATCCGAGCACGCAAGCGGCTCATCGGAACACGCTCCTCTGGGCGATCACCCATTGGGATGGATGCACTTGGAATAGCAGCAGATTTTGCGCCGCCAGCAGCAGCATTTAAGGCATCACCCTTAGTAATGCGCCCGTCACGACCGGAGCCAGCCACTTGATTGGCGCTCAGATTATTTTCTGCCAGAATTTTTGCCGCTGAAGGGGCTGCAGCTACAGTTGCAGCTTTAGCCGCTGGAGCAGCTTTTGCTGGAGCTGCGGCTGGCGCTGCTGCAGGAGCAGACTTAGCAGCCACTGCAGTACTATCAATCTTAGCGATTAATTGCTCAGCAACGACGGTACCGCCATCGGCAACTACGATTTCAGTAAGCACGCCAGCAGAGGGTGATGGCACTTCGAGAACCACTTTATCAGTTTCAATTTCGATCAAAATTTCGTCTTGACCAACAGCATCACCAACTTTCTTTTTCCATTGCAATAAAGTTGCTTCAGCAACAGATTCAGAGAGTTGTGGAACTTTAACTTCAAAAATAGCCATGATTAATCCTAGTTATATGTATGTTGAGTTATGGATACGATTATTTCGTAATCACGTAACCTTTTAAATTGGCAAATGCCGCATTCAATAAAGACTTCTGCTGTTCTTGATGGAGATGAGCATATCCACAGGCAGGCGAAGCAGATGCAGGACGTCCTGCATAAGCCAACTTCATACCATCCGACATGTTTTCCAAAATATTATGTTGTACGAAGAACCAAGCGCCTTGGTTCTGTGGCTCATCTTGACACCACACAACCTCTTGAACTTTTGGATACTTCTTTAACTCTGCAACAAGTGCTTTATGCGGGAACGGATATAGCTGTTCCAAGCGAATGACGGCAACGTCAGTGATCTTCTTCTCTGTGCGCTGTTTCACAAGGTCGTAATAAACCTTGCCTGAACATATCACCAAACGGGTTACTTGCTTAGCATCAATAGTCTCATCACGCTCAGGCAATATTGTGTGGAATTTGCCCTTGGTAAATTCTGATAAAGGAGATGCTGCCTCTTTATTACGGAGTAATGATTTGGGAGTCAACAAGATCAGCGGCTTGCGGAACTGACGAATCATCTGACGTCGCAATACGTGGAAGATCTGCGATGCAGTGGTTGGCTGAATCACTTGCATATTAGTGTCCGCACATAACTGCATGAAGCGCTCAAGACGAGCTGATGAATGTTCTGGGCCTTGACCCTCATAGCCATGCGGTAACATCATGACTAAACCATTGGCACGTCCCCATTTCACCTCACCCGAGGCGATAAATTGGTCAATGACTACTTGGGCACCATTGGCAAAGTCACCAAATTGGGCTTCCCAGATTGTTAGAGTATTTGGTTCAGCTGAAGCGTAGCCATACTCAAACCCCAGCACAGCCTCTTCAGACAAAATAGAGTCGATCACTAAAAATGGTGCTTGATCTTTAGCAATATGGCGCAAAGGAATGTAAACGCCGGTATCCCATTTCTCGCGATTTTGATTGTGCAAAACTGCATGACGATGGGTAAAGGTTCCGCGACCGCTATCTTCACCTGATAAGCGAACTGGATAACCACTCGCCACCAAGGATGCGAATGCCATATGTTCGCCCATGCCCCAGTCAATATTCGTTTCACCGCGCCCCATTGCTGCGCGATCGTTTAATACCTTTTCAACTAAGGGATGAACTTTAAAGCCTTCGCGTGCAGTAGAAACGCGCTCAGCCAAGCGCTTCCATTCTGTCAAAGGAATAGCTGTATCAGCTTCATCGGTCCATTTCTTATTTAAAAATGGCGCCCAATCGACTGCGAACTTACCCTTGTAATTACTCAGAACTGGATCAGAGGTCTGAATACCAGCATCCATTGCAGCCCGGAAGTCCTTGACCATCTGGTCTCCAGTACCGGCAGGCAATGTGCCCTCAGCCTCTAGCCTATCTGCATAAAGCTTACGTGTGCCAGGATGCTCAGCAATAATTTTATACATCAAGGGCTGCGTCATCGAGGGCGTATCTTGCTCGTTGTGCCCCAGCTTTCTGAAGCAAACAATGTCGATTGCCACATCTTTATGGAACTGCGTACGGAACTCTATAGCTAATTGAGTAGCCAATACAACTGCTTCAGGATCATCGCCGTTAACATGCAATACTGGCGCATCAATAATCTTCATGATGTCTGTGCAGTACAGACTAGAGCGCAAGTCTCGTGGGTCTGAAGTAGTAAAACCAATTTGGTTATTGATCACAATGTGAACTGTGCCGCCGGTGGAATAGCCACGTACCTCTGCCAAAGACAAAGTCTCTTGCATCACACCTTGGCCAGCAATTGCAGCATCGCCATGCACTAGCACCGGCAATACCTGTTGTCCCAACACATCCCCACGGCGATCCATGCGGGCACGGGCTGAACCTTCCACTACTGGATTAACGATCTCTAGATGAGAAGGATTAAATGCTAAAGAAACGTGAACTGGTCCAGTTGGGGTAGAAATATCACTGGAAAATCCTTGATGGTATTTCACATCACCAGCAGGTAAAGTCTCAGGGCCTTTGTGCTCAAACTCTGCAAACAAATCTTTTGGCATTTTGCCTAGAGTGTTTACTAGGACATTGAGACGGCCGCGGTGAGCCATACCAATGACGATCTCTTGAACCCCTTTGGCACCCGCTTGATGAATTAATTCATCCATACAAGCAATAAAACTATCGCCACCCTCAAGGGAGAAGCGTTTTTGACCAACATACTTGGCTTGCAGATAACGCTCTAAGCCCTCTGCCGCGGTAACGCGATCTAAAATTTGACGCTTTTTATCTACATCAAATGAAGGTCTTGAGCGAATGGATTCCAACTTCTCTTGCCACCACTTCTTAATCTTTTGGTCAGCAATAAACATATATTCAGCACCAATCGTGCCGCAGTATGTTTCACGCAATGCTTGCAGCAAATCCCGCAAGCTCATTTCGGCTCTGCCGAAGAATGTATTACTAATATTGAAGACGATATCCATATCGCCATCAGTAAATCCGTAGAAGGCTGGGTCTAACTCAGGAATGTCCTGGCGCTCAGTGCGCTTCAAGGGGTCAATATCTGCCCAGCGATTACCAACGTTACGATAGGCCGCTATTAACTGCTGTACTGCGACACGTTTACGTCCCATGTCAGAGTTAGCTGAATCAGAAATCGTTCTGATAGGGCCTTGTTTCGCGCGCTCGGCAAAAGAAGCAACAATAGGTCCGTGAGCAATGTCGGTTCGAGATGAACCGTCGACAGCCGGGACTTGCTTCACGTTATCAAAATATGCTCGCCAATGATCAGCTACAGAAGCTGGATCGTGCAAGTAGGACTCGTAGAGATCCTCTACATAGGGTGCGTTACCGCCAAAGAGATAAGAGTTATCTCTTGATTCCTGCATCATGATGCTCACCTTTCATCGGGTTTCCCGACTACAACTGTGGTTATAACCATTCGTTACGCGGCTTCACCGTTTCACGAATTGATCAGTGCAAAAACTGCTACTACCCTTCCAATTTAACACGATTGACCATTTTCTACAAAAGGACTTTCCCTATCTGTTGCGATTTAGGGGCATTTATCTAGCAAGATGAAATTAATAAGAACTTTCCTACCGGGCTTTAAAGATCTCCTGACAGATTCCCTTGGCTTTGATTTTTATTCTCTAAATCTTCAAATGAATTAATGAAATTAAGGGAAATATGAAAACCATCACCCCAGATATGGAGTATCTCAGTACTAGGCAAAGTGCCAAGATTTTGCAGGTATCACTTGGAACGGTGCAAAAAATGGTGGAATTAGGTGAATTAATCGCCTGGAAGACTCGTGGCGGACATAGGCGCATATTGGCAAGCTCTCTAGAGCAACAGCTCCAGCGTCGAAAAAGAGCTATGCGACAAAAAACCAGCCAAAATTGTATTGCCATGGGCATCTTCCGCAGGGCTGAAAATAGCCAAGAACTCCTAGAATCCATTCAAGACTGGCAACTCAAGGTGGAAATGGAGGTGGCTATTGATAGCCTAGAGGGCTTAATGAAGGCAGTATCAATTACGCCTGATTTGATCTTTTTAGATGCCTTAATACCTCCAGTGGAACAGGTTCATTTAATCCATTACTTGAGTAAAAACAAGGACACACAGAGGATTCCTATCTTAGTAGATGAAGGTTTCATCAAACTTCACCCTGGTGTAGTTGCTCTAGCAGACGAAAATCATGGTCACAAGCCACCGTTTACAGAAAACATCAAAGTAGAGCTAGAAAATGGCCTGATTGAGCATAACCCTCTCATTATTGGATACCCTGCTACCGATATCGAGGCAGATCAATCATGGCCTCAAGGAAGCCGTCATGAACTTTTAGAGCCTATTTTCATAGAGGCTCTAGGAAAGAAATGCATCTAAGAGCGCTGGATGATAAAAAAGGCCGCATCTGCGGCCTTTTTTGATGAATGCAATATGGTTTAGATCAAGTAGTTACTGCGATCTTTGCCATCAATCCACTTAGGAGCCTTGCCACGGCCTGTCCAGGTCTCGCCTGTAGAGGAATTACGGTATTTAGGCGCTACCTTGCCACCACCGCTCTTAAGGCCTGCTTTACGGCTAAACAAGTCTGAAGCACTTAAACCATATTGCTCAATAATCGCTTTAGCCTTAGCAATGCCATCAGCCTTTTCTCGGGCAATCGCCTCTTTGATCTGTTTATCTAAGTGCTCGCGCTGAGCTAATAGGTCTTTATAAGAAGACATGGATTTTTTCTCCGAATAATGGGTTATTTAAAATAGTCCAATTAAAGCAATTAAACTATTTAAGTACTCATTATATATAAATAAAATCAGACAGAAGTTTATATTATTAACCTTTCATTTAAAGGCTTATCTGACTTAATATTTACAATAATCAATATAATTGTTATAAATATTATGATCGATTATGGTGAATTTATAGTAATTACTATTTTCTCAGAGTAAATGTGCCACTGGCTTTGGCGGTAACTTCACCAACATCATTTAAAACAAGCGCTTCACAGTAATGAATAGTCTTGCCAGCCTTTAGAAGGCTACCCTCCACTATGAGCTTGCCGATACTAGGTCGCAAGAAGCTTGTAGTCATATCAATCGTAATAACGCCCAAAGGGTGCTGAGCAGCACTGCGAGCTGCTGCGGCCATCGCAAAATCAAGCAAAGTCATAATCAAGCCCCCATGGGCAACATGAAAGCTATTGGTAAATTCTGGCTTTAAATCAAGACTAATGCGTGACTTACCGTCGCGCGCATATTCCGGGACAACACCGAGGTGATCTAGAAAAGGAATGTCTAAACCAAAGAAACTGGTTCGTTCTTCATTCTGGGGATGGGGCATTGTTGGACTCATATTTTGACTAATTAAAACATTAAAGATTAATGGTCGGGGCGAGAGGATTTGAACCTCCGACCACATGCACCCCATGCATGTACGCTACCAGGCTGCGCTACGCCCCGACAAGAGACAAAATTGTATCAGTAACTATTTAGACAGAATTTGCAGAACAGCTTGCAATTCATCGCGTAGGCGCAGTTCGCCACGCACTTCATCAAGGCGATTTCTAGCGCCGCTGATGGTAAAGCCCTCTTCATAAAGAAGTGCTCTGATTTTACGAATCAACACAACCTCATGATGCTGATAGTAACGACGATTACCACGGCGTTTCTGAGGGCTAAGCTGCGAAAACTCCTGCTCCCAATAACGCAATACATGTGAACGCACGCCACATAATTCTGCTACTTCACCGATAGTGAAATAGCGTTTAGATGGTATCGGGGGAAGTTGAGAGCTCGGCAGTGCCAAGCTAGCTTCAAACTCGGTTTTCTCGAGCATGTGACTCCACTACATCTTTAAGCTTTTGACTTGCATGAAATGTCACCACACGTCTTGCTGCTATCGGAATCATTTGACCTGTTTTTGGATTTCGGCCAGGACGAGCCGATTTATTGCGCAACTGGAAATTACCAAAGCCAGAAATCTTCACTTCAACACCAGACTCAAGCGAGTGGCCAATGCGATCAAAAAAAGCATCGATCATGTCTTTTGCTTCGCGCTTGTTTAAACCAACTTGATCAAAAAGTGCTTCTGAAAGCTCATTTTTGGTAACGGTGTCGTTGATATTGAATTCACTCATTGCTAGTCTCTTCTAAAGCTTTTTGATATTTACGTAATATTAAACCTAGCGCAGACGGGCTGCGCACTTTTTTTCCACTGCCCCCAATAAAGCAGCCATAACTGCATCAATTTGGGGGTCTTGCAATGTTTCATTAGGGTTTAACAGGGTCACGCGGAAAGCCAAACTCTTTTCATCATCAGCCATACTGCTTGATCCTGCCTTCGGTCTGAACTCGTCAAAGAGCTCAATGGTTCGAACAAAATTCTGCTTGCTAGCCATCATTGCATCTAATAAAGATTGTGCAGAAACAGTTTGCTTAACTACTAATGCTAAATCACGTTGAACTGCCTGGAACTTACTAAGCTCTTCGGGTTGCGGAATACCAAGCTCTCTAATCGGATCTAAATCGAATTCAAATAAAACGGGTGCCTGTGGCAGCTCATAGGCTTGTTGCAGGCCTGGATGTAATTCACCTATCCAACCAACTGCAGTTTTTCCTGCGTTTGTTTTTAAGAAGATCTGTGCAGAACGACCTGGATGCAAAGCTGGATGCTGCGCGGCTTCTGTAATGAAATGGAGTGGATCTAAAACTCTTTCGATGTCACCCTTTACATCAAAGAAGTCCACCGCACGATTAGCGCTTGCCCATTGTTCGGGTACGAAAAAGCCATAAGCTAAGCCCCCTAGCTTTTGCGCTTGGGTAAAGCCAGCAACCATGCCAGGCTCTTCTTGAATACTAGAATCACGCTTGAATACGCGACCAGCCTCAAAAAGACGAACACGCCCTGCGCCACGGTTCAAATTGGCTTTGAGATTATTGAGTAAGCCACCCCATAAAGTGCTGCGCATGACACTGTATTGGCTAGCAATCGGATTTACGACAGCAATTACCTGTTTCTCAGTAGCACCAGTTAGGCGCTTTTCACTTTCAAGATCAGTAAAGCCAAAATTAATAGCCTCTTGATAGCCTTGCAATGCTAAACGTTGACGTAGTAAATGAATGCCCCGCTTAGCTTCAGCTTTGGCACTCATTTTTAATAAAGCAACGGGCGGCTGATCGGGAATATTTTCAAAGCCGTACATCCGTGCAACTTCTTCAATCAAATCTTCTTCGATTTCAATATCAAAGCGATAGCTTGGAGGGCTTACAACAAATACATCACCCTCTTGCTTAAATTCAAAGCCAAGACGCTTAAAGACATCAGTAACAATGTCATTAGTCAATGGAATACCAATAACCTGCATTGCACGCGCCAGGCGCATACGCACAGGTTTGCGTACTGGTACATTGAGGACCTGATCATCGACTGGGCCTGCTTGACCGCCACAGACCTCTAGAATCAGGGCTGAGAGGTACTCAAGGCAATTAACAGTATTTTGTGGATCAACGCCACGTTCAAAACGGTGTGCAGCATCGGTACTGAAATTAAAGCGGCGGGCACGTCCTTGAATCGCCGAAGGCAACCAATAGGCTGCTTCAACATAAATATTCTGAGTGTCATCGCTCACAGCGCAATGATTGCCACCCATGATTCCTGCAAGTGCTACTGGTCCTTTTTGATCTGCCACTACGCCTGCTTCTTGCATATTGCCTGCAGAGTCTAGGCCCTGCAATGTCACTGTTTGTCCATTAAGAAGCTCAAGTGTTTCACCAGACTTAGCCCAACGAACGGTAATATCACCCTCTAACTTATCGATATCAAATACATGGGTAGGTTGACCCATCTCTAACATGACGTAGTTAGATAAATCGACTAATGCAGAAATACTTCTTTGCCCAGCATGACATAGACGCTGAATAATCCAGTCAGGAGTTTTTGCTTTGGGATTTACACCGCGAATAACGCGACCTGCAAAGCGCCCGCATAAATCGGTATTCGCAACTATTACTTTGCGCTTGTCTTCAATACTTACTGCAGGAGTACTCCATTTAGGGGCGCATAGTGCAGCGCCAGTGATAGCTGAAACTTCGCGCGCTATCCCCATAAGAGAGAGGCAATCCGCTTTATTTGGCGTCAACTTAATAACAAAGATTTGATCATCTAGATCAAGGTATGAGCGGATGTCTTTGCCTACTGGTGCATCGGCCGGAAGTTCTAAGATGCCTTCGTGATCATCGCCAAGACCCAGCTCGCGACCAGAGCACAGCATGCCTTGACTTTCTACACCACGTAGCTTGCCTACTTTGATCATGAACGGCTTACCACCGGCTTCTGCAGGCGGCAATTCTGCACCTACTAAGGCGCAGGGAATCTTGATGCCGACACGTGCATTAGGCGCACCGCAAACGATTTGGAGTTCTTGACCTGTTCCGGCGTCAACTTTGCATACCCTTAAACGATCGGCATCAGGATGTTGCTCAGCGGAGAGTATCTGCGCGACAACGATCTTCGTAAATGCAGGAGCAACTGAATGCTGCTCTTCAACCTCTAAACCCGCCATCGTCATGGCATGGCCCAAAGCATCACTATCGAGTGATGGATTTACATAATGTCGGAGCCAAGATTCGGAAAATTGCATAGCGCTTTATATTCTTTCTTAAGCAGGAAACTGCGCTAAGAAACGTAAATCATTTTCAAAGAAGAGGCGCAAATCATCTATGCCATAACGCAGCATGGATAAACGCTCTAAACCAGAACCAAAAGCAAAGCCGGTATAACGCTCAGGGTCGATACCCATATTGCGTAGGACGTTTGGATGAACCTGCCCTGCTCCGGAAATCTCTAACCAACGGCCAGCCAGTTTGCCACTCCCAAAGGCCATATCAATTTCTGCAGAAGGCTCTGTAAATGGGAAGTAGGATGGGCGAAAACGCACTTGTAACTCATTGGTTTCAAAGAAGGTTCTTAAGAAATCGGTATACACGCCCTTCAGATCTGCAAAGGAAACTTTTTCTGCAATCCACAAACCCTCAACCTGATGAAACATTGGTGAATGAGTTGCATCACTATCGACACGATAAGTTCTGCCGGGTGCAATCACTTTGATTGGAGGCATCACATCTGCCTTGGCATATTTCTTGACATGCTCACTTGCATAACGCACCTGAATCGGGCTGGTGTGGGTGCGCAATAACAGAGGTTTTCCTTGGGAATCTTTGCCATCAATATAAAAAGTGTCCTGCATAGAGCGGGCAGGATGATTCTCGGGACTATTCAAGGCTGTGAAATTAAACCAGTCGGTTTCAATTTCAGGACCATCTGCAACATCAAAACCAATGGAGCTGAAAATCTCTTCGACACGCTCCCAAGTGCGCATTACCGGGTGCAAACTGCCCACTGCTTGGCCACGTCCAGGCATAGAAACATCGATTGACTCAGCTGCCAGACGTTGCATCAACACGGCATCAGACAAAGCCTGACGACGTTCCTGCAATGCATCTTCTACTTGAGTTTTGATTTGATTAATTTGGGCGCCAGCACTCTTGCGCTCCTCAGGCGACATTCCACCAAGCGCTTTTAAACGCTCAGTGAGAACACCTGATTTACCGAGATACTTGGCTTTCGCGTCCTCAAGAGCTGCTGCATCAGCAGCTCCGAGGAAATCACGTTTAGCATCCTCGACAATTTGGTCGAGAGAAACCATTGCAGCTTAGTTTTTTAAAAAAATTAAGCTGCAGCGCTTACTACGGATTTAATCCGAGTAACTAAAGCGGCAAAAGCCGGCTTGTCAGCAATGGCCATATCAGAGAGCACTTTACGATCGAGATCGATTGAGGCTTTCTTCATACCATTCATGAATACGCTATAGGTCATGTCATGCTCACGCACTGCCGCATTGATACGAGCAATCCACAAAGCGCGGAATACCCGTTTCTTATTGCGACGGTCACGATAGGCATATTGACCAGCACGCATAACCGCTTGCTTAGCAATCCGGAATACGTTTTTACGACGACCGCGGTAACCTGTTGCGGCATCAGTGATTTTCTTATGACGGGCTCTTGCTGTAACCCCACGTTTGACTCTTGGCATTTGATTCTCCTAATCTAGTCTGAGGTTAAGCGTAAGGAAGCATGGAGCGAATTGACTTGACGTCAGCTTTCGCAACTTCTGTGGAACCACGCAAATGACGCTTGTTCTTAGTGGTCTTCTTAGTGAGGATGTGGCGTTTAAAAGCCTGGCCTCGTTTGATCGTTCCGCCTGCGCGAACCGTGAAGCGCTTTTTAGCGCTGCTCTTGGTCTTCATCTTGGGCATAAAGCACCCCTTCATTTACTTGTGCAACATAGGTGGTAACCGACGGTTACTCTTCCTGTACC
>CAIUOP010000060.1 GCA_903900805.1 uncultured beta proteobacterium | reverse complement strand
TGCGACTTCAACTTTACTTACCAAGCTGGCTTCGCAAAATGGGCCTTTTTTAGCTGAACGTGTCATATCTATTTTTCCTTAATCGCTTAGCGCTTTTGACGGCGTTGAACGATCATCGATGTTGTACGTTTGTTACGACGTGTACGATAACCTTTGGTTGGAGTGCCCCATGGAGATACAGGTACACGGCCTTCGCCAGTCTTACCTTCACCACCACCATGTGGGTGATCTACTGGGTTCATCGCCACACCGCGAACGGTTGGACGAATACCACGCCAGCGATTTGCACCAGCTTTACCAATTACGCGCAAGCTGTGCTCTTCATTGCCAACTTCACCAATAGTGGCGCGGCACTCAATCAGAACGCGGCGAACTTCACCCGAGCGCAAACGCACTTGAGCGTATACACCCTCACGAGCTAGCAATACTGCAGAACCACCAGCAGAACGTGCAACTTGAGCACCTTTACCTGGCAATATTTCTACGCAGTGAATAGTGCTACCAACTGGAATATTACGAATAGGCAAGTTATTACCAGATTTGATTGCTGCTTCTGAGCCATTCATGATTGCTTGGCCAACAGTCATGCCTTTAGCAGCAAGAATGTAACGACGCTCGCCATCGGCAAACACGATCAATGCAATATTTGCACTGCGGTTTGGATCGTATTCCAAGCGCTCAACTTTTGCCGGAATGCCATCTTTATCATTGCGTTTGAAATCCACAACTCGATAGTGATGCTTATGACCACCACCTTTATGACGGGTAGTGATATGACCATTATTGTTACGACCCGCTTTTTGGAATTGTGGCTCTACCAACGCTGCAAAAGGCTTACCTTTATGCAGGTCAGGATTTACCACCTTGACCATTGAACGGCGACCTGGTGAGGTCGGTTTTGTCTTCATCAAAGGCATGATTAATTCGCCTCCGCTTCAAAGTTAATTTCTTGACCTGGCTTCAAATTCACGTAGGCCTTCTTAGTGTGGTCACGACGACCTTCAAAACGGCCATAGCGCTTAGGCTTACCTTTTTGATTCACGATTTGAACTGAGTCAACTTGCACTTTGAAGAGCAACTCAACTGCTTGTTTCACATCGCTCTTATTTGCATCGCGAGCTACTTGGAAAACTACTTGTTCATTTTTCTCTGCAACCATAGTGGCTTTTTCAGAGATAACAGGACCAAGCAGAACCTTCATTAGGTTGTGATCGTTTTTACGGACTTGGCTCATTTCAGCAACTCCTCAATTTTTGCGATCGCGGCTTTGCTTACCAATACTTTTTTGTATTGAACCAAAGCCAATGGATCAGCGTGCTGTGGCTCACAGACAGCAATCTTATGCAAATTGCGTGATGCCAAATACAAATTCTCGCTAACCTGATCAACAATGATCAAGACTGAATCCAATCCCATTGCCTTAACTTTGTCAGCTAATGCTTTGGTCTTAGGAGCGTCGAGATTGAATTGATCAACCACATTCAAACGACCTTCGCGTGCTAACTGAGACAAAATAGATCTCATGCCAGCGCGGTACATTTTCTTGTTTACTTTTTGGCTGAAATTCTCTTCTGGAGAATTTGGGAATATACGACCGCCTCCGCGCCACAATGGTGAGGAGCTCATACCAGCACGGGCACGACCAGTACCTTTTTGACGCCAAGGTTTTTTGGTGGTGTGCTTAACTTGCTCACGGTCTTTTTGTGCACGGTTACCGCTACGTGCATTTGCTTGGTAAGCCACTACAACTTGGTGTACCAATGCTTCGTTATATTCGCGTTCGAATACTTCGGGTGAAGCTTGTACGCCTGCGCCTAAAGTACCGTTGTCTTGGAGAAGCTTAAGTTCCATATTCGCTCTCCTTATTTCTTCTTCAACGGTGTTTTCACCGCTGGAGTAACAATGACTTTACCGCCTGGGGCGCCTGGAATAGCACCTTTAACCATGATGAGATTGCGTTCTGCATCAATGCGTGCGATGACTAAATTTTGAACTGTTTTGGTAACGTCCCCAAGGTGGCCAGTCATGCGCTTACCTGGGAAAACACGACCTGGATCTTGCGCCATACCGATAGAACCTGGCACATTATGTGAACGCGAGTTACCGTGGGAAGCACGACCAGATGCAAAGTGATAACGCTTGATAGTGCCTGCGTAACCCTTACCAATAGATACGCCTTGCACGTCTACTTTTTGGCCGGTAGTAAATGCAGCTTCAGCAGTAATCACTTGTCCTGGTGTCATTTCTGCGATTTTTGCTGCATCTAATTGGAATTCGTTGAGACCGTTACCAGCCATCACACCTGCTTTAGCAAAGTGGCCAGCCATTGATTTGGTAACTCGAGTAGCTCTACGTGTGCCATGTGCCAACTGGATGGCATCATAGCCATCAGTTGCCTGGGTCTTGATTTGAGCGATTCTGTTATCGCTCACGTCGATTACGGTCACAGGAATTGAATCCCCTTCGTCCGTAAATAGACGGGTCATGCCGACCTTGCGGCCGATTAAGCCTAAGCTCATATTCATGCTCCACGCCGACTACGATTGGTCGGCAAAATT
>CAIUOP010000059.1 GCA_903900805.1 uncultured beta proteobacterium | reverse complement strand
TTATAGCGATTAACGTCATAACCCAGAGAGATAGCGCGCGGCTCATTTTCTCGTATAGCCTTCATCACCTGACCAAATGGCGACCCAACAATTCGCTTGATCATTAAAAAAGCCAAAATAAAAACAGCCAATGAAAAGTAATACATATTGGTGGATTTTGATAAGTCAATTAGGCCCAAGAACATGCCTCGAGGAACGCCCTGAATGCCGTCCTCCCCGTTTGTAAATGGCACTTGAGTTGCTACGAAATAAACAACTTGTGCGAGGGCCAAGGTAATCATCGCAAAGTAAATACCTTGGCGCCGAATTGCTAGGCTACCGAAGACGTAACCCAACACCGTTGCACAAAGCACCCCACAAAATAAGCCAAGCTCGGGGGTTGCACCCCATTCCTTCATAACATGGGCGGTAATGTATGCGCCGGTGCCAAAAAATGCAGCGTGACCAAAAGAAAGCAGGCCAGCAAAACCCAACAAGAGATTTAACGAGGCAGCCAAGATAGCAAAACAAAATATCTTCATCATGAAAAGGTCGTAGACGAAGCCCTGGAAGGGAACAATCGCCAACAAAGCCATAATGACTATAGAAACCTTATTAATATTAGAGAGCTTCTTCATTATTGGGCCTTTCCAAACAGGCCGGCCGGCTTTATTAAGAGCACAATAATCATAATAATGAAGATAGAGACTGACGAGGCTTGGGGGTAAAACACTTTTGTTAGCCCCTCAACCACTCCCAACCCTAATCCCGTCACAATAGCGCCAGCAATTGAGCCCATGCCACCAATGACAACAACCGCGAACACCACAATAATTAAATTGGAGCCCATAACAGCCGTTACTTGGTAAATTGGTGCTGCCATTACTCCAGCAAAAGCAGCCAAAGCACAGCCAGCGCCATAGGTAAGGGTAACTATCAGAGGCACATTGATGCCTAAGGCCTGCAGTAATCGTGGGTTCTCGGTGCCCGCTCTTAACAAACTTCCTAGATTGGTGCGCTCAATAAAATACCAAGTGGCAAAACAAACAATGAGGGCTAAGAAGACAACCCAAAGCCTGTAGTAGGGCAAGAATAATTCGCCAGCACGCAAGCCGCCCTGTAACAACTCGGGGACTGGATAGCTATTACCCAATGCGCCAAACCAATGACGAAACATGCCTTCGATCACCAAGGCTAAGCCAAAGGTTAACAATAGGCCATATAAATGATCTAAATGGTAAAGACGTTTTAGCATGGTTTTTTCAATCAACATGCTAAAAAGTCCTACGAGTAGTGGCGCCAGTATTAGAGCTACAAAATAATTTAATTGGAAGTTGGGCATTCCAATCCAATTGCCAATTTGTGTTAATCCAAGCCATGCCGCCATGGCGCCCAACATGTATTGGGCGCCATGAGTGAAGTTAATGACATTTAATAGGCCAAAAATTACCGCTAAACCCAGGCTCAAGAGCGCGTAGAAGGAGCCATTAATCAGCCCAATCAAAAGCTGAGAGACTAAAGCTTGAGGGGTAACTCCGAGCAGCTCAAACATGGATTAGCTAAGGCCCTGATTAATTAGTAACTAACTTGCATTTTGATTGCGATAAAGGCAGCGTTGCATCTTTTGCTGCAATTACTTTAGCAACTTTAGCGACGTCATTAGGCCCCTTGGATTCACCAGGGCTCTTGACTTCAAGCAAGTACATATCATGTTCGAACTTGCCATCTGCGCGAATTTTTCCCTTAAAGAGACCATCATTAATTTCAACTGATTTCAACCGCTTCATCACTGCATCAGAGTCGTCGGTTTTGGTTGCTTCAATGGCCTTCAAATACTGCATGGTTGCTGAGTAAACACCTGCCTGAACGGATGTTGGCGCCTTTCCTTTGAACTCCTTCATAAAGCGCTCTGCAAATTTCCGGTTAGAGTCGTTGTAGTCCCAGTACCAACCTACAGTAAAGTTCATACCAGCGGTTTGTTTTAATCCAAGCGCCTGAATATCACTAATGAACATGAGAAGTGGCACAACCGTTTGTTTTGAACCCATAATGCCAAGTTCAGAGGCTTGTTTGATGGAGCCAATCGTGTCGCCACCTGCATTTGCCAAACCAATTACTTCAGCTTTAGAGGCTTGAGCTTGCGCCATAAATGAAGAGAAGTCTTGCGTGTTAATTGGATGCTTTACGCTTCCCAACACCTTTCCACCATTAGCAACCACTACTTCTGTGGTGTCGCGCTCAAGAGTTTGACCGAACGCATAGTCTGCGGTCACAAAGAACCAAGTTTTTTTGCCAGAGTCAACAACAGCTTTGCCTGTACCCCTTGAGAGCGCGTAGGTGTCATATACATAGTGAACGTTGTATGGGGTGCACTTTTCATTGGTTATTGGTAAAGACGCTGCACCAGTTACGATGGAGACCTTCTTAAATTGCTCAGCCACTTCCATGGCGGCTAGAGCAGATGCAGTCGACACATTACCCACAATCATGTCAACCTTGTCTTTCTCAAACATCTCGCGCGCTTTAGAGCTAGAGAGGTCTGCCTTTGACTGCGTATCAGCAGAGGTGATGACAATTTTTTTACCTATCACTTGCCCGCCAAAATCTTTTGCAGCCATTTGTGCTGCTAGTACTGCACCAGGACCTTCAATTGCAGAATAAATACCTGAGAGGTCTGTTAGCACCCCAATCCTAACCTCGTTATCTGAAACGGTTTGTGCATGGGCGGGAATTATGGCCGCCATTAAACACGATGCAACTGCTGTTGCAATTAAAGTCTTTTTCATTTGAACGTCTCCTTTTTTGCTTGCTTCATTTTTAACTACACCCCTAATAAAACTCTGAGCTTCTCTTCGTTAGCTCCGAGCTCACTTCTTTTCACTATTTTTACAACCTGTCCATGTTCTATTACGTAGTTTCTGTCGGCAAGCTTTGAGGCAAACCTAAAGTTCTGCTCTACTAAAACAATAGTAAAGCCACGCTCTTTCAGAGTACGAACTACCTCCGACAGTTTCTGCACAATCACTGGCGCCAACCCTTCGGTGATTTCATCAAGCAACAAAATATTTGCACCAGTTCGCAAAATTCTAGCAATGGATAACATCTGTTGCTCGCCGCCCGAAAGCTTGCCACCGGGGCTGGAGCGCCGCTCATATAAATTCGGAAACATTTGATAAATCTCATCTACTTCCATTGCCATACCCTCTCCAACTTTGGGGGGCAGCATTAAATTCTGCTCACAAGTAAGACTTGTAAAAATACCTCGCTCTTCGGGGCAATAACCAATTCCCAGCCTAGCAACTTGATGTGTTGGCATGGTCATGACATCATGTTCGTTAACCTTGATCGACCCAGTTCTGTTGGTAACTAGGCCCAAAATAGCTCTTAGGGTTGTTGTTCGCCCTGCTCCATTGCGGCCCAACAAGCAGACAACCTCACCCTTGCTCACTGACAAATTAATTCCATGCAACACATGAGATTCGCCATACCATGCGTTGAGATTGTTGATTTCTAAAGCCGGAGTACTCATACGCTGATTAATGGCCTTGTAGTTCGGTATCAGCCGTACCCATATACGCTTCCATCACCTGATGATTTTTCGAAACTTGTTCATAGGAGCCTTCAGCAATAACTTCGCCACGCTGTAAAACAGAGATAGTCGTTGCAATGTTGGCAACTACCTTCATGTTGTGCTCCACCATCAAAACCGTCCTACCTTTTGCTACCTTTTTAATGAGCTCGGTAATAAGATCAACATCTTCATGGCCCATGCCTTGAGTTGGTTCATCCAGCAACATTAGCTCAGGGTCCATAGCAATAGTGGCTGCAATTTCAAGCGCGCGTTTTCTTCCATAAGGAAGATTTACTGCTAGTTCGTTGGCAAACCGATTCAGATCAACCTGGTCAAGCGCCTCAATTGCGCGCGCATTTAATACATCTACGGAATTGATGTTTCGCCAAAAATAAAATGAGCTACCTAATGAGCGCTGCATCCCAAAGCGAACGTTTTCAAGCACTGTCATATGAGGGAAGACAGCCGATATTTGAAAAGAGCGGATGATGCCCTTGCGCGCAATCTGAGAGGGCTTTTCAGCGCTAATATCCATGCCATTAAAGAGAATTTTTCCAGAGCTTGGCTCTAAAAACTTTGTTAATAAATTAAAGCAGGTTGTTTTTCCGGCGCCATTAGGGCCAATGAGTGCATGTATAGCCCCCCGCTCAACGGCTAAATTCACCTTATTTACCGCAATGAAGCCATTAAATGATTTTGTGAGGTATTCCGTTTCGAGGATGACGTTTTCTTTGCCCAAGATGCCTAGACTTTCAAAATAGTTATCAGGAAAAGCATAGCCTAATTACATTCAATCTCGCATAGTGCTAACCCTAGGCTAAAACCCCTTGCTTTTGGCCTATTGGATTTTTAATGAAATGGCTCTTTACTATTGTGTACAAGCCCAACCAAGATCAGCAAGCGCCCCGGCTTTCTCGCCGTTTTCAACCGCATCGCTCGCATTGGCAGTGCCATCCATCGCCCGCTTGCTAATGCCATGCAAGATTGCTGAAATTCGGAATAAGTTATAAGCCATTAAAAAAGGCCAATGCTCTGAAATCGATCTTCCCGCCTGTTTTTCATACATAGCAATATATTCAGATTCACTAGGAATTCCAAGGGCAAGCAAGGCAAGACCCTGTATGCCTCGCCATAGAGTTGGCGGGATTCTCCAGGCCATGCATTGGTAAGCAAAATCAGCTAGCGGGTTTCCAAGCGTAGAAAGCTCCCAGTCTAAAACGCCAATGATCCGCAAATCCGTTCTGTGAAAGATGAGGTTATCCATACGAAAGTCACCGTGGATCAGCGAGGTTCCATCTTCAGGGGGAATGTGCTCTGGTAACCAGTCCATCAGTCTATTAAGGGAGTCGGGAATAGCAATATTGGCTTCGCGCACTTGCCGGGACCAGCGCGTAATTTGCCGCGCAAAATAATTGCCTGGCTTGCCAAAAGTTTCCAGTCCAAGCGACACATAATCTAGGCGATGTATCGCAGAGATAGTCTGATTCATTTGTTCATAAATCTGCTGGCGCTCCTTGGGATGAAGGCCCGGCAATGACTGGTCTACAAAGACCCGCCCATCAAGGTATTCCATAATGAAAAAGGCAGTCCCAATAATGCTTTCATCTTCACAATACGCCAGCATTTGGGGAACAGGAACATCTGTATTGGCGAGGGCTTTCATGACGCGATGCTCTCGATCAACCGCATGTGCTGACGGCAATAAAATTCCACTTGGTTTTTTTCTGAGCACGTAATGGGAGCCGCCATTACTAATTTTGTATGTTGGGTTGGACTGGCCACCAGTTAATTGACTAAGCTCTATTGGGCCTTTACTTAGGCCTAAGGCATTTAAGTAGTTAGCAAGCGACTCTTGAAAAGAGAGGGTTTGCATAGCTGATTTGTATTTATAAGCCGCTAATGAGGTGGCCGCCATCTACCGCAATGGTTGCGCCGCTCATGGCACTGCTGGCGTCAGAGGCTAAGAGTAATAATGGCCCATTTAAATCTTCTAAATTATTGAAGCGGCGTGAAGGTATGCGCGCCAGAATTTTTTGTCCTGCCTCACTTAGTAGAAAATCACGATTGAGGTCAGTAATGACATAACCAGGTAATAGTGCGTTGACACGAATTTGGTGACGAGCAAGCTCTAGCGCCATGACCTTAGTGCTTTGGATGACTCCTGCCTTAGAGATGACATAGGGGGCAACGCCTCCAATAACGCGCTCTCCCAAAACAGAGGCAATATTGACAATACTGCCAGAGACATTCCTTACAACCATGCGTCGTGCAGCTTCAGTTGCAACTAGCCACGAGCCCTTTAAGTTGGTATCAATTACACGATCCCAGTCTTCCTCGGTTTGATCAAGCAGTTTGCGATTGATGCTCATGCCTGCATTGTTAATAACAATGGTTGGCAAAGACCACGTCGTCATTTCATCAAAACACTTCACCACGCTTTTGTTGTTGGTGACGTCTAATTCAAACGCTTTTGCTTGACCACCCAATTGGGTGATCTCATCTACAACAGCCTGCAGCTGGGCTATGCGGCGTGATCCGACTGCTACTTTTGCACCCGCTTGAGCCAGCAAGAGTGCGCAGTGTTTGCCAATGCCGCTAGAGGCGCCAGTAATAAAGGCCGTTTTGTTATCTAAGCGAAACAGCTGACCGATATCCATTACTTGAGTTCTTTATTTGCAATAATTTTGCGCGCCATGCTCCAGCGGTGAACTTCACTAGGCCCGTCGTAGATCCGAAAGCCCCGCATATCTTGAAATATTTTCATGAGTGCAGTTTCGCCTGTGATTCCTTGGCCGCCCAAAATTTGTACGCAGCGATCGATGACTCGCCACTCTGCTTCAGAGCAAATTACCTTGGCGCGGCTTGACTCAAAATTGCAAGGCTGACCTTGATCTAAAAGCCATGCGGTATGCCAGATATTTAATCGAGAGGTTTGTAGATCCATGTCGTTGTCTGCCAACATAAATCCAGCGCCCTCATGCTCACCTAAAATTTTTCCAAAAGCTTCTCTTTTGCTTGCATAGGCAATCGCAATGTCTTGCGCACGTCGCGCCTGGCCAAGCCAGCGCATGCAATGGGTTAGCCTTGCTGGTGCTAAGCGGACCTGGGCATTCTTAAACCCTTTGCCTAGCTGGCCCAATATCTGATTCGGGGGTAAGCGCAAGTTAGTAAATTCCAGAACGCCGTGGCCACCTGTAAAGCAACTATCCATTGCACTCATATTACGAACCAACTTTATTCCGGGCGCATTCATATCCGAAAGGAACATGGTCGCAGACCCGTCTTCCCCCCGCGCCATGATGATTACAAAATCAGCACCATCGGCCCCAGTAATAAACCACTTGCTGCCATTGATGAGATAGTCTTCGCCCTCTTTGATGGCGGTTGTCATCAGCATTGAAGGGTCGGATCCAGCGCCAGGCGCAGGCTCAGTCATAGCAAAGCAAGAGCGAATTTTTCCGGCAACTAGGGGGCGAAGCCAGCGCTCTTTTTGCTCTGGGCTGGCAATTGCTTCTAGCAAATGAATGTTGCCCTCATCAGGGGCATGAATATTCATTGCAGTCGGCCCTAATGAGGAATAGCCTGCCTCTTCAAAAACGATGGCTTTTTCGATATGGCTTAAACCTAAGCCCCCCATTTCAATAGAGGCATGTGGCGTTAGCAGCCCCGCTTTGCGCGCTAAGCCAATTAATTCTTTACGTAGATCTTCCCCAGGGCCATGCTCGTTTTGCCGCGGATCTTTTTCAAACGGGATGACTTGATCGCGAATAAATGATCGCGTCCGATCCCGCAACTCTTCTAGTTTGGGCGTTAAAGAGAAGTCCATCATTTGATTGTAATAGCAGGGAAAACTGAAATCCCACTTAAAACTTCCTATGACTAAAATACATTTTGAATAAGGCCAACATGTAAGACCTTATGATTATTTTTTGATTGAGCCTCTTATCGAATTTTCAATTTTCATTTGGCCCTTGTTACTCGCGACGGCATTTTTTGCTGGCTTAGTTGACGCAGTGGCTGGCGGCGGCGGCTTAATCCAGGTCCCAGCCCTATTTGCTGCCTACCCTAACGAACACCCTGCAACATTGCTCTCAACTAATAAAGTGTCTGCTGTTGGCGGCACTTTAAATGCTGCGCGAAAATATTTACACCATGTTTCTTTGCCTTGGGCTGTTGTATTGCCTGCAATCGTGGCAGGCTTTATTGGATCTCTTTTGGGCGCCAACGCAGTCAGCAGTTTCCCGGCAGAGCCTTTGCGCAAGGCGTTGCCATTCGTTTTAGCATTTCTTTTGCTATATACCTGGTTTCAGCCATCGCTTGGTGTGGAGCATGCGCCAAAAGGGAAAAGTCGTTTTCAGCAATTTAAAGCGGCCCTGCTTGGCTTAATCATTGGTTTTTATGATGGCTTCTTCGGCCCAGGCACCGGTAGCTTTTTACTTTTTGGTTTTGTACGATTCTTTGCTTTTGACTTTTTGCATGCATCTGCAGCCACGAAGTTAGTGAATGTTGCAACAAATCTAGCGGCGATTTTGATGTTAGCTAGCTTGGGGCAAATTAATTGGCCTCTTGGAATTGCCATGATGATTGCCAATATTGCTGGCAGCCAATTTGGTAGTCGGCTTGCAATTCAACACGGCAGCACTTTTGTGAGAAAGGCTTTCCTGGTAATTGTGAGCGTATTGATTCTGAAGTCTGCATGGAATGCTTATTTCTTGAATTAAATCAGTTACTTATAAAGCCATCCTTTAGCCCCCTCCTATTTTGATTGCTTTTGTTTCACGTGAAACAAACAAAATGCTATGATCATCGCCCTATCTGAGGCAAATCATGCGCTATTCCAAAAGTTTCGATGTCATCGTAGTGGGCGGCGGCCACGCTGGGACTGAGGCCGCTCTAGCTTCGGCGCGCATGGGTTGCGACACCTTATTAATTACCCATAGCATTGAGAGTTTGGGCGCAATGAGCTGTAATCCTTCCATCGGCGGCATTGGCAAGGGCCATCTAGTTAAAGAGATTGACGCAATGGGCGGCGCTATGGCTGCAGCCACTGACGAGGCTGGTATCCAGTTTCGCATCCTAAATTCCAGCAAGGGACCTGCCGTTCGTGCAACCCGCGCCCAGGGGGATCGCATTCTATATAAGGCAGCTATTCGTAGTCGTCTAGAAAATCAGCCTAATTTGAGTCTTTTCCAGGCTGCGGTAGATGATCTACTGGTGCATGGAGATACGGTTCAGGGTGTTGTCACCCAAATGGGCCTTAAGTTTATTGCTAAAAAGGTGGTGTTAACTGCTGGAACCTTCTTAGATGGAAAAATACACGTTGGCTTAAATAATTATGCTGGCGGTCGTGCAGGAGACCCAGCAGCAGTTTCTCTATCTGCTCGCTTGAAAGAGCTAAAGCTTCCACAAGGCAGGCTGAAGACTGGTACGCCACCCCGCATTGATGGCCGCACGATTGATTTCTCAGTCATGCTAGAGCAGCCAGGGGACTTGGATCCAGTACCAGTATTTTCTTATTTGGGCCGCCCAGAGCAGCATCCAAGGCAGGTGCCTTGCTGGATTTCTCATACAAATGAAAAGACACATGACATTATTCGAGGCGGTCTAGATCGTTCCCCGATGTATACGGGCGTGATTGAGGGTGTTGGCCCACGCTATTGCCCATCTATTGAGGACAAAATTCACCGTTTTGCCTCCAAAAATAGTCACCAGATCTTTCTAGAGCCTGAGGGCTTAACTACAAACGAGTTTTATCCTAATGGCATCTCGACCAGCTTGCCCTTTGATATTCAGTGGGATTTGGTCCGAAGTATTCGCGGCCTGGAATCTGCCGTTATTGTTCGCCCCGGTTACGCAATTGAGTATGACTTTTTTGATCCACGCCATCTCCGCCATAGCCTGGAAACCAAAGCTATTGCTGGCTTGTACTTTGCAGGGCAGATTAATGGCACCACTGGTTACGAAGAGGCCGCAGCCCAAGGAATGCTAGCGGGTATCAATGCAGGGCTTGCTGCTAAGGGCAAAGAGCCCTGGTTGCCTAAGCGTAGCGAATCCTATATTGGTGTTTTAGTAGATGATTTAATCACGCGTGGGGTTCAAGAGCCCTACCGCATGTTCACTAGTCGCGCTGAGTATCGTCTTAGCTTACGCGAAGATAATGCAGATATGCGTTTAACCCCGATTGGGCGCGAGCTGGGCCTGGTTGATGATTACCGCTGGGAAGTATTTTGTAGGAAACAAGAGGCTGTTTCACGTGAAACATCTCGCTTGCAGGATATTTGGGTTGGGCCAAAGCATGAGACAGCCCCCCTGGTTTCTGAACTTTTAGGCCAAGATTTATCCCATGAGTGCAATTTGACCGAGCTTTTAAGGCGCCCTGGTATTACGTATGAAGCAATTACAAGCTTGGGCGATGGTTTATGGTCCCCTGGAATCTTGGATGATGACATTGGGCTTGCTGCACAAATTAGTGATCAAGTAGAGATTTCAGTGAAGTATCAGGGTTATATTGAGCGCCAAGCCCTTGAAATTGCCCGCCAGGAGCATAACGAGAGCTTCCCTCTGCCAGAGGCTCTGGACTATTCCAATGTATTGGGTCTATCCAAAGAAGTTCAGCAGAAGTTGAATCAGCACAAACCTGAAACATTGGGACAGGCTGGCAGGATTTCTGGGATAACTCCAGCAGCACTTTCTTTATTGCTAGTGCACCTTAAAAAGGGTTTGGGGCGCACCCAAGAAACTACATGAGCGAGAGTTTGCTTGCTCTAGAAATTCAAGAGCTGGGTTTAAATCTGAGCGAGGCAAACATTGCTGATTTAGAGCTTTTTTTGCAGGAAATGGGCCGCTGGAATCAAGTTCATAACCTCACTGCAATTGAGGGTGAAGGCGACTCTATTAGGCTTCATCTTATTGATTCTATTACAGTTTTACCTGTTTTAAGACAGTTCTTAAAAAGCCTTAATCCTAAAATTGCGGACCTTGGGTCCGGTGGCGGATTGCCTGCAATTCCAATTGCTATTGTTGAGCCAGAATGGCACTTAAGCTTAATTGAGGCTGTTAAAAAGAAGGCTGCTTTTCTTCAACATGTTCGCGGAAAGCTAAAGTTAAAAAACATAGAAATTCTGAGTGAGCGAGCTGAATATGTTGCAGTGCATCAAAAAGCGCAATTTGATGCTGTTATTTCAAGAGCATTTACTAGTCTCGCGCGTTTTTTAGAGCTTTCCTTGCCCCTTTTAAAGCCCGATGGCTTGGTATTTGCAATGAAAGGCAAGCGCGCAGATGAAGAGATGCAAGAGGTCTGCATGAATGATTGGCGTTTGTTGGCTGATGAACCTTTGCATATACCGAATTTATCAGTGGAAAGACGTATTTTGGTCTTGAGCCCCATGAGAAAATCATCCCTTTCCCTTTAGAAAAATCAAAGCAGCCATGGCAAAAATATTTTGTATTGCAAATCAAAAAGGCGGTGTTGGCAAAACCACTACAGCTGTAAATTTGGCTGCTGGTTTGGCAGGACTGAAACAGCGAGTGCTGCTAGTTGATTTAGACCCGCAGGGCAATGCCACTATGGGGTCCGGAGTTGAAAAGGCCGATTTAAATAAGAGCGTTTATCAGGTTTTGATTGGAATGGCCGCAGTAAAAGACTGTGTTCAACGTTGCGAAAGTTCTGCTTACGATGTGTTGCCAGCAAATCGTGATTTGGCCGGCGCAGAAATTGAGTTAGTAGATATCGATGCGCGTGAGTCTCGCTTAAAAGATGCCTTAGTAGCAGTGGCCAATGATTATGATTTTATTTTGATTGACTGCCCTCCTGCATTGTCATTATTAACACTCAATGGACTGTGCGCAGCAAATGGTGTGATCGTTCCAATGCAATGCGAATATTTTGCGCTTGAAGGTTTATCAGATTTAGTGAACACCATCAAACAAGTGCACGCAAATTTGAATCCTGATCTAGCCATTATTGGTTTACTGCGTGTGATGTTTGATGCGCGTATGACTTTGCAGCAGCAGGTATCCGATCAGCTGCTAGAGCACTTCGGCGATAAAGTATTTAAGGCCATCATTCCGCGCAATGTACGCCTTGCTGAAGCCCCATCATATGGGCTCCCTGGGGTTGCTTTTGATAGATCCTCGCGCGGTGCGAAGGCGTATTTAGAGTTTGGTGCTGAGATGATTGAGCGCATCAAGCATATGTAATTTTTGGGAAGACAAAAACATCATGGTTGCAATTAAGAAAAAAGGTTTGGGCAGAGGATTAGAGGCGCTCCTTGGCGAGAAAACTCAGCAAGCAAACGCATCTACAGAAATCAATCGTTTGCCATTGACGGCACTGCAAGCGGGTAAATATCAGCCACGTCAAAAAATGGAATCAGGCGCCTTACAAGAGTTGGCAGAGAGCATCCGTGAGCAGGGCGTGATGCAGCCTTTGCTGGTAAGGCTTGTGGCCCCAGGTCGGTACGAAATCATTGCGGGGGAGCGCCGCTTTAGGGCAGCCAGTATTGCTGGACTTAAAGAAGTCCCAGTTTTAGTTTCTAGTGCAGACGATCAGGCAGCAGCAGCAATGGCTCTGGTTGAAAACATGCAGCGGGAGGATTTAAACCCTCTGGAAGAGTCACAGGGCTTGGCAAGGTTGATCGAAGAGTTTGGCTTTACTCATGAGCAGGCTGCAAAGGCGGTAGGAAAATCTCGAAGTGCGATTACCAATTTATTGCGCCTGGCTCAGCTGGCAAAGCCTGTCCAGGCAATGCTGTTGGCAGGCGATATCGATATGGGCCACGCTCGTGCCCTGTTGCCATTGCCTGGCGCTAGTCAGGTTGCTCTAGCACAAAGAATTGCTGCTCAAGGCCTATCAGTGCGAGAAGCGGAAAAAATGTCAGCGGCTTTGGCAATTGCTGGAGGCCAGATTGGGGATAAAAAAGCTAAAACTAAGTTAACTGCTGGTGCGCCAAGTCGCGACCCCGACATGCGTCGTCTTTCACAAGAAATCGCCGATTTAATAGGTTTAAACGTGGAATTTAAGTTCAAAGGCAAAGGCGGCGAGATCCGCATTGGCTTTAGCCAGTTTGATGAGCTTGATTCCTTATTAAAAAAGTTGGGTATTGCGACTGACTAGTGGGCCCTGCCGACCTTGTCGAAAAGTACTTTGTGAACAGAGAGCGCCTAATTAAGAAACGCAAATGGGATGAAATCGAGGACGATTCCTATAAAACCCTGAGTAAAGAGGAAATGGATGCATTGCGAAGTGCAAAGCCACGCAACTTTGCTTCAATGAATGCATGGTGGATTGTCTCAAGTCAGATAGTCATTACCCTACTAATCGCTGCTGCTTGCTATGTTTTTTCAAGTCCAGCTGACAAAAGCGTTTATACTTATTCGGCTTTAGTAGGCGGTTTGATTGGATTTTTGCCTTCCGCGCTGTTTTTGATGCGAATAGAGGCGGCAAAAAAGAGTGTCAAATCCAGCCCCGGCGGCTTTTTGGCGGCAGTGGTTTCTGGTGAATTTATCAAAATCCTAGCAACTATCGTTTTGTTCATAGGCTTTGCCCTAAAGCAGCCTGATTTGAAATGGATTCCGTTGCTTGTTACTTATTTAGCTACGCTTAAGTGTTATCTGCTGGCGTGGTTTTGGAAGTAGCAAGAAGTAAATAAACAAGGACAAGTAAGAGATGTCTAGTGAAGTTAAAGCAGCAGCAGAAGTAGGCCAACACGCGGCCACAGAAGCGCTTACACCAACCGCTTACATTGCAGAGCATCTGCAAAACCTCAATAATATTGGGGGGCCTCAGGCATCCATTATTGACTTCAGCGTCATCCATTTCGACACTATTTTTTGGACCACCCTCATGGGCTTGGTCACAGTACTTTTATTGGTGATTGCTGCTCGTAGAGCGTCACCTGGTGTCCCAGGCCGCTTTCAATGTTTGGTTGAAATGCTGGTTGAAATGGTCGAGACTCAGTCAAAGGGAATTGTTCATGGCGACCGATCCTTTATTGCGCCACTAGCACTGTTTGTATTTTGTTGGATCATTCTTTTAAATACGCTTGACCTGGTCCCAGTAGATTGGATCGTTGGCGTAAATCACTTCATTGAAGGTTTTGGTGTGCACGTGCCGCACCACAAGATTGTTCCTACAACCGATTTGAATGCCACGCTTGGCATGTCTTTCTCAGTGCTGTTACTAGTCTTTTTCTACAGCTTTAAGGTCAAAGGCGTTGGCGGTTTTATGCACGAGTTGATCTCTGCCCCATTTGGCGCCAAGTGGTATCTCATGCCCTTTAACCTTGTTTTAAACATCATTGAATACGTTGCTAAAGGCGTTTCTTTGGGAATGCGACTCTTTGGAAACATGTATGCGGGCGAGCTGATCTTTTTGTTGATCGCCCTTTTAGGAAGTATGTGGACCTTTAATTTGGATTTGTACATGCTCGGCTTTGTGGGCAATGTGCTCGCTGGCTCTGCTTGGGCAATCTTCCATATCTTGGTCATTTTGTTACAAGCTTTTATTTTCATGATGTTGACTTTGGTTTACATAGGCCAAGCTCATAGTCACCATTAACCTTTTTATTTTTAACCTCACTTTCAATACTTAGGAGTAAACATGCAAGCATTCTTAGCCAACATTCAAGGACTAACCGCTATCGGTATTGGCCTCATCATCGGCCTCGGCGCTTTAGGAGCCTGTTTGGGCATTGGCCTCATGGGTGGCAAGTTCATTGAGGGCGCGGCCCGTCAACCAGAACTCATCAACGAATTGCAAACCAAAATGTTCCTTTTGGCTGGCTTGATCGACGCTGCGTTTTTGATCGGCGTTGGTGTTGCAATGTTGTTTGCTTTCGCAAACCCACTGCTCGCAGTTATTAAGTAATTGTTTTGGCGTGGATGACCAACGGGTCATCCAACCGTTCTCAACAATACTGAAAGGAATATCGTGAATCTGAACGCGACCCTATTCGCGCAAATGATCGTCTTCTTT
>CAIUOP010000058.1 GCA_903900805.1 uncultured beta proteobacterium | reverse complement strand
GGAAAGAAGCGGGTCCATGCCTGCCAGTATTCGTTTTGGCGGAAGAATACGCTATTGGAAAGTAGCGATACTTAAACTATGGATCGAGTCTCTTGAGTGTATGCCCAAAGACAAGCAAGCAGAAGTCTGGGGTGGTATTCAATCAGTAGCAGCTCAGGACAAAAAGAACCCCACCATGCCGAATAAGTCTTAACCTGAAATTTAATAGCCAGCTGCAAAAAGCATTTAGAACGCAAGATTCAGCATCAAAAGATATCTAGAATGCAAAATTCATTACCAAAAACACCTCTCGCAAAAGATTTTTAAAAATAGTTAAAGCTATATTT
Source organism: uncultured beta proteobacterium (assembly GCA_903900805.1). Classification (GTDB taxonomy): domain Bacteria; phylum Pseudomonadota; class Gammaproteobacteria; order Burkholderiales; family Burkholderiaceae; genus Polynucleobacter. The sequence continues at coordinate 1,580 of CAIUOP010000058.1, read as the reverse complement.
GTTAACGACTTAAAAAGAAAACCGTAATTAAGATTATTCTCTACGATTGGACAAAATTTAATTCCATGTGAAATTCGGAATAGGTTCCGACACATTGTTTTTTTTGAGGATCGATGATGACTTTAATCCAAGATCAGTTGTTGAAGATGGATCAGGTCTGCGAGATTTTACAAATTTCAAGATGCCAATTTTGGAAGTTGCGAAAACAAGGAGAGTACACACCCACAGTATTTATTGGCGAAAGCCCCAGATGGTCAGCAATTGCGTTACAGAACATTTTAAACCTGAACCCCAAGAAGTAAAAATAGCCAGCAAGGGTGTGCTTGCTGGCCGTCTAACTTTAACCCCTTAGAAAGGGATTCCATGCGTAATATATCAGATTCATTCTCTAGTAGTGATGAAAAATATGCGGATCAAGTCAGGTACGAATGGTACCTGAAGACAGGGCAGTGGCTACCCAGATTGCCCGCAGATACCAAAGGTTCCTACTCCAAGCATTCAACAGCAGAAATCGAATTGTGGCAAAGCATATCCAAAGATCAAGATGCCAAAAACAAAAAGCAAAATGAAGAACTAGAGGCTAGAATTGCAGCAGCACTTGAAGCCATCCATGGCAAGGATGGTGCAATATGAGTACCACCCCTCTTGATAAAATAGTAAAGAAAATTACAGGACAGAAGCTTGAAGCTGCAAAAGTACCACCCAAGGCAGCAGCTCCAGCAGCTCCAGCTCCAGCATCTCTAATTTATGATGATGAACCTTGGCCAGAACTACCAAACGAGAATGAAAAGCCATCCAAGGCACCATTCCCATTAATGGCATTACCTCTACCCATGCAGGCATATTGCAAAGCCGTTTCAGAAAGCACAGGAACCCCAGTTGATTATGCAGCCTTGGCCGTTTTAGGCGCAATGGCAGGCGCAATTGGTGCAAGTACCAAGCTAATGATAAAAGATGGGTGGGAGGTATCTCCAGTTCTTTGGCTTGCGTTATGCGCTGACCCAGGAACAACTAAAACACCAGTTATAACATCTTGCTTTAAGCCTATCAGGGGCATTCAATCCGAATTGAATAAGCGATATCAGATGGCATTAAAGAACTTCAATGATGCCAAGGAGAAGGTAAGGCGAGACCCGAAAAGCGAAACACCCTCAAAGCCGGAACCAGAATACTTGTATTTGGTAGATACCACCCAAGAGGGATTAATTAAAACGCTGGCAAATAATCCAAGGGGTGGGTGCCTTGTATCAGATGAAATAACTTCATGGTTGGGATCGCATGACAAGTACACAGGCAAGGGCAATGACAGGTCATTTTATTTAAGTCTTTGGTCGAGTACATCATATTCCAGCATTCGAAAGGGTGGGGATAATGTCTCGGTTGATGACCCAGTTCTAAGCGTTATTGGGGGATTGACACCAAGTTCATTACCCAAACTTCATGGAGGGCAAGAGGATGGCTTTTTAAGCAGATTCTTAATTGCCTGCCCTGATAAGACCAAAAGCTATTTCACTGAAACTGGAATAAGTGAAGCAGTTCAATTGACCTATGATTCTTTTATCCGAAAGCTATGGGAACTT
>CAIUOP010000057.1 GCA_903900805.1 uncultured beta proteobacterium | reverse complement strand
TGCTCACTCACCTTTGGTAAAAACCGCTTTCTTCGCAAGCGACCCAAATTTGGGTCGTATTTTGGCGGCAATCGGATATGCAGGTATTACCGATTTAGATGTAGGCCGTGTGCAGATGTGGCTCGGTGATGTTTGGGTTGCTAAAGATGGTGGTCGTAACCCAAGTTATCAAGAAGCAGATGGTCAGAGAGTAATGCAGGCTTCAGAGATTACCGTCAAGATTGACTTAGGGCGCGGTAATGCCACTCAAACCATGTGGACGTGTGACTTGTCTCACGAGTACGTTTCAATTAATGCTGATTACCGCTCTTAAATGTTAAGAAAAATATGAATGAAAAACTAGAGCAACTCTTAAATCATCTAGAGACTTTCCTGCCTAAGCCTTTAACTGAGAAGGAGTGGGGTTCTTCCACCGCATTTAGATGGCGTAGGCGCGACAGTATTTTTGGCAGCATTGGTTTTATGCAACCGGTGAAGCATATTTCAGATATCACATTTGATGATTTGAAGAATATTGATCGTCAACGAGACGCTATACGTGAGAACACCAAACACTTTATCGAAAAGAAGCCTGCCAATAATATTTTGCTTACTGGCGCTAGAGGGACTGGTAAGTCGTCTTTGATCAAGGCGAGCTTGCATGAGTTTGCTAGCCAAGGATTGCGCTTAGTTGAGGTTGAGAAAGAGCATTTAGCGGACTTGGCTGATATAGCCGATATCTTGGCTGAGAGATCTGAGCGTTTTATCGTTTTTTGCGATGATTTGTCATTTGATGAGGGTGAATCAGGATATAAGGCCATGAAATCTGCGCTTGACGGTTCTGTTTCTGCTCAAGTCGATAATATTTTGATTTATGCCACTTCGAACCGCCGCCATTTATTACCTGAATACATGAAGGATAACGAGAGCTATGCTTATAGTGACGATGGCGAAATTCATCCGGGCGAAGTTGTAGAGGAAAAAATTTCTTTATCTGAGCGCTTTGGATTGTGGCTCTCTTTTTATCCGCCAAAGCAAGATGAGTATTTAGCTATCGTTGCGCATTGGTTAAGCCATTTTGGATTAAGTGCAGCGCAAATAGAAGCTGCTCGTCCAGAAGCCTTGGTTTGGGCGCTGGAGCGCGGTTCACGTTCTGGTCGCGTTGCTTGGCAATTTGCAAAACACTGGGCCGGCTCTCATGCTTGAGATGATTTATTTTTATGGCTGAAATAAATCGTCCTGTGACTGTTGTTGCTGCAGGAATACTGCTAGATGGGGAAAATCGCTATCTTTTAGGTCAGAGACCTGAAGGTAAACCTTATGCTGGTTACTGGGAAGTGCCGGGCGGAAAAGTCGAAAAAGGCGAAACTATTTTTCAGGCTTTACAGCGTGAACTACAAGAAGAGCTTGGTATTGATATTCAGTCTAGCGAAGAATTAACCGTCTTAGAGCATGACTATCCACATGCTTATGTCCGCTTATATGTCAGCATCATCCGTGATTGGACAGGCAAGCCGATAGGGCGGGAGGGACAAGCTCTATCTTGGGAGTTCATTGGTGCTGAGGCTCCGAGTGTTAACCCCTTGCTACCGGCCGCCTGGCCTATGTTGGAGTGCCTTAGAAGGTCTTTGGCCTAGAACTGACAGAGCGTCAGTTTAAATGGCACATCCGCGTTAACAAGCTGTGCCTTTTTGGCACCATCGGCTTTTAGGAATCGTACTGAGAGTAGATATTTATTAGCGCTGATTTCTGAGAAGAGGGTGTCATCTTCCAACGTAATGCGCATTAATTGATACACCTTGCCAGAAGGCGCCTGCTGAAATGATCCATTAGTTGCAAGAACCTCTTTTGCTTCGCCGGACTGACGCAATAGGCGCAAAAATAATTGACACGATTCCTGCCATGGTAAGAGCGGCATCACATAATTTTCTAAAAGTTTGCGACGCTCGATTGAAGGACTATTTTTCCAAGCGTGATAGCTAGGCAAATCAATTGGACTTGTTCCGCCTGGAATATTCAGTCGAGTACGGATTGCATTTAACCATTCACTCTCAGTAATGGCTGAGTTGGGTCTGCCAGCAGAATGGTTGATGCTGCTAGCAGCGGAATCAATTTCAGCAAGAGTTTGGGATAGCGCTTCTTGATCTACCTTCTGTGATGACTTGAGGCCATTGAGAGCATATTTTTGGCGCTCGAATTCTTTGAGCAATAAAGACTTGATATCGCCCCTTGCACCAATATCACCAAGATCAAACAAAATAGAGATGGCGTTATGGTGAAGCTCTGGATCATCTGAGCGCAGGAAGTGATTAAAACGGGCGAACAAATACTCCAGCCGAAGCATGCTTCGAACTAATTCGTTAAATGGGTATTCGTAAACAATCACAAGCCCATATTCTATGACGAACTGAGTTATTCTTTCAGAATCTGCAAGATTTTTTGGTGCAAGTTTTCCACTTCTGCTTCTAATTTCTTAAGACTTCCCTGGTTTTCAATCACTAAATCCGCATGCTTCAGGCGCTCTTCTCTGCTAGCCTGAGCCGCCAGAATTCTTTCAACCTCTTCTTGGGTTAAATTGCTGCGCTGCATCACTCTTTTAATTTGGGTCTCTTTGGTGCAGTCCACAACTACTAGACGATCAATGAGATCTTTCCATGACCCAGACTCAATGAGCAAGGGCACAACGAAGACAAGGTATGGAGCCCCATCTTTATTTAACTGTAGGGCTTGCCTAGCAGTTTCTTGGCGTATCAGTGGGTGGGTAATTGTTTCTAGGGATTTTCTAGCTTCCGGGCTATTAAATATTAAGGTGCGCATCTTCTCTCTGTTAAGTGCGCCATCAGCTGCAATGAATTCCGAACCAAATTGCTTCTCAATCAGAGAAATTGCAACCCCATTAGGCGCGGTAATTTGATGGGCAATCAGGTCGGTATCAACGATGCCGGCACCAAGCTTAGCCAGTAAGTCACTGACGGTAGTTTTTCCAGAGCCAATGCCGCCGGTTAAGCCAATCAGGGGTATATGCCCCTTTAGTGCACTTAGATTGGATTGCTCAGTAGTAGATTTTGTAGCAGCTGTGGCCATAACAACTCAATGATGCCAGCAAAGATCAGAAATGGTCCAAAAGGAAATGGGGACCCATGATTTTTTTTGTTGAGTCTGAGCCAGACGATGCCGCCAAGGATTCCAAAGGCTGATGCCATGAAGAGGATGCCGGGCAGAGCACTCCAACCAAGCCAGGCGCCTAGAGCGCCTAAGAGCTTGGCATCACCCATCCCAATACCATCTTCCTTCTTAATGTATCGATACAGGCGATTTAATAGCCATAGCAATAAATAGCCCAATAG
>CAIUOP010000056.1 GCA_903900805.1 uncultured beta proteobacterium | reverse complement strand
TGGTTCAGACTCCCGTATTGGATATGGATTTTTATACTCAGGAACTGGTTACGGTGGCTCTTGTTTTCCGAAGGATGTCTCAGCACTTTCCAAGACTGCTAAAGAGCATGGCAGAGATTTAAAGATTCTGGATGCTGTAGAAGCAGTCAACGAGCTACAGAAATACATCCTGGTTGAAAAGATCGAAAAGCGTTTTGGTAAAGACCTCAAAGGTATGAAGTTTGCTCTGTGGGGTTTGGCATTTAAGCCGAATACTGACGATATGCGTGAAGCCCCTAGCCGAGTGATCATTCAAGAATTGGTAAAGCGTGGTGCTTCAGTTGTTGCTCATGATCCAGTCGCCATGCCAGAAGCAAAGCATTGCCTAGAGTCGGACTTCAAGGGCAACCCAGAGGGCCTTAAGAAGGTATCGATGGTGGACAACCCAATGGCTGCTTTAGATGCTTGTGATGCCCTAGTGATTGTGACTGAGTGGAAGGCCTTCCGTAGCCCCGACTTTGATCAAGTAATACAAAAGCTGACCCGCCCCATCATTTTTGATGGACGTAATCTATACGAACCAAGTGCTATGCAAGAATTAGGGATTGAGTACTATGGTATTGGGCGACATAATTAAGTCATTACGAAAATAATCCTATGGAAAAAGCGAACCGCGACCAGTTTTCTAAAGCTCACTTGTTAGTGGTTGGTGATGTCATGCTCGATCGCTACTGGTTTGGCGATACCAATCGGATTTCTCCTGAAGCACCTGTACCAGTAGTACAGGTTGGTAAGATTGATGAGCGTTTAGGCGGTGCTGCTAACGTTGCTCGTAACGTAGCAGCATTAGGTGCTCAAACAACCATTCTTGGGATTGTTGGTAATGATGAGCCTGGTAAACGTGTGATTGACTTGTTAAAGTCAGGTGGCGTTGATAGTCAGTTAGAAATTGACGCAAATGCACCAACGATTGTGAAGTTGCGCGTGATTGCTCGTCAGCAACAGTTAATTCGCCTTGATTTTGAAGAGACCCCAAGTGAAAAAGCCTTAGCTCATAAGTTAGAGCGTTTTGAAAAATTAGTGGGGAGTGCTGATGTTGTGATTTTGTCTGATTATGGCAAGGGTGCTTTAGGTCAGGTCGCTCACATGATTAAGCAGGCTAGGGAGCAGAACAAAGTTATCTTGGTTGACCCTAAGGGTGAGGACTACGAAAAGTATCGTGGTGCTACTGTCTTAACTCCAAACCGCAGTGAGTTGCGTCAGGTAGTTGGTAAGTGGGTCAATGAAGAAGACCTCACCAATAAAGCCCAGGCTCTCAGAAAGTCATTAGATTTACAGGCGCTATTACTCACCCGCTCAGAAGAAGGTATGAGTTTGTATACTGAAGCCGGTGTGAGCCACGTCAAGGCGCAGGCACGTGAGGTATTTGATGTATCTGGTGCTGGCGATACGGTGATTGCTACCCTAGCAGTTGCCCTAGCTGCTAAGTGGCCCTTAGAAAAAGCGATGGCCTTAGCAAATCGTGCGGGTGGTATTGTGGTTGGTAAGCTTGGTACTGCAACTGTTACTTCAGAGGAACTACAGTGACTATTATCGTAACTGGTGCCGCGGGTTTTATCGGTGCAAATATTGTGCAAGCGCTCAACGTGCGTGGCGAGAAAAATGTCATCGCCGTAGATGATCTTCGTCCTGAAGATAAATATCGTAACCTTGCTGACCTAGACATCATCGACTATCTTGATAAAGATGAATTTCTAGAAGCCTTTAGAAGCGGTCGTTTTGGTAAAGTAAAAGCAGTTTTTCATGAAGGTGCGTGCTCTGACACCATGGAAACGGATGGTATTTT
>CAIUOP010000055.1 GCA_903900805.1 uncultured beta proteobacterium | reverse complement strand
TTCAACTTCGGTGAGAAGATCTGGTTCTGGTTCGGTATGACCTTCTTGGGCTTGGTGATTTCGGGCTCTGGTCTTGTGCTGGACATGATCGTGCCGTTTATGCAGGTTGAGTACATCCGCGGAACTATGCAGATTGCTAATATTATTCACGGTGGTGCATCAGTTCTAATGATGACTATGGCTATGGGTCATATTTACATCGGTTCAATTGGTATGCAAGGCTCTGCTGATGGCATGATGTCTGGCTACGTTGATGCAACCTGGGCAAAAGAGCACCATGAGCTCTGGTACAACAAAGTTAATAAATAAGGACAAAGCCATGAAAAAGATCATTGCTTTTATATTCTGCGCGTTTACTTCTGCTTCAGTATTTGCAACTTTGCCTCCATTAACTCCGGAGGCGAAAGAAGCCAAGACGTTGGCTGATGCAAAGACTGCTTATGCGGGTCGGGCTGGCGCATATCAACTTTGCCAGTCAATCAACAAAGTGGCTGATCAATATAGAGTTCCAGGTACACCAGCACCTGCTGCTTGCACAGCTCCACCACCTTTTGTTGCGCCAGTAGCAGCAGCACCAGCTGCAAAGTAAGTAATCAGCGCTTAGTCAGCTAACAATTCTTGATGTAAGTAGCGTTTAGCAGCCTGTGTTTGAGGATTCGAAAAGAAGGGGCCTACGGGTCCCTTTTCTTTTATCTCACCATGATCAATAAAGATGATGTACTTTGCAAGCCTTTGCACTTGAGCAAGTTGGTGTGACGAAAAAATGACATCGGTATCTTGCGCATCAAACTGACGAATGATCTCTTCAACTTGCTCAGTAGTATTGGGATCTAGATTTGCAGTTGGCTCATCTAGTAAGACTAAGTTTGGCTTTTGCAAAATTGCTCGAGCAAGGCACAGCTTCTGCCTCTCACCGGCAGATAGCTTATGAGCAGGTGCAGATGCAAGCTTCTCCAAGCCCACTCGCTCGATCACTTGCTGTATTTCTGCTGTATTAATTTTAGAGTCTGCATCTCTAACCATGCTGATATTGGTTGTGGTGGAGGCCTTAATCATTGGGGTGTGATGTAAAACCAATGCAGTTTTATTGGCAAATGAGTAACTCAATGTTCCAGTATCTGGCTTGATGAGTCCATCCAATAACTTTAGCAAGGTAGTTTTGCCTGCACCGTTAGGGCCAATACAAGCGGTAATGCGGTCAGCTGGAATGATAGCGTGCGGAATACTCAGAATTATTCTGCCATTACTTTTAACGGTAATGTCTTTTAGCTCAATGAACCTCTCAAATTGTTCGTTCAAATTATCCATAGCGACGCTCCGCAACTTGACGAACTGCAAAAGTAAACAGATTTGCTAATAGCACAATTCCAAGCAAGACAATGCCTAAGGCAAGCGCTAAAGGGAGATCACCCTTGCTAGTTTCTAAGGCAATTGCAGTTGTCATGGTTCTGGTCGAATTTTGAATATTGCCACCCACAATCATGACAGCGCCAACCTCAGAAATGGCCCTAGCAAGGCCAGCTAGGATGGCAATGGTCAGAGAGAAGCGGCAATCCCAGATGAGCCACTTAAAGCGCGCTATAGGTGGCAATCTGAGGCTTAAGAAGGTATCCCGATGAATTCTCCAGGAATCTTCCAGGATTTGGCGGCTCAGGGCTGCAATTAAGGGTGTTGTCAGAAGGGTTTGGGCCACAATCATGCCCTTGGGTGTAAATAACCATCCCCATGCCCCCATGGGGCCTGAACGAGACAGCATGAGGTAAACCAAGACCCCGACAATCACTGTTGGAACCCCCATTAAGGTATTTAGGGTAATCACTACCGATTTTTTACCTCTAAATTCTTCGGTAGCCAATAAAGCTCCTAAAGGGAGGCCAATAAAGGTTCCAAAAAGGAGTGCGGTTAAGCTGACCTGGAGGGACACTAGGACGATTCCCAGAACCCCACCATCTAGATGGGTGAGTAGAGCCAGGGCGTCTTGAAAAGCAATCAACATGGGCTTGATTCTATCAAGGCAATGGCAAAATAAGCTTAATGCAATCTATATCCCTATTTTCCAACTGATGGCCGAAGTAGTTTGCCTCTGTAACGAGATCCTTGATGTGGATCTTCGAGAGTACCTCGATACCCATCCTATCGACTCAATAGAGGAGTTGCGGGAGCAGGCATCCATTTGTAATAAATGCATGCAGTGCCAAGATTTGGTTGAGGGCGAGATTTATTTAGCACGGCAGAGGCGGCAGCATGCGGCAGGTCAAATTTAATGTCCCAGAGTAGAAGCGCTCGTTTTACTGTCATGAGTATGAACGTGCATAAAGGAGTTTCTCCTTTGCATAGGTTCTCTACGATTCATCAGTTGCGACAAAGAATGCGAAGTCATCACCCAGACTTATTATTTCTTCAAGAATTACAGCAAGAGCATCGAGGCAGAATTCGACGATTTGGGCAATGGCCTTCAACAGAGTTAACCCACTTTCTATCAGAAGACTTTTGGCACGACTGGCATTATGGAAAAAATATGGAGTATCCAGACGGTCACCACGGTAATGCCATTCTGTCGAAGCACCCACTACACAAGGGATTAAATTACGACATTTCTGCATATCGTTTTGAGAGGCGAGGCTTGCTACATAGCGTGACTTGGCTTGATGGAGTAGATCAACCCATTCATTGCTTCTGTGTGCACTTAGCTTTATTTGAGCGGGGTAGAGAACGTCAGTTAGAACAAATTATTGGACTTATTGAAGAGTTAACCCAGCAAGGTCCAACTATTGTGGCTGGAGACTTTAATGACTGGCGCAATCGGGTTGGTGCACCAATGAAAGCAGCCGGGTTTGAAGAAGTTTTTGAGGTCTTGACTGGCTCACCAGCCAAGACTTTCCCTAGTATGAAACCCTTATTAGCAATGGATCGGATTTATGTACGAGGCCTCAAGATTCACTCTGCAGAAATTTTGCACGACTGGATGAAATTATCTGATCATTTAGGAATAACGGCGGAACTGGAACTGATATGAACGACATACTGAGCATTTTTCTAAAATATCTTTTTGATCTCAATATCAATTGGCTCTTATTCATTCACTTTGTCTTAGTCACCTATTTTATTGGCATCATCATTTCTGTTAGAAGGCCAGTAGGAGTAGCGTTTGCTTGGATTTTTATTGTGATGACTTTCCCAGTTCTTGGTATTGCTATGTACGTACTGATAGGCGAGCGTCCTGTAGGTCGTGCCCTCACCAGAAAAATTACGCGCATGAACCGTGAATATTCTCAAATCACTGAAAATATGCGGATCAAGTACGCTGAAGATAGGGAGAAGTTAGGAATTGAAGGCCGTGCATTTAGTCTTTTAGCAGAATCTAACAACGGTACCCCAGTAGTAGCTGGCAATAAGGTCGATTTGCATACTAATTCATTGCAAATCTTGCAGCTCTTTATTGATGAGATTAACCGGGCTAAAGAAAGTCTTCATCTCGAGTTCTATATTTGGGCTCTAGGTGGTGATGCTGACAGAGTGGGGGAGGCAATGATTGCAGCCTCTAAGCGTGGTGTTGCTTGCCGCGTTTTATTGGACTCCTTAGGAAGTAAGGATTGGTTTAAATCTAAATGGCCAGGCCGCTTTCGCAACGCAGGGATAGAGGTAACCGAAGCTTTGCCTATACAGATTGGAAGGTTTCAATTTCGTCGCGCCGATTTACGTTTACATCGAAAAATATTCATTATCGATAACGCTATTGTTTGGACTGGGAGTATGAATTTAGTAGATCCACGCACATTCAAGCAAGATTCTGGAGTGGGTGAGTGGGTTGATGCAATGGTGCGTGTTGAGGGGCCAGTTGCTTCTCAGTTTGAACTTACGTTTTCTTTCGACTGGAGTGTTGATAATCCTAAGATTACCCATTTCAGGGATCATAAGCCTCCAATAGCCCCATGTGAGGGCGGAGTAATTGCACAAGAATTTGCTTCAGGCCCAGTCTATCGTGACGATATTTTGTATCAAGTGATGCTCTCAGCGATTATTAGCGCCTGCGAAGAGTTAACTATTACCACTCCATACTTCGGTCCAGATGATGGGTTAATGCAAGCCCTCATGGCGACTGCCAGACGTGGAGTGAAGGTGACCTTAATTGTCCCCAAATTAAATGATTCAAGATTAGTCGCTTGGAGCAGCAGAAGTTATTATGCGGATCTCATGAATGCAGGTGTATTAATTGCCGAGTTCCATGGTGGTCTTCTCCATACTAAGAGCTTACTAGTCGATAAAAAAGCAGCTATCTTTGGTTCGGTCAATTTTGATCAACGTAGCCTACGTCTCAACTTTGAAATCAGCCTCATTGTTTATAACATTGATTTTTGTTCAAAGCTCGAAACCTTGATCGAGTCATATTTAGCGCAGTCTGATTACATCAATCCAGAGATATGGGCAGAGCGCCCCCGTTGGCATCGCTATTTAGAAAATGCAGCCCATCTTACCTCTCCGCTACTTTAAACTGCGCCAGCGGCTCGCATATTGGCAATATCAGAGTTTGCTAAACCTAGCTCTTTCAAAATAGAGTCGGTGTGTTCGCCTACAGCTGGAACAGGATCCATGCGATAGTCGTAGCTATCATTTAACCCTGGCGGTAACAGCGCTGGAATATTCCCATGAGGCGTTCCCACTTCAGTCCAGCGGTTGCGAGCCTTTAATTGCTCATGCTTCCAAAGGCCTGCCATATCATTTAAGTGGGCATTGGCAATTTGCGCTTGCTCTAATCGAGCAATTAACTGTTCAGAAGTGAGCTTGCTAAAGCAGGTATTAATGATTTCGAGTAATTCAATACGCTTTTCATTGCGCTTGAAGTTATTAGCGAAGCGCTCATCATGAGCAAGCGTGGGGCTCTCTAATACTGTTTCACAGAATTGAACCCACTCACGATCGTTTTGAAGTCCAAGCATGATGGTCTTACCATCGCCAGCTTTGAAAGGACCATATGGGTAAATGGTGGCATGCGAGGCCCCATTTCTAGGAGGTGCATCAGCGCCATCATAGGCGTAGTACAGTGGAAAACTCATCCATTCGCCGAGTGATTCCAACATGGAGATGTCGATGACTGTGCCTTTACCAGTTTTTCCTCTTTGCAATAAGGCCGCTAAGATATTGCTGTAGGCATACATACCTGCAGCAATGTCAGCAATCGAGTTGCCTGCCTTGCTAGGGCTTTCTGGTGTGCCTGTCACTGATAGAAACCCAGCTTCACTCTGAATTAGAAGATCGTAAGCTTTTTTATCGCGATAGGGGCCATTGTTTCCATATCCAGAGATATCACACAAAATTAATTGAGGATTCTCTTTTTGTAAAAGCTCAGCAGTTAAGCCCATGCGTGCAGCAGCACCAGGCGCTAAATTTTGCACTAAAACATCCGCTGTCTTTAAGAGAGTTTTTAAAACTCCTAGAGCTGCGGGTTGCTTTAAATCTAAAGTCAAACTCTCTTTAGAGCGATTAACCCAAACAAAGTGAGATGAAAGACCTTTTACTTGTTTATCGTAAGCCCTAGCAAAATCGCCGCCTCCTGGACGTTCCACTTTAATAATTCTAGCGCCTAGATCAGCTAGCTGGCGCGTGCAAAAGGGTGCAGCAATAGCATGTTCGAGTGAAACAACGGTAATTCCATCTAGTGGACGAATACTCATCTCAATTACCCATCAGAAGGATCTTGGTAAGCCAAGAACATGTTCAGCGATATAGGAGTAAATCAAGTTTGTTGAGATTGGCGCAACTTGATAGAGGCGAGTTTCTCTAAATTTACGTTCAACATCATATTCGTTAGCAAAGCCAAATCCACCATGGGTTTGCAAGCAAACATTAGCAGCTTCCCATGACGCTTTTGCAGCTAAGTATTTAGTCATATTGGACTCTGGTCCACAGGGCTCATGATTATCAAACAGAGCGCATGCTTTAAAGCGCATGAGATTAGCAGCCTCAGTTTCAATATAGCTATCAGCGATCGGAAACTGGATGCCTTGGTTTTTGCCAATTGGGCGATCAAATACTACGCGATCATTAGCATAACGTCGTGCGCGATCAATAAACCAATAGGCATCACCAATACATTCTGCTCCAATCAGAACCCGCTCTGCATTGAGACCATCCAAGATGTATTTAAAACCTTGACCCTCTGTACCGATGAGATTTTCTGCTGGTATTTCTAAGTTATCAAAGAACACCTCATTAGTTTCATGATTCACCATATTGGCAATCGGCCTGACTTCCATCCCTTTACCAATCGCATCTGCAAGATTGACGATGAAGATCGACATCCCTTCTGATTTACGCTGCACCTCATTAATTGGGGTAGTGCGAGCGAGCAAAATCATGAGATCAGAATGTTGAATGCGAGAGATCCAAACTTTCTGACCATTCACAACATACTTATCACCTTTTTTGACAGCAGTGGTTTTTAGCTTAGTGGTATCAGTACCAGTAGTTGGCTCAGTCACTGCCATACTTTGTAAACGCAATTGCCCGCTGGCAATTTTTGGTAGATACATTTTTTTCTGGGCTTCAGATCCATGGCGGAGCAAGGTGCCCATGTTGTACATTTGCCCATGGCAAGAGCCTGCGTTACCACCTGAGAAATTAATTTCTTCCATGATGACAGAGGCTTCTGCTAAACCCAATCCAGAGCCACCGTATTCTTCTGGTATTAAAGCTGCTAACCAGCCAGCCTCAGTCATTGCTTTTACAAAAGTCTCTGGATAGCCCCGTTCATGATCTATTTTTTGCCAGTAGGCTGAGTCAAATGCTCCACAGAGGTCTCGTAAGGCCTCGCGTATTTCTTGGTACTGGTCTGGTTTGGGAATAGGGTGATTCATGGAACTCTCGATTAATAGGTTTTATGGTTTATTTTGTAATTTAGACGCTAGTTTAAGCAAGATTTGAAAATCCTGAAAAATGATGAAAATCAGGCGAAAATAGCCTAAATAATCTGTATACATAGATCAATAAGGGGGCATGAGCTTGCCAATGCAAAAAAATCGCCAACAAATCCTTGCTGGAGTCAAAGTTTTAGAGTTGGGTCAACTTATTGCCGGTCCATTTGCGTCAAAAACACTTGCTGATTTTGGGGCAGAGGTGATTAAGGTGGAGGCTCCAGGTCTTGGCGATCCGCTGCGTAAATGGCGTATGTTGCATGAGGGAACATCGGTTTGGTGGCAAGCGCAATCGCGCAACAAACAATCCATTTGTTTAGATCTACGCGTAAAAGAGGGTCAGGTGATTGCCAGAAAGCTCGCGCTTGAAGCAGATGTCGTGATTGAAAATTTTCGACCAGGCACATTAGAGAAGTGGGGCTTAGGTTGGGAAGAGTTGCATAAAGTAAACCCAAAACTCATCATGTTGCGTATCTCTGGTTATGGACAGGATGGACCTAGACGTGATGAACCTGGTTTTGCAGCGATTGGTGAAGCGATGGCTGGCTTACGTTACATTACTGGCCATCCGAATGAAGTACCAGTTAGAGCAGGTGTATCTCTTGGCGATACGATTGCAGGTTTACATGGTGCGCTCGGCGTATTGCTAGCCTTGTACGAGCGAGATGCACGTGGTGGCGAGGGCCAGATGATTGACGTCGCTTTATATGAGGCGGTATTTAATCTAACTGAAAGCTTGTTACCAGAGTACTCAGCATTCGGTGCAATCCGTCAGCCAGCCGGCGGCGCTTTACCGGGGATTGCCCCCTCTAACGCCTATCGATGCGCTGATGGGCAGTATGTTCTGATTGCCGGCAACGGTGATTCTATCTATAAGCGCTTGATGACCTTAATTGGTAGAGCAGACTTAGGTGAAGATCCTACATTGGCATTTAATGATGGCCGTGCCAAACGAGTCACTGAAATTGATGCGGCGATTAATGCATGGACTGAGACTTTAACTTTGGATGAAGTTCTTCAAGGTTTATTGGAAGCGCAAGTACCTTCTGGCAAGATTTATACGGCAAAAGATATTGCCGAAGATCCACACTATCTTGCACGGGGCGTGATTGAGACTGTGCAAGCAGCCAACGGTCTCAAAGTCCAGGTGCCCGGGATCATTCCAAAGCTTTCTCAAAACCCAGGCTCTATTCGTTATCGCGCTCCTACATTGGGAGAACATACTAATGAAGTGCTTAAATCTGCTGGCTTGACTGAAGAACAAATTGCGCTCCTGAAAAAATCTGGGATCCTCGCTTAATGGATCAAGCACTCCAGCATTTTTTTGGATGGTTTGGAATGCCATCCGTTGGATTGCCAGCTGTCTTTATTAGTGCATTTATTTCTGCGACCTTGGTGCCGATTGGCTCAGAACCCATTTTGTTTGGGTATACCGAGCTCAATCCCAGCATGTATTGGATTGCAATCTTTGTTGCAACCATTGGAAATACTCTGGGTGGTATGTTGGATTGGTGGCTAGGCCTCATTTCTCGAAATGGTTTTGAGTCATTGAAAGGCCCAACGCATAGCCGCATGCAGCTTTGGCTAGAGCAGCGAGGCCCAAAGATGTTGTTGCTATCTTGGCTACCCGGGCTTGGTGATCCTCTATGTATTGCAGCAGGTTGGCTCCGCCTAGCCTGGTTTCCGTGCTTAATTTATATGTTTATAGGTAAATTGCTACGTTATCTCACGATGACGTGGTTGCTAACCTTGGTTCCCGATAGCTTTTGGCACCAATTAGGTCATTGGCTTCATTTGATCTAAATCTATTCGTTGTATTCTATGTTTTTATTATTTCATTGGTTGAGAGTATTGATATGTCTTCTTTAAAAGGTAAAACAGCTTTAGTCACAGGATCTACTAGTGGCATTGGTTTGGGAATGGCACTGGCTTTGGCTAAGCAAGGCGTAAACATCATGGTCAATGGATTTGGTGAAAAAGACGAAGCCATCGCAAAAATTAAAGCATGTGGCGTAGAAGTTGATTATCACGGTGCCGATATGAGCAAGCCTGCTGAAATCGAAGATCTTATTAAGCAGACCGAAAAACGTTTTGGCGCATTAGATATTTTGATTAATAACGCTGGTATTCAGCACGTAGCAAGTATTGAAGACTTTTCAGCAGACAAGTGGGACGCGATTATTGCTATCAATCTCAGCTCCGTATTTCACACAATACATCACGCATTACCAGGTATGAAAAAACGTAACTGGGGCCGCATTATTAATATCGCCTCTGCGCATGGCTTGGTAGCTTCTGCTCAAAAATCGGCCTATGTTGCATCTAAGCATGGCGTTGTCGGTTTGACTAAAGTGACTGCACTAGAGACTGCGCGGACAGGTATTACCTGTAATGCGATTTGTCCTGGTTGGGTTTTGACCCCCCTGGTACAAAAGCAAGTGGATGCGCGTGCAGAGCGAGAGGGTGTCTCCAATGATGCCGCTAAGATTGCTTTGGTTTCTGAGAAACAACCATCTGGAGAGTTTGTGACTCCAGAGCAGTTGGCTGCTTTAGCTATCTTCCTCTGTGGTCCAGATGCATCAGAAGTACGGGGCGTCGCATGGAATATGGATGGTGGCTGGACTGCTCAGTAACAACTCAGCAGTAGAGAGCTAATAATCGCTCTTAGGTATGCTAATCATCCGTTATTTTTCGATCAGCAATAATTTTTCCCCAAGTCACTGATTGGCTAGCGATGTACTTTGCTAGATCTTCGCGACTTCCCGGATTGGGAGTTAAGCCGTGGTCTGCTAACTGTGTACTAGTAGTTTTGTCTTTCAGAACGGCTACTAGCGCTTTATTCCATTTCTCTAAAATAACATCCGGTGTTTTCCCTGGCGCAACAAATGCATACCAGTTGCTAGCGTCAAATCCAGGGTAGCCAGATTCTGCAATTGTTGGTACGTTTGGCAGAGTAGGCGCGCGCTTTAAGCCAGTAGTTGCAATCGGAATCAACTTGCCATTTTTGATGTAAGGATCAGCAGTTGCCAAAGCTGAATAGTAGGATGAGACTCTACCGCCAAGGAGGTCAACCATTGCAGGGCTGCCGCCTTTATAGGGGATGTGCACAGTGTCAATATCTGCGCGCACGTTCAATAGCTCGCCTTGTAGGTGAGATGCAGATCCGCTACCTGTAGATGCAAAGGTAATCTTGCCAGGATTCTTTTTGGCCATGGCGATATATTCTTTGAAATTCTTTACTCCTAGCTCCGGGACTACCACCAAGACATTCGGGAAAGTGACGCCCATAGTCAAGGGCGCTAAATCCTTTTGAGGGTCATACGGTAATTTCATGAGATGTGGCGCAATCGCGAGTGGTCCGATTGAGCCAAATAAGATGACAGATCCATCCGCAGGTGCGGTAGCGGTATAGGCGTGGGCAATATTGCCACCAGCACCTGGTTTGTTATCTACGATGACATTTTGCCCTAGATCTTCGCTCAGTTTTTTGGCGATGATCCGTGCCGCGCTATCCGCTGAGCCTCCCGCTGAAAAGCCAACAACAATAGTGATAGTTTTCTTTGGAGGAAAGTCTTGTGCATTCGCATTGAATAAAAAGCAGCTGCCAATAACAAAGGAAGTGATTGCAACTTTACTGAAGTGGAGCATGACTTACATCCTTTAATGAAACCAATTGATTTAGGGTTGGCAGGTGGCTTGATAGAGCCTATCAACCTTTCCGGCCATTAATAATTGACTTGGTAATGTGCGCCCAATGAGAGATTGCAAATCTTTAGAACACTCTAATAGTGTGTCAATCTGCATATTAGTATTAAACCCCATCAGATCTAGCATGTGCACTAGTTCTTCAGTGCAAATATTTCCTGTGGCGCCTGGGGCGTAGGGGCAGCCACCTAGCCCGCCCAATGAGGAGTCAAAGCGATCAATACCACTGTTGACCGCAGCTAGAGCATTGGCAAGACCCATGCCGCGAGTGTTGTGAAAATGTAATGTCCATTGCAGTTTGGGATATTTGACTTGAACTGCTTCGCAGACAGATTGAACTTGTGCTGGATTGGCCATACCGGTGGTATCGCAGATCGTGATACCCCGTATGCCAGTTGCTGCAAAGCGATCTACCCAGTGCATTAATTCTGCTAAAGAGGTGATACCAGCCATGGGACAACCAAAGCTTGTCGATAAAGAAATATTTACAGCGGTATTGTTGGCATGTGCCAAGTCAATCACAGCGGTCAAGCCTTTGAAAGAATCTTCGCAGCTCATTTTGAGATTGGCTTGGTTATGTGCCTCACTCACTGACATGACGAGATTGAATTCATCAACTCCAACGCTTAAGGCACGCTCAGCACCTTTGAGATTTGGGATGAGGACGGTGTATTCAACACCTGGCATGCGATCAATCCCTTGCATAACGGCTTCAGCATCAGCCAACATAGGGATAGCTTTGGGGCTAGTGAATGAGCTGACTTCAATCTTGGCGTAACCACTGCGACTGAGGCGATTGATGAGGGCAATTTTTTGCTCTGTAGGCACAAATGCACTTTCCGCCTGAAATCCATCCCGAGTGACTACCTCTTGAATGTAGATTCTTTTTGGATTTTGAGGAGATAAGGTGCTTGTCATATATAAGTGGATTTTGCGCCCCAAAATGAGCTAAGTATCTATTTTAAGTAAGATTTATATATTTTTGTAGGATGGAACAAATTCGCGAGAATCGTTTATAGTTAGACCCATTATTACTCATAGGAGCTCCTTCCATGGCATCAATCTTGACCTCTTTGGGACGTACTGTTTTAGCTGGTTTCGTACTGCTCATTCTCATCATCTTCGCTTTGGGCGGTAATTTTAGCTCTCCTGAATTGCCTTTCATATTCCGTTGGCTGCATGTGATGTGTGGTGTGATGTGGATCGGCTTGCTCTGGTACTTCAATTTTGTGCAAATTCCTTCTATGCCAAAAATCCCTGACGAGCAAAAGCCAGCCATTGGTAAGGTGATTGCCCCAACGGCATTGTTTTGGTTTCGTTGGGCAGCGCTCTTCACGGTTCTCACAGGCTTAATCGTGGCAATCTTAAGTGGCTACGCGCATCAAGCCTTCACGCTGCAAGCACCATTCCGCGCAATCGGTTTAGGTATGTGGATTGCCGTGATCATGGCCTTTAACGTATGGTTCATTATTTGGCCAAATCAGAAGCGTGCTCTTGGTATCGTTGCTGTTGAGCCAGATGTAAAAGCAAAGTCAGCGCGTGTTGCAATGCTGACTTCACGCATCAATACAGTTCTCTCAGTACCAATGCTGTTCTTGATGAGCGCTCAGTCACACAATACGACTTGGTTTGTAGTCGTTTCTTAATTACCGTTTGGTATTAAAGAAAAGGCCCGCGATGCGGGCCTTTTTATTGCTATGAAAGCGATTGCAATATAGGCGGCAGCTCTTTCGTCAGTGCACCTCGTTGGGCAGTAGCGCTTCCCATTAATGCAAAGCCTAATAGCTTACCGTCAAGACTTTCAAAGCGCGCTTCTAAGCCCCCCTCAATAGCACTTGTTTTCCATTGCCCATCAGCACCTTGGGCTGGTGGAGATACAACTGTTGGTAGGGCGGGGGTTTTGACCATTACAGGCATTGCTGGGTAGCTGAGCATAGTGACTTGTCCAAGCAGTGTCGGTGCCAATGCTCGCGCAGCTTGCATGATGGGCATGACATAGGGGAGGACCAGGCCATCAACCTCTGCACAATCACCAAGCGAGTAAACATTACTAGAGCTGGTTTCTAATTCACGATTAACCTGAATGCCTAGCCCAGTCTTCACTCCTGCAGCCTTAGCTAAATCTACTCGAGGTCTTAAGCCGACAGCAGAGAGGGCCACATCACAAATAATAGAGTCGCCATTAGTGAGTTGAATTTCTAAGACATCGCCATTGCGATTGACTGTTTTAACAGTGGTGGAGAAGTGCCAACGAACACCAGCTTCACTAAGCTTATTTTGGAGTGCTTGGGCTGCAGCTTCAGGCAATAGGCGGCCAAGAACTTGCGGGGCAAGGTCAATCACATCAACCTCAAAGCCACCTAAAACTAAATCATTTGCAAATTCGCAGCCAATTAATCCAGCACCAAGTATTGCTACCTTCTTTTTACCTACAATCGCTTGACGAAATTTTTCATAGTCCTCGAGATCATTGACAGTCAGAACCTCACTTACGGCGTTACCCTCTAAAGGGATTTGTAGTTGATCTGCTCCTAAGGCTAAGACTAGCTTTCCATAAGGGATGTGGCCTCTACTGGTTTGCAATATTTGCGCAGCAGTATCGATTGCACTGACATCAGTCTGAGAAAGAATGCTAATTTCTAGTTGTGATGCCATCCCTTCAGAGGTGGTAGTAATCAATTGACCAGCTTCTTTCTTACTAGCAAGCGCAGTAGAGAGCATCGGTTTGGAATAAAAATAGCCAGGCTCACGCGTGATTAAGGTAATCGGGATAGCTTTGTCTAGTTTGCGAATTTCACGAATCAGAGTGTATCCAGCTAAGCCACTACCAATGATGACGATGGTAGATGAATCAGGCATATTTTGAGTCAAAGCTAAGCTCCCAAGTAAAGCAAATAGATTAATAAAGCGATAACAGCGGAAGTGCTTAGCTTACCTGAACCATTTCAAAGTCAGATTTTTCTACACCACAATCTGGACAGGACCAGCTATCTGGGATGTCTGCCCACAATGTTCCGGGCGCAATGCCATCTTCTGGTAAGCCTTGTGCCTCGTCATAAATGAAGCCACATACGATACATTGCCAAGTTTTCATGTTTATCTCCTGAATATTAGATCTCCATTTTAAATTTAATCTTACTTTTTTTCTTGGGCCTGATCGTTCTGCAAAATTTAGCAAAAATCATCAATTCTGGTTCCAGCGCTCGAAGAACAAGCCTTAGATGAGAAAGTCTTGGAAGTAAGTTTGGCTAATGCGGTTGTTGATGACCGCATCTATATTGTCAATCTAGATTTAGCAGAATGTGCCCATGAGGCTCGAGATTAAGTAAACAACCCCCGTCCTTAAAACAGGGTTTATTTTTTATCTTCAGGATCTTTAAGAAGATCGTAATGGTTGGCAATCAATAGCAATGCAATAGAGGCGCAACCCATGGCAAAGAATTGCCATTGATGCAGCATGGCAGTACCAACTACAGTCATCAACACCGTCCAGCCAATGGCCATCTTTGCTTTTTTAGATAAGGGTTTCATCTTGTGCCAGCTTCTACTTTTATGGTTTAACTTTATTTAACATACGACGAAGTGTATCGTCCTTCACAACGTAATGTTGCCATAAAGCGGCTAATGCATGGGCGCCAATCAAATAGTAAAGGGTATTTCCTAAAAACTCATGAATCTCTTCAACGAGCTTTTTCATCTCTGGATTAGGGGTAACTAATTGAGGCCATACCAAGCCAAAGAAATTAATCTCCTTACCTCCATACTGAAAATACAAGATGCCAAAAATGGGCGATATCAACAGCAGGGCATACATTAGCCAATGCATGGCCTTAGCTAAGGTGATGACGAAAGGCTTCGGATTTGTCGGTGTGGGAACGCCATAAATGAAACGAAGCATCAGACGCAGAGCCATTGCTAGAAAAATGAGCTGCCCAAAGACGCCGTGAACAGTTTTGCAAAGCTCACGTGGCTCGCTTCCCTTGGGGAATTGCCCTTTTAACTCAATGGCAATAAATGCTGCGATTATCAGTAGGAATACAAACCAGTGAAGAAGGATGGAGGCGGGGTGATAACGGGTTTTTGACATATTGTGCTATTTGAAATGAGTGTTTATCATAAATGATAATGAATCTCATTAAGAATAACAATAACAACTTTGTGGGTAATTTCCCTTATTTTTAAGGCATAGGAAGGGGGTTTAGCCCTTTAATTCAGCCTGACTTTTGCGCTCAATTCACTGGTGGAGCCTCTTTTATCGACTTGTGAGAGTCTGAGGGCCTCAGCCTCAAAGTCAAGTTGGCCAGGATGAAATTCATCGTCATTTTGCAGGTTGATGACATAGGTCCAAACGAGCTCACGACCATGGTTCTTAAATACGTCAACTACTCGTTTCATATGTACCGCCTTTATGGTGAAGCCTAATTACTACCTTGGGAAGAAGTTTGGAGCTTGGTCTGTGAATTCAATGTATTTTTCAGTGTAATCAAGTTTCGTGCCTCAATCCGGATGACGCCACTTCTTGGGCTATCAATGTCGGCAATTAAGAAGAACGATACCGCAATTACAAAAGGAAAGATCATAAATAAAGCAATATTCTTTTTGAAATTACGCGCTCCAAATCCCACTAATACATTTGCGCAGATAGCGATTGCTGTCATCAGAGCCCATGCAGTATTGGGGATGCGATTCCACCAGGCAGCTTGGACGTAACCCCGAGCATTAAATACATCATTCATACCTGATACTGCTAATGCGAGAGATGGACTCTGATTAGTGCGAGCAATTGGCAAAATCTCATTCCAAAGCCTTTGCTCAATGGCGTTTGTTTTCTGTTGGATTTCTTGTGTTATCTCATGAGTCTGTTTTGAGTAGAACAGGATGCGCTGATCAAGATATTGATTCAGTAAATCTTGAGTAGTCATAGTTAATTTTGGGGGGAGTAAATCAGCCCTTAAATATTCTGTACTGATTGCGTTGGCTTCGCTCTCCTCAAGGAGCTCACGTTGATCATGACGATCAATCGCCATCGAAAAAGTGAAGCCAATAATCAATGCAAGTAGGGTAAGTGTCGCCGTTTGAATAATTCCAAGATCTTCTGAAGTCTCAGTATCCTTGGTGCGATAAGGGCTCAATACGGCATTGCCAAAAAAAACAGCAAATGCAAATACTAGGAATGTAATTCCAAAAACAAGGATGGGGAAGTTTAGGAGATATGTAATTTAAAAGGTTCCTGGATACAAAATATCTTTAGTCACATTCTGAATATCGCGATGCCCAGTAAACGCCATCGTGATATCCAATTCATTTTGAATAATCTCTAGACACTTCGTAACGCCCGCCTCACCCATAGCGCCTAAGCCATAAAGAAATGGCCTACCAATCATCGTGCCACGTGCACCCAAAGCCCAAGCCTTTAAAACATCCTGACCAGAACGAATACCACCATCCATCCAAACTTCAATATCTTTGCCAACGGCCGCCACAATTCCTGGCAGCGCTTCAATACTAGAGATAGCACCGTCTAATTGTCGGCCACCATGATTGGAAACAATTAAGGCATCAGCACCAGTGTTTGCTGCTAGGCGGGCATCCTCTGGGTCTAAGATTCCCTTGATGATGAGCTTCCCACCCCAGAGTTTTTTGATCCACTCCACATCATTCCAGCTCAAGCCTGGATCAAACTGCTCAGCAGTCCAAGATGAGAGAGAAGACATGTTACCTACGCCGCTTGCGTGACCAACAATATTACGGAAGGTTCTACGTGGTGTCATCGCCATGCCAAGACACCAGCGTGGCTTGGTTGCCATATTAATCATGTTGGCAATCGTCAGCTTAGGCGGGGCGCTAAGACCATTCTTTAGATCTTTATGGCGTTGCCCCAAAATCTGTAGATCTAATGTGAGAACAAGAGCCGAGCACTTGGCAGCTTTAGCGCGTTCAATGAGGCGCTCGATAAAGCCACGATCTTTCATGACATAGAGCTGAAACCAAAATGGTTTAGTAGTACGTTCTGCTACATCTTCGATAGAGCAGATACTCATAGTGGATAAACAAAAAGGCACACCAAATTTTTCTGCTGCTCTAGCAGCTAGAATTTCACCATCAGCATGCTGCATGCCTGTTAGTCCAGTAGGGGCGAGTGCTACAGGCATTCTTACTTCTTGGCCTACCATCGTCGTTTTCGTAGTTCGATTAGTCATATCAACTGCTACACGTTGACGTAGTTTGATTTTCTGAAACTCAGATTCATTGGCACGGTAGGTAGACTCAGTCCAAGATCCTGAATCAGCATAGTCATAAAACATCTTGGGGGTACGTTTTTTGTGGAGTACTCTTAAGTCTTCGATATTGGTAATGATTGCCACAATGTATCCTTCTATGGAATGCCAGCTATTTGAGATATTTATTTAATTAAGCTCTATCTTAGCAATACCTGAGATTTGTTTCTACAATACTAGGGTACCCCTCTTGGGGCCCTTGAATGCCTGTCTATTTTTGATTCTTCTGAATGCCCCAACTGAACCTCGCAACGATTTCATATTTATTGATAGCTACTGCCTTATGGGCTGGTAATGCGATTGCGGGCCGTGTTTTGGTTGCTAGTGGCGCTGTTTCGCCAATCACCTTAAGTACAGTGCGCTGGGGTCTAGCAGCATTGCTGCTCCTTCCTTTGGGCTGGCGCGTTTTTGCGCCGAGTAGTGCTTTATGGCTTAACAAGAAGCGCTTTCTGCTCCTAGGTTTATTTGGGGTTGGTAGTTATAACGCTCTGCTATATCTTGCCTTAGAAACCTCAACGGCTATTAATGTCACTTTAATCGGCGCAAGCATGCCTATTTGGATGTTATTAATTGGCGCCATTTTTTATCAAACTAAACCCCATTTGTTACAGTTAGTTGGTGCAATTGTTTCACTCTTTGGAGTTGCGATTGTATTAACCAGAGGGGATTTATCGACTCTGCTTTCGATGGAAATGGTACTTGGCGATCTTTTAATTATGCTGGCTACTATCACATGGGCTTTATATAGTTGGATGTTGACTAGGCCCGGCTCAAGCACTGAGCGTCAGTGGCCTTGGGCGCAATTTTTAATGGCGCAGGTATTTGCAGGTTTGTTGTGGACAGGATTTTTTGATAGTTTTGAGATTGCCGCTGGTCACGCATATTTAGATCTCAACCTCTGGACTGCCTCCTTAATCCTATTTGTGGCCATTGGCCCTTCATTGATTGCTTATCGTTGCTGGGGACTGGGTGTAAATGGGGCGGGACCTACAGTTGCCGCTTTCTTTGCTAATTTCATTCCATTATTTACGGCAATTTTTTCTGCTGCCATCTTGGGCGAACCTCCGCAGTTATTCCATGGTGTGGCGTTTGCTTTGATCGTGACGGGTATCTGGGTTTCATCAACCCTAGGCCGTTCTGCTAAGGCTGAATCTGTATCTAGGTAAAAAAGCTGAAAAAACAGTAAAGTATTTTCTTTTCTATTGAAGTTTGAGCCATGGTAGATGTATTGGTGATTGGCGGTGGTAATGCTGCCTTATGTGCTGCCTTGATGGCTCGGGAGGCGGGCGCTAGCGTTTTACTTCTAGAGGCTGCCCCTAAAGATTGGCGCGGTGGAAACTCTTCTCATACTCGTAATATCCGCGCAATGCATGATGAACCTCAAGATGTCATGCTTGAAGCGTATTCTGAAGAAGAGTACTGGCAGGATGTTTTGAAAGTCACCAGTGGGATCACCGATGAGTCATTAGCAAGATTGGTCATTCGCGCCTCTTCCCAATGTCGTGATTGGATGCGTCATCATGGTGTGCGCTTTCAGGCGCCTTTATCAGGCACTTTGAATCTTTCCCGTACGAATGCCTTTTTTATGGGTGGCGGTAAAGCCTTGGTTAATGCCTACTATCGCAGCGCAGAAAAATTGGGAATTCATGTTCGCTATGAATCGCCAGTTGCTTCAGTTGAAATCAAAGATGGAAAATTTCTAGCTGCTTATGTTGGCGATGAACGTATTGAAGCAAAGGCTTGCGTCTTGGCTGCAGGTGGTTTTGAGTCAAATCGTGAATGGCTGAAGGAGGCCTGGGGCATTAATCAATACGGCGAATCACCGGCAGACAATTTCCTGATTCGAGGCACTAGATATAACAATGGTATTTTACTCAAGCAACTGATTTCCTTAGGAGCTGATTCAGTAAGCGATCCAACCCAAGCGCATATGGTTGCCGTAGATGCGCGGGCACCTCTATACGATGGTGGTATTTGTACGCGTATCGATGCAGTTTCATTTGGAATTGTGGTGAACAAAAATGCCCAACGTTTTTCTGATGAAGGCGAAGACTTTTGGCCTAAGCGTTACGCATTTTGGGGGCGCTTGGTGGCTCAACAGCCTGGCCAAATTGCCCACTCCATTATTGATTCAAAAGTATTGGGTCGATTTATGCCACCAGTTTTTCCAGGTGAAAAGGCGGATACCTTAGATGAGCTAGCTATCAAGCTAGACTTAGATCCAAAAGCACTTCAAGAAACTATTAAGTCTTATAACGCTGCCTGCCATGTGGGTAGCTTTGATCACACCATCTTAGATGACTGTCATACCGAAGGCATAGAGCCAGCTAAAACTCACTGGGCCTTGCCGATTAATACGGGGCCATTCTATGGTTATACGGTTCGTCCGGGCGTGACATTTACCTACCTAGGTCTTAAGACCGACAAGACTGCCGCTGTTCGTTTTAATGGCTTGCCTAGTTCTAATTTATTTGTTGCCGGTGAAATGATGGCAGGCAACATATTAGGTAAAGGATATGCTGCCGGCATTGGTATGACTATTGGTACTGTCTTTGGCCGTATTGCAGGAACCCAAGCAGCTCAGGCATCGAAGAGGCAAAGTATGGAGGCTGAGCATGCAAGAGCTTAAGTCACTGATTAAAGAAGCGGGAGATCTGGCGATGGGAGCGCCAGAGGTTGAGGCGGATCGCATGCTACAGATCTGCAATGCCTGTCGCTATTGCGAAGGATTTTGTGCTGTATTTCCAGCGATGACCCGCCGGATTGAGTTCACTCCCAGCGTAGTCAATTATTTAGCCAACTTGTGCCATAACTGCGGCGCCTGTCTGCATGCCTGCCAATACGCGGCACCACATGAGTTCGATGTCAATATACCGCGCGTCATGGCTCAGGTTCGTAAAGAGACCTACATCACTTATGCATGGCCTAAGTCATTTGGTGCTTTATATAAAAGCAATGGAATTAGTGTCTCAATGGCAGTATCACTCTCTATCATTTTTTTCTTACTGTTAAGTGCACTCTTAAATGGTTCTTTATTCTCAGGGCCGCTTAATGGTAATTTCTATGCAATCTTTTCCCACAACACACTTGTAGTGATGTTTGGCGCAGTATTTGGTTTTTCATTAATTGCAATTTCAGTAGGCATCGTTGATTTTTGGAGGGGTATTTCTGCTGGAGCAATCTCCGCTAGTGCTGCAGTAGAGGCCACTCATGACGCTCTGACTCTGAAGTATCTTGGAGGCGGGCATGGTGATGGTTGTAATAACGAAGATGATGCTTTTTCTCTGTGGAGAAAGTATTTCCACCATTTCACTTTTTATGGCTTCATGCTGTGCTTTGCTTCCACGAGCGTTGCAACGATTTATCACTACTTCTTTGATTGGCATGCGCCATATGCTCTTAGCAGCCTACCAGTAATTTTAGGAATACTTGGCGGCATTGGTTTGCTTGTTGGCCCCGTAGGTTTGCTGTATTTAAATTTACAAAGAAATTCTGCGCATGGAGACGCGACTCAAAAACCAATGGATAGGGCATTTATCGTGCTCTTATTTTTAATTAGTGCTTCAGGCCTGCTCTTGCTGGCTTATCGAGATTCTGCCGCAATGGCTTCCTTGCTAGCGATTCATTTAGGTTTTGTGATGGGCTTCTTTCTGACAATGCCTTATGGCAAATTTGCCCATGGCTTATATAGAGTGGCGGCTTTGTTAAAGAATTCGATCGAAAAGCGCCAGAGAAGTCATTTGCAATTAGGTGTTGATTAATAAGACAGAGTGAATTTCCTGCATTTCTGAGCTTAGATCGCTCAAAATAGGCAAAATTGATCAAATACAAGTAGGGTGCAGTGCAGTAAACTGCTAAATCGGTATCATTTAGGTCTAATCACCAAAATTCTTAGGAAATTGCCATGCCAGGTTTACTCCCCAATGTTGATCCAGACGGTTTATTAGAGTTCTCGGTTGTTTATACCGACCGCTCCTTAAATCACATGTCTGAAGAGTTCAAGCGTGTGATGGTCGATATTTCCAGCGTATTGAAGGATGCCTATAACGCCAGCTCTGCAGTCATTGTTCCTGGTAGCGGTACTTTTGGCATGGAAGCTGTGGCACGTCAATTTTCTAACAATCAAAAATGTTTAGTGTTGCGCAATGGCTGGTTTAGCTATCGCTGGACACAAATTTTTGATTTAGCCAATATTACGAATGACGTTACCGTTATCAAAGGTCGTCAGTTGGAGCCAACTACCCAAGGCGTATTTGCACCAGCTCCGATTGAAGAAGTAGTGGCTTTCATTAAAAAAGAAAAGCCAGCAGTGGTTTTTGCACCTCATGTTGAAACTTCCGCAGGCATCATCCTGCCAGATGATTACCTTAAGGCAGTTGGTGAAGCTGTGCGCTCTGTCAATGGCTTGTTTGTATTAGATTGCATCGCCTCAGGCGCAATGTGGGTGGACATGAAAGCCTGCAATGTGGATGTAGTGATCACCGCACCCCAAAAAGGTTGGAGTAGCTCTCCATGCTGTGCATTGATCGCCCTTGGCGAGAGAGCGCGCGAAAAGATTGATGCGACTCAGAGTACTAGCTTCTCTATGGATCTTAAAAAGTGGCTGCAGATCATGGAAGCCTATGAAAAGGGTGGTCACGTGTATCACACAACAATGCCTACAGACGCTCTTAAGATCTTACGCAGCGTGATGAAAGAAACACAATCACTTGGTTTTGCAGCACTCAAGGCAAAGCAAGTGGAGTTAGGCAATAAGGTTCGTGACTTATTAGTAAGTAAAGGCTATCACTCTGTTTCTGCGAAGGGCTTTCAGGCTCCTGGCGTAGTAGTGAGCTATACCAAAGATCCTGATATTCAATCTGGCAAAAAGTTCATTGCACTGGGTTTACAAACTGCTGCCGGCGTTCCTTTGCAGTGTGATGAAAGACCAGACTTCCGTACATTCCGCATCGGTTTATTTGGGCTAGAAAAGTTGGGCCATATCGATCGCACTGTTGGCCAATTGGCTACAGCTTTGGAAAAAATTACTGAGGCAGAAGCTCAGCCTGCGTAATTATTGCACTAGAGTATCTAAAGGCCGTCTCATGATGGCCTTTTTCTTTTTTACTGTGCAAGCGGGTTAGGGCTTGCCTCGCCAATCTTATAAAGCGTATTTTTATCGATATGGTGAAATAGTTTTTCTTGATCTTTAATTTTTAAGACAGTGTCTTGTTCGTAAGACCAAGTGCCATCTGCATTAATACTGACTTGAATATGAAACTCTACTGTTTTGAAGGCGTAATCCAGAAACGGGCTAGAAGAAATCCCAGCACAGGGGTCACCCTCTTTGGCGTGTAATTCAAATTGCTTATCGTTCGGTGCGGCCTTGCCGCAAGCCATAGTAGTCATGCCACGAGGAATGGTGAGGGTGTGAATGATGCTTCTAGTCGCAGGCTCCCATAACCAATAGCCGACTTGATCATGGTAGGTTTTAATTTGCTCTGGCTTGGTGATGTGAGAGTGGTACCGCAAGCCATAGAATAATTGCGGCCCATTAGTTTGGGGATCAATTGGTTGAAGTTCTATACGCTCAACATAGGCTTGTTCTCTAGGACCATCTGCCTTAGGTTTGAGGTCCATGCCTCGAATACCTTCCCAAATACCAGCCATTCCAGTAAAGGGTCCCAAGTTCTCTAGGGTATTGACTGAATAGCCTTGGGGTTCAGTAAAGATATCTTTAGGAAAATCCTTCATTGCAGACCTTTTCGAAATGATGCATTAATGGCAACTTTATGAGTATTATCAAATTATCCACAAACCGTCTTGGAGAATTACATGATTTCTCGTGTCGCTCGCCTTAGCCTAGCTGCCCTTATTTCTGCAGCCATTGGCATTTCTCCAATTTCAGTAATGGCTGCTGACCCAACTCCTCCGGCGCCGCCGGCTGCAACCCCGACAGATAAAGCGGCAAAGAAGAAAGCAAATAAAGCAGCGAAGAAGGAAAAGAATGCTGAGAAAAAAGAAAAAAAGAAATCTAAGAAGAAGGCTAAGCCTGCTGCAGATACAGCTACTCAGTAATCGTTTTTCCCCTCAATCAATTGAGGGATTCAGTTTTATTAAAGTCATCTGACTCACTAGAGTTTGGTGACTTTTTTCTTGTACCATCGTTACGTACTAATAACCACATCGCAGCAATAACTATACTCATTCCGCTAATTTGAATCCAGGTAATGGGTTCAGACAAAATAAAATAAGCTAAAAATACGGTGGATACAGGCCCTAGGATTGAAGCTTGTGCAACTAGTGGTGAGCCAATACGGTTAATGGCAATCATAATGAGGAGCATTGGAACAACAGTGCATAAGCCTGCATTCAGAAGGCTAAACCAATAAATCGCTTGAGCTTGTTCGAAGATAGCGCTGGGATTGTAAAAGCTAGACTGAATTAAGCTTAAGAACGCAGAAGTAGTGCTTGCATAGACCACCAGTCTGACACTACCAATGCGCTGAACCATTTCGCCGGAGCTAATGAGGTAGATAGCATAGGAGCATGCACTACCAAATACTAGGGCCATGCCAAGCCATGCGTTGATGCCGGTAGAGCTGGCATCCTGAATAAAGACAATCATCACCCCAATGTAGCCCACGACCATTGCGAACCATTGCAATCGAGAAATAGCTTTTTTCAAAACAAAGTATGAGAGGAAGAGCACGATTGTTGGGGTGAGGTATTGCACAATTCGCTCGAGCCCAACGGAGATGTATTGCAATCCTAGAAAATTTAAATAGCTCGAAAAAAAATAACCCAAGAAGCCTAAGAAAAATATCTTCAATAGATCAGGCCAACTGAGTGGGTTCATGGTTTTTCTACGAGACTCCCACCAATAGATAACCCAGAACATCGGGAGCGCCATTAGCATCCGTAAAGCTAAAAGAGTTTCTGAATCAGCCCCATAACTAAAGGAAAGTTTGATAAGAATACCTTTGCCAGAAAAGAGTATCGAGCCAACTCCGGCCATGAAAATGCCGTAGATATGGCGACGCTGATGTTCTGCTGTACTTATTGATTGCATAGGGCTTTATAACAGTTTATTTAGTATGCTTCTCATCTCTAGGATGGTTTCTGAGGGAGTCAATCCAATAGGACCAATACCTTTACTGACCAAACTATCAGCTGCTGCTGCATGTAGCTGCACAGCAATATTGGTAGATTCCCATAAATCCAGTTGATGACGAACCCCTTGGGCTGCAATCGCGACAATGCTTCCTGTGAGAGCATCCCCCATGCCTCCAGTACCCATACCAGAGTTTCCTTCTTGGCACTCTAGAGCAGAGTACTTAGGCGATGCAAGCAAAGTATGCTGGCCTTTCAAAACGACAATGGATTGTGTAAGGGTAACTAATTTTCCTAAAGCACCCAAGCGATTGGCTTGAACATCCTCATTGCTGATATGAAGCAGTTTGGCTGCTTCACCAGGATGCGGTGTGATTACGGTCTGACCAGGAAATTGTTGATTCCGTTTTTGTAAGATATCTAAAAGATCTCTGGATTCTGAAATGAGATTGAGCGCGTCTGCATCAATTACCAGGGGAATGCTTGGATATTGAAGTACTCTCATCAGCCATGCTGCAGCAAGATCAGATTTTCCTAGTCCCGGGCCAATAGCAATGGCGTCTGGCTGAGTACTCAGTAGTGCGCTATCAATCTCCGGGCCTGCTAAGCGAATCATGAGCTCAGGGGAGTCTGCACATGCATGTGCTGAGGCAGGATCTAGCATCTCTAAAATAGTCCAGCCCGAACCCAGATGAAGACAGGCATTGCCAGCAAGCAATAGGGCGCCTGCCATGCCTGGAGCACCGCCTATTAAAAGAGCTTTACCTGCGTTGCCTTTATGTTCAGCAGCGCCACGTTTTAAGCGTTTGCTTAGTTGCAGTGCGTCTAATTTAGCTAATTGGGAGCTCATAACAATAGTATCGCTCGTATTTCCTAAGCTTAGCAACGATTGTTTACTCCGCTACTTTCGCACCTTGGATATGGTGGCGTTGTATAGAGTTCACTATAAAGCCAGATTGTTTAAGTTGTGTAATTACTTCACTTAAGTACGCAGTAGTCTTTTCAAAATCAGGTCTTGCCTTGGGAATGCCAATCGATTGGTTGATGACCATGAATCGTCCCGGTAGCATGCGCAAGCCTTCATAGCGCTTAGCATCACTTTCCAATTGCTGTTTCACACCAGCTGCAACATTACCCTTGCCAGACATGAAGTCATCAATCACTGCCTGTGAACTAACGGCGCGGAGAAGAGTCGCATTCTTAATCTCTCGTGTGAGGTAAAGATCGTAAGCACTACCTTTACCAACGACGATTTCAGTGCCAGCAACATCTACCTCAATATTGCTCTTTAAGGGAGAGGATGCTTTAACCATATAAGCGCCTTCAATTTGAATATAGGCTGGGGTATAGCTGATATCAGCCCCGCGCACAGGGTCAATAGCCACAAATACCAGATCGAGCTCACCATTTTTAATGTGATCAACAGTTGCGCTAGCAGATTTAAATGGAATGAGTTGTATCGGTAGATTGATACGTTTACCAATTTCATTGGTGATATCAACGCTGATACCACTCAGTTGTTTAGTGGCAGCATCTTCGCTTGCTAGCACTGGGTTCCCTAAGTTGATTCCAACCCGTAAGGATCCAGTTGGTGCAAATGATTTGAGGGTAGTAGGGTCGATCGCTTTCATGACTGGGGATGACTGGCTAAATGCCAGCTGTGAAAAACAGAAAAAAACAAGACAGAGTAAGAATTTCATATTCAGCAAGAGATAAAAAAACCGCGGCGGACCGCGGTTTCATTTAGCCAACGAAAATTATTTCTTAGTGTCTGCTGCAGGAGCGGCAGCTGGTGCAGCTGGAGCTACTGCAGGAACATCTTTTTTAGCTTGTTCAATATGAGTAGCTTCAGCACCATGCTTTTCGCCACCCATGTCAATATCGCCGTCGCCTTTGATGAGTAAATAGGCAGTGGCACCAACTAATACCAGCACCATGATGATGAGTGAACGATTACTCATTGCTTTTCCTTCGATTTGGTTGAAATTAGGCCAATCTTAACCCTTGTTGGAATCGGGGTATATCCCCAGTAGCCCTATGTATCACTTGATAGGGCTTATTTAGGTATTAATACTCAGTTTTAGGGAGGCTAATGGAGCTCAGTCTCTATAAAGCGCAAAGGGTAAGATGGTATGACACCGATATCAAAGGCAAGAATATGAGCCCAAAGCTTCCTACTAATAACGCTCAGACCATTACTGATTTTTTAGGTCTCGAGCCACATCAAATTTCTGAAGAAAGTTCAGAGGAGTCCTATAAGTTTGCATTTGATGACGAAGCTTTTTTAGCTCGCAGAGAAACGATTGGAATTCGTTTTGAATTAGAGCTTTTAAAACCAGAAATTTTGCTAAATGAACATGGGATTGACCATACCATCACAGTCTTTGGTTCAACGCGCTTTGTCAGTCGTGAAAAAGCCTTAGAGATGGAAAGGAGCGCACAAACTGTAGACGAGAAGGCTAAAGCAAATAAAGCGTTACTGCATAGTCATTATTACGAATCTGCAAGGGAGTTTGGCGCTATAGTTGCTCGCTACAATGCTACCCAAGATGAGAGTTCTAACAAATTACATATTTGTACTGGTGGCGGCCCCGGCATTATGGAGGCAGCCAATCGTGGTGCATTTGAAGCGGGCGATCAAACGATTGGCTTTAACATTGGTCTGCCAAGAGAGCAGCGCCCCAATCCATATATTAGTCCTGGCCTCAGTTTTCGTTTTCACTATTTCGCCTTACGTAAGATGCACTTCATGTTACGGGCCAGGGCAATCGTGGTGTTTCCAGGTGGCTTTGGTTCATTTGATGAGTTCTTTGAAGTACTCACCTTGATGCAGACTAAAAAAGTCACACCTTTTCCTATCATCCTTGTTGGGAAAGAGTTTTGGACTGGAATGGTGAAATTTGAGCAGATGGTTGAGTTTGGCGTGATTGATGAGATTGATATGCAAGCAATTCATTTTGCAGAGACTGCTAAAGAGACCTGGGTAATTATCAAAAATCACTACCAGTTGACCTAATCAAAATTCTTATTGCGTAAGTTGCTTCGCCTGTAGAATAAGGTAAAACCTCACTATGAGCCCACAAGACATCACTATCTCCACCTCTCTAGACTTACCTAGCTACCTCATTGGCACCATCATGCTATTGCTGGTGATGATTTTCCATGGCCTATTACTATTGCAAATTTCCAAGCGCTATGAGGTCAAATCTTTCTTGTATTTAGGAGAAAAGAAATATTCAGAAGTGGCACTCTGTTTTTATATCAGCATTTTCTGTTTATTCTTGACCCATATTGCTGAAATTATCCTCTGGGGTATTGCACTTTATGCACTCAAGTTGGTGCCAGTTCTAGGCCAGAGTATTTTATTTAGCGGCAGTACTTACACAGCAATGGGGTTCATGGAGGATATCTTGCCGGATGGCTGGAAAATGCTGGCAGTCATCATTGCCTTCTCGGGTATGTTTGCTTTTGCTTGGACTGCATCAGTCATGATCTCCATGACGAAAAATTTTCGGCAAGCCTACACCAAGAGGCATATGGAAAAACTCAATATTTCTTCTGAAATCATTGACCGTTTTAAATAGGATATGACTAAGATATGGGATGCCGTCATTGTTGGCGGTGGTGCAGCAGGTTTATTTTGTGCTGGAGTTGCCAGTCAGTTAGGAAAAAAAGTTTTAGTCTTAGATCATGCCCCCGTGTTGGGTGAGAAAATCCGTATTAGTGGTGGCGGGCGCTGTAACTTCACCAATGCGCATAGCAGCCCAGCCAACTTTCTTTCGCTCAATCCCCATTTTGTCAAAAGTGCACTTGCTAAATATCCGTCAAAAGAATTTATCAAGTTAGTTGACTCATACGGGATTGCTTATCACGAAAAGCATCAAGGCCAGCTTTTTTGCGATGACTCCGCCAAGCAGATTATCGATATGCTCATGTCAGAGTGCACCAAGGGTAAGGTGATTATTCGCAATCCTGTATCTGTTGAAGCGATTACTCAAGAAGCATCAGGCTGGTTGGTTCATACCAATGTAGGCATTGAAAAAACGAAGACCGTAGTCATGGCAACAGGAGGCTTACCGGTTCCGGCAATTGGCGCCACTGCTTACTCTTTGGACATTGCTAAACAATTTGGGCTTCAAGTAGTAGACCCAAGACCCGCGTTAGTGCCACTGTCATTTACAGCAGATACTTTTGGCAATCTGAATGATCTAGCGGGCCTTAGCGTACCCGTCAGGATTGCGTCTGGCACAAAAGGACATCGTTATGGCGCCTGCAGGTTTAATGAAGACTTACTTTTGACACATAAAGGCTTATCAGGCCCAGCGGTTCTTCAGGCAAGTAGCTATTGGGGTGAGGGTGAGCCTATTCATATTGACTGGCTTGGCGCTATTGAAGTAGCGGGTGGATTTAATTGCGATACCTTATTTA
Organism: uncultured beta proteobacterium; assembly: GCA_903900805.1. Classification (GTDB taxonomy): domain Bacteria; phylum Pseudomonadota; class Gammaproteobacteria; order Burkholderiales; family Burkholderiaceae; genus Polynucleobacter. Next base: position 78,611 of record CAIUOP010000055.1, on the reverse strand, counting down.
ACGATGAGGAAAATCATTTAAAACTTACCGAGAACATACTGTCTTCTGTATTACCGCAGCGCTTGGCTAAAGCATTTGCTGTACAAACAAATCTGAGTGGCCGCAAATGGGCCGAGGTATCAAAAAAAGATCGTCAGCTGCTGAAGGAGCTGCTTACCAATTGGTCTGTAAAGCCTGCTGGGACCTTGGGATGGAAAAAGGCTGAGGTCATGTTAGGTGGTGTGGATACCAAGGGCTTAGATGGTCAAACGATGATGTCACGTACACATGCGGGGTTATTTTTTATCGGTGAGTGTGTGGATGTAACCGGTCACTTGGGTGGTCACAACTTCCAATGGGCCTGGGCAAGTGGTTTTGTTTGTGCCCAAGCGCTTTAACTTACTTTAACTTTTTCTTCTGTTGCCGAGAGCGAATATTGAGTAGCTCAACGGCGAGTGAGAAAGCCATCGCGACATAGACATAACCCTTAGGGATATGAACCCCCATACCTTCGGCAATCAGCACTATACCTACAACAGTTAAGAAGGATAGGGCTAGTACCTTAATAGAAGGGTGACGATGGACAAAATCACCAATCGGTTTTGCAGCAATCAACATGATGATCACAGAGGCTAATACTGCAGCAATCATGACGCTAATCTCATCGACCATACCAACAGCAGTAATGACGCTATCTAGTGAAAAGATGATGTCCAATATGCCAATTTGTATTACGGAACCAACAAACAGAGAAAGCATGGATTTATTGACGTTTGCTTTACTAGTAGTACCTTGCCCATCATCTTCTTCACCAATTTCTACCTCTACATAGATCTCTTTTGAAGCTTTCCAAATTAAGAAGAAGCCTCCTAATAATAAAATCAGATCTCTTCCGCTAATGGCATGATCGTTCACGCTAAAGAGGGGATTGGTAAGGCTCATGACCCAAGACAGACTTAGTAATAATAAGATTCGGGTCACTAATGCAAAAATGAGACCAAAGCGCCGCACCTTTTCGCGAATCTCTATAGGGAGTCTATTGGCAATGACGCTAATAAATATGATGTTATCTATCCCTAGAATGATTTCTAGGGCAGAAAGTGTTAAAAATGCTACCCAAGCATTGGGATCGCTCATCAGTTGTAAAAGACTATCCATTAATTTCTATTTCTTAAGTGGGGTTCAGGTAAAGTGTATCTAAGTAAATTCAATGTCTGATTTCTATGCTTAAGCCCACATAAATTATCAGGACATTACCTCTGTGCGTCATGCTGGTGCTCGATTTCTATCTGATTACTTGTATTGCCATATTAATACCTTAAAGTAGGAGATATTGGCATTTTGCTAATTTAGGTTTAGAGTGGAATTGAAGGTTTTCATAGACCCCTTATTGATAGGAGCATAAAAATGGATGCAAAAGAATTACAAAAATGGCAGCGTGAAAAAGCGAAAGAATTGTTTGATTATTCGCATACGCTATTAGAGGCTGCTAAGAAACTCGGTGAACATCATATGGCTGAGATGGAGTGGGGTATGAAAAATGCCTTAGATAGTGCAAAGTCCGCCGCTAAAAATGATTTTGCTAAGTTAAAGGATTTACAAGAAGAGGCTGCTAAAGAGGCTTCTAAACGTGCAGCTGCCTATCAGAAAAAGGTGAAATCGGTTCTCAAAGATCTTGGTGACAGCGCTGCCGATGAAACAGAGAAGCATCTTGAGAAGGTGCGCGCTTCATTAGTAACTTGGCTTGAAGATGCTGAGAATAAAATGCCTTCACATGCCGAGAAGTTATCAAAAGTGGTACATGAAATGTCTACTACTGGTCAGAAGATGTTTAAAGAAGGCCGCCGCATTGTGAATGAGGTTGCTGATACTGCAGAAAAAAATATTGACGAGATGGTCAAGAAATCTTCAGGATCAAAAAAGAAGTCTGATTAATCATTTTGGCGCTGGTTAAAGAGCCGCCTCAAATTTGAGGCGGTTTTTTATTGCCAACCCTGTATCCATAATGAACTATTGGTCAGATCGCGCCAGGCAATCAGCGTAACTTTTTTCGTTAATACCGCTTCAATTTCTACAAACTCAATTTTTTCGTTGGGCGGCTCAGGCAGAATTACCTTACTTACTAAAAAATGTTTCTGTTTAGCAATTGGTTGAACTGCCGTCCATTTACTTAGTAAAAGTTTCTTTGGGCTAAGTGGGTTCATCTACTTATAGTGCGCTGCACTGATACTCCTGATCTTTGCTGCTGAGCCTACCAGACGATGGGGTAAATATATAGACAGAGTCTTGGATGAGCGGAGGACATTTTTGGTCAAAGTAGCTTTGATTGCCCAGACTGCCGCAATAGTCTAGCTTGAGATCCTTCAATTCCATACGTGCTTTTCTGAGAACCATAGAAACCTTAAGCTCTGCTGGCGAGTTACAGTTCCAGCTAGTATAAGTTTCTCGCTCACAGGCTATTAGCCCAAAGAGACTCAGAGTTAGGATGCTTAGTCGTATTAAGGGCAAGCGCATGGGCTTAGCATAGCCAATATTTGGGTAGTCTGCCCAAGCACTTCTGCAATGCCAAGCAATAGTTAGAGAACCCAGAAGTGGTGGGTTCCATCCTTGCCCAGTTGCGCTACTAAACCAAACTCCCAGTCTAGGTAGGCCTGCATCGCAGCGGGATCTACGCTCGTACCCTCATAAGGTCGCTTATAGCGATCTAATGGTGGGGAGGCTAAATGACTAGGACCTTTTTCCAGCTCAAGTCCAGCTGCAGCCCAGGCTGTATTGCCACCTTCCAAGACCAGTACTTCGGACTGAGTAAGAGATTGAAACTCTTGGGCAACAAAAATACTTAATTGGGTTGGAGCACTAGTGAGTACATAGCGGTCTACTTGAGGAAGTTTTTTGATTGCATCAGCCAATTGTGAGCGCAACGCATACCAACTGCCTGGGATATGGCCCTTCACATAATTAGCGTGAGTACTAAAATCCACCGCAATCGTATTGCTATCGGCCTTGAGCCAATGCGAGACCGTAGCAGCATCCACGAATTGAACTTGAGGAAGAGTGGGTAAGGGGGCTTGCCAGATCCCTGTTTCACTAAGATCGGAAGCCTTCAGACCATCAACTACATAAACATCCCAAGCCATCTGCGCCAACCAAGAGGCTGGCATATTGGCTCTAACACTACTACTAGCATCGGCTAAGACGATGCGGGCACCACGCACAGGTGCGACCATCTCCGTTTCTTGAACGAGCTGGCCACCTGGTACAGAACGAAAGCCTGGAAGATGCCCGGCCTCATATTCTTCTGGTGTGCGGGTATCAAAGAAATAAGTAGTGCGCTCTGCTTGAGATTTCCATTTCTCAATTTCTGCAAGAGTAGTGCGTTTAACATGCGCTCTATCCGCAACGCTACGAGCGCGAGCCGAAGCTTCGCTTGCTGTATTCTCACTCACTTCTTTAAATTTACGACTCTGACCTTTGTCTAGTTCTTGCCCAGCAAGAGTCCAGCCAATAGTGCCATTACGTAATGCATTCACTTCATTTGGAATGCCGGCATTGATTAAAGATTGTGTGCCAATGATGCTGCGTGTTCTGCCTGCACAATTCACAATAACTTTAGTTTTCGGATTGGGCGCCAGTTCAGAGACACGCAATACCAGTTCAGCACCTGGAACGCTAATACCACTTGGGATACTCATGGTGTTGTATTCATCAAAGCGGCGGACATCAAGCACCACCACATCTTCTTTATCATCGAGCAGTTTCTTTACCTCTTGGGCTGATAGAGAAGGGGTGTGACGCTGAGATTCAACGAGCTCTCCAAAAGACTTGCTAGGAACATTGACATCTCGAAATAACTCACCGCCAACAGCTTTCCAAGCTTGGATCCCACCTTCAAATACAGAGACGTCGCTATAACCAAGACTAATTAATCGCTGTGCTGCTAGTTCAGCATCACCCTCGCCATCATCCAGTGTCACGATTGGAACATTTTTTCTGGGGAGTTTGCTATAGGCATCTATCTCAATACGAGAGAGCGGAACATTCGCTGCAAATAAGGGATGCTCTTGGGCGTGTGGATCTTCCTCGCGCACATCCAAAAAAGCTATCTCTTCTTTATTTAGAAGTTTATTGCGCACAAACGCATAGTTTTTAGTTGGGATACTCATCTGTTTTATTTTATTTAGCTTTACTAGGACAGGTTGACACACATACTTGGCGCAATGGAGTGATGCACTGCACCAACAGTGCCACCTGCGCCCCTACAATTATCGACTACGATCGGGTCATTTAATGGGGTAGAAAGCCCTTTGGCCAGAGGGCGCCCAAAAGCATCTACAGCCCCGCCAGGGGGAAAGGGGTTAATGAAGGTGGGCTTATTAGGGGATGGCCAGGAGCTAGTCTGCGCTCCCACCGAGAGGGAGAGGGTCCTGGCAAGCAGCAAAAGCAGGATATTTCTGAGCATTTTGGGTATCTTCGTCAGGTTTTCTGTAATTGAATGATTTTGGAGCAAATGCGGTTTCTAAGCGTTATCCCTGATAAAAAAGGCTATTTCTCACTGTTTTTATGGGGATATACTGACTCCGTTGTTGGTATGAATACTTATTTGATAACGGGAGACGAGATGTCACAACACGATACATTGTTAGCTGCTTTTGAAACATACAAAGCCGAAAACGAAAAATTCATTGAAAAAGGTATTAAGGCATCTGCGGCGCGTGCTCGTAAGGCATTGCAAGAAATTGCTGGTGCATGTAAAGAGCGTCGCAAAGAAATTACCGCTACAAAAGAGGCGATGGAAGCTAAGAGGTAATTCTCAAGTATATTCAACGCTAAGCCTAGCTTTCATCAGCTAGGCTTTTTTATTTTAATAATTAGATAGTTGCTGCAAAGAGAGTTAGCTTCATTGCAGTATTACGAATAGCAACTAAGCTTTGATACTCAGGGCTATGAGCCCAAGCTTTTGCATCTTCTTGACTCGGAAAAGTAAGCTCTACGAACGCGCTAAATTTGGCGCAATTTAATTCGTTCCAAAATATCTCGGTGACACTTCCTCGATTTAGAATGTTACCCTTATACAGCGCTACCGTCTGACCAACCCTGCTGCGATATTGTTCAAAGGCATTTTGATCTGTCAATTCAATTAGTCCAATTACTTTTGCTGTCATAGACGTTCGCCTTTTTTAGTAGTGAATAGGAAGAGTTTATATCTAGGATATAGTTATAGGATGAATAAGGCTCAGTTTATCGAGATGTTGCAACAGGAGGGCTACCCTGATCCTGTTGAGGTGAAGCAAGTGCCTAATGGCTCACTAGGTGAGCACACTCATCCATTCGCAGTTAAAGCTTTAGTAATCGATGGAAGTATCGATATCTCAATCCAGAGTAATCAAAAGACGTACTCCGTTGGGGATGTTTTTCAGCTTGGGTTTGAAGAGCTCCACTCAGAGAGCTATGGGCCTACTGGAGTGATCTATTTAGCTTCAAGAAACCACTAAAGGTTTTTCTTGTCGCTTACTCATTTGGCCGATGACGCGTGCGCCTAAGAATTGATGCTGATTAAAGATATCTAGCACTGCTTGTACAGATTCAGCAGCGCAAGATACCAGTAAGCCGCCGCTCGTTTGCGGATCGGTCAATAAAGCAAGTTGTGCTGGAGTGAAGTTAGAGGGAATGCTGACATCAGAACCATAACTTTCCCAATTGCGATCAGAAGCCCCAGTGATTACTCCGTTATCCGCTAATGTCTGCACATTAGAGAGTAGTGGAACCTGGCTCCAATCAATATGGGCAGTGCAGTTGGAGCCTCTCGCTAATTCAAGGATATGGCCGGCCAATCCAAATCCAGTGACATCCGTTAATGCATGCACACCGGCTAGCTTTGCTAAGTCTGGCCCTGCAGCGTTGAGCTTGGTGGTATTGGAAATCATCTCCCGATAACCATCTGGTCCCAGTAAATCCTTTTTCAGGGCTGCAGAGAGAATCCCTACGCCAAGTGGCTTACCCAAGATCAGCACATCGCCAGGCTTTGCACTAGCATTACTCTTGACTCTCTTGGGATCTACTAGGCCAATCGCGACCAATCCATAGATAGGCTCAACTGAGTCAATGGTGTGGCCACCCGCAATCGGAATGCCAGCACTACGACAGGCTTCAGAACCACCCTCTAGAATTCGGGCAATGGTCTTATTGGATAAAACTTTAATTGGCATGCCTACTAAGGCAAGTGCAAATATCGGCGTGCCGCCCATGGCATAGATATCACTGATGGCGTTAGTTGCAGCGATCCTCCCAAAATCAAATGGATCATCTACGATTGGCATGAAGAAATCTGTTGTCGCTACGATCGCTTGAGACTCATTGATTTGATAAACAGCCGCATCATCAGAAGTCTCAATACCAATGAGCAATTCTTTGGGGAAAGGTAGTTGCGGAACATTCTTGAGGATTTCAGAAAGAACACCCGGCGCAATCTTGCAGCCACAGCCGCCACCATGGGATAGAGAGGTAAGGCGGGGTTCAGTAGTTTGTATATCTTGGGTCATGAAAATATTTTATATCTGAAGGAGTTTTAGCGATTAAAGCTACGCTTGGGAGGGCTACTGCGCTTGGCTGGAGCGCGACCACCTCCACCACCATTACCTGCAGCCTTAGGCTTTCTCGATTGCTGATGTTGTTGGCTGCGCAACTGAATCGGTTGTGCCACAGCATGAGGGTCTGGCTCAAATCCCGCGATGACTTCTTGAGGTATCTTTTGTTTAATGACTTTTTCAATATCCCTAAGCATCTGATGCTCATCAACGCAAACCAGAGAGACTGCAACACCATTGGAGCCTGCGCGACCAGTGCGTCCAATCCGATGCACATAATCTTCAGATACGTTTGGTAAGTCGTAGTTCACTACATGGGGTAGTTGGTCAATATCGATACCGCGAGCAGCAATATCCGTTGCTACTAGTGCAGTCAGCTTACCCGCCTTAAAATCTGCCAAGGCCTTTGTTCTGGCCGTTTGACTCTTATTGCCATGGATGGCCATGCTGGTGATGCCATCTTTTTCTAATTGGGTGACGAGCTTGTTAGCACCGTGCTTGGTACGAGTGAATACTAATACTTGCTTCCAGTTATTCGTTTGAATCAAATGCGCAAGCAAAGGATGTTTCTTGGTTCTATCAACAGGATGAATCAGCTGGGCAATCGCTTCATTCGCGCTATTACTACGAGCTACCTCAATCAATGCTGGTGAATTTAATAAGCTATCTGCCAATGCTTTAATCTCAGTAGAGAAGGTAGCTGAGAACAAGAGATTTTGTCGTTGCTTAGGCAGAGCAGCTAATATCTTTTTGATATCGCGTAAGAAGCCCATATCGAGCATGCGATCAGCTTCATCCAAAACCAGAATTTCAATATGACTGAGTGAGACACATTTTTGTGACATCAAATCCAATAAACGTCCTGGTGTGGCAACCAAAATATCTAAGCCACCAGCAATCGCTTTAATTTGTGGATTGGCACCTACGCCGCCAAAGATCACAGTGGATTTGAGTCCGGTGTATTTGCCATAAGTCACAACAGACTCTTGAACTTGGGCTGCTAGCTCACGAGTAGGAGTCAGAATGAGTACGCGCAAGAGACGTTTACCGGTACTTGCTTTTGTGGAACTAAGACGTTGCAAAATGGGGAGCGTAAAGCCTGCCGTTTTACCTGTACCAGTTTGGGCTGCCGCTAGGAGGTCGCCGCCTTGAAGTACTGCGGGAATAGATTTTGCTTGAATCGGGGTGGGACTGGTATAGCCTTCTTCAGCAATAGCACGAAGAATGGGCTCTGATAAACCAAGATCTGTAAATAACATAGGGGCCAATAAAGTATTGACCCGTATTCAATTAAAAGACTATCCCGGCCAATGGGGTGAGCTGCCACGCTGGAGCGTTTGCAGTAAGAGCCCTTATTTTAAGTCATTAAAGTGATTCAGTTAAAAAGAGCCAGTCAGGCAGTGCTTTGGGCTTGAGGGTGATGGTATCTACGCAAACGATATTAATTAGAGCGCTCACAATGAGTTCCATTTCAGCTGCACTGCCATCTTGAGATTTCCTTTTGGCTGTCTGCTGCACGCTGACTTGAGCTCTACTTCGGCGCTCTATGACCTGATCAATCTGTAGTAAATCATCTAAGTAGGCAGGCTTATGAAAATCCATCTGTAGATCTCGAACAGGAAGTAGTATTCCAAAGTCGTTAATGAGCTTAGTTGGGCTTAAGTCAAACTGGGCTAACCATTCCGCACGACTACGCTCAAAAATATCTAAATAGCGCGCATGGTATACGAGCCCTGCGGCATCGGTATCGGAGTAACACACGCGATGGATGTAGGGGAAGGAAGAGTAGGCAGTGCTCATAAGTGATACGTGCTTATTAAATAGTTATTCGATAGTTTTTGCTAATGACAGAATCATATTACGATGGGGAATGCCTGCTTCATCATAAATAGGACCATCTACTATAAATCCCATCTTTGTATAAAAAGGAATTGCAGATACTTGGGAGTGCAATATCAGGGTTAAAACTCCCTCTACTTTAGCTAGAGCAATCAAGCGGTTCAAGATTGCCTTGCCGATACCCCGGTTGCGAAATGTACTTAAGACAGACATACGGCCAATTTGCGCATGATGACTATGTAGGTGAACGAGTCGCCCGGTGCCCACACATAGATCGCCCTCATAAGCTAAGGCATGTTTAGAAGTAGGGTCAAACTCATCTAATTCCATGTCCTCAGGCACCCCTTGTTCCTCAATGAATACCTGCTTTCGTATGAAGTAGGCCTCTTTCAAGGCCTCCTGCCAGGATTTGATTGAGATATCAAAGGTATTTATGGGGTTTGGCTGGGGCATAGGTTTAATTTACCAAATAAGTAGCAAACCAGACATAGGCCATGGTTACAATGAATTGTGGTCCAGTTATGGGCTCACCCCATCCCTTTTACTTGCTTAGGAGTTATTTTGAAAAAATCTTTACTGACTGGATTATTTGCTGCAGCTGGCCTCGCTTTTGCAAGCGCTGCTTTTGCTCAGGCACCCGCAAAAATGTTGCCATTGGCTGCTGAAGTAGTTGTAATTACTGCTACCGTTGATTCCGTTGATGTTAAAAATCGGATTGTTGTATTGAAAGATGCTAACGGTAATTTGGCGCAAATGAATGTTTCCAAAGCAGTTAATGATTTGGATAAAGTTAAAAAGGGTGATGTGTTTGTAGTTGAGCATGCCCAAGCGATTGCTGTTGGTTTAACAGGAGTAGCTAAAGGTGCTAAGCCAGGTGTTTCTGGTGTTCGTTCTGTAATAGTATCAGGCAAGGGTTCTGCTAAGCCGTTTGAAGAAACGACTGACACTATTTATGCAACTGTGAAAATTTCAACAATTGATGCAAAAACACGTATCGTAACTTTCACATTGCCAAGTGGCGAGAAGCAAAAGGTTAAAGTTGATCAAGCCGTTCTCGGCCTTGAGAAATTTAAAGCTGGAGATGACGTCATGATTGAGTTTGTTGACGACACAGCAATTGGCTTTGTAACGCCTAAGAAGTAAGCTTCAAACTGCTCTGGCCAAGTGCCAGATGTTAGTAAAAAGCCCGCATTTGCGGGCTTTTTACTGGCTACTTCTTCGCATTTGGAAAGAAGAGCTGCTCACCGCCAATTTGGTAGCTAGCAATCACGTCTTGACCGTTCTTGGAAACCAACCAATCAATAAAGGCCTGTCCTTCCGCTTTTTTCACATGAGGAAACTTAGCTGGGTTGACTAGCATCACACCATATTGATTGAAGAGCTTAGGGTCGCCTTGTACTAAGATGGCTAAGTCACCACGATTCTTAAAGCTCAGCCAAGTTGCACGGTCTGCCAGAATATAACCATTCATAGCAGATGCAGTATTGAGTGCAGGGCCCATACCAGAACCCGTTTCTTTATACCAAGTTTGAGATGGTGAAACGGTGATACCTGCACCTTTCCAGTAACGGAGCTCTGCAGCATGTGTACCGCTCTTATCGCCACGAGAGACAAAAGGAGTTTGTGCAACAGAGATTTTCTGAAGAGCTGCTTGAATGTCTTTGCCGCCACCAATTTTTGCAGGATCTGACTTGGGTCCGATAAGCACAAAGTCGTTATACATCACTTCATTACGTTTAGTTGCAAAGCCTTCTTCAACAAATTTCTCTTCAGCCGGCTTGTCATGAACAAATACAACATCTGCATCGCCGCGACGACCAATATCGAGCGCCTGACCGGTTCCCACTGCAACTACTTTGACGTTAATCCCGGTTTTCATTTTGAAGATGGGGAGCATGAATTCAAATAGCCCAGATTGTTCGGTAGAGGTAGTGGATGACACCACAATACTTTTTTCTTGGGCGAACGCCTGGGAGCTGTTCATCAAGATTACTACCAAGGCGCCAATAAATAGGTTTGAGATTAGCTTTTTCATAGATATCAAGTAGTAGTTGATTAAAAGAAGATTCTCGCATACATTAATACTTATTGAATATGCAAAAAATTACATATGCGAATTGAGATCCACCCAACCCTCATCCTTCAATCCCAGCCCGAGGGACGGGGTTCTATAGACATGATTTGGCTTGTGCGCCTTCTCAAGGACATCGGACTTGGTAGTTCTTTGGTGGTTGCCAGTAAAAAGTCTGGGATCTCATACAGGGGCGCCTGGGGCAAATTGAATCAGATTGAGGCCAGTCTTGGCATGCCCTTGATTACTCGAACTAAAGGCCATGGCTCAGTCTTGACTGAATTTGGGAAGTTCTTCATTCAGTTCATCGATGAAATACAAGCCGATCATCATGAGAGTGGTAGCTCTTATCAGGATGCCTTATTAAAAGAAATTAAAAAGATCCAGAAATCAGAAAGCGCTCGATGGAAATTTCTATCAAGCAGTGATTCAATTATCCAAAGAGCAGTGAGCGAGGTCAAAGGCTTTGATTTAAAAATCGCTGGCTCGGGAGAGTCGTTGGAAAAGCTTTTGAATAATGAGGCTCATATTGCTGGCTACCATGTTTCAGATGAAAAAAGCTCAAAGGCAATTCATCACCGATTATCTAAAAGTGGAATACAAATTTATCCTGTGATGAAGCGTACCCAGGGTCTGATTGTTAAAAAAGGTAACCCCTTACGGATACGTTCGATAGATGATTTAGTAGATCGAAAAATACGCTTTATTAATCGACAAATTGGCTCTGGCACAAGGCTGCTTTTAGATACGCTATTAATGGAAGAGGGAATCGAGCCTTCTGACATCAATGGCTACCTCCATGAGGAGTTCACCCACTCTGCAGTAGCAAATGCCATCTTAGCGAGTAAAGCCGATGTAGGTGTTGGTGTTAAAAATGTAGCCATTGAGAATGGACTGGGTTTTGTGCCCCTGAAAGACGAAATTTTCTTTATTGCTATGCATAAAGAAATGGTCTCTCAATCTGATGCTTCTAAATTAATTCGCAAAATTCGGAGTTATTCTGGGGAGACCCCTGGTTATAAGGCGGTTAGCCTCAACCGCCAGATTGAAGGCTGGTTATAAATTGTTAGCAAAGCTAGAATAAGCTTCGCTATGAAACTTCGCCTCTTTGCCCTGTTTGCCTCTTTGCTATTTACTGCAAACTTGGCATGCGCACAAACTATCACTGTTGCCGTTGCTGCCAACATGAAGGATGCTTTTAGTGAGATCAATGCAGCATTTAAATCTGCTGGTAATTCAGATATTCGAATTGTGTATGGATCTTCTGGAAACTTCACGGCGCAGATCATGAATGGTGCGCCATTTAACTTATTTATTTCTGCTGATGAGTATTTCCCTATTGAGCTCTATAAAAGGGGAAAGGCGATTGATGAGGGGGTTGTGTACGCTACTGGTAAGCTAGCCATCATCTCAAAAAAATCTGCTGGAATGAGTTTGGTAGATGACAAAACTGAACTTATCAGGGCCATGAACAAGGCAAATAAGATTGCCATTGCCAAACCTGAGTTGGCCCCCTATGGCAAGGCAGCTGTTGAGTATTTGAAGGCAGAAGGGCTTTGGGATATTGCAAAAGATAAATTGATCTATGGAGACAATATTGGCATTACAACAATGTATGTAGTTACAGGCGCAGCTGATCTGGGTTTTACTGCGCTTTCTTTGGCTAAGTCTGTAGATGTTTCTAAAGAGACAAACTTCATCTTAGTGAATAACAAACTATATGAGCCTATTAAGCAGAGAATGGTTTTAATCAAAGGCGCCCCACGAGAGGCGGTAACTCTTTATCAGTTCATGCAAAGCTCTCAGGCCAAATTGATTCTTCAGAAGTATGGCTACAGCACTCCTTAGCTTTTCTTTTCATTAAAAACCACCCCTCTTTTGCTTTAGATCAAATCCTAAAGTGGCAAATAGCCCATTATTGCTTTGTAGTAAGGGGTCGCCACGAATGATATTCATTCTCATTTGGGGATATAATCTCCCTATAGACCACTCAAAAAAGCCAATTGCATGAATTTGGATCAAGTCGAACTGGAAAGCCTTTACCGCGTAAGCGAAGTAAACGCTCCTAAAGGTGCCCCACAAATTAAAGGGCAGTTGGAGGACATTGGCTTTTTACCCGGTGAGCAAGTGACTCTATTAAGAAGGGGATTGCTTGGTAAGGGTCCCTATATGGTTCGAGTTGGCGCATCTACATTTGCTTTACGCCAGTCTGAGGCACGCATGATTGAAGTTGAGTTAGTACATGCCTGAATCCCAAGTCCATTTTTTCTCTAGCGATCCGGTGATTGCATTGTTGGGTAATCCTAACTGTGGCAAAACGGCCTTATTTAATTTGCTCACCGGTAGTCGTCAAAAAGTAGCGAACTATTCTGGTGTCACAGTAGAGCGCAAAGAAGGGCGCTTGACGCTCGAGTCTGGCAAAAATATTCGCATTCTAGATTTACCAGGTGCATATAGCCTTTATCCAAGATCACTAGATGAGCGTGTGACTTGCAATGTTCTATTGGGTAGGGCGGAAGGTGAGAAGCGTCCTGATTTAGTGGTTTGCATTTTAAGTGCAAGCAACTTACGCCGTAATCTGCGTTTAGTCTTAGCCGCCAAGCGCCTGGGACTACCTTGCCTGGTTGTACTTAATATGCTTGATATCGCGAAGCGTCAAGGCCTGCAGATCGATACCGCTGCACTTTCCCATGAATTAGGGTTGCCAGTATTAACTAGCATTGGTATTCAAGCTAATGGTGCCGATGACCTTAAATCCTTCTTATCTAATTTAGACTGGCGCAATTTAAGCGCGTTACAAACAGGCACTGGTGATGCAACGCTAGAAAACGTGGCGTCTCATATTGCGCATGCAGAGTCTGACAATATTTTGGTTCAGAAAATTTTAAAAAATCTGAAGTTAGATCAAATTATTCCAGATCATTTAAGTGATCGCTTAGATAGCGTCTTGCTCCATCCGGTATTTGGCCCTTTAGTTTTGATTACCCTCTTATTTTTCATCTTTCAGGCAGTATTTAGTTGGGCAGTTTTACCAATGGAGTTGATTAAGACTGCTATTGAGTTTCTGGGCGCTCAAATTACTGAGATCCTACCAAATAATTGGATGCGCAGTTTATTGATTAATGGCATTTTGGCTGGACTGGGTGGAGTAGTGATCTTCCTGCCGCAAATTCTGATTCTATTTTTCTTTATCCTTTTGCTAGAGGAGTCTGGTTACCTGCCTAGAGCCGCCTATTTATTGGATCGTGTCATGGGCTCGGTCGGGCTCTCTGGTAGATCCTTTATCCCGCTACTCTCGAGTTTTGCCTGCGCTATCCCCGGAATCATGGCAACTAGAAGCATTTCAAATTCACGGGATCGCTTAGTAACCATCTTGATTGCACCAATGATGACTTGCTCAGCGCGTTTACCGGTCTATGCATTATTGATCTCTGCTTTTATTCCCGAAAGAAAGCTTTGGGCGAATATTGATTTGCAAGGCCTCGTTTTATTCTTGCTTTATCTTGCGGGTATTTTAGGTGCAATGGGCGTTGCTTGGATTTTGAAGCATTTCACAAGCGAACAATTTCGTATGAATGCGCTCATGATGGAATTACCTAGCTACCATTTACCTCGTATCGGTAATCTAGCAATTAGCTTATGGCAGCGAGCAGAAATATTTCTGCGTCGCGTCGGCGGCATCATTCTCATTATGACAATTGCTTTATGGGCGCTCTCTAGCTTTCCGCTTCCGCCTGAAGGTGCAACAGGCTCAGCCATTCAGTATAGTTTTGCCGGCATGTTAGGTCAGGCTTTAGCGCATATCTTTTCCCCGATTGGATTTAATTGGCAAATCAGCATTGCCTTAGTTCCCGGTATGGCAGCACGTGAAGTCGTAGTGAGCTCTTTGGCTACTGTCTATGCCTTATCGAGTGCCAGTGCAGATGCTGCAGAAGCATTGATTCCATTAATTTCTTCTGGTTGGTCATTGGCCACAGCACTTTCACTTCTGGCCTGGTTTGTCTTTGCACCGCAGTGCTTATCTACTATTGCAGCAGTTAAGCGTGAAACAGGGGGCTGGAAGATCCCAGCGATCATGCTCAGCTACCTGTTTGGCTTAGCCTATCTAGCCTCCTTCATCACCTATAGGATTGCTACTGCTTTTGGTTTAGCTTAAGCCCGGCCTTAGGGGCCTGCAGTAGTTTTTCTCAATTTAAGCTATATTCTTATACATCCGACCATCGAAGAGGATGTTTCCATGAAACACAAGTCTAATTTATTTTTACTAACCAGTTTCTTGGCTATCTTTCTTTCTGGCGCAGCGTTTGCCCAATCTGGTGAGGCTACATACAAACAGGTCTGTATGAGCTGCCATGGAGCTGGTGTTCTGAATGCCCCTAAGCTTGGCGATAAAGCAAAGTGGGCACCTCTCATTGCTGAGGGGCAAGTTACCCTCACTGCACATGGTTATGTTGGTGTTCGTGCAATGCCTGCTAAGGGTGGCAATCCTAATTTAAGTATTGAGGGATTTGCGGACGCATTGGTTTATATAGTCAATAACTCTGGCGGTAAATGGAAGTCACCCAATCCCCAAACAATTGCAGCGATTAACAAAGAAGTGGAAGCTCGTAAAGTAGAGTTAAGCAAGAAGAAGTAAGTCAATTTGGCACTAGATCAAGGAATGATTGATTTTCCTTATTACAATGGCTTTATGAACCTTGAGCCCCACCAGATTGAAGTAATCGGTTATTGCGCTGCATTCTTGACCACGATTGCCTTTTTACCCCAAGCGATACAGTCTTGGCGAACTCAGGATTTGTCAGGCGTATCCCTAGGAATGTATGCCCTATTTACAGCTGGGGTAGGGCTCTGGTTGATTTATGGATTCAGCATTGAGAAGTGGCCCCTCATACTCGCGAATGCTTTGACCTTTGCTTTGGCTCTCAGTATCTTGTTGCTGAAATTGCGTCATACTTCTAGACATCGAAAATAAATACTAATCCACAGAGTTTCATAGAAAGGGTTTTATGAGTTCAGCATTTGTAATTAATCCACCAGCAGTGATATCGCTAGCAGTCACTGGGGACAGCCGCCGTTTTGCAGTGAATCGTATTTACTGTGTTGGCCGCAACTATGCAGATCACGCTCGTGAAATGGGTCATGATCCAGATCGTGAACCACCATTCTTTTTTATGAAGCCAGCTAACTCTATCGTGACTGATGGAAAAGATATGACTTACCCCAATTTATCGAAAGATGTCCATCACGAAATCGAAATGGTTGTTGCGATTGGTAAAGGTGGCGCAAATATCCCAGCTGATAAAGCCCTAGACCACGTTTATGGTTATGGCGTTGGCTTGGATATGACAAGGCGTGACTTACAAGGCGAGGCTAAGAAGATGGGGCGCCCCTGGGATACAGGAAAAGCATTTGACCAAGCAGCTCCTTGCGGAGAAATTACTCCAGCAACTCAATGCGGTCACCCAACAAAAGGTAATGTTAAGCTTTTAGTCAATGGTGAAGTGCGTCAAGAGGGTGACTTAAACCAATTAATCTGGAACGTACCCGATACCATTGCTTATCTCTCTACTTTATTTACTTTAGAGTCAGGTGATTTAATTTTTTCAGGCACGCCTGCGGGTGTAGGTCCGATAAAGAAGGGTGACGTACTTGAGGGAAGCGTTGAAGGTTTGGTTAATTTAAAGACTAAAGTTATCTAGCACCCTAAATAAGCTCTTAATTTAGTATCTTAGCGACATCCTGCGCTAGAATTCTCCTATGTATATGTTTCTGCCTTTTCTGACAGCATTCATCGGACTTGTTTTGGTCTGGTTTGAAAAGCGTCTTGCAGGCTTAATCGTATTAGCCATTACCGTTGGAATCTTAGTCATCTGGTTCCGCTCTCATGCAAGTACTCATCTCAATATCAGCCTGTGAGTAAGATTTCTGTTCCTTCTCTAGCTGCGCTTGGTAATCAACTGGCATTACTTGCAGTTATTGGTGTCTTGGCATACGCCTTTGTTGATCAACTGTATTTTGGTGAATTACCTTGTCCATTATGCTTAATGCAGCGTATTGCGTTTGTCATCATTGGCTTTGCCTTAGTTCTGAATATTCGCTGTGGTGCTCACGCAGCACATTATGGTTGGGGCATCATTGGCGGCTTATTGGGAATGATGGTTTCTTTGCGTCAAGTGCTGCTTCATATCCTACCTGGGGATAAGGGATTTGGTGCAACCTTCCTAGAGCTCCATTTTTATACTTGGGCCTTCCTTACTTATTTAGGCTTATTGCTGGGCTTCGCTATTCTGTTGATGTTGCCAAATCGTGAAGTGCGTTCGCGCTCTATCTTTGCTAATGCTTTAGTAATCATCTTTATCCTGCTAGTAGTGGGTAATTTAATATCCACCCTACTAGAGTGTGGCCTCGGTCCATGCGCTGATGATCCGGTGAAGTACGAGGGCTGGATTTGGTTACGTAACCGATTCGGTTTTTAACTTAGGCAATGATGCTATTTTCAAGGCTAATCAAGAGCCTCTTAGTGCTTACATTTATTTGGCTTGGCGTTTCTAATGCGCACTCGCAAGTAAAGACTGCTTGGCCTAAGCAGGCCATTCGGATCATCGTGACATTTACCCCCGGGGGAGCGCCCGATATTCTCGCGCGAGTCTTAGCCGAAAATTGGCAGCAAACTCTTGGTGTGCCAGTACTTGTTGAGAATCGTCCAGGCTACGGTGGCAACATCGGGGCAGATTTAGTTGCTAAGAGCGATCCAGATGGCTATACATTACTGATTGGTACCGTGGGCATTCATTCGATTAATGGTGCCCTTTATGAAAAGATGTCTTTTGATCCGGTGAAGGATTTCACGCCCATTAGCTTCTTGGCTAGCACTCCCAATGTATTGATTGTGAATAAACAGTTGGGCGTCACCAATGTTCATGAATTGATTGAGCTTGCAAAAGCCAAACCAAACCAATTGACTTTTGGTTCTTCA
Organism: uncultured beta proteobacterium; assembly: GCA_903900805.1. Lineage (GTDB taxonomy): Bacteria > Pseudomonadota > Gammaproteobacteria > Burkholderiales > Burkholderiaceae > Polynucleobacter. Next base: position 61,162 of record CAIUOP010000055.1, on the reverse strand, counting down.
GGCGTTGGCACTTCACTACATATGTCTGGTGAATTATTTAAAGAGATGGCAGGTATTGATATTCGGCACATCCCTTACAAGGGACGCGCTCAATCGTTGCCAGACTTAGTCAGCGGACGTATTTCAATGCTCTTTGATAATCTATCTTCATCATTACCCTTAATTAAGTCGGGAGAGGTGCAGGCTTTAGGCGTTACCACCCTAAAACGTTCATACGCTGCCCCTGCAATTCCGACACTTGCCGAGCAAGGTTTGCCTGGATTTGAAGCGGTATCGTGGTTTTCTTTGATGGCGCCAGCAAATTTACCGCCAGCTATTCAAAAACGTCTGAATCAGCTAACTAGACAGGCCCTAGAAAACCCAGAGGTCAAAAACAGACTCTTGGCTGGCGGCCTAGAACCTGCACCTGGAAGCCCTAAAGAACTCTCTCAACTGATTGCTGCAGAGTCCCGTAAGTGGAGCAGAGTGGTTCAGCAGTCTGGCGCTAAAGCAGAGCCATAATTTCTGATTTTCTTGTCAGCCTAGATTTGTTCTAAAGCGTTATATAGCTAAGACGCTATAAAACCAATATATTTGATTGAAAATCCATTAATCACACTCCTTTTAGTCAGCTAATTTTGCTTAAATTTTTAGCATTAGACTTTTCTAAATTCGGCTTAGTCTTCCTCATGCTTAGTGCTTGCTTATTGGCTGGGTGCGCAACTCAAAATCAACAGATCAAAATGAATGAGTCAAAAGATCAGTTCAAACATGGTGACATGCAAAGTACTGCTGCCACTATTCAGAGCGTATTTAAAGATAAAAATACGCTGTATTACTTAGAACTAGGTGAAGTGCAGCGACTTCAGGGTCCAAGTCAAATTCCCAACAGCACAAAAAACTTATTGGTAGCCGATCAATTGATTGAACAATGGCAGATTTCGACTAGCGATAAGCTTAAGCGCTCCTTTACGGATATGAGTTCATACGTCTTGTCCGAAGGCTTTAGTAGTAATTACGATCCAAAACCATATGAAGTTAGTCTCTTAAGTCAGACGATTGCATTAAATCATTTATCGCAAGGTCGCTGGAACGATGCCATGGTTGAGGCCAAGAAAATGGCGCAACGAGAAAAAGTCATCGAGGAACTGATTCAGAGTAAGGTTGCTGCGGTCTCCAAGGTAGAGTTAGAGCAACAAAATAATCAAAAAACAAGAGGTGCGACTAGTCGGATCGAAGATATTAATGGCTACCCCATTAATTTATTGGATGATGAAGAAACGCGTAGTCTGAAAAACTCTTATCAAAATCCTGCGGCTTACTACTTATCTGGTTTTATCCATGAATCTCAAGGGGAGGCCAGCTTAGCAGCCCCTGGGTATCGATTAGCAATTGAATTACGACCATCAGTCAATTTCTTTAAGACCAGTATTGCAAAGCTAGACTCTAATATTGCTAACCAAGGTAAAAAAAATTTTGCAGATACCTTGATCATCATTGATACGGGTTATATGCCTAAAATTAGCCCCTATCGAATTAGTCAATCTTTCAATGTTAGCGGTAGCCCCAAGCTGGTCACCCTCACATTTCCAGTAATTGAAAAATCGAGCGATCGCTTCACCCCGAATTTTGTGCAGCTTGGTGATCGCATGGCCAACCCAGAGTTAGTCACCAATATTGATGCTATGGCACGCAAGAATTTGAAGGATGAGATGCCAGGATATGTCTTAAGAGCAAGCAGCAGGGCGCTAGTTTCATTAGTGGCCCAATATACGGCGGACCAAGCTGCACAACAGGCGGCTAGAAGAAATAACAATCAAAATAATAATGCTGCCATTATTGGCGCTATTGCAGGCATGCTAACTGGTTATGGACTACAAGCTATTAACATAACTGATGTGCGTCATTGGTCTACTTTGCCAGCACAAACGTATATGGCCAGAATGGGTCTTCCAATTGGTCCTAGTGTTCTCCAATTTACTTTACCATCCGGAGTAAGCCAAAACCAAACAGTCAATCTGATTGGAGGTTATAACGTGGTCTATATCCGCATGTTCAGAAATAGAGCAACTGTATTGACATCAAATGATCCAGCGGCACTTCCTCCGATGCCTCAAGTGCTTGCACCTCAAACAATTAGTAATCCTGTGGCGATAGAACCTAAGTCAGCCTCGGAAGGGGTGAAGCCAAAAGATAGTACCTTTGATGGATTTAAGAAGTTATTTAGTTTTGGGGGCACAAAGTCAGAAGAGGCGGCTACACCGCCAGAAACTGCGCCCGTAGTTACGCCACCAGCTATAAGCCCGGCAGCTAGCCCAGCAAGCAGTAATATGGATGGGTTGAAGCCTGACGAGCCACCCAATTTACTCAACAGCCTCCAGCAGCTTTTTAATTAGGAAAGACCGAGAATGAAAAAATATCTATTGATCTTATTGGCAGCCATCACTTTAGCCGCCTGTAGCTCAACGCCTTCTATGAAAGATATGACGGTACGTATGGGTGATACCGATAGCATCCAGATTACCGATATGCGTAGTTTGATGCGTAATGGCGTGCTGACAGCGCAAGTTACTATTTTGAACGATAGTAAGTCCAACCTCGTTGCTTATCGCTTTAAATGGATCGGTAAGAATGGTATGACCGTGACCGATGAAGAGGCTTGGAAGCCAGTGACGATTGGTAAGGGACAGTCGACCGTTATTATGGGTATCGCGCCAACACCAGATGCTACTGATTTCCGCTTTGAGTTAAATCAATATAAGTAAACCCCAGAGTAAACCTAATCGCTAATAGAAAAATGATCATGAAAATGCACACTAAAACTATCCACTTATCTATATTTGCAATGTCTACAGTTTTGCTGGCAGCTTGCTCAGGTCCGCAAGTGCGCTATGGCGACGCCAAGGCTGTTGAGACTGTCAATGCTAACTACGGCTCAACTGATCTGCAAATGATTGCCGAAGCCATGACAAGATCACTGCTTCAATCAAAAGCAATCTCAGGAAGTAAGGATGCTCCAATTGTCACTTTGGCAGACGTGAAGAATAAGACCTCTGAATATATTGATACGCGCGTGATCACTGATAAGATCCGCACCCAATTGATGAAGAGTGGCCAAGTGCGCTTTGCAGTTAGCGTGACTGAAATGCAAAACCAAACCGATGAGTTGAAGCGCCAGAATCAATCAGGCCTTTATAAAAACAGCACGATTGCTAAAACTGGCAATATGCAAGGCGCACAATATCGTATCGAAGGATCTATCGCATCTATTGTGAAAAATACTAAGGATGTAAAAGATGTCTACTACGTCTTTAACTTAAATCTCATTAATAACGAATCAGGCTTACTTGAGTGGGCTGATGAAAAAGAGATTCGTAAGACTGCAACTCGCTAATGAAGGATGTCAATTAATGCCATTGCTTAAAAAAACGTTTCTACTTTGTGCGGTAGCAAGCCTAGTCTTATTGGCTGGCTGTGCTTCTAAACCCCCTGCAGTAGTGCCCGACCAAGCGATTGTTGGCAAGGTGCCAGCAGACCCACCGAAGAACCCAGTGATTAATGCCGATGGACTTAAGGCAGAGGCTAAGTCAATCGCAGTAACGGATATTTATTTCAAAAAAGAAGGTAAGAACTTAGTCTTTATTGAAGAGACCCGTCATAAAACAAATAACAATATCACTTCAACTATTGCCCCAAAGACAATTCCGGTAGACGCTGATAAGGCAGATGCGTCAGCTTTAACGGGTGGAGCAAATTCTTCGCAATTCCCAGTGAAATTCACCAACCTAGCGGATCCAGCGTCAACTGCCCCAGTGGTAACTCCAGTAGATCCTCAAGCATCTAGCAATAGCTCTGATTCAGAAACACAAAGCTCTAAGAAGTCAGGCTATGAGAGCAAGATGGAATACGGTGAGTTGCGTTACCTAGCTAATCCCATTCGTGGACTACTCATCCAATCTGGTTACAAAGTCGTGCAAGCGAAGTCAACAGTAGCGATGCCAAACCAAGGCGATGAGTATTTTGATATTGTCCAGCGCATTAAGGCAGGTGATTTTCCTGATGCTAACTATGTTCTCTATGGTGTTTTGACGGAAGTATCGGTAACGGATAACACAGATGACATTCCAGGCACTAGATCTAGTTCGCAACAGGTGATACTAGAAGTGACTGTCGATTTTAATGTGGTCGACACACAGACCAATCAAATTATTGCTTCCTTCATTGCCTCAGGTGATGGCAAAGAGGTACGTATTGATGGCAAAGATAATAACTTTAAAGCTAGCAAGGCAAAGCTAATGAAGTTAGCGTCTTTAGATTTGGCAGAAGATGTGCGTAAGAACTTGGCGGCACAAAATTTCATTACCAATAATCCAGGATCAGCTGGTTATGAGCGCAATCTTAAGCGCCGTATCGATGATGACGCTGCTACTTTAAAAGTTTATAAGTAAGAAGTTAGCAGACTTCTAAAACTCTTTTATAGGACAAGTGGCGGATGCGTTTTTTCATAGCGCTCCGCTGTTTTTCTAAAGAGATAGAGCAAAAGACAGGCGGCTAATCCAAGGCTGATGCTGTTACTAGCCCAAAAGCCATTAGCGCCTTGCAAGATGTTGGGCACATTGCCAAAGACATTAAAGCCCAGGAGGTATCCACCACCAAGGCCAACTCCCCACAATGATCCAGCGTAGATCAACATGGGCCAAAAGGCAATGCGATAAGCCCGTAGAATAAATGCGGCGGTCACTTGCAAGGCATCAAAGACTTGGTAGAAGGCAATAAACAAAAAGAGAGGGATCGCAAAGGCTTTCACCTCTGCTGGTGGATCGTATAAGTCTAATAACTGCATTCTGAAGACCCATACTGCAATACCAATTGTGATGCAGGTAGCGGTCGTGAAAAAGACAGATGACCAACCAATCTCCTCGGCACGTTCTGGCTTATTTGCACCAATAGACTGGGACACTAAAGTCATAGTTGCAATCGAGAGGGAGAGTGGCACCATATAAATCACAGTACCTAGATTCGCAACAATTTGATGTCCGGCTAATGCAGTGGTGCCTAGGCGCGCAATAAAGAGTGACATGAAAGTAAATGAAGTCACTTCAATCAAATAGCTAAAGCCAATCGGGGCCCCCAGCTTTAATAGCGTCCAGATACGCTGCCAATTGGGCATGCTAAAACGGATAAAGATTTCAAAGGGTTTATAGAAGCGATCAAAGAGAACAAATCCTAGAGTCAAGAGCATCCAGGTCCAGTTAATGATGACGGTAGCTACTGCACATCCAGGGCCGCCCATACCTTCAATCCCAAAGCCACCATAGATAAAGAGTAAGTTCAGGGGTAGCTTTAGCCCTAAGCCAATAAGCTGAATGACAGTAATGACGGCAGGGCGAGATACGGCGTTATGGAAGGCGATCAAGACACGCATCACCATACTGGCAGGTAATCCAATGGCTAGAATATTCAGATACAACCTTGCTTTACCTTCAATATCTGGGCTAACGCGCGAGATAGCCAGCACATGATCTGCATTAGTCAAAATCAAGCAGCCAAGAATAGTGAGGCCTAGTGCAAGCCAAGTAGCTTGCCTTACTTCTTCACCGATCTCAGAATAACGTTTAGCACCAAAAAGTTGCCCAGCAATTGGGGCAAGGGCAGAAACTACTCCAGTGAGGCCAACATAAACACTGATAAATATTGCAGAGGCCATTGCTAATGCAGCTAAGTCTTCGGCAGAGTAGCGTGCTGTCATAGCAGTATCTAATACACCAAATGCAATTACTGCTAACTGACCAATGAGTAGGGGGCCAGTAAGTTTGAGCAAAGCAGGAACATCTTCGCGCAGGCGCGATAGTTTAAAGTGCAGCACTATTTATTCCGGGATAACTTCGTAAAGACGCAAGCGTTCATCACGGTCAGCTGCACGACGGTCTTCCCAAAGTAATTGTAGTTTTTTCTTATTGAGCTTTGCGTATGCTTTGGCTTCAGATTGATTATGTGTCAACATCCACGGGCAATTAGAGTCATCACGCAAAGTGAGCTTAGTAAAATAGCTAAAAGAGGCAAGTTGGGCATCGCCGATATTGCTTGTATTAACGCAACCAGCACCAGAAGGCACTACCTGTGAAAGACGCGCAGCGACTTGACGATAGGTTTTGGCATAGTTAATGGTGGGCAACCATAGTGTCATCAATAGTACCCACATCAAGGTTGTGCCAGACGCAGAGATGATGAGGCAGCGCCAGATTTCTTTAGGAGCACGCGAAGTTCTCCAACGGACAACTGCAAGCCATGCACCAGTAATCACTATTGCTACAAAAAAAGCGAGGAAGTTAAATTGAAATGTAAATCCTGGCAGCAGGCGAGTGATGTTAGCAGCAGTTGATTCTGGATAACCTGTTATTTTTGCCAACCAAATTACCCAAATGGCTATAGCAATGATGGTGAAGCTAAACATTGCGAACCAATCAATAAAGCTAATCATGCTGCGTTTTAAAACGGGCAGACTAAATGCGGCAATAATCGCAAGGCTCGGAATTAAGATCATTAAATCATGTTCGTTTGCTTCCAGGCGGAATAAAACATAAATTAAGCTACCAATAAATAAGCTAAGTGGAATGCAAAGATGGGGGGCGCGCCAAGCGCCACCTTCTTTTACGCGACCCCAGTGAGCTAATGAAATGATTGCAAGGGGCCAAACAGGCCATGCATAAGCCCAGAAGTTCACACTTAAAAAGCCAAGTGATTCAATTGAAGGGGTGGCGCGCATTTGTGGAATGTTGCGCCAGCCCTCTTCGGCGACGTGGCGTAAATGCACTGGAAGGTCAGCTAAATACCAAATCATCGGCCAAATAGCAAAACCAATTAAACCTAAAACAGTACTCGTTAATGTCCAGCGAAAACGTAACTTGGCATTGCTTGCTAATACAGCAATGATGGTTGAGCTAACGATGATTAGGCTTAAAGTGAGATTGCTAGACAGGGCAACAATGGCTATACCAAGACCAGTCCACAAACCACCTTGCCATGGCTTATCTAAGCCCCGTACAGTTCCATAGAGAACGATGCTAATGCCCATCAGTTGAGCCATCATAGGCGTAGTTTCATGGGCACGTTGAGCAAGACCAACGCAAGCTAAGAAGATGAGTAGCGCACCATCTGCTAGGGTCATTCCGTAGCTCTTCAAATCAGGTTGACCACCAACAGCAAATGCCATAGGCTGCACCTCGCGACGACGACCTAGAAGGTAGGTGGCATACCAAATTGCTACAGCAGCAGAGAAAAAGCAAATTGCAGAATATAAGCGTGCAGCATTAGCAGCACCAATCCAGGACCCAAATAATTCAATGAGAGCGGCGCCCATCCAATAGGGCAGCGGTGCTCCTAAAGAAGCATCACGTCCAGCAATATGCGGAACAATCCAATCGACAGAATTACCGCGAAATAAAGTCCACATGCCACCAAAGCCAATGGCATCCTCATTTTTCCAAGGATCGCGAAAGAAGAGGCCCACAAAACCGTAAACCAATGTCAGCGCAAAAATAATGAAGCGCGGAATGGATTTAGTGGCAGCGGCGGTTAGTTTGACCATGAACTCTATTTAAGCAAAAACAAAAATAAAAAAGGCAGCAAATGCTGCCTTGATTATCTCGCAGAGTAGGTATTTCACATACCCTACGATTTGAAGTGAATTAAGCCTTCTTCTTCGCTGGCTTTGCAGCAGCTTTAGCTTCTGCAGCAGCAGCTTTTTTCTCTGCTGTTTTAGCAGCGCCATCACCGGTAGACTTAGCAACTGCTTTGGTACCAAATTTCTGACGGAATTTCTCAACACGACCAGCGGTATCCATGATTTTTTGGGTGCCAGTGTAGAAAGGGTGTGATTCAGATGAAGTCTCGATCTTGGACAATGGATATTCCTTGCCATCTTCCCACTTGATTGTCTCTTTAGTAGACATAGTGGAGCGAGTCTTGAAGCTGAAGTTATTAGAAACGTCTACGAAGACGATTTCACGATATTCGGGGTGAATGCCAGGTTTCATTTTGAGTCCTATGAGCGGGTAGCCGTTTAAGTTAAAAGAACCTAAATACTTTCCCAAGTTAAAAGCAATTAATGGTGCAGCAAAGGCGAAATTATGCCATGAAATCAACAACAAAGCGCACTTTTGGGGTCTCAAAAGGGCCTAAATAGCACTCTGAACCCCTAAATTAGCCTCCGCGACGCATCAGGTCGAAGAATTCACCGTTGTTTTTAGTCGATTTGAGCTTGTCTACGATGAAGTTCATCGCTTCAATATCATCCATATCGGCCAGCAATTTACGCAATACCCAGATTTTCTGGAGATTTTCTGCCTTGACCAGTAATTCCTCACGGCGGGTACCAGACTTATTGAGGTTAATCGATGGGTAAACGCGACGCTCAGCCAAGCGACGCTCAAGGTGAACCTCCATATTGCCAGTGCCTTTGAACTCTTCATAAATGAGGTCATCCATACGGCTACCAGTTTCAATCAGGGCAGTGGCGATGATGGTTAATGAACCACCTTCTTCAATGTTACGGGCTGCACCGAAGAAGCGCTTTGGACGTTGCAAGGCATTGGCATCTACGCCACCAGACAGTACTTTTCCGGATGAAGGAATGACAGTGTTATATGCACGAGCTAAACGGGTAATGGAGTCAAGCAAGATGATGACATCTTTACCCATCTCAACTAAACGTTTTGCTTTCTCAATCACCATCTCGGCAACCTGAACGTGACGTACTGCTGGCTCATCGAAAGTAGAGGCAACGACTTCACCGCGAACGGAGCGCTGCATCTCGGTAACTTCCTCGGGGCGCTCATCAACTAAGAGAACAATCAAGATGGCATCAGGGTGATTAGCCGCGATTGCGTGAGCAATGTGCTGCATCATCACCGTCTTACCAGATTTAGGCGAGGACACAATCAAGCCCCGTTGGCCAAAGCCGATCGGAGAGATCATATCGATGATGCGACCTGTAAGGTTTTCTTCTGCCTTGATATCGCGCTCTAACAGAACTGTACGATTTGGGTGCAGTGGGGTTAGGTTCTCAAACATGATGCGGTTCTTGAGGGCTTCTGGAGCCAAACCGTTAATCTTGTCGACTTTAACTAATGCAAAGTAACGCTCACCATCTTTCGGCGTCCGCACTTCACCTTCAACGCTGTCACCAGTGTGTAGATTAAAGCGGCGAATCTGTGCAGGGGAGATATAAATATCGTCAGGAGAAGCCATGTAAGAGGCTTCAGGAGAACGTAAGAAACCAAAGCCATCTGGTAATACCTCTAAAGTACCGTCACCAAAAACCATTTCACCGGCCTTAGCGCGTTTCTTCAAAATGGCGAACATCAATTCTTGTTTGCGCATCCGTTGGGTATTTTCAATCTCCAAGCTAGCTGCCATTTCGAGCAGAGCGGATACGTGGAGGACTTTGAGTTCAGTTAATTGCATGTGGTTCTCTGGTGTTGATAAAGAAAAAAGGGATTAGATCAATTGGTTTTGGGGTATCGCTGCGCTGATAGAAATCAAGCAGATGTGGAAAAACAGAATTTGGGAGATTTACTTAAAAGATGGGGGAGGTAATTGCTGGAAATGAGCGCTTTGCTTTGTTAAGTGCGAGGCGCTGAACTACTGTTAAACGCAATACTACACTAAAAAACGGGTCTGGCAAGTAGGGTAAGCAGGTAAAAACCACAGGCTAAGCTAGTGACCCTGTGGTGTGGGACTATTTACAGATGACTATCAATAAAGGCAGACAACTGGGATTTGGCCAAAGCGCCTACTTTTTGAGCAGCTACAGTGCCATTTTTGAATAGGATCAAGGTTGGAATGCCGCGAATATTAAACTGGGCTGGAACACCTTGGTTCTCATCCACGTTCATTTTTGCGATTTGCAACTTGTCGCCATACTCACCGGAAAGCTCTTCCAGGATTGGGCCAATCATTTTGCAAGGACCACACCATTCAGCCCAGAAGTCGAGCAGAACTGGTTTATCTGACTTGAGGACGTCTTGTTCGAAAGAGGCGTCAGTTACGTATTTAATACCGGCACTCATGAAAATTCCTTATTTAGACTTATTTAATTGTGGCGTTACAAAGCTTATATTAGCAATAAGCCAAACATTCTGCCTAATTTTCCAAATAAGCCCTAAAACACCAACCCAACACCCCCTGTAATGCATCGCCCATTTCCGACCATTTCAATGCAAAAACAGCCGCAGGCATGGGTAATTACGCCCAATAGCCAGGCGCTGACAGAATTGGCCAAAGGTATTTGGGATTGTGCGAAACAAACCCAAAAACGCCCCTTAGTAATCCTCAGTACTGCTGGGCCACTGATTGGGGTGAGGGCAGCTTTAGAGCAAAATCGACCGAAGGATCTGCCAAGTAACATCGCCTTCTTACCGCAAGTAATCAGTTTTGCTGATTGGTTAGAAGCAGCGCCAGGCGCCTGGAAGTTTCCAAAGAAACAAACGGATTTAGAGAGATGGCTTTCCGTCTTTGTGAATTTGCGTAAACACAAAGTGTTACAGAGTTGGTTTAAGGCAGAGAGTGAGGCGGGAGCATGGGGATTAGCGCAAGCTGTCATTGATGCGTGTGACTCATTATCGGAAGCGGTCGTTCCGCAATTACAAGGCGAATTAAATAACTTACTACAAACCCATACGCTGGATGCCGAAGCTTGGCTTAAAAAAGTAGAGCTTGTTCTAGATCAAGCCATTGCTAAAGCTTATGTGGGACTCTCACGCAATGTGGTAGACGAAGAGTCTGCAGTCCTCTTAACTTTTTGGCGCTACCTAACAAACATTGGGGATCCAGTCATTCGCAAGCATTTAGCGATGGCTGCCCAGATGCAATTAGCCCAAGCTAATGCAGAAAAAGATCCCGCTATAGTACGTCCATTCATTTGGGTGCAGACTGCTGATCCAAAGCCAATTGATCAAGAGTTAATCGACGATTACCTGCATGATTATGCTCAATTTGCAACGGTAGTTCGTGTAGACCTAGACTGGCAATCAGTTGCCCTTTGGCCCGAGGCGCTTTGTGGCTTAGATTTGGAGGGTCATATCCAAGTTGCCAATAGCGCAGAAGACTCTCAAATCGATAGCAATATTCAAGCTCATAGACATGAAGACTGGCGCTTACTGGCAGCAAGACGTTTTGAAGAATTAGCCTGGGCTGCAACTAAAGCGATTGAGTCACATCTGATTGCTGGTAAGAAAAATATTGCCCTGGTTGCGCAAGATCGTTTAGCGGCACGTCGGGCACGCGCATTACTGAGTCGTTTAGGTGACGCATTACGAATTCGTGATGAAACTGGTTGGAAGCTATCTACTACTAGAGCTGCGGCAGCATTTAATAGTTGGCTAGAAATTATCCGCGCTCCTAAGGAAGGACCCAGTGCGAGTGCTTTGCTTGAGTTTTTACAAAACCCGTATTTCGATCTTTCTAGTAGCTTGAAGCAATCGCCTGAAGTGTGTGTTGGTCTGATTGCTCAGCTTGAAGATATCTTGATTGCTAGCCAGGCAAAGTCTGGTTGGGAAACTTTTACGATGGCGATAGAGCGAGCCAATAGTTATGCCGCAAGCAATGGTGGATCACCTAATGCACATTTAATTGATCTCATCAAGTTTCTCAGGCGCTTACACACTGGCTGGCAACAGTCGATGCTAGATTGCTCCAGTGCTTATGTGCTCTTACAAAAAAATCTTCAAGAAACGGGTATGGCGCAACGACTTGAAAATGATGCTGCAGGCAAGCAACTCCTAAAAGCATTAAAAGAATTCGATTTGAGCGGCGGTATTTATAAAGACGTCAAAATGCGCTTACCCGAGTGGCTGAGCCTTTTAAAGACAGTCATCGAGGAAGCATCTTATGAGGAGGCTGGTAAAGAAGCGTTAGCAACCCTCAGCATTTTGCCACTAAGCTCAACACGACTACGGCAATTTGATGTAATAGTTTTAGTGGGATGTGATGAGCAACAGCTCCCCGCTTTTTCTGAGCCACCACTATTTTTCTCAGATACGCTAAATCGATATCTAAAATCATCCACGATTGCTGCGCAATATATCCAGCAGGCGAGAGATCTTTCCCAGTTGCTAGTGTCTTGTAAGAATGTCGATTTGCTTTGGCAGAGTAAAAGTAAAAGTGGAGAACCGCTGAGGCCATCGGCTTGGATTCAGCGCTTACAGGCTCAATTAAAAGACTGGCGAGTAATTGATGCGAAGCCAGAGTCTTATGAAGGTAAATCTCAGCCAATTACGATGTCAGTGAGTACGCCGGATCAGAACCTTGCCATCCCTATTACAGTTTCACCTAGCGCTTATAAGGCTTTGCGCGATTGCCCTTATCGCTATTACGTTAGCAGCTTATTGGGATTGCGCAAGGCAAAAGAATTTGAGGAGGGCTTTGATGCATCCTTAGCGGGGCAGACCTTACATGCACTGCTAAAAACCTTTTTCCAAGCACTCAAGACTGAAGAAGAGAAGTCGCATTCACCAATACACCAAGGTGACGAGGCACGACGTCAGTGGATGATCGATCACTTAATGAAGTGTTCTGAAAAAGAGTTTGAACGCCTTATTGCTGGTGATGCCAGAGTCTTGGGAACATTAAGAGATTGGCAAAAACAAATCCCGAGTTTTATTGACTGGCAGATCAAAAGAGAGAATCAAGGATGGCGTTATCACGATGCTGAGCTAACAATTGGCTTTACATTAAGTTTGACTGACCCTGATGGGGTACAAAGAGATATACGCATTGCGGGGCGCGCCGATCGATTTGATATTCATGAATCTGATAGCACTGCAGCAGCTGTAATTGACTATAAAAATCAGAAAATGAAAAAAATTGTGGATCGCTCCGAGAATATCTTGGATGACCCACAGCTTTTAATCTATGCCCGCGCTGCCAATGAGAATGCGATTGCGGCCCACCTCCCAGGGCGGACAGTAGGAGAGGCACAGTGGGTTTCGCTTAAAGCGGAGCTGGATAAAGGCGAGGACAAGAACATCCGGGCCCATACGGTAGAGGATATGCCCAATGCGATGACTCAATTTTCTGAGCAGATCGAGAAAGACCTCAATAGTTTATGGGCGCGTAAACCCATGCAAGCATTTGCACCTGATAGCGTCTGTCAGTACTGCGAAGCTCGAGGTGTTTGTAGAAAGGGGATGTGGTGAGCGAAGAGTTCGATTACCCTTTAGCCTGCAATCCTGAAAGGTCGGTAATTGTTTCTGCTTGCGCAGGCAGTGGTAAGACTTGGTTATTAGTAGCTCGCATGATTAGACTATTGTTAGCCGGTACAAAACCACAAGAAATCTTAGCCCTTACTTTTACGCGTAAAGCTGCACAAGAAATGCGCGATCGTCTTTATGGCTTGCTAGAAGAATTTTCTACTGCTGATGACGATACGCTCATACATGAGTTGCATATCAGAGGTTTGACAAAAGATGAGGCCAAGAGCTTGCTACCCCAAGCGCGAGCTCTGTATATCAAAGTCTTATCAAGTCCACAGGCCATCGTCATTGATACCTTCCACGGTTGGTTTGGACGCTTGCTGGGCGCAGCACCTGTATCTGCAGAGGTCCAGCCAGGCTTTAATCTTCGAGAAGATGCTAAGCGCCTGCAAGAAGAGTGTATGCAAGACTGGTGGGGCGATTTGTCTGAGAATCTCAAAAAACATTATGACGTACTGTTAGCAGAGTTTGGTGCGAGTGAAACTCAAAAGTTCTTGATGGGTAATTACAGTCTCTTTAAGCAAAGAGGTGCATGGACATTTTTCCAAGAGGCTTGTAAGACAAAAGGCATCGAAGCAATTCAATATTTAGATCAGGTTTTGCCATACTTAAACCAACAAAACCCACTGCAAATTTTTTGGGAGCGCCCCGAAACTAAAGAAAATCTAGCAGCACTCTATAAGTGCTTTAGTAATGGCACGCCAACTCAAATTAGCAAAGCTCCTTATCTTGAGGAGGTGATGGCGCATCATGCTGCCGGTAGATCCATTATGGATATAGCTGATAGGTTTGAAACGTATTTTTTGACGCAAACCCGAACACCATTGGCTGATATTGAAAAAACTTCTGCTCCGATACTCAAGTATCTTAATAAAACGGGCGGCGATCCTGCGCAAATTACTGCCATTCGTAATGATTGGGTGCAAGCCTATGAAGCCCTGTTTGCCTGGCAAGGCGAGCATCTCATGCATGAACTCAATATGACTTGGTTTGCCATGAGCCAAGCGATGCTAAGTCATATGGAAAAAGCTAAAGAGTCTATGCGGGTACGCGACTTCGATGATTTAGAAATCGGCGTGAGTCAATTAATGACAAGCTCAGCCAATGCGGCCTACTTACAGGCCCGTTTAGATGCTAAGTACAAACATATTCTGATTGACGAGTTTCAAGATACCAATCCATTGCAATGGCAGATATTACGCTCCTGGTTAGATGGCTATGGTGATGATGGTTCTATGCCAAGCGTTTTTATTGTAGGTGACCCAAAACAATCGATTTATCGTTTTCGACGCGCTGACCCAAGACTATTTGATAGTGCCAGGAATTTTCTAGTGAATAAGTTAAATGCTGAGCCTTTGTCGCAAAACAAGACACGACGAAATGCGCCTGCTATTAACAATGCGGTGAATGATGTGTTCTTAGCGAGCACTTTGCCTGAGGGTTATCAATACACCAAGCAAACAACAGCCTGGAAGCCCACGTTAGAAGGCCTTCCAGTAGAGGGTTATGCGGCAGAGGGTGAAGCGCAATTGCTGCCGCTCATTGAGCGGATTGAGAAGGTGCAACCAGAGCGAACGGGAACCGCCTTTGATAATGCAATCAAAGATGCAAGCCAAACGATTGATGTGCAACAGCGCTATGAAGAGGGCGGGCAAGTTAGTCGCTTGATTCATCATGTGATTGCAACACGTCAAGTGATGGATAAAAAAGATGGTAAGGAGTATTGGCGTCCTGCGAGAGCAAGTGATTTCATTTTATTGGTCAAACGCCGTCAATATTTACCGCAATTTGAGAGAGCTTTACGAGAAGCAGGTCTAGCTTATGACAGCTCACGCTTAGGTGGTCTTCTCAATACATTAGAGATTGATGATCTGATTGCCTTACTGACAGTCTTAGTTTCTCCAAGACATGATTTACCCTTGGCTCAGGTGCTACGCAGTCCGATCTTTGGTTTTGCTGAAGCGCAGATGCAAGCGCTCGGTATGAGTATTGCTGGTAATGAGGGTTATCACTCTTGGTGGGACGCCTTACAAGCCAGTCAAGACCGACAGATTCAGAGGGCAGCAAGGTATTTAGAGCATTGGCGTGTTTTAGGTGAGGCGCTGCCAGTCCATGACTTACTAGATTTGATTTATCACGAGAGTAATTTGCGGGTGAGTTATGCCATCGCTGCTCAAAACCTTGCACGTGCGCAAGTCTTGGCAAATTTAGATGCCTTTTTAGAGCTCGCCTTAAATCAAGATGGTGGGCGCTATCCAAGTCTGAGCCGTTTCATTGATGATATGAATGCGATGCGTCGTGGAGATGATGATGAAACGCCGGATGAGGGTGATGTAGAGGCGCAAGCTGATGGTAACGAAGATATTGGTGAGGTAGATGAGCAGGCCGAGATGTCAGAGGAAGATCGGCATAAGCGCGTACGCTTAATGACGATTCATGGGGCCAAAGGATTAGAGTCACCGTTTGTCATCATGCTCGATGCCAATAACACTGAATGGCGGGCGCCACACCGAGGCGTTCTGCTAGATTGGTCTCCAGAACTTGCTAGCCCAAGTCATCTTTCTTTGTACACTGCTAAGACACTGACTGGTGAGCGTGGAGCTATTTTCAAAAAAGAAAATGAAGTCAGTCAGAATGAAAATTGGAACTTACTCTACGTTGCAATGACCAGAGCTAAGCAGGGCTTATGGCTTAGCGGTGTTCAAAGCAGAACAAAAACAGGAATTAATGAGCGCTCTTGGTATGGCAGGGCCCAAGCTGCAGGGATAGCAATTTTAGATATCCATACTCTTGGTCTTGAGGATGCCCCCCAAAAACAGGATGGGATCAAGGTAGAGTTAGGCAGCATGCCATTTACGATCGATCACTTTGAGATTGCATGGGATCAAGCAAAGACAGGTTACCAAGACTCAATTTTGAAAATTGAGAGTGGAGCGCTAGCCAAGGAGCTTGCAGCAAAGTCCTTAGAGCAGGCAAAAGAAGAGCCCGATCCAGAAATCTTGGAAGAAGGTACGAACTTTCACAAGCTTCTTGAGTTCTTGACTGCAGACTCAAACAACCCAGCCAAACCCCCCATGCCAAGTGAGCAAGAGGTGATGAATTGGCTAGGCGTAGATCAAGCGCATGCTCAAAAACTGATTGTCCGAACCAAAGCAGTATTAGAAGCGCCAGAATTGAAGCGCTACCTCACTTCAGGGCAATGGATCCAAGCTTGGAATGAGCTCGATATTACTAGCGAAGAAGGCAAGAGTTACCGCATGGATCGCTTAGTCGAGTTAGATGACCATCTGGCCATCATTGATTACAAGCTCACCATCCCAGAGCTGGGTAGCGAGAAATATGAAAAATACCGCAAGCAGTTGCAGGGCTATCAGACTGAGCTCACACGTATTCGTAAAGACAAACCCAATAAGGCATATTTGATCTCATCAGAAGGTAAGATGCATCAAATTGGCTAGGCTGTTAGCTCTTGAATTCCCCCTAAAAGCCCCAATATAGTTAGGGAATAGCAAAAATACCTAAACTAGCGATAATCAAAAATCGCAGTGAAATATCCTACAAGGAGTTCTGATGAACATTCGTAAAGTACTTAATCTATTAGTTGGTGTATTCGCTGCGGCATTACTGCTTACTAGCAATGCAGCATTTGCTGAAGCAACTTTGCCAGAGGTATATAAAGCTGTGCAATCTGGGCAGTTGGCTAAGGCTGATATCATGATGAAAGAAGTTCTGCAAAATCATCCTAACAGTGCAAAGGCGCACTATGTTGCGGCTGAGCTTTACCTCAAAGAGGGTAAGTTAGATGTAGCGCGCAATCATTTCGTGACGGCACAAAATCTTGCACCAGGTTTGCCTTTTGCTCAACCAGAATCTGTGCAAAAACTTCAGGTACAACTCGCCAATAGTTCAGGCAATTCTGTTGCGAGCACATCATCAATCTTTAGTAATCCTATCTTCTGGGGTTTGATCGCTATCTTGGTAGTAGGCATCATTATTGTGATGAGACGTCGTAAGGCTGAGGCGGTGCAAGTCTATAACGCACCAGGCGCTGGTTACCCTGGTACTCCAGGCGGTCCTACTGCTTACCCTGGCGGTCCCGGCTACCCTGGAGCACCAGCAGCCGGCGGTATGGGTGGTGGCTTAATGGGCAGTCTTGCAACTGGTGCGGCTTTAGGTGCTGGTATGTATGCTGGCCAAGCATTGGCGAGTAATCTCATGGGTGGTCACGATAATAATCATCCAAATGCGAATCCCAATATGAATCAAGTCGGCGGACCCGCATCTACAGATCCTAATTTTGGTGTACGGGATGCAGGTTCTTGGGATGATGGTGGTGCGAGCTCTTGGGATGATGGCGGCGGCGATTTTATGAGTGACGTTTAGCATAAAACTTCTCGTTGTTCTGGCATACCCAATAAAAAACCACCGAGACCGGTGGTTTTTTATTTGAAGCAAAAGAACAGTTCAGAAAGCCTTACTTAATCATCCCTGCATTCTTTGCATCTTCCATGGCTTGAGGAATTTTCTCTTTCATAAAGGCTGGCATTTTTGCCAAAGGAACATCCACAATCACAAATCCGGAGTCTTCTAGTTTCTTTTTAGTTTCAGGGTCAGCGTTGAGTTTGGCAAAGTAGTCAGACAGCTTTTGCTGTAGTACCAGCGGCGTAGCTTTAGGTACAGCAACACCACGATACGCGCCGTCTACCCAGTTCAGGCCTAATTCTTTAAAGGTTGGCACGTCTGGGAGGGCAGGGTTACGTTTCTCAGTAGCAATGGCCAGCGTACGTACCTTACCTTTTTGCTGAATCGCTAATGGCAGGTATCCCATGGCGCCATCTACGTGCATCCCAATCAAGGCAGTAATTAAATCACCGGTACCTTTGAAAGGAACGTAATTGATTTTGACACCAGCCAATTTATTTAAGCGCTCTACTGCCATATGGTTAGCGGAGAACTGTGCTGAACCAGCTAAAGACATCTTGCCTGGATCTTTCTTGGCAGCCGCAATGAATTCTTGATAGGTCTTGTAGGGGCTATCGGCAGAAACCATCAAAGCATCTGGAGTGAAGTGGTAGTAGTAGATCGCATTAATATCTTCAGTTTTGTACTGAATACCTTCTTGTAAAGGTTGCAAGATCGTATGCGGAATATTGATACCCACTACGGTAGTGCCGTCAGCAGGATAGGTATTGAGAGCACTCCATACCAAAGCACCGCCAGCACCAGCACGATTCATCACCACCATGGGCTGATTAAACTTTCGAGCAGAGATGTCCGCTTGGTAACGTGCTACTAAATCAGACTCACCCGCAGCAGGGAAGGGAATGATGTACTGAATCGTTCTGTCTGGAAACGGTTGAGCGCTAGCCCCCGATAGCAAACCAAAGGAAAGCAAACAGGCACTCAGTAAAGCACTTATTAATTTAAATCGCTTCATTTAGAAATCTCCTCAATCACTGCATTGGTCACATCGCTCATCATAGCGCTACCGCCCAGATCACGAGTGTGTAACTTTGGATTGGCCGTGACTTTTTCAATCGCAGCCATTAATTTAGCGCCAAGGGCTTTTTCACCTAGGAAGTCGAGCATCATTACTGCCGACCAGAAAGTGCCAATGGGATTGGCAAGGCCTTTGCCCATGATGTCAAACGCAGAACCATGAATGGGCTCAAACATAGATGGGTAGCGGCGCTCCGGATCAAGATTAGCAGTCGGTGCAATACCTAGACTGCCTGCGAGTGCAGCTGCTAAATCGCTCAGCACATCTGCATGCAAGTTGGTGGCCACAATAGTATCCAAAGACTCAGGGCGATTGACCATACGCGCTGTTGCAGCATCAACTAGTTCTTTATCCCAGGTGACATCCGGAAAATCTTTAGCAACGATATTAGCGATTTCATCCCACATCACCATGCCATGACGCTGGGCATTCGATTTAGTAATGACGGTCAGATGCTTGCGAGGACGTGACTGCGCTAACTTAAAAGCAAAGCGCTGTACACGCTCAACCCCAACGCGAGTCATGATGCTCATATCGGAAGCTACTTCAATTGGATGGCCTTGATGCGCTCTGCCACCTACACCAGAGTATTCGCCTTCGGAGTTCTCACGCACAATCACCCAATCGAGTTGACCAGGCTTGCAATTACGCAGCGGTGTTTCAATACCAGGAAGAATGCGAGTGGGGCGCACGTTTGCGTACTGATCAAAGCCTTGGCAGATTTTGAGACGCAAGCCCCACAAAGTAATGTGATCAGCAATATGAGGATCACCAGCCGAACCGAACAAGATGGCATCTTTAGGGCGTAAAGGTTCCAGGCCATCGTCGGGCATCATGATGCCGTGTTTGCGATAGTAGTCGCCACCCCAATCAAAGCGCTCAAAATCAAAGGCAACTTCAGGATGTTTTTTGCTCAGGGCAGTTAATACCTTTTCGCACTCAGGAATGACTTCCTTGCCAATTCCGTCACCCGGAATGGACGCTATCTTGTACGTCTTCATGTATCTCCTACTGTTTTTATATGTGACTGCATCGGCAGATCTATGACCCATTATGCAATCCCTGATCCCCTAAAGGCCTCAAAACAACAAAAATAGCCTCATTTTTACGGTTTTTACATATACTGTATAAACATACAGTATATTAATGACTATGACCCAGAAAATGAACCTCGCCAAAGTCAGTCTCACCCAGAGCCCAAAAGCCTTGGGGGCTTATTTTGCTGCCTATGAGACAAGGCTCCTGAGTCATCGGATTTCAGCGGGATTCCCAAGTCCAGCGGCAGATTACGCTGAGGATGGCTTAGACCTGAACCATTACCTAGTTCAGAACAAGCCGGCCACTTTCATGTTCACCGTGAAAGGGGATTCGATGCTGGGCGCAGGTATTTGTGATGGTGACAAGGTGGTGGTTGATAAAGCCCTCAAGCCAAAACACAAAGACATCGTGGTAGCGGTAGTCGATAGCGAGTACACCATCAAGCGCCTATATCAATTACGCGGCCGTATTGAACTCCAAGCAGAAAACCCTAACTATCAATCCATCACCTTTAATGAAGGTAGTGAGTTGCAAATCTGGGGCGTCGTTGTTGGGGTAGTGCGCAAGTACAGTAATGCGAGTAGCAGATATAACAAGGAGGCAAAGTCATGAACCCCCTTTTTGCACTCGTTGATGTCAATAACTTTTATGTTTCTTGTGAGCGCGTGTTCCAGCCCAAGTTAGAAGAAGTACCAATGGTAGTGCTCTCCAATAATGATGGTTGTGCAGTGGCGCGTAGCGCCGAAGTCAAAGCGCTTGGCGTGAAGATGGGTACGCCTTGGTTTCAGATGCAAGACCTAGCCAGAAAGCACGGCATTCAGGCTTACTCCTCAAACTACACCCTATATGGCGATATGAGTAGCCGCGTAGTGCAAGTACTAAAAGCCTTCACACCAAATCTCGAGGTTTACAGCATCGATGAGAGCTTTTTGCAAATCGAGACTGTCTTAAAACAATATCAAGACACGATCGAGTTAGGAAAAAAAATCAAGCAGCAGGTCAAAGACACCACTGGTCTGCCAGTCTGCGTTGGTATTGGTGCGAGCAAGACCTTAGCGAAATTAGCCAATCACTTAGCTAAAAAACACAAACAGTTCGCAGGGGTATGTGATGTAAACGCCATGACCAAACCAGAGCTCTATCAATGGATGAGCGAGACGCAAGTTGGTGAGGTATGGGGCATTGGTAGGCAGATTGCCAAAAAACTCAAAGCCCAAAATATCCATAGTGTGTTTGATCTTTTGCAAGCTTCACCACAAGGGATGCGCCAGCAGTTTGGCGTTGTGATGGAGCGCCTTTGTTATGAACTGCGCGGGACCTCTTGCTTAGAGCTTGAGGAAGTAGCGCCAGCTAAGCAGCAAATCATTGCATCGCGCAGCTTTGGTAAGTTAGTTACAAGTCAGGCAGAGCTTGCCCAATCGGTGGCTACCCATGTAGCGCGCGCAGCAGAGAAGCTCAGAGCCCAAAACAGTACTACGGGCGCGCTCATCGTATTTATTCAAACGAATCCGTTTAAGCAATATGAGCCACAGTATCATCAGAGCATCACAATTCCACTGCCAGACCCAAGTGATAACACGCTGACATTAACTAATGCAGCCCTTGCAGGCCTCAAGCAAATTTATAAACCAAACTTTCGTTACAAGAAAGCAGGCGTCATTCTCAACCTCATTAGTGATAAGCCAACAATGCAGCAATCCCTGTTCGAGGATGTCGAGACTAAAGGTAAATCAGTACATCTCATGAAAGCGATGGACAGTATTAACACTCGTTTTGGTAATGCAGTGCTCAGATCAGCAGCGGCAGGAACTAATAGCACAAAACAAGAGTGGCAAATGAGAGCAGGTAATAAGTCGCCAAACTACACCACTCAGTGGGATGAGTTACCGGTAGCGAGGTAAGAAAAAAAACAAAAGAGAAGAAAAAAGAAATGAAAAAATACAGCAAAACAGTTATTTTTACAAGCTCATTTTGTGAGCTTTTGACCCACTAATCTGAATACGTAGCACGAACTCAATAGCGAAAGAGGAGAAGCAAATGGAAACAATCAGCAACTTAATGAACAACTTTAATGGTATCTCATTGGCAGTCATCATGATTCTGTCTTACTGTGCAGTGCTCAAAAATACCAAGCGTCATGAAAGCGCAACAAAGCCAGTATTTAATCGTAGATACGAGTAAAGGTTGGCAATAGTAGTAAGCAAGCAAGCAGTAAAGCAGTAGTAAGCCGTAGCAGGTGGCAAAAGCAGAGGGGAGTAAGGAAATCACGGATTCCTTATTCCCTAATTCTTTTGGGGGCCTAGATAGGGGCAGTAGCAATAATTCCCCTAAGCAATATACGGCTTTTCATAATGTAACAAAGTCATAAATTTCGTTAATATTGAAAAATGAATGAAGACAAGCAAACCTATCTAGATAAGAAATTGCGTCCATTACCGCGTTGGATATTTATGTCCCGCTGGTTGCAAGCACCCTTATACATTGGCCTCATCGTTGCTCAAGGGGTATATGTTTGGCAGTTCTGGATAGAGCTTTACCATCTGATCACCATGATGGCTAGCGATAGCATGACCGAAACTGCATTAATGCTCGTGGTCTTGGGGTTAATAGACGTAGTGATGATCTCTAATCTATTGGTGATGGTTATTGTTGGTGGTTGGGAGACTTTTGTTTCGCGTTTAGAGTTACAAAATCATCCGGATCAGCCCGAGTGGTTGTCTCATGTGAATGCTGGTGTCCTCAAGGTAAAGCTAGCAACAGCCATCATTGGCATTTCATCGATTCATTTACTCAAAACTTTTATTAATGCCGCATCCTATGATGAAAAGACATTAATGTGGCAAACCCTCATCCACGTTACTTTCGTACTCTCGGCTGTGGCGATTGCCTATACTGAAAAAATAGTTACTTCAGCTCATAAACCCCATTGAGAATGAGGGTCGGCAGGCTCTCTCGCTCTTTTAGGCGGCCTTCAGTTCAAACTTAATAATCTTCCCTAAGACAGTGGCTGCGCTTGCGAGCGTAATCAAGGTCAAGCTGGTATCGCTCTCATCGAGTAAGCGATTGAGGGCAGCACGACTGGTGTGCATTCTCTTGGCCATGGATGTTTTAGTCAGGTTTTGTTTTGCCATCTCTCGTTCGATTTGCCAAGCTATGACTCGTTTTACTGCTACAGCAGTAGAGTGCTCAAGGAGAGATTCATCCTTTAAGAATTCATCGAAATTACTACCAATATGTTTTTTCTTCATAAATGTTTCCTTAACTGCTTGACCCTGGCTTTTGCTAAATCTAAATCTGGTTTTGGTATCTTCTGTTGCTTCTTGATAAATCCATGGATTAATACGATAGCGTTACCTTCAAGTACAAACAGAACTCTGGCAATATTCCCACTTAATTTGCTTCGAACTTCCCATATATCGCTATCTATATGTTTAACCAGCGGCATACCAAGAGGCCAGCCAAACTGAACGGTTTTAATATCCTCACCGATGAGTTTTTTATCTCTAGGCGTCAGTAGTTGAAGCCATTCTCTAACGGGTTCTTTTCTTGTCTCAGTTTCAAAAAAGTACACATCTAGCTTTGGAGTTCTCATCCAGATATCGTACCAATAATGATACACATATTACATCAGAAATGACTGATTTGTTTGTAGGAATAGTTGACTTATATATAGCTCAAATTAGGGCATACAATTTACTATGTAAATGAAAGCTGAATTGAACCCCAATCCCTGTTTTGAATGTGGTCAGTGCTGCCAGCATTTTCGGGTGAGTTTTTATCATGGAGAAATTGCAGGCAATGGCACTGGAGTGGTTCCAGGAGAGCTAACAACTAAGCTCACAGAACACCTTGCTTGCATGAAGGGCACTGAGAAAGGCGGGGCGCCATGCGTAGCCCTTACCCATAATAAAGAAGAAGGCTGGCGCTGCTCAATCTATGAAGATCGACCAAGCCCTTGCCGAGAATTTAATATTCTCAATGAAGACGGCACACCCAACCCCGATTGCCAAAAGCTACAGCAAGTAGCCAAACAGAAAAAAGCCTTACTTAGCCAAATTTAGACTCTTCACGATTTGACTAAATGCGGCGTACTCTTGAGTAAGCTTGTCTTGCAACTCTTTGCCAGTGAGAACAGCAGAAGATTCGCCCGCTTCATCTAAGTAACGTAAGGTATCTGGCTCTTTCATCGCCTTGCTATAGGCTTGCACAATTTGATTGATACGTTCGGGCTTTGTATCCTTAGGAGCAAGAATGACACGCCATAGCAAAGTCTCTTCTTTAGCAAGGCCAATATCTTTTAAAGAGCTCGCATTTGGGAACTGGGCATTTCTATTGACCGAGGAAACTAATACACATTTAGCCTTACCCACATTCGCGTGCTGTAGTACTGGTGGTATAGAGCCTACATAGATATCAATTTGATTGGATAAGAAAGCAATAATCGTTTCACCAGCGCCTTTGTAGGGGACATCGACCGCTTCGATATTTTGGGTCCTAAAAATACGCTCAGCAGCAAGCTGTGCAGGGCCACCTAGGCCATCGGTGCCGTAGGTGTATTTCTTGGGATTTTTACGCAGCTCTTCCATCAAGGTTTTACCGTCATTTGCTGGAAAGTCAGGGCGTACACAAAATATATATGGTGCAGTAGAGAGTTGAATCACTGGAATGTAATCACTTGGCGTGTAAGGCACTTTGGTAGTTTGTGGCACGACGGTCACTGGGGCAGGCCATACACCAGCTAAGGTATAGCCATCGGGCGTAGAGTTAATCACTTGTGTAAGACCAATAGTACCGCCAGCACCAGCGACGTTCTGAATGCTAATCGGCCCACCAATAAAGCGTTGTGCATCTTTCGAGACCACCCGAAAGAGGGCGTCGGTACCACCACCAGGTGCAGTAGGCACAATCAATTTCGTTACTGTTTGCGCAAACACGGGGCTTTGCAATAAGTAGACAACGCTAAGACCAAATAAACCCTTAGCAAGATATTGAGTGAGTGAGATTAGTAAGTGGCGCATATCAGAACCTTAAAAGAAACTGAGTTTAAAAATGAAAAAGCGTTTTAGGATTATGAATGAAAATATCTTCCCAAATTGCCGAATCGTCAACTGCTGATTGAATCCAAGTCAGGCAATCAGTATAAGTAAATTGGTTTTCATAGCTCAGCCAAGGCCAATCACTAGCCCAGACTAACTGTTTTGGGTTTGCGGCCACTAGGGCGTCAACATAAGGCTGAATACTGACACCATTCAAAGACCCTACACGATAGGGCGCAGAGAGCTTGACCCAAACCTGACCGGCCTCTAGACCGCGTAAAGTTTTCTGAAAGGACGCACTCTTGATACCCAACTTCGGATCAGGATTGCCAAAGTGGTCCAGCACCAAAGTGGCGCCACTTGCCAAAATCTGGGGTACCACTTGTTCTTGTAAGTGGTCCTCTAAAAACAATTCAATATGCAGATGAAGGTCTCTTGCCAAAGCCAGCAGTCTCTTATATTCAGCACTATTAATATCTGGAAGAACCTTTTTCTTATTCCAATTGAGTCGTATACCAACGATGCCAATTTCTTGCATCAAATGTAATTGACGCTCAAGGGTGGTGATCTCGATAGCGGGATCAATACTCGCTGTGCCTCTCAGTTGATCCGGAAAGTTACGTAGCGCATCAAATAGCAAGGTATTGTTTGCGCCATAAAAGCTTGGGGCTGTTAAGACTCCATGAGAGATGCCATGGCTATGGAGGACTTCTAGGTATTCTTTGGCACTCACATCTCTAATAGGGCGAGAATGAATTTCAGGCGCTAAAGGAAAGTCCACCACCATAATATGGGCGTGGCAATCTATTCCCGTGACTTTGTCCTTATCTTGCATCTGTCTTCAGATTCATCCTTATAATTCTGTAAAAAGGAGACTACCATGTCCATGCACTTAGGCACAAAATTGCGCAAGCTCATTAATGAGAAGCGGGGTTTGCTGGTACCAGGAGCAGGTAATGCTTTAGCAGCACGTGTGATTGAGGATGCAGGTTTTGAGGCGATCTATTTAAGTGGTGCTGCAATCACGAACCAGTTCTATGGCATTCCTGATTTAGGCTTCATTGGCTTAAATGATGTTGCGGCGCACACTGCAGCAATTAGAGAGGTTACCCAACTTCCCTTAATTGTCGACATTGATGTTGGCTTTGGTAATGCAGTTAATGTGCATCACACCATTAAAGTTCTCGAGCGCGCTGGTGCCAATGCGGTGCAAATTGAAGACCAAGCCATGCCTAAGCGTTGTGGCCACTTTGCAGGCAAGATCATCATCAGTAAAGAAGAGATGTGTGGAAAGATTAAAGCTGCAGTTGATGCCAGGGTGCACGATGACTTCTTAATCATTGCTAGAACTGATGCTAGATCAATCTATGGCTTTGAAGACGCGCTTGATCGAGCGCAAAGCTATGCACAAGCAGGTGCAGATATGACTTTTATCGAAGCACCAGAAAGCGTAGAAGAAATGAAGCTGATTGCCGCACAAAGCTATTGCCCACAACTGATCAATATTGTTATCGGCGGCAAAACACCCTCATTGCCATTAAAAGACTTATCTGCAATGGGCTTTGGTATCGTGCTTTATGCCAATGCAGCTTTGCAGGGCGCTGTACGTGGCATGACTAATGCCTTAGATCATTTAAAGAAAACGGGTGAGCTCAAGGAAGATCCCGTATTAGTTGCCACTTTTACTGAACGCCAAAGTGTCGTCAAAAAAGAAGACTTTGACGCTTTGGAGAAAAAATTCTCTTAATGCAAATAAACAAATCAATCAGATGCAATATAAAGGTTGAATAATTGATGATTAGCAAAAGAGAAGGATGTACGCATTGAAATTTTTTGTAACAGTATTAGCTTTCATTTGCTCTTCACCCGTATTTGCAGACTATCCTGAAAAGTCTATCCGCTTAGTGGTGCCATTTGCTACTGGTGGGACTTCCGAGATCGTTGCGCGCTCTGTGGCCAGCAGTCTGAGTACCAGCTTAGGTCAATCTGTCTATGTGGATAACAGGCCTGGTGGCGCTGGCAACATCGCCATGGAGGAGGTCAAGCGCGCCAATCCAGATGGCTACACCTTGATATTGGGTCATGTTGGAACTTTAGCTGTGAACCCTGCACTATTTGGTAAAAAACTTCCTTACGATCCTAATAAAGATTTTGCAGCCGTAACCTTAGTAGCAAAAGTGCCCAATGTAATTGCGGTGAGCGAGAAAAGTAATTACAAGACCTTAGCCGATTTAGTGGCGGATGCTAAAAAGAACCCAGGAAAAATTAATTATGGCTCTGCAGGCAATGGCAGTGCAGGGCACTTGGCTATGGAATATTTTTCTTCAGAAGCCGGAATTGACTTAGTGCATGTGCCTTACAAAGGGTCTGGACCAATGCTCACTGATTTAATTGGCGGTCAAATTCAGGCAACCTTTAATGGCCTTCCTTCATTGATGGGGCAGATTAAAGGCGGCACTTTGCGCCCATTAGCGGTTGGATCGCTAGAGCGCTCAAAAGTATTGCCCAATGTGCCCACCATTGCTGAGTCTGGCTACAAAGGGTTTGAGACTTCACAATGGTATGGAATTATGGTCCCTGCCGGTACTCCGCAAGCAGTGATTGATCGCTTGCAAAAAGAGATTACAAAATCTTTAAAGTCAAAAGAAGATTCTAAAAAGATGCTTGATGACGGAGCGGTATTAGTAGGAGATACGCCTGCTCAGTTTGGAGTATTCATCAAATCTGAGCAAAGCCGTTGGGCTAAAGTAGTTGAAAAGGCAAAAATCACAGTTGATTAAGGAAATGCTGCAGACAACTATTCTGGCTTAATTCCAGACTTCTTAATCAAAGAGGTCCATAGCTCAATTTCTGATTTTAAAAAGTTGACATAGGCAGTTGAGCCTAAAGCCGGAATGACAAAGCCGACTGACTCAATCCGTTGTTTCACTTCAGGTGTTTGTAAAGCCAAAATCATGGCAGCCTCTAACTTATCAAGCACGGGCTTAGGCGTTCCTTTAGGAGCGCTGATGCCAGCCCAAGAGAGCGCCTGAAATCCTGGGTAACCACTCTCTGCTACGGTAGGAACATTCGGATACAGCGCGTTACGCTGCAAGCTACTGACCGCAATCGGCCTTAACTTACCTGCCGCAACAAAGGGCAAAGCCGCATCTTGATTAATAAAGATCATGGGTATTTCGTTTGCCAAGATAGCATTCAAGAGAGGACCGCCTCCGCGATACGGGATACCAACGATAGGCAGCGGGTTGCAATTGGTTTTGGTTTTCATATCCGCACAAGTAGAAGTCGCTTGGCGCATTAACTCCATCGCCATATGACCTGAGGAAGCATAGGTATAGCCATAGTCAAGCTTGCCTGGATTTTTTCTAGCGTAATCGATCACATCTTTTAATGTTTTAAAGGGGCGATCTGGGTTCACCACCAATACATTGGGACCTAAATCAATTAAAGTAATATGGGCAAAATCTTTTAATGAGTCGTATTTGAGATTAGGATCAAGACCATGAGCAACGGCGTTTTGACCAACACCAGTCATGACGAGGGTATAGCCATCAGGCTGAGCACCAGCAGCTCGCTCAGCACCGATGACGCCGCCACCGCCACCAATATTCTCAATCACAAAAGCTTGCTTAAAGATCTTGGTAAGTTGCTCAGCAGAAATACGCGCCATTAAATCGGTGGTACCCCCAGGAGGAAAGGGCACAATAATTTTGACGGGCTTATTTGGGTAATCAGATTGCGCGATTGCGGGCAGAGAACCTGCACAAAAGAGGCTGCAGACAAGCAGCACCGTGATGAAAATAGAATTTTGACTCATCCAACCCACATTGCGGCTCATATATAGATCCTTATTAATCACTACCCATTCGATACCTATAAGTCAGGGTAATTAATAGCCAACTATAAAACAAGTGCAGATATACCCTTTCTTGGGGGTAGGCATTAATATAGGGGTGTTTAAATCTCCGGCTAAACCCCAATGCCAAAAAAGACTAAAGAATCCCTGCGAAGTGCCCGTTGGTTCGAGCCAGATGATTTACGCTCATTTGGGCATCGCTCACGCGCCATGCAAATGGGCTATGGCCCTGAGGATTGGTCTGGCAAGCCAGTCATTGCCATTATTAATACCTGGTCTGACGTCAATCCTTGTCATACGCATTTCAAGCAACGGGTTGAGGATGTCAAGCGCGGTATTTTTCAAGAAGGGGGCTTTCCGCTAGAGCTACCAGCAATTTCACTGTCAGAGACGTACGTCAAACCCACAACCATGCTCTATCGCAATATGCTCGCCATGGAAACAGAAGAGCTCATTCGCTCTCATCCAGTGGATGGCGCAGTGCTTATGGGTGGCTGTGATAAAACCACTCCTGGTTTAGTAATGGGTGCTCTATCTGCTGGCCTACCATTTGTGTATTTACCTGCTGGTCCTATGTTGCGTGGCAATTGGAAGGGTAAAGTTCTTGGTTCAGGCTCTGATGCTTGGAAGTATTGGGATGAGCGCCGCGCTGGCAAGCTCTCAGAAGCACAGTGGCTAGAAGTAGAGGGTGGTATCGCGCGCAGTCATGGTACTTGTATGACCATGGGTACTGCAGCCACCATGATGGGTATTACCGAAGCATTAGGTCTCACATTGCCTGGCGCATCAAGTATTCCAGCGGCTGATGCTAGTCATCCACGTATGGCCGCCGCTTGCGGCAGAAGAATAGTAGAGATGGTCTGGGAAGATTTAACTCCTGCCAAAGTCTTAAATAAAACAAGTTTCTTAAATGCGATTAATGCTGCTATGGCTATGGGTTGCAGCACAAACGCCATCATTCATTTGATTGCGATGTCAAGACGCGCTGGCACAGAATGCACTGTGACCTTAGATGATTTTGACAAGGCCAGCAGAAAAGTTCCCGTGATTGCCAATATTCGTCCTAGTGGTGATCAATATTTGATGGAAGACTTTTATTACGCTGGAGGAATGCCAGCATTGCTAAAACAAATGGGTGCGCATCTTAATCCAAGCGCAATGACCATCACCGGTAAAACGATTGGCGAGAATATTAAAAATGCAGAAGTGCATAACGAAGATGTCATCAGGCCGCTAAATAAAGCAATCTATCAAGAGGGCGCACTCGCAGTGCTCAAAGGTAATATTGCCCCTGGTGGTGCAGTCATTAAACCAAGCGCTTGTGCAGAGAAATTCTTAAAGCATACCGGCCCAGCCTTAGTTTTTGATAGCTATCCTGAAATGAAAAAAGCCGTTGAAGATGAAAACCTCGACGTCACAGAAAATCACATCTTAGTGCTCAGAAACGCAGGCCCCAAAGGTGGCCCTGGTATGCCCGAGTGGGGTATGTTGCCCATTCCAGTAAAGCTCGTTAAGCAAGGGGTACGCGATATGCTGCGCTTATCGGATGCGCGCATGAGTGGAACGAGTTATGGGGCTTGCATTTTGCATGCCTCACCAGAATCCTATATTGGTGGTCCATTAGCGCTCGTTAAAACGGGTGACCTCATTACCGTTGATGTACCCAATAGAAAAATTCATCTTGAGATTAGTGATGAGGAGCTCACTCAAAGAAAAGCAAAGTGGAAAGCACCAGAGCCGAAATATGAACGTGGCTATGGTTGGATGTTTAGCCGCCACATCTTGCAAGCAGATGAGGGTTGTGACTTTGATTTCCTGGAAACTAGCTTTGGTAAAGCAGTGCCAGAGCCAGATATTTTCTAGAGAGCTATGGGGTGGTGGGTTAAGCAGCTAAAAGATCTTTAAAGAGAGTAATTTTAGGTAATACTTTCTTTAGTTTGACCTCTGCTTGCCACAAGTCATATTTCGACTGCATTTCTATCCACAGTTGTGGGCCATTACCCAAGAATGCACCTATGCGCAAAGCTAGCTCAGGAGTGATTGAGCTCTTTTCGGCTAGTACAGAGTGAAGTGTCTGTCTAGAAATCCCAAGGTGCCTAGAAAACTCAGTAACAGAGATGCCAAGCGTAGGAAAGACATCTTCTCTCAAGATGGCGCCTGGATGGGTGGGTGATCTTTTGCGCATGATATTAGTGATAGTTTTCTAAGTTAAGTCGATAAGCATTTTCTTCGCGCCACTCAAAAGTGAGGCACCAAGGACCATTGATGTGAATGCTGTAGCGTTTCGGAACTCCTTCTAATCCATGAAAATTAAAACCTGGAACCTTTAGATCATCTAGTGATTTAGCAGAATCAATTGCATCTAAGCGACGCAGAATTCTGGCAACCAACAACTTCTGAACTTTGATGCTTTTGCCGTCCTCAAATAACTCTTTCAAGCCCTTGTGCATAAATGATTCAATCATTTATCCATTTTAAAGGCTTGTAATAAAGTGTAAAGCAAAGCCTTACACTTGTAAAGGCTTAAGGAGCACGGGCTTAATGGCAGGAAGAAGCCATCAAGCCAGCATTCATGCGCAAGAAGGTTTCTCAGGGACGTAATTCAGATTCACAAAAGTAATTTGTATGCATAAGGTGTAGGAGGCTGTAATGTTGTGTGCTTTCCCACAACCAATTCATCTTTCAGCTCTATTCAATACCTACTGATAGCTCTACGCTGAACTCTTCAAATTGAGGAGATCGGCTTTGCGAGTTTCTATAGAGTGTTCTCACAGACAATTGCAGTTATTCAGAATTTCGCTAGATGCACGAACTGTCTTAGTCTTGCTGATTATTTGGATGATCTGGGGAATTCTGAAAATGCTACGGATAATCTAAAACTGCATTACCTTTGCTACATTCTCTACTTCTGATCGATCTGTAATTACAGTTTTGCCAAACAGGTATACAGAACACTACTTAAGATCTATCAATCCTATTAGGGCAATGCAGGCAGCGACTGAAGGGCAGTAGGAACTATCCCATGCGGATTTTGGGCATTACGAGAGATTGCAGCGGTATCTAACAGAATTAAAAGTCCTTCAGGCAATCTAAATGCACCTTCAATTGCCCCTTCAAATTGTCCTGATAAATGGCTTGGTGGTAATACCAGTTCTTCGTTATTAAACGTCAGAATATCGCCGATCGCATCTACCATCAATGCAATATTATTTTCTTGTACTTTAAGAATGATGCTAAATGACTCACACTTTGAATCAGCAATATCTAAGTAGGCACTAATATCGACTACTGGCATTAGTAAGCCTCGCAAATTCAATATGCCCCGAATCATTTTGGGGCTGCCCGGCACATTGGTGCAGCTTAAATTTCGATTGACCTCAATCAATTCTTCTGCAGGAATACCTAAGGTATAGCTGCCAACATTAAAGGTTAAGAATGAGCGTTCCATATTTAACCGGGAAGATATAAATCAATGACTTTAGGATATTCATCAGACTCTTCTTGGATATTGTGCATCACCAATACCTCTTCTAAGTCCAAGACATTAATCACTAGATCATTGTAGATGATGCAGCCATTTAAACCTCGTTGAGGGGTTGAGAGCTCATGCAATTTAGCAGGTACTTCAATAATATCGGTCACTTGCTTTACCACTAAACCATATAAGCGATCACGGTAATGGCACGTTAATACTGGAACGCGAGAGTGATGCAAGTGAGAATCCTTAGACCCCCCGCTAACATAATGATCGAGCCGCACTAAATCCATCAGCTGCTCATTAAAATAGACGACTTCACGGATACCATTTTGCTGAATTTGACTTGGATCTAACTTAATAATATGGTCGATAGAGTCCAAAGGTAGGGCGATTTTATTGAGCCCAGGAATCTCAAAAAGCAATACGGAAACCATCTCCTCGACAGTCGGCACATAGAGCTCTTCCTGCCTAATTGGATTAGCTTGGAGTCGCTCAACCAAGCCGGATTTACGGGCAATACCATCCACATCCAAAATGAGGGCAACTTCGCCATCACCCATAATGGTAGCGCCGGCAAAATTAGACATATCTCTTAATAACTCGCCCAAAGGCTTGATAACGATATCTTGAATATTCAAGACTTCTTCTACAACCAATCCAAATAAAGTGCCATTGAAGTTCAGAAGAGTAATAAAGAGCTTCTGTTTTGGCTTCAGTGGTTTTTTAACCATCTTCAGTTGCTCATCTAAGAACAATAAGGGGATTAACTTATCTCTCAAGCGGAACGTTGGGGTGCCATAAAAATCTTCAATACCATTATTAGCTTGATCTGGAGCAAAACGGACTAATTCTAAGATACGGTTTTGGGGAATTAAGAATATCTCCCCCCCAGACCTGACAAATAAGGTTGGCAGGATAGCCAATGTCAGAGGGATCTTTAACTTGACATGGGTACCTTCATTGGGAATGCTGGTAATTTCAATGCTGCCACCAATATTCTCAATATTGTTTTTCACCACATCCATGCCTACCCCTCGGCCGGAGAGATTGGTAATAGCGTCACGCGTAGAGAAGCCCGGAAGGAAGATGAGATCAATCAACTCTTTGTGATTTAGCAATTGCGCTTTTTCAGCACTGATTAAGCCGCGAGATACGGCACGCTGACGCACACGCTCGAAATCTACGCCAGCTCCATCATCAATCACCTCAACAATGACGATGCCATTTTGGTGTGCCGCACGAAGGACTAAGTATGCAATCTCTGTCTTCCCTTTTTCTAAACGGATTTCTGGAGATTCAATACTGTGATCTATGCTGTTGCGAATGAGATGTATGAGTGGATCACGAATACTATCAAGCAAGATACGATCTAACTCAGTTTCAGATCCCTCTTGCAAAAGGCGTACCTTCTTGCCGCACTCAGCAGAAACATCTCTGACTAAGCGGGGAAACTTGTCCCAAATATGAAAAATAGGCTGCATCCGCATTTTCATCATGCGTTCTTGCAGCTCTAGGGTTAAGAGGTCAATACTTCGCACTGCACTAGTAAATAACTTATCGCTAGATTGCTGAGAAAAGGGCAGTAATCGATTACGCGCAAGCACCATCTCACTAGCAATATTCATTAACTTATCGAGTACTTCTGGATTGACTTTAACGGGGACTACAACCTCTTGCCCTGGAGTGTTAGGTATGAGAGCCTCTGTAGGTTCTGAATACTCCATCTGAATTTCTGGGGCAGGTTGTGATTCTGGCTTAATGATTACTTCAGATACTTCATTTGTCACTGGAGGTGAAGTCGTGTCTTGAGTCTGTTTTACTGTAACTGAAGCTTCACCAAGTAAAGCTGCAATCAACTCCCCGTCATCACCAGCAGGCTCTTCACGATTCGCTTCCACCCCCTCAATAATGCTTCGAAGAATGTCATTCATCTCCAGCAAGCGAGTAGATTTATCAAAATCTAAAGTAGCCTGACCAGCACGAATTTTGCCAAGTAAACTCTCACCAGCATGAGAAAGCTTCTCTAAGCGCTTGAGATAAAAAAAGCCGCTACTCCCTTTAAGGGTGTGTAATCCTCGGAAGATATTACCCACCAAGGCCTGATCCTCAGGGTTTTCTTCAAGACGTACAAAATCACCGTCTAGTCGATCGATAATTTCCCGGGCTTCCAGGATAAATTCAGCGAGGATTTCGTCCTGATTTTCCATTTAAGCTAATAGTAATAGACATTTATTTGGGCGGGCGGATAGAATGGGGACTACTGTAATATTAGCTTATATTAGGCAATAACCATAAATTAGCCCCATTCAATTGGCCACCTTACGCATAAACCTTCTTCAGGAAGCCCTACCGAATGTTTCGCAACTTTTTAGATAATTTTGAAAGACGGTCTACTGTCAAAACTAAGCTGCAAGTTAGCTTTGGTCTGATTCTATTTTTTACGCTGATCGTTGGGGGAATTTCAATCTATGGCTACTACGTCATGGGCAAAAGTGCCGACTGGTTATATGAACAAGGCTCAAAAGGGATCGAAGATTCAAAGCAATTACAAATTGACGCCGCCGCATTAGATATTACACTCAATCACTTACTGCTTGCATCCACTCTTCCAAATAAAAATGAAGGGCAAGCACTGCGTGAGCAATCATTAGCAACTATTGAAAAGCTAAAAACTAATTTACAAGAAAACATCAAACGTGCTGATGTCAAAATTATCCGCTCTAAAACAAGGGTTGAGTTTAATGAGTTAGTTGAAGACTTTGATATTTACGTAATTGCAATCGAGCAGGTCGCTATCCTTGAAAAGAGTTCTCCATCTGCTGCAACTGCCATGTATTTTAGTGACAAGTTTCAGGGCTTTAAGCCGCGTATCACAAAAAACTTACAGGATTTTGTGGATGCCAAATTAGAAAGTGCCGCTCTATTTAACCAAGCAGCTGAGTCAGCTAAGCATTATGCAATTATCTCTACGCTTGTGACCATTCTTATCTCAATCGGACTAAGCATTCTGATTGGTATTCGTTTTAGACATTCTATTATTGATCCCCTTAACAAGACTAAAGAAGCGCTGAATGCTTTGGCTGAGTCTCGTCTAAACACTACTATTGAAGGCATTAATTATGCTGGCGTCGTAGGTCAAATTGCGCAGTCCACTCAAAAACTACAAGATAATCTTCGTGGGGCCATTCAAGAAATTAGTAACAATGCACTAATGATTAGTGCATCCTCCGAGGAGTTGGCTGCAGTAAGCGCCCAACTGAATGCTAATGCAGAAGAAACATCTACTCAGGCAAATGAAGTTGCTCAATCCTCTGACATCGTTAGTCAAAACACGCAGTCTGTAGCGACTTCAGCCGAGGAATTTAGCTCTAGCATTCGGGAGATTTCCATCAATGCTATGGAAGCTTCCCGGGTTGCTAACAAAGCGGTCACCATTGCGAATAATACTAATCAGCAAATGTCTAAACTGAGCAACAGTAGCATTCAAATAGGTGAAGTAGTCGCAGTGATTGCAGATATTGCTGAACAAACTAATTTGCTCGCTCTGAATGCGACCATCGAAGCAGCACGAGCTGGAGAGTTAGGAAAAGGCTTTGCCGTAGTGGCAAATGAAGTAAAAGAATTGGCTCGTTCTACCGCAAAAGCCACCAATGAAATTGGTCAGTCAATTGATGCCATTCAGGCTGATGCTAAAGCTGCGATCGAATCGATTGCTGAAATCACCCAGATTATTAATAAAATTGATGACATCTCCGGCATCATTGCATCAGCAGTTGAAGAGCAAGCTGCTACCGTCAGCGAGATTTCCCGAAATATTTCCACATCAGCAGGTAGCTCAGCCAGAATTACAGAGACTGTTGAAGCAGTAGCATTAGCCTCTCGGGGTATTTCTTCAGGCTCATCTGAAATTCAGCACTCCTCTGCTGAGTTAGCAAAAGTAGCAGCTAAACTAAAGGATCTCGTTTCTAAGTTTGAGTGCTAATAGCAGTGCAAAAGGAGTTGGTGTACTTCTCTAGCGAGCTATGAGAATGCTGCTGATAATTTAAGGCTGCGCTGACTTCCTGATTTCTTATTGATCCGTAAATTGCAGTTTAGCCAAACGGGCATACAGACCACTGCGCAAGATTAAATCGGCATGGGTGCCGGTTTCAATGATTCGTCCGTTTTCCAAAACCAGAATTTTGTCAGCTTGCTTGACTGTAGAGAGTCGATGCGCAATCACAATAGTAGTTCGGTGATCCATGGCGGCCTCAAGTGCGCGCTGAACGAGTAATTCTGATTCAGCATCAAGAGCACTTGTAGCTTCATCGAGAAGTAATAGTGCTGGATTCTTTAACAAGACTCTGGCAATCGCAATGCGCTGCTTTTGTCCTCCTGATAAGCGAATACCGCGATCACCTAAGAAGCTTTGGTAGCCCTCAGGCAGCTTAGAGATAAATTCATCAGCAATTGCTAAGCGAGCGGCAGCGAAAACCTCATCATCCGTAGCATCCATTTTCCCAAAGCGAATATTTTCCATGGCGTTATCAGAAAAAATCACAATGTCTTGTGGCACTACACCAATCATTTTGCGCAGAGCTTCTAATTCAAGATCTCGAATGTTGATGCCATTAAACAGAATCTTCCCGCTGGTGGGATCATAAAAGCGCTGAAGTAGTTGAAAGAGGGTAGTCTTACCAGCACCAGAGGGGCCAACAACCGCAATTCTCTCACCAGGTTTAATCTCAAAAGAGACATCCGATAAAACGCTATTTTGATTAGAGGGATAGTGAAAGCACAAGTTATCCACTGCCACTCCAATACCATTGGCATTAACCTGGGGGATTGATTCCACCACTGCTACCGTCTGAATAGATGACTGAACGTTGAGTAGTTCTAAAAGACGATCACTAGCACCAATGGCTCTTTGAGTATCACCCACTACTTCAGAGATACCAGCAATCGCACCGGCCACAATCACAGCATACAAAATAAATTGAGATAACTCTCCAGCGGTAATTTGGTTATCCATCACGGCATAAGCGCCAAGCCAGAGAACCAAAATAATGCTGGTAAAGCCAAATAAGATCGCAACAAAGGTGAGTAAAGATCGAGCTTGTGTCCGGGTGATCGCCGCAATTAGGGCCGTTTGAATCGATTGGTTAAAGCGATTGATTTCAATCTTTTCATTGGTAAAAGACTGAATCGTTGGAATGGCGTTTAATTTCTCGCTTGCTAGGGCAGAGGCATCGGCAATCTTATCCTGAGAATTACGCGAAAGCTTGCGAACACGTCTACCCATAATCACGGTCGGAATGATGGTCATTAGCAAGGTAGCAAATATCAGCACTGATAATTTTGGGCTGGTGATAAACATCATTACCAAGCCACCTGCTAGCAAGAGCATATTGCGAATCGCCATCGAGACACTCGTACCAATTAAGGTCTGGATCAGGACGGTATCAGTGTTGAGGCGCGAGAGAATTTCACCGCTATGCGTTAATTCAAAGAACTCAGGGCTTTGTTTGATGACATGGCTATAGACAGCGGAGCGAATATCGGTCGTAATCTTTTCGCCCAACCAGGACACCATATAAAAACGCAGTGACGTACCTAATGCGACTAAACAAGCAACAGCAAATAAGGTTAAAAAAGTCGTATTGATTTGGCTGCCACTATTGGCATTAAATCCCAAATCAATGATTTGTCTAAAAGAGAAGGGAACGGCTAAGGTTGCACTGGCAGCCAGAACCAAGCTAAAGATCGCTAAGACAAATTGCTTTTTATAGGGCTTTAGAAAAGGGGTTAGTGCTGCAAGGGTGCGAAACCCACGGGGATTGGTCTTGCTCTTCTGCTTGGTCATTGAATAATCCCTAATAATTATCTATGATAGTTTACTTAGATTGGCTTTGTATATTTAGAGATATCAGGAAGATGGCAGGCGAAAGCTCCGCAACGAATAAAGACCCCCTATACAAAAGAAGTCCCTGGCTACCTCGCGGTCAAACACGCAAGATCATTTTTCTAGGGCTCATCATCTTGGCCGGCTATGGGTCTACGCAGCATTGGTCTTTCCTGCTACTGCTTGTTCTGACGATTGTTTGTTTCTCGCCAAAAATATTGCTAGCCACCGCCCATTACTATGGACGCTCTGCCATGTATCTTGGCCAAAGGTTCAGCAAATGAGTAGTACATGAGCACGCAATGAAAATCTTCTTGACTGGCGCCAGCGGTTTTGTGGGTAGTCATTTGGCCCAGTCTCTCATAGCAGCAGGGCATGAGGTCGTAGCTCACTATCGTGCGCCACAGTCGCTCAAAATCAAATCTGCAAAAAATATTGAAGTTTGTTCAGGCGACTTAAATGATGTCCAAGGTTTGTCTAAGCGACTACAGGGCATTGATAGCGTAATTCATTGCGCAGCAGAAATGAAGTTGTGGAATTCAAAAAAAGCACTACATGAGACCAATGTGCTCATGACTCAAAATATTCTGCAGGCTGCTAAGCAAGCTGGAGTTCCGCAGTTTATTTACATGAGTGATGCATCAATTGCTAAAGACCCATCCATTCCCAATCTAGAAGTGAGTGAATCGCGCGCTTTACCACCCCTAGAAAAATTTCCCTATAGTCATAGCAAGTCCTTGGCAGAGAAGTATGTTCTGGCGGCTGGAGATGATAATCTGCGAACCCTCAGTCTGAGACCTGCATCAATTTGGGGTAAAGGCGACCTCATTGATCGCATCTTAGGAAAAGCTGCCAACTTGAATCAATTTGGTTGGTTTGATCAGGGTGACTACCTTTTTTCAACTTGCTACATTCAGAATCTATGCAAAGCAGTTCAAAAAGCGCTGCTATCCAAATCGAATCGAGAAAGCTTTTTTATCAGCGATGGACCGCCAGTTCGTTTTAGGCAATGGATGAGTAGAAGACTTTTGGCAGGTCACTACAAAGTGCCTACTTTATCCATACCCCGTTTCTTAGCCTGGCCACTAGCGCGTTTTACGGAAAATGGTTGGAATTACTTACCGCTGCGCGGAGACCCCCCTTTAATTCGGGAGATGGTCCATTTAATGGCGCACCCGTTTTCTGTCTCGATAACTAAGGCCAAAGAGCAATTGGCTTATGAGCCGATCTATGGCATGGAAGAGGGCATGCTGGAAATAGAGAAAAATCGTATTTAGTCAAGGGTTTACCCTAGATATCTTGACTCTAGTGATGTCGCGGTTTAAAGTTTTCTCAGTAAATGAGAACTGATGCATTGGTGATGCACTGAGGATCTGATGAAGATCTAGTGCACAGATAAAAACCTTGAAAGGATACAAAGCATGATGAAATTTCATGATGTCAGAGACCAGATCTCGAAGATAGCTGGATTTTGCGGCATGGTGATTAGCATTACCGTGGCTTTTTATCTGATCTTCCCAGCCGGCCAGACCCAATCTAAATTTGCAATGCTGCTAGTTTCATTTGGAATTGGAATCGCTTTAAGTGTCCTGACCTTTAAGGCACTACTTAAATCCCAGCGATAAAACGCAATCCCAAACTTATAAAAGCCCCACAATATTAATGGTATTTGGGGCTTTTTCTTTGGGTCCAAAATAGCCCGCCAACTAGCCCTAGGCACCATTAAACGCTGTTTAATCGGTGTAAACACTTATATCAAATAGCCCCTAAGAGGATTTTACTAAGGCATCTATAGAACAACGTTTTACGGCATGACTCATTTTTGGCTTGACCCCCTTTTTGAAATTGGTTTAAAGACAAACCAATTCCATTTTCTATTCATTTCTTATAGCAAAGTCTGAGGTAAGAATTGAATTCTGTATCCCAAGAAGTCGTGGTTGATTCCCAACCCATTAATTTCCAGCCTTTAAAAGAGCGTGGTCAGAGAGAGGTTTTCTGTGGCTTAACTGGAATTATTTGGTTGCATCGCAAAATTCAAGATGCCTTTTTTCTAGTAGTGGGTTCTCGTACCTGTGCCCACCTCATTCAGTCTGCAGCGGGGGTGATGATTTTTGCAGAGCCCCGTTTTGCAACTGCCATTATTGATGATCGTGATTTAGCCGGCCTGGCAGATGCTAATGATGAGCTGGATAAAGTAGTCAAACAATTACTCGAGCGCCGTCCGGATATTAAGCTCCTATTTTTAGTAGGTTCATGTCCCTCAGAAGTGATTAAGTTGGATTTATCTAGAGCAGCGCAGCGCCTTGGAAAAACCTTTGCGCCTAAAGTGCGTATTCTCAATTACTCTGGCAGCGGTATTGAAACCACTTTTACCCAAGGCGAAGATGCCTGCTTAGCAGCGCTAGTACAAGATCTGCCTAAATCAACCCAATCAGACGAACTTGATTTATTAGTAGTGGGTTGCTTAGCTGATGTGGTGGAAGATCAATTTAGTCGGATCTTTAAAGACCTGGGTTTAAAGTCCTTTGCCTTTTTTCCGCCCAGGGAATCTACGCAGAAAATTGTGGTTGGTCCCAAGACTAAATATTTGCTCGCGCAGCCATTTCTGACCGATACTGCCAGGTTCCTAGAAAATCTGGGCGCCCAGCGAATAGCGGCACCTTTCCCATTAGGGGTAGAGGGAACAGAGAAATGGTTCTGGGCCGCCGCTAAAGAATTAGGTGTGCCTGCTGATACCTTTGAAAAAGTGATTGCCCCACAAAGGGATCGCGCCAATAAGTCACTTGAGCCTCATCGTGAGATCTTGAAAGGCAAATCGATTTTCTTCTTCCCGGATTCTCAATTAGAAATCCCATTAGCGCGCTATTTAAATAGAGAGCTGGGGATGAAGCTGATGGAAGTAGGTGTTCCATACTTGCATCGTCAGCATATGGCAGAAGAATTAGCGATGTTAGATCCCAAGACGCAATTGGCTGAGGGCCAAAACGTCGAGAACCAATTAGATCGTTGTCGTGAACAGCAGCCCGATATGGTTGTCTGTGGCCTAGGTCTAGCCAATCCATTAGAGGCTGAGGGCTTTACGACCAAGTGGTCAATTGAACTGGTCTTCACCCCGATTCAAGGATTTAATCAAGCAGCTGATCTAGCTGAATTGTTTGCACGTCCTCTAACGAGAAAGAATAAGCTCATGATGGTGGAGACGGCATGAAGTTAACCCTCTGGACTTATGAAGGGCCACCCCACGTTGGTGCCATGCGGATTGCTACTGCAATGGAGAAGGTGCATTACGTCTTACATGCACCACAAGGCGATACCTATGCAGATCTCCTGTTCACCATGATTGAGCGGATGAAAAAAAGACCGCCGGTGACTTATACGACCTTTCAGGCGCGTGATTTAGGAAGTGATACTGCAGAATTATTTAAAGATGCTGCCAGAACAGCGTATGCCCGTTTTAAGCCAGACTTATTAATGGTGGGCGCTTCTTGTACTGCAGAACTCATTCAAGATGACCCCGGTGGTTTAGCCGCTGC
This sequence comes from uncultured beta proteobacterium, assembly GCA_903900805.1. Classification (GTDB taxonomy): domain Bacteria; phylum Pseudomonadota; class Gammaproteobacteria; order Burkholderiales; family Burkholderiaceae; genus Polynucleobacter. The sequence continues at coordinate 19,608 of CAIUOP010000055.1, read as the reverse complement.
TCTCGATTTGCCAGTCCCAATCTTGCCACTGGAATTACCCGCCTATCAAAAGAAAGAAAATTGGGGCGCAGCAGAAACCTTTTATCAAATGGTTCGCCTGCTAGGTCAGGCATTTGTTTTGCCCCCAGGCCAGCAGCGTCCTGCTCGAGCAGCTGGCGCAAAACCCAGTTGTAATATTTTGGGGCCTACCGCTTTAGGCTTTCGTCATCGCGATGACGTTGAAGAAATCTCCCGCCTATTGCGCGAGCTAGGAATTGAAGTCAATGTCGTTGCACCGCTTGGCGCTAATCCAGCCGACATTGCCCGTTTGCACGAAGCAGACTTTAATGTCAATTTATATCCTGAGACAGCTAATACTGCAGCCACTTGGATGACGAGAAGTTTTGGTCAGCCTTCTACAAAAGCCATTCCGATTGGATTTAAAGGTACGCAAGCTTTTATCACTGAAGTTTGTCAGCTAGCCGGCATTGAATGTGATGTTCAAAAGTTCAGTCAATCCTCTAAAGCGCGTTGGTACGCCTTATCAGTGGACTCAACTTACCTTACTAACAAAAGAGTCTTTATTTTTGGTGATGCGACCCATGCAATTGCTGCCGCCAAAGTAGCAGCCCATGAAATGGGTTTCAAAGTCGTTGGACTAGGAACCTATAGCCGCGAATTAGCCCGTGAAGTGCGTGAAGCTGCTACCGAGTTAGGGCTCGAAGCCATGATTACGGATGATTATTTGGAAGTTGAGGCAAAGATCACCGAGCTTCAACCGGAATTAATTCTCGGTACGCAAATGGAGCGCCATATTGCTAAGCGCCTACAGATTCCCTGCGCAGTGATTTCTTCACCAGTGCATGTACAAGATTTTCCGGCGCGCTATTCCCCGCAAATGGGTTTTGAAGGTGCCTGTGTTTTGTTTGACTCTTGGGTGCATCCATTGATGATGGGTCTAGAGGAGCATTTGATTGGCATGTTCAGAGGCGACTTTGAGTTTCATGAGGGCGCCATGCCATCGCACCTAGGCCATAGCTCAGCTCCCATGAAGCCAGAAGCAGAGCAAATTACCGCTCCTAACCTCAATTTGGGCACTCAAACCCTTGCCTGGGAAACGGACGCAGAGAAAGAGCTCAATAAGATTCCCTTCTTTGTCAGGGGCAAAGCCAGACGAAATACGGAGAAGTATGCAGTAGAGCAGGGCCTTTTAAGCATTACCCTAGAAACTTTGTATGATGCAAAGGCGCACTTTAAAAGTTAAACCATGAAGTTAGGTCAACAATAGCAAAGGCAATTCAAAATGAAAGCAATCAACATACCCATTTCAGATGCTCGTAGTGCACCACCGGATGGTGAGGGTAGTCTGCAGGTTCAGCTTGATCCGAATTTGAAAATTGGTAAAGCCAAGGTCTTTGCAATTTATGGCAAAGGGGGTATTGGTAAGAGCACCACCTCATCTAACCTTTCAGTCGCCTTTTCTAAATTAGGTAAACGCGTCATTCAGATTGGTTGCGATCCGAAACACGACTCAACCTTCACTCTCACCAAAAAACTCATGCCGACAGTAATCGATGTGCTGGAGAAGGTGGACTTTCATTCTGAAGAGTTACGCGTTGAAGACTTTGTTTATGAAGGTTATAACGGTGTGATGTGTGTTGAAGCAGGTGGCCCTCCAGCTGGAACTGGTTGCGGTGGCTATGTGGTTGGACAAACTGTCAAACTCTTAAAAGAGCATCATTTGCTAGATGATACCGATGTCGTGATCTTTGATGTCTTGGGTGACGTAGTATGCGGTGGCTTTGCTGCGCCTCTGCAGCACGCAGATCGGGCCTTGATTGTGACTGCAAATGATTTTGATTCTATCTTTGCGATGAATCGTATTATTCAGGCCATTGGCGCGAAAGCGAAAAACTACAATGTCCGCTTAGGTGGTGTAATTGCCAATCGTAGTAAAGATACTGATCAAATCGACAAATTTAATGCGCAAGTTGGATTAAAGACGATGGCTCACTTCCCAGACTTGGATGTGATTCGTCGTAGCCGTCTTAAAAAGTCCACCTTATTTGAAATGGAATACTCTCCTGAACTTGAATTAGTCCAGCAAGAGTACATGCGTTTGGCTGCGTCACTCTGGCTCGGATCAGATCCATTGCCATCGATCCCCATGAAAGATCGGGATATCTTTGATTTACTCGGCTTTGACTAAGTAGTTACTTAATCACTGGGCATGCCAACGAGTTTGGCAGTCACTTCCCAGAGGTCTTTACTCAGCTTCTCGCTCTTGGCTTTCATCGAAAGCTCTTGAGCGAAAGGCTCTCTAATCGCTGAGTTGCGATTACCCCAGCTCCAATGAACCCCTGATTGGGTAAAGTGCGGATCTGCTACAACTTGAGCGACCCGATCACCTGCAAGCTCTTGGCTCACATACCCTTTAGTAATGTTCTTCTGAAACCAAGGAAATATTTTCTGAAAGAGTGGCGGCGTATCTCTAAAGAGCGCTGTCTCAGCTACGCATCCAGGATATAAAGTATTAAAGATCACCCCCGTACTGGCGTGATATCTTTTTTGCAGCTCACGATTCATCACCATATTACATAACTTACTGTCTTTGTAGGCCTTGCCTGGTTTAAACGGCTTACCGTTGATCATGGCGATCGGTGCTTTAAAGCCAGCCATCAGGCCTTCTAGTGCGCCAATATCAGCTGGTGCAGGGATGGGCACTTTGCCACCAAACTCTTCTGAGTTAGCAGTCACAGTGCCTAAGGTAATGAGACGAGCATGCTCATGTGCTTTAGCAGTCTGCACTAAATTTTCTAGCAACATTCTGCTCAGAACATAGTGTCCAAAATAATTAGTAGCAACGCTGATCTCAAATCCTTGAGGCGAACGCGATGGTTCTTTTAAGAGCGGCAGGTAAGTGGCTGCATTACAGAGTAAAGCATTGAGCTTTTGACCGCTGTCATTAAAGCGCTTCACAAATGCTCTCACACTGTCTAGATTACCGAGGTCTAATTGCCAGATTTCATATTGGTTAGAATCAAATTGATGTGCCTTGGCAGCTAGCTCCATTTTCTGCGGATTACGAACTGCCAGAATTAATCGCCAATTACGAGCGAGTAGGGCTTTTGCAGCATATAAACCAACACCAGAAGAGGATCCAGTAATAATGGCAAGGGGTTGATTGGTAGTGGAGATCATTTTTCTATTACAGTCTTAGTGTTGGTAAAGATTTGGGTAAATATTTATTGTTGTCATTTTAAGGCTAGAACTCGATGTTCCTCAAAGCGCTCAAGATCATCGCTCTTGCATTCATAGCATTTATATTGCTTGCTGCTCTCTACTTATGGACGCCCGATAAGTCTAAAGCAGAGTTAGAAAAAATCTATGGCTCACCTAAAAATGCTTATGTCAGTGCATTGGGTGTCAATCTCCATTACCAAGATACTGGCCCCTCCAAAAATGCAATTCCCATTCTGTTTTTGCATGGCTTTGGTGCGAGCTTGCAAACATGGGATAGCTGGGCACAAGCTTTAAGTGAAGACTACCGCGTGATTTCTGTTGATCTACCAGGATTTGGTTTGACTGGAGAAGACCCAAGCGGTATCTATACCGATCAGAGAAGTGTGGAAGTCTTAGAAGCTTTCCTCAAAGAACTGAATATTCCCAAGGTAGTATTGGTGGGTAATTCCATGGGTGGCAAGCTTGCTTGGCAATTTACTGCCCGCTACCCTAATCAAGTGAGCAAGTTGGTGCTCATATCACCAGATGGATATGCAAGTCCTGGAATACAGTACGGTAAAAAGCCTGATGTTCCAGCCATTGCTGATCTCTACCGCTATTTCTTTTCTAAAACGTTTTTAGCAATGAACCTTAAGCCTGCTTACGCTGACCCAAATACCTTAAATGATGCTTTGGTCAATCGTTACTATGATCTGATGTTAGCCCCTGGAGTCAGAGGTGCCATTTTGGCCCGCATGCAGCAAACAGTTTTGCAAGACCCAGTGCCATCTTTAGCGAGTATTCAAGTTCCCACCTTATTAATCTGGGGTGAAAAAGATGCTTTCATTCCGATTAGCAATTCCAATGATTACTTGAAGGTTATGCCCAATGCTAAAAGAGTATCCTTACCCAATATTGGCCACTTACCGCAAGAAGAGCAGCCCTCCATTGGTTTACAGGTACTTAAAGAGTTTTTATAAGCAATGAAACGAATTCCCTTAGATTGGCCTAATCGAGAACACAGTAGCATTGTCTCAGTGGGCAATATCGATTGGCATGTACAACTCACCGGTAAAGGCCCAGTTGTGTTGCTCCTACATGGCACTGGTAGCTCAACCCATTCTTGGTCTGATCTGGTTCCTTTATTAGCAGGCCATGCGCAAGTGCTAGTACCTGATTTACCAGGCCACGCTTTTACCTTAGGCGCAAAATTAGAAGATCTTAAGCTTGATGAAATCGCACGTTCATTGCAATTGCTGATTGATCAATTGGGAGTCGAAGCACCATCGATCGTAGTAGGACATTCTGCGGGAGCACCCTTAGCAATCCGTTTTGCGGTAGCTGCAGCAAAGCAACCCAAACTAGTAATTGCTTTGAACCCATCTTTTATACCGCCACCACCGGTCTACACCAGTTTCTTTGGACCGCTCTTAGGCCCCATTACCAGATCTTCAACACTCTCTAGCTTACTTGCTTCACTATCACCCAGTTTAGGGATGGTAGATAAGTTACTAGACTCCACCAATACCATTTTGCCGGAATCTCGCAGAGTGTATTACCGTAAACTTTTTGAACGTTCTGATCACGTGCGTGGTTCCATGAATTTCATGGCAGCAGCAGATATTCAGAAAGTATTAGCGGAAGCCAATTTGTATCGCGGTAAATTAATTTGCGTATTGGGTAATCAAGATGCGTGGATACCAGCTAAACCGTTAGAGAAGATTATTCAAGAACATTTCCCTGCTGCAGAAGTTCTCAAGTGGGAAGGCGGTCACATCATGCATGAGCTAGAGCCTACTAAGGTAGCGCAACTCATTCTTACAGGACTAAATCAAACCTAGCAACTAAGACTTAGTAGCTAAGCCTTTTTAAGTCCTTGCATGATGGCTTGAGAAACTTCATTCGCTCCTGCGTTGGGCAAAGGTAAGTACATCGAACCGAGTAACGCTGCCATGGCTTTGCCTTCATCTCTGGCTTGCGGTGAAGTATCAATCCACAATGACTTAAATGAGTAATAAGAAGCGGCACGGGCTGACTGCTGCGCATCTTCCATGGCTTTTGGTCTACCGGGAGAACCATCTTTAGCAATATTGGCTCGGCCATCCGTTAAGAAAACCAAAGCAGGAGTTAATCCTTTTCTCATTGAGGTGCTCGCTACTTCAAAAGATTCATCAATCGCGCGAGATAAGGGAGTTCCGCCCCCACCAGGTAGTCCACTTAAAGCCCGCTTGGCTTTTACTAAAGAGCGGGTGGGAGCTAAGATGAGTTCGGCAGTGCTACCTCTAAATGACATCACTGCTACTTGATCTCGTCGGATATAGCATTCGGCTAGTAGAAGTTCTACAGCACCTTTGGCTTCTGCTAGCCGATGCATAGCAGAAGAGCCAGAAGCATCGACGATAAACATCGTTAAGGTTTGGGTGCGCTCTTGATAGCGTTTGATCCGAAAATCTTCTTTACGAATCATGATTTTTCCATGAGGAACGTTTTTACCGGCCGCTAGCATTTCTGCTCGACGAACCCTTTGCCAAGGAACGGCTGCTCGCAAAGTATCAATGATGCTCAGTGTCTTTCCGCCCTCAGGCATGCCTGGCATATTACCTAGGGGGCGACCACGCATGCGACCTACTTTGACAGCACCTGTTTTGCCACCCATGCCTTTAGGTGATTTCAGATCCGCTAAATCCGCCAAACGGGCCAAGAGATCTGCAGGGATTGCTGCTTGAGCTGCTTCTAAAATCTCATCTTCCAGAGCTTGTGGAGTTTCTGTATTGCTTTCTGGCTCCTGCTCATCTTCTTGCTCTCGTTCTTCTTCCTGCTTCTCATCTTCTGGTGGAGTCTCTGGGGGAGGAGGTTCTTGATCTACAGGATCTTGCTCGTTCTCAGCTTGCTCATCTGATTCAGATGGAAGCTCTTCCTCTTCTGGGGGAGCACTTTGTGGCATACGTGTAGCGCGTGGGGATAGAACCAAAGCAATCGCACGTTGCAAGTGCATGCTACTAACTTCATCTTCGCTGTCAAAAGCAGCTAAACATTTTGCGGTATTGATTGCTAAATTGAGAGCTCGTATCGATATCACCCCCAATTGCTCAGCAACACCTACTAAGGCATTTAGACTATCTCCACTCACAGTGACGTTGGAGAAGTTCTCGCGGGCATCTTGAAGTGATTGGCTATCTGGCACAAAGTCATCATCGGTTTCTGGTAAATCTCTCCAGCCGAGGATATCGAGGTTTAATAAAAAGGCTGCTCTTTGCCGAATCTTTTCATTGGGATGCTCATCATCTTCGATGCCTTCATCGAGAGCCACAACACCAAAGTGACTTTCAATTCTGCGGCTTTGACCGTCACGCTCAATCGAGATAAAGCCATTATCTAAAGCACTCACTACTTTTGCCACAGCGCCTACTTCCACTCTCTCTGCCATTGGCATGAGTAACAGCTGCTGATCGCATTGAGCTAGTAAGCCTTGTCTGAGAACAGCCTTACCAGTGCGCAATGTTTGATCGAGATCAATGCCGCCAATCAAATTTTCATCAGAGATTCCCAGTGGCATCTTGCGCAAGGGCAGGCGCATGCCGCCTAATTGAGCGATGGTATTAAGGTAAGCCAACCAACGATCTCGCACTGGGCCAGAGTGTGCGCGCAGGATGACGCCACCTAAACCATGCGGATTGATAACTAAGAGCTGAGCGACCTGGAGAGCGCGCAACCAAGTTTCGAGTTTGGCGCTCTTACTGATCTCTTGCGTTTGTTCTGGATTTTCCAAAAGACAGTCTATGTTTGTTGAGTTTGCTGATTAAGCTTACTTATTTATTTACTTCGTTTTTTCAGGAAACAATTCTTCTAAAGCTCTTTTGACTCTAACGCCAGAACTCGAGTCATCTAAAGGATTGCGCCGGAGTCGATGCTGAAGCGCAGGCACTGCAATCTTTTTCAGATGCTCAATCGTCACATGATTTTTTCCACACAAAGCTGCGTAAGCACGCATTGCTCGAAGAAGGGTGAGTTCACCGCGTAAGCCATCAGTGCCTAAGTGACTACAAAGCTGAGTGACTTTTTCCAGCATAGCGTCACCGACTTTAACGTTCGGCAATTTCTTTTTGCCAGCTTGGATCTGTGCTCGAATGATGTCGTCTTCTTTTTCCCAAATCTGCATGAACTTGGCTTGATTGCGTTCAAACTCATCACGGCGCTTAATAATTTCGACTCGGGCTTTAGGTTCTTGCGGTGTCTTCACTTCAACTGCAAGACCAAAGCGATCGAGTAGTTGAGGGCGCAGCTCGCCTTCTTCAGGGTTGCCGCTTCCTACCAAGACAAATTTGGCCGGGTGACGAATACTCAAGCCCTCTCTTTCAACCACGTTTGCCCCTGAAGCAGCAACGTCAATTAATAAGTCCACTAAGTGATCTTCTAAAAGATTGACCTCATCGATATATAAAAAGCCACGATGGGCTTTAGCAAGTAAACCGGGCTCGTAAGCTTTCTCTCCAGAGCTCAGTGCTTTTTCAATATCCAATGCACCAATCACGCGATCTTCAGTAGCGCCTAAGGGCAAGTCAACCACGGGCACTGGTTTCTTGATAGTTTTAAGTTTTCCGCCAATCTTGAGCTTTGCGCGTAGTTCATCGCAAATAGGGCAGGTTCCTGCTGGGGCATGTGGATCGCAAGCATAGACACACTCTTGCACTGTATTCATCTCGGGGAGCAATGCTGCAAGCGCACGAACAGCAGTAGATTTGCCTGTGCCACGATCTCCCATCACCAATACTCCACCCACGCTGGAATCGAGAGCCGCAATCAAGATTGCTAACTTCATATCCTCCTGCCCAACGATTGCTGAGAAAGGGTAATTGCGCGCCATTAAGATTCCTTGAAATTTTTGTACTGAAAGTGACTTATTGCAGAGCAACAAAATACGGTATTGGGATAAGACGATCTAAATATACTGGTATTCATTTTTTATTGGGATTTACCCTATAAATGATAGCTTTGAAGGGAAATAGATGTCAATTTTAATTGACAGTATTGTAGGATTCTTTAAGAATCAATTCGAGACAAAAAGACAAAAAAGAGTGAAAAGTAAATTTATTTAAATTTAGCCTTTTTAATAAAAATTATTCAATGTTGACCAAAACAAAATCTTCTAACTTGCCTGAGCCGATCAAGCTTGTGCTCGTGACGATGGATACCCACCTGAATAGCGCTGCAAATCGTGCTTATCAGGATCTGAAGAAGGCAATTCCAGGGGCAACACTGACCATTCACTCCGCTAGTGAATTTGCGGGCAATGCTGAGCATTTACAAAAGTGTAAAGACGACATTGCTAGCGGCGACATTGTGATTGCCACGATGTTGTTTCTTGAAGATCACTATTTACCGATCTTGGATGATCTCAAAGCAAGGCGAGATCATTGTGATGCCATGGTTTGTGCCATGTCTGCAGGAGATGTTACTAAGCTCACTAAAATTGGTAAGTTAGATATGAGTAAGCCAGCCAGTGGTTTGATGGCCATGCTGAAAAAATTACGTCCAAGCGCCAAAGATAAAGACGGTAAGAGTAAGAGCTCGACCGCAGGCGCTAAGCAAATGAAGATGCTACGCGTGATTCCCCAGATGTTGCGCTTTGTTCCAGGCACTGCTCAGGATCTGCGGGCCTATTTCTTATCATTGCAGTATTGGTTGGGTGGCTCTCAAGAGAACATGTACAACATGATGGCCAACCTGATTAATCGCTATGCCTCAGGCTCGCGTGTGTCTTTGCGTAAAAATGCCAAGGCACTTGATCCAGTTGAGTATCCAGACTCTGGTGTATATCACCCTCGTATGAAAAATCGCTTGAGCAGCAATTTAAGTGATTTACCAAAAGTAGTGCCAGATGCCAAAGCGCGTGGCCGAGTAGGGCTCTTAGTGCTGCGCTCTTACTTGGTCTCCGGTAACAGTGGCCACTATGATCCGGTCATTGCCGCATTAGAGGCACAAGGCCTACAAGTAGTCCCTGCATTTTCTGCTGGCCTAGATGCTCGTCCCGCAATTGATGATTACTTTACTCAAGATGGCAAGCCAACCATCGATGCCATGATTTCTTTAACGGGCTTCTCCCTGGTAGGCGGCCCTGCTTATAACGATGCGCATGCTGCTGAAGAAGTATTGGCGAAATTAGATATTCCGTATATTGCTGCTCACCCGGTTGAGTTTCAGAATCTAGAACAGTGGGGCAGTTCTGAGCGCGGCTTACTCCCAGTAGAGAGCACCATCATGGTTGCTATTCCTGAGTTAGACGGCTCTACGATTCCGATGGTTTATGGTGGACGCCCTGGTGCATCAGGTACCACTTGTACTGGTTGCCATAAGCAATGCGCATTTACGGATGACCATAACCCACAAGATATGTTCACCTGCACCGAGCGTGTCGGCATGTTGGCTGCCCGCGTTGGTAAATTGGTTGACCTGCGTCGCTCAGAGCGCGCAGAGCGTAAGGTGGGAATTGTTCTGTTCAACTTCCCACCGAATGCCGGCAATATTGGTAGCGCAGCTTACTTGAGCGTATTTCAGTCGGTACATAATTTATTGGCGGGTATGAAAGAGCGTGGTTACACCGTCGATGTTCCCGCATCGGTTGATGCATTGCGTGATTCGATTCTGAAAGGCAATGCTCAGCAATATGGTGCCGATGCTAACGTGCATGCCTTAATTCCGGTGGATGACCATGTGCGTCGTGAGCGCTGGTTAAAAGAGATTGAAGCGCAATGGGGCCCAGCTCCAGGCAAACAACTCTCCAATGGTAGCTCCATCTTTGTTCTTGGAAAGCAGTTTGGCAATATTCTGATTTCAGTTCAACCTTCTTTTGGTTATGAAGGTGACCCAATGCGCTTGCTGTTTGAACGTGGCTTTGCACCAACCCATGCTTTCTCTGCTTACTACCGTTACTTGCGCGAAGACTTTGCTGCTACAGCCGTCATTCACTTTGGTACGCATGGTGCTTTGGAGTTTATGCCTGGTAAACAAACGGGCATGAGTGGAGCATGTTGGCCAGATCGCTTAATTAATGATCTACCTAATATTTATTTGTATGCATCGAACAATCCTTCAGAGGGCGCGATTGCAAAACGCCGCTCTGGTGCAACCCTCATTAGTTATTTAACCCCTCCAGTAACGCAAGCAGGTTTATATGCCGGTCTTGCTGATTTGAAAGCCTCGATTGAGCGCTTTAGATCTTTAGATAAGGATGCAGATCAGGAGCGGATTGATTTAGGAGATCTGATTCAGGCACAAGCTGCAGAGATTGATCTATGCAAAGCGGAGCCGGTATGGGATAAGACGGATCTCAATGCTTTGCAAAACATTGTCAGCAACCTCTTTAATGAGTTGCTCGAGCTTGAGTACACCTTAATTCCGCATGGCCTGCATGTGGTGGGTGCGGTTCCTCCTCTTGCAGAGCGCTTTGGTTTGTTAAAAGCCATGGCCGATGTTGCTTTAGACCATCCAGTAGAAGATGCCGTAGTAGAGGCGCTGATGAATGGTGAGAATTTTGGCAAAGTCATTGATGCCCATCCAGAGTTACTAGAGCTTGGGACTCGCGAAATATTGGAAGAGCTATTTGGCAAGATGGTGAGATCCAATGAGCTCATGTCTGCAGAGACTGAAGTTGCTGGCATGTTAGATGCATTAGATGGACGCTTCATTCGCCCAGCAGCCGGTGGTGATGTGATGCGTAATCCTGAAGTATTGCCAACCGGTCGTAACTTGCATGGTTTTGATCCATTCAGAATCCCCAGTGTCTTTGCTGTCAAAGATGGCGCCAAGCAAGCCCAACGCATTCTGGATAAATATCAAGAAGAGAGTGACTCACTGCCAGAATCCATTGCGATGGTTTTATGGGGCAGTGATAACTTAAAGTCTGAAGGCGGCCAAATTGGTCAAGCACTCGCATTGATGGGCGCTAAACCCCGCTTTGATAGTTATGGTCGTTTAGCTGGCGCGCAACTCATTCCTTTGAGTGAGCTTGGTCGTCCACGAGTTGACGTCGTGATCACCTTGTCAGGCATCTTCCGCGACCTCTTGCCATTGCAAATTAAGTTACTAGCCGAAGCTGCCTTTATGGCGGCCTCTGCAGAAGATGAGCCACTTGAGCAAAACTTTATTCGTAAACATGCCTTGGCTTATCAAAAAGAACATGGCTGTGATTTAGAGACTGCCTCATTGCGTGTTTATGGCAATGCTGACGGAGCTTATGGTTCTAACGTGAGCAATATGGTTGAGAACAGTGTGTGGGAAGAAGAAGACGAGTTAGCTGAAACCTACACTCGCAGAAAAGGCTTTGCATTTGGACGCGCCGGCATACCGATTCAGAACAATGCGCTATTGAAGAGCGTTTTATCTGATGTGCAAATGACTTACCAAAATCTGGACTCGATGGAGTTAGGCGTTACCACCATCGATAACTATTTCGATACCTTGGGCGGAATTACTAGAGCCGTGAAGCGTGCTAAGGGTGGAGTAGATGTGCCAGTCTTTATTGGCGATCAAACCAAAGGTGAGGGCGCTGTCAGAACGCTCTCAGAACAAGTCTCCTTAGAAACTCGTACTCGCATGCTCAATCCCAAATGGTATGAAGGCATGTTAGAAAGTGGTTATGAGGGCGTGCGTCAAATTGAAGTGCACATCACCAACACCATGGGATGGTCTGCAACCACTGGACAAGTTCAGCCTTGGGTTTATAAGCAGTTGACAGAAACTTTTATGCTGAACCCAGAAATGCGTGATCGCTTAGCTAAGCTCAACCCGACTGCTGCTGCCCGTTTGGCAAATCGCCTCACCGAAGCCTCACAAAGAAATTATTGGCAGCCTGAACCAGAAATGCTCAAGGCCATGCAAGAAGCTAACGATGAGCTAGAGGATCGCTTAGAAGGTATTTATGACAACGCTTCTTTAGCCGCTTAATTAATTGATATCAGCAGAATTCTTTTTTTAAACACGACACTTTATTAAAAAATTGACTATGAGCACCTTAGATCGAATCAATCAAAGCCTTGAAAAAGCCATGATATTGGCGCATTCAAAACAAGGGCCACAGCTCTTACAAGAAGCAATGCACTACTCAGTGTTTCCTGGTGGCGCCAGAATTCGTCCGCAATTATGTTTAGCGGTTGCTGCAGCGTGTGGTGATGATGATCCTGCACTATCAAATGCAGCAGCCAGTGCGATTGAACTATTGCACTGCGCTTCCTTAGTGCATGATGACTTACCTTGTTTTGATAACGCTGCGCTCAGACGCGGCAGACCATCTGTACACGCCGCCTATGGTGAGCGCATTGCAGTGCTATCAGGAGATGCTTTAATTGTTTTGGCCTTCCAGGTCTTAGCCAATTCAGGTACACGCTCTATCTTCCGTTTGGGACCTCTGATGAATACCATTGCGATGAGTGTGGGCTCGCCCCATGGCATTGTGGCTGGTCAAGCCTGGGAGTGCGAGTCAAAAGTTGTATTAAGAGATTATCAACGCGCGAAAACGGGTTCACTGTTTGAGGCGGCTACTGCTGCTGGAGCACAAGCTGCCGGCGCTGATGCGGCAACTTGGAGACCTCTGGGTGAATGGCTTGGTGAAGCTTATCAAGTAGCAGACGACATTCGTGATGTCGTTGCTGATCAAACTGAATTGGGTAAGCCTGCTGGTCAGGATGTAGCCCATGATCGACCTAGCTCTGCAAAGGATTTAGGCCTGAGTGGTGCTGTGCAGCGCTTTGATGAGTTGGTACAAAAGGCGATTGCTTCGATACCCCATTGCAAAGGCGAGAAGATGTTGCGTGCTCTTGTTACTCAAGAGTCTGAGCGTCTAGTGCCTTCAGATTGGTTTAAGGATGCGAAAAGAAAAATTTTGTTTCGTCAAACCAGTCATTCTTAATTTTCATAGCGCTGCTGTCTAAGTTCTCAATTGCCATTCATGGAAAGCTTCTTCGATTGGCGAAATCGTTTAATTGCCTCACCTAGCTTTCAGCGCTGGGCAACGCGTTTTCCACTCACCCGTTGGATAGTTAAAAAGCAAGCATCCGAGATCTTTGATTTGATGGCAGGGTTTGTATATACCCAAGTTCTCCTTGCCTGCACCCAAGTCAGTCTCTTTGATATTTTGTCTAAAGGGGCTCTCAGCTTTGATGACCTACAAAAACAAATTCCATTAAAGCCAGCCGGCTTGAGGCGTTTATTAGACGCCGCAGTAGCGATCAAGTTACTCGTTAAGCGTAGTGAAGACCGTTATGCCTTAAGCATGAAGAGCGCCCCCTTAGTAGGAAATGTCGCCATTTTGGATATGGTCAAGCACCATGCAGATTTTTATCGCGACCTCTCTGATCCAATCGCTTTATTGCAGGGCGATAGAAGTTCTGCGGCTCTGAATGAGTATTGGCCCTACATCACCCCAGAGCAGGGGGCTGCACCAGAAAACTTATCTGCTGAAAAGGTAGCCGATTACTCCAAATTGATGGCGCATACCCAATCCTTAGTCACAGACGAGATTCTGGATGCCTATCCCATGGATAAGCATCAAACAGTGCTTGATATTGGCGGTGGTCAGGGAGTCTTTATTAAACGGTTGGCTGCGCGCTACCCGCATTTGGAGTTCAAATTATTTGATATTCCGGGGGTAGCAGAGCTCTCCAATGCTCACTTTCAGGAAATTGGACTTGCTAAGCGTGCTCAAGCGATTGGCGGTAACTTCTTTCAGGATCCTTTGCCAAAGGGCTGTGACCTAGCTACGCTGGTGCGGGTGATTTTTGATCATGATGATGACCGCGTAAAACAACTGCTTGCCAATGTGTTCAGCGCCCTCAATCCGGGTGGCACTCTATTGCTGGCAGAACCTATGGCTGAGACCAAAGGTTTTGAGGCGATGGGCCATGCCTATTTTGGTTTTTATTTGCTAGCAATGGGCAGGGGAAGACCGCGAACTGAAGCTGAAATCAGTGGTTTATTACGTCAAGCAGGGTTTACAGATATCAGGCTATTAAATTCTTTTATGCCACTAAATGCACAAATATTGCGGTGCAATAAGCCGAGCACTCCTATGGCATAAAGCCTTGCTCAGAAGTCGCTCTATTTAGGCTCCAAAATAGACATTATTTAGTAGAGAAAACCCCTAGATGACAAGTGGGCAATTAAGGATTAAAAACTATTGTGTAAACATTTTTTTACACATTTTTTAATAAAGATTACTTAGTTAGACATGACTGATAAGTATCAAACAAGAGCAATCGTTCTGGAAAAGCCAGAAAGCGTCATTCTTGCTGATCTGGAATTAACACCCATGACCCCGATCGATATCTTGGTGGATATGGAGTGGAGTGGCATCAGTACTGGCACAGAAAAATTATTGTGGACAGGCAAAATGCCCAACTTTCCTGGCATGGGTTATCCGCTAGTTCCTGGTTACGAATCTGTCGGTAGGGTAGTAAAGGTAGGTGCAGACTCCACGCTCAAAGTAGGTCAAAGAGTATTTGTTCCCGGAGCGAAATGCTACGGAGAAGTTAAAGGCTTGTTTGGTGGTGCAGCATCACGCGTGATTGTGGATAGTAATCGTGTGATTGCTATTCAAGATCATTTAGGTGAAGAAGCAATTCTCTTTGCTTTAGCTGCAACTGGATATCACGTCACCTCTGGTCCTGGACAGGAGCAACCTGATTTAATTATTGGACATGGCGTCTTAGGCCGCTTGATTGCACGTATCGCAGTTGCCAAAGGTAAGCGCCCCGTAGTTTGGGAGACCAATGCAGGCCGCCGCGAAGGTGCTGTAGGTTATGACGCCATTGATCCTAAAGACGATCAGATGAAGAAGTACAAAACGATTGTGGACGTGAGCGGCGATGCCAAATTATTAGATACATTGATCAGCTGTCTTACTCCTGGCGGCGAAATTGTGTTGGCAGGATTTTATGACACGATTTCTTTTTCATTTCCGCAAGCATTCATGCGGGAAGCACGTATTCGTATCGCAGCACAGTGGGCGCCTGGAGATTTAGTTGCAATTAAAGATTTGGTGGAGTCGGGTAAGTTAAGTTTAGATGGCTTGATTACGCATCGTTCCTCACCTAATGATGCAAATGAGGCCTATCACACGGCTTTTAACAATATTGATTGTTTAAAAATGGTTCTAGATTGGAGAAATCTGCAATGAGTTCATCAAGCATCCCAGCAACAGCAACAATTCAGTTTATGGACCACAAAAAAGAAGCTGCTATCGAACCTGATCCAGTTTCTACCGGTCCAGTGACCAAAGAAACCCAAATCATTGCGATTTATGGCAAAGGCGGTATTGGTAAGAGTTTTACGCTTGCTAACCTGTCTTACATGATGGCTCAACAAGGCAAGAAAGTATTGTTGATCGGCTGCGATCCTAAAAGCGATACCACTTCACTCCTATTTGGCGGCAAAGCTTGCCCAACTATTATTGAAACTTCATCGAAGAAAAAATTGGCTGGTGAGTCAGTCTCGATTGGTGATGTTTGCTTTATTCGTGATGGCGTATTCGCGATGGAGTTAGGTGGCCCAGAAGTGGGAAGAGGTTGCGGAGGCCGCGGAATTATTCATGGCTTTGAAACCTTAGAGAAACTCGGCTTCCATGATTGGGGTTTTGACTATGTACTCCTCGACTTCTTAGGCGACGTGGTTTGCGGCGGCTTTGGTCTACCAATCGCCCGTGATATGTGCCAAAAGGTCATCGTAGTTGCTAGTAACGATTTGCAATCCCTCTATGTTGCAAACAACGTTTGTTCAGCCGTCGAGTACTTCCGTAAATTAGGTGGCAACGTCGGTGTAGCAGGTATGGTGATCAATAAAGATGACCTCACTGGCGAAGCACAGGCTTTTGCTGAAAAGGCGGGCATTCCAGTATTAGCAGCGATTCCTGCGAACGAAGATATTCGTCGTAAGAGTGCTAGCTATGAAATTATTGGTCAGCCTGGCACGCAGTGGGCTCCGCTATTTGAAGAACTTGCTACCAATGTTTCAGAAGCTCCGCCAGTGCGCCCTAAGCCATTAACTCAAGATGAGTTGTTGGGCTTGTTCTCTTCAGAAGTGACTGGTCGCGATATTGTGCTCAAGCCAGCTACTGTGAAAGACATGATGGGCAAAGATGTAGTCATTAAGAAAACACTCGAAGTTATTTACGATCAAGCCTAAAGACATAGAGAGCAATCTGCTGTTATGAATAAAACGATCATTCCGATTACACCAGAGGAAAAGTTAAAGACTGATCCTACTTTAGGTGATGGTCTGGGCTGTCACTCTGGTGCAGAAGAGATGCTCGCTGCTGCTAAGGCAGCAGGTAAGTCTGAGACTTTGCAGCAATATGCAAAAGACTATCCGAAGGGTCCACATGATCAACCTCAAAGTATGTGTCCTGCATTTGGAGCATTGCGGGTAGGCTTGCGGATGCGCAGAACGGCCACGATTCTTTCGGGTTCTGCATGTTGCGTATATGGCTTAACTTTCACTTCCCATTTTTATGGCGCACGTCGCAGTGTTGGTTATGTGCCGTTTAATTCAGAGACATTGGTAACCGGCAAGTTGTTTGAAGATATTCGCGATGCGGTTTATCAAGAAGCAGATCCAGAAAAATACGACGCGATCGTCATTATTAATTTGTGTGTACCAACAGCTAGTGGTGTACCACTACAGTTATTGCCAAAAGAAATTAACGGTGTTCGTATCATTGGCATTGATGTGCCAGGGTTTGGTGTGCCAACGCATGCTGAAGCAAAAGATGTTCTCGCTGGAGCCATGCTCAATTACGCACGTAATGAAGCGATGTCTGGTCCAGTGCAAGCGCCACGTACTGGTCGCTCAAGCAAGCCAACGATTACTTTGTTAGGTGAAATTTTCCCAGCTGACCCCGTTGGTATTGGCATGATGATTGAGCCGATGGGCTTGGCAGTCGGTGCTTCAGTGCCAACGCGTGAGTGGCGTGAAATGTATCAAGCACTCGATTGCGTAACCGTTGCCGCATTGCATCCGTTCTACACCTCTTGCATTCGCGAATTTGAAGCAGCAGGGCGCAACATCGTAGGATCAGCACCAGTAGGTTATGAAGGTACCGCGCGTTGGTTAGAGGCCATTGGTAAATCTACCAATACGCCACAAGACTTAATTGCAGCTGCGCAAAATCGTATTCTGCCAGCGATTAAGGGTGTGCTTGCTGCTGCCCCGATCAAAGGGCGGATTACTTTGAGTGGCTATGAAGGCTCTGAGCTGATTGTTGCCCGTCTCTTAATTGAGAGTGGTGCAGATGTGCGTTATGTAGGTTCTGCCTGCCCACGTACTCCTTGGAGCAATGAAGATCGTGAATGGTTGGAAGCAAAAGGTGTTCATGTTCAATTCCGCGCTTCCTTAGAACAAGATTTAGCTGCAATGAAAGAGTTCAAACCAGACTTGGCCATTGGAACGACGCCAGTAGTGCAAGCTGCTAAGCAAGCTTCAATCCCATCTCTGTACTTTACGAATCTGATTTCTGCAAGACCATTAATGGGACCTGCAGGTGCTGGCTCATTAGCGCAAGTGATTAACGCCGCGATTGGTAATCAAGCCCGCTTTGATGAGATGAAAGCATTCTTTGGTGATGTTGGATCTGGTTATAAATCTGGGGTTTGGGAAAATGTCCCACAAGATTTCCCAGACTTTAAGGCTGAAGTACGCCGCAAGCTAGAGAAGAAACTGAAGAAGCGTAAAGCTGAGGAGATGATGTAATGTTTGTCATCGATCATGATCGCGCAGGTGGATATTGGGGTGCAGTATATGTATTTACTGCCATTAAAGGTTTGCAGGTAGTCATTGACGGCCCAGTGGGTTGTGAAAACTTACCTGTTACTTCAGTGCTGCATTACACCGATGCTTTACCTCCACACGAGTTACCTATTGTGGTTACTGGTTTAGAGGAAGAGCAGTTAGGTCGCGAAGGTACCGAAGGTGCGATGAAGCGCGCGCACGCTACCTTAGATCCTGACCTACCAGCAGTTGTGGTGACAGGCTCCATTGCAGAAATGATTGGCGGCGGCGTTACTCCAGAGGGTATGAATATTGCCCGCTTCTTACCAAGAACCATCGATGAAGATCAATGGCAGTGTGCAAACCGCGCCATGTATTGGTTATGGACTGAATACGGTACTCGCAAGATTCCAGAGCGTAAACCTAGAGCAGAAGGTGAAAAGCCACGTGTCAATATTATTGGACCTTGTTATGGCACCTTTAATATGCCGAGCGACCTTGCAGAAATTCGCCGCTTAGCGGAAGGCATTGGCGCTGAAATTAATATGGTCTTTCCACTAGGATCTCATTTAGCTGAAGTAGAGAATCTAGTTAACGCAGATGTGAATATCTGCATGTATCGTGAGTTTGGTCGCATGCTGTGCGAAGCATTAGAGCGTCCTTATTTGCAAGCGCCTTTAGGTCTGCATAGCACGACCCAATTCTTGCGCAAGCTCGGTGAACTCCTGGGCTTAGATCCAGAGCCATTTATTGAGCGTGAGAAGCACACTACTATTAAGCCGATCTGGGACTTATGGCGTTCAGTGACCCAAGATTTCTTTAGTACTGCAAGTTATGCAGTCGTTGCCAATGAAACATATACCCGTGGCATCCGCCACTTTTTATCTGATGAGATGGGTTTGCCTTGTAGCTTTGCTGTTCCCAGAAAGCCTGGTGAAAAAACAAACAATCAAGAGGTGCGCAAGCTCACTAAAGAGAAGCCTCCACTAGTGATGTTTGGTAGCTATAACGAAAGAATGTATTTGGCAGAAAACGGCAGTAAGGCATCTTATATCCCATCGTCATTCCCTGGCGCGATTATTCGACGTCATACTGGCACGCCATTTATGGGTTATGCCGGTGCTACATACATCATTCAAGAATTTTGTAACGGTTTATTTGATGCGCTCTTTTATATCCTGCCATTGGGCACCGATATGGATAAGGTGGATTCCTCACTTACCCGAACTTATCGCTCTAATTCTCTGCCTTGGGATCAGGATGCTCAGAAATTGGTGGCTGACTATATTAAAACGAGACCAGTCCTCATTCAGATTTCTGCCGCTAAAGAGATGCGAGATCGTGTAGAGCAAGATGCAGAAAAAGCTGGCGAAGAAAGAATTACTGGCGCCAGAGTGAAGTCTTCTTGTAAAGAAATCATTGAGGAGATTGAAGCTTAATGGCCTCATTGATAAAAGTTGAGTACAACAAGTCACCTGATTTGTTGGAAACAGAATGTGGCATGCCGTACGCTACAGCCCATGTCGTGCGGGTAAAGCACGATAACGGCCGTAAGGCTATTTTTGAAGGAGGTAATTGGTTATGAGCGATCACAGAACAGGTTCAATATCCGGCCTTACTGATGACGAAGCCAAGGAGTTTCACCAGTTGTAC
>CAIUOP010000054.1 GCA_903900805.1 uncultured beta proteobacterium | reverse complement strand
CTCTTGATGCATTTAGGATTTATCGACTTCAAGGGCGCCTGGCCCTCGCCTGATGTATCGCCAGTATGGATGTGGACTCTCTGGCTTTTGGTGGCCACCACCCTCAATAGCTCCTTATCTTGGCTAAAGAGTAAGCCCGTCCTAGTGGTAGTTTTAGGGGCAATTTCTGGTCCCTTATCTTATGAGGCTGGAATTCGATTGGGGGCGGCAAACTGGGGTTCTGGGTCCCAAATCCTCGGTTTAGGCCTCATTAGCGTGATCTGGGCGGTAGCTATGCCCCTCTTTTTCTATTGGGCTCGGCCCCCTATCCAACCTAGCCTAGTAAAAAATCTGTAAATTCCTTTAAAAAGTCGCTTGCAAATACTACTGTTTTTATATACAGTAACTTCTAAGTTGTGAAACAGTAGATAAAACTTCGGGAAAAAGCCCAACATAAAGCGAAAAGGAATAAAACATGGCCTTCGATGACAAAAGAAAATCAGCCTCCTCAGAATTTGAGGGAATGAGCGGAGACAAACAAAAAGCATTAACAGCAGCTTTGGCGCAAATTGAGAAGCAATTTGGCAAGGGCTCGATCATGAGATTGGGCGATGCTGAAATCAGTCAAGATGTTCAAGTGGTATCAAGCGGTTCATTAGGTCTTGATATTGCTTTAGGGGTTGGCGGTATTGCACGGGGTCGTGTGATCGAAGTGTACGGCCCAGAGTCATCTGGTAAAACGACTTTAACTTTGCATGCAATTGCAGAAATGCAAAAGCTTGGTGGTACTTGTGCATTTATTGATGCGGAGCATGCATTAGATGTGCAGTACGCATCGCGCCTTGGTGTTGATGTAAACAATCTATTAATCTCTCAGCCAGATACTGGTGAGCAAGCCTTAGAAATTGCTGATGCATTAGTGCGCTCAGGCTCGATTGATTTGATCGTGATTGACTCAGTTGCTGCTTTGGTTCCAAGAGCGGAGATTGAAGGCGACATGGGTGACTCCTTACCAGGCTTACAGGCCCGCTTGATGAGTCAAGCTTTACGTAAGTTGACTGGTGCCATTAAGCGCACTAATACAACAGTGATTTTTATTAATCAAATTCGCATGAAGATTGGTGTGATGTTTGGTTCTCCAGAAACCACTACTGGCGGTAATGCGCTCAAGTTCTACGCCTCTATGCGTTTGGATATTCGTCGTATTGGCAGCATCAAAAAAGGCGATGAAATTGTTGGTAATGAGACCCGCGTGAAGGTTGTGAAGAATAAGGTTTCTCCGCCATTCCGTGAAGCTATTTTTGACATCATGTATGGCGCTGGTATTTCCAGAGAAGGTGAAATCATTGATATGGGTGTTGAAGCTGATATCGTTGAAAAGTCCGGCTCTTGGTATAGCTATAACGGCGATCGCATTGGGCAAGGTAAAGATAATGTGCGTGAATTCTTGAAAGAGAATCCAGAGATTGCTAAAGACATCGAAGCAAAAATTCGAGCAAAGTTAGGCGTTAAGTCTGGTTCAGCCGTAGTAACTGATGTGCTGAGCGAAGAAGAGGAAGTTGAATAGTTCGATGTCAGAGCTAGCCAGTAAAAGCAAAGAAAGAACTAAACAAAGCCCGAGTCTCAAAGCTCGGGCTTTGCGTCTTTTATCGCTCCGAGAATATAGTCGTAAAAGTTTGGCGGCTAAGCTGGCAGAGTCAGAATCAAGATGGGCAAAGCTAGGGGGCGAGCAGCTTGAGCAAAACTCAGAATCCACCTCGGTACAAATCACAGCAGTGTTAGATGACTTTGAGGCCAGAGGCTGGCTCTCAGATGAGCGTTTTGCTGAAGCTTTGGTGCGTAGACGGGGCGAGCGCTATGGGACGCGCAAAATTGCTGATGAGCTCAAAAGGGCAGGGGTTGATGGGGCGCAGTCAGAAAGCCTCCTGCAGTCCTTGCGCGAGACCGAATATCAGCGCGCTTATGAGCTTTGGAACCGAAAGTATGGCGTAGTAGCCCAGGAACAGAAGGAGCGTGCCAGGCAATACCGCTTCTTGGCCTCTAAAGGCTTTAGCTCCGAAGTCGTCGTTAAGGTGGTTGGCGGGCAAAAGCCTGACTAGGGCAATTACGGATCGGAAATAGGCAATTGCGGCGTTGCAGCATGATAGACTTATGGAGTCGGTCAAGCCGTTCGCATTTATTCAAATTTGGCTAATTTCGCTATTTCTAGAGTAAGTATGGGATCAAGGCAGTATCGGTTTAACTAATCCTCATTACTTACTAAAAAAGATACCGTTTCGGAGTAATTATGAAAATTCATGAGTACCAAGGCAAAGAACTTCTGCGCCAATTTAATGTGCCTGTTCCAAATGGCATTCCTGCGTTCAACGTTGATGAGGCAATGAAAGCTGCTGAAAAACTGGGCGGCCCTGTATGGGTTGTTAAAGCGCAGATTCATGCAGGCGGTCGCGGTAAAGGTGGTGGCGTGAAGTTAGCAAGAAGCTTGGACGACGTAAAAAAATATGCCTCTGAAATTTTGGGTATGCAGCTCAAGACTCATCAGACAGGACCAGAAGGTCAAAAAGTGAATCGCCTCTTAATTGAAGACGGCGCAGATATCAAAAAAGAGTACTACTTCAGTATCGTTACAGACCGTGGCACACAAAAGAATGTGATCATGGCTTCGAGTGAAGGCGGTATGGATATTGAAGAGGTTGCTGAATCTCATCCAGAAAAAATTATCAAAGTATTTGTTGATCCAATGATTGGCCTGACAGATGCTGACTGCGACATTATTGCAAAAGGCATTGGCGTTCCTGATGCGTCTATTCCAATGGCGCGCGACGTATTCAAGAATTTGTATAAGACCTATTGGGATACAGATGCATCCTTGGTAGAGATCAACCCATTGATCCTCGAAGGTAATGGCAAGATCAAGGCACTTGACGCTAAATTTAACTTTGATCCAAACGCATTATTCCGTCATCCAGAAATTGTTGCTTACCGCGATATCGATGAAGAAGATCCTGCTGAGATTGAGGCTTCTAAATTTGACCTAGCTTATATCTCTTTGGATGGCAATATTGGTTGTTTAGTGAATGGCGCTGGTTTGGCCATGGCAACTATGGACACGATTAAGTTATTCGGCGGTGAGCCAGCCAACTTCTTAGATGTTGGTGGTGGTGCGACAGCTGAAAAAGTCACTGAAGCCTTCAAGATCATGCTTAAGAATAAAAGCGTTGAAGCGATTTTAGTGAACATCTTCGGCGGCATTATGCGTTGTGATGTGATCGCAGATGGGGTGGTTACAGCATGTAAGGCTGTAAATCTCACAGTGCCTTTGGTTGTGCGCATGAAAGGTACTAACGAAGAGCTAGGCAGGAAGATTCTTGCAGATTCTGGTTTGCCAATTATTAGTGCTGATTCAATGGCCGAGGCTGCTACCAAGGTAGTTGCTGCTGTTGCCAAAAATAAATAATTCAGGAATTTCAATATGTCTATTTTGATTAATAAAAACACCAAGGTCATTACTCAGGGCATTACTGGTAAGACTGGTCAGTTCCATACTGAAAAGTGCCAAGAGTACGCAAACGGCAAAAATTGTTTTGTTGCTGGTGTGAATCCTAAAAAAGCTGGTGAGTCTATTTTTAATATTCCAATTTATGGGACTGTTAAAGAAGCTGCTGCGCAAACTGGCGCAACGACTTCAGTTATTTATGTTCCGCCTCCAGGCGCTGCTGCTGCGATTTGGGAAGCTGTTGAGGCTGACCTTGATTTTGTGATCTGCATCACCGAAGGCATTCCTGTGCGAGACATGCTAGAAGTACGTAATAAGATGAAAGCTAAAGAAGCTAAAGGCGGTAAGAAAACTTTATTGCTGGGCCCTAACTGTCCAGGAATTATTACTCCTGATGAAATTAAGATTGGCATCATGCCAGGGCATATTCATAAAAAAGGCCGCATTGGTGTTGTTAGTCGTTCCGGCACGTTGACCTATGAAGCAGTTGGCCAATTGACGGCAATTGGTTTGGGACAATCTACCGCAGTTGGTATCGGCGGTGATCCAATTAATGGCTTAAAGCACATTGATATTATGAAAATGTTTAACGAAGACCCAGAAACTGATGCGGTCATCATGATTGGTGAAATCGGTGGTCCAGATGAAGCAGAAGCTGCTCGTTGGTGCAGAGACAATATGAAAAAGCCGGTTGTAGGCTTTATTGCTGGAGTAACAGCGCCTCCTGGAAAGCGGATGGGCCATGCTGGCGCATTGATCTCTGGTGGAGCGGATACCGCTGATGCAAAACTTGCCGTCATGGAAGAGTGCGGCTTCACAGTAACAAAGAATCCATCAGAAATGGCAGCATTGTTGAAAGCCATGTTGTAAATAGCGATCAGGGAAAGATGCTGGGATATTAATCGTGTTAAGTAATATTTTTTTGTAGTAATTTGTAGTTTAAAAAAAGTAGTTAAAACATATAAAACGTAGGGAGAGAACATGGATTTTTCAGCATTTTCAGATGCCACCTTTTGGGCGGCACTTTTATCAATCATCGTAGCCAATATCCTTTTATCTGGCGATAACGCAGTGGTAATTGCGTTAGCATCACGCAACTTGCCTCCTGACCAGCAAAAGAAAGCCATTTTTTGGGGCAGTGCAGCAGCGATTATTTTAAGAGTCGTACTCACAATTACAGCGGTTGCTTTATTGTCTTTGCCGTATCTAAAAATAGTCGGTGGCTTATTACTTCTTTATATTGGCATCCAATTGTTGGCGGATAGCGGTGGCGAAGAGCATATGGAAGCTAAGACCGGTATTTGGGCGGCAATTCGCACTATCTTGATTGCTGATTTGGTGATGAGCTTAGACAACGTTCTTGCTGTGGCTGCTGCGGCACAAAAAGGCCCCGAAGAGACTCGTTTACTTCTCTTAATTATTGGCTTGGGAATGTCTATCCCGCTCATTATTTTCGGTAGCGCAATGCTCTTAAAAGTTATGGATCGCTTCCCAATCATTATTACTTTGGGCGCCGGTTTGCTGGGTCTTCTTGCTGGTGGTATGTTGGTGGATGATCCAGCCATTAAGGAAAGCATCCAAGAGGCCTTAGGTGATGCAAAGTTGGCCTTCGAGGTTATTGGTGTGGCTATTGTTATTTTGGTTGGGACCTACTTCAAGAGAAGGAATGCTCATAAAGAGGCGTAAGTTTCTTTCCAAAAAATCAGAATTAGCCGGCCTCTAAAGCCGGCTTTTTTACGTATAGCTCTCTTGAGAAGAAGAGGTATAGACTGGATGATGAGGCATTTCACCTCAGGAGTCAGAAGATATGCAAAACCTAAGTAAAGAAATTCAGAATCAAAGCAAAAGCCAAGAGGAAGGATTCACGCTAATTGAAGTCATGGTTGTAGTGGCCATCATTGGTATTTTGGTTGCTGTAGCAGTCCCCCAGTATCAAGATTACATTGCCCGAAGTCGCGTTGTTGAGGGTATGAATTTATCCTCCAGCGCAAAGCTTGCTGTTACTGAGGCCTTTGCAAGTCGGGGCACTATTTCCATGGATGAAGCTACAAATGGATCATTTACCTTTGGACCAACCCGTAGCGTTAAGTTAATAGAAATTACACCATCGGGAGCTATTGCAATTGACTATCAGGTGAGCGTAGCGCCGGAAGGCAAGAATACATTGCACCTTATTCCAACAAATGAGCCAGATGCTAATGCACCCAAACCAATTGATTTATCAAAACCAGAGGGGTCTACTTGGTCTGGCGGCTGGTCATGCAGATCCACAGAAACAAACTTACTATCCCAGTTGCTACCATCTGAGTGTAGGATTAGTAAATAAGGGTCTGGTAATAAGCTAGCGCAATTATTTAACCGCCTTAGGGCGGTTAAATTTATACAACCTTCCATTCCCCAGACTTACCACCACTCTTTTGAAGTAGCTTCACATCACCTATCATCATCCCTCTATCTACTGCTTTGCAC
The DNA here is from genome assembly GCA_903900805.1 of uncultured beta proteobacterium. Lineage (GTDB taxonomy): Bacteria > Pseudomonadota > Gammaproteobacteria > Burkholderiales > Burkholderiaceae > Polynucleobacter. Next base: position 1,131 of record CAIUOP010000054.1, on the reverse strand, counting down.
ATATCGTAGATTGTGAGGAGGGCGACTTGGACTGCGGTGAGAAACCCAATAAAAACAACGAACTTAGAAAAAATAAAACAACTTAAACCTAAACCAGTCGGTTTAAAAGTTAGGCCAATAAGGACGTCAATAGGCCAGAAAAAAGAATAGCATAAGAGTCGTACAAGACCGAATCCATCCTCACACTAGTTGAGGCAATCCAATGTTCATAGTGGTTCAGTAGGACGCATTTCATCCACATGCTAGATAAAAGAGGGGCACCCCTTTGGGATTCTCTAGAAACCGACCCCACCCAACTTCGCACACTGTTTTGCATGGCCGACTAGGTATTTTTTGTATTAATGTTAAATTTTGACCTTGTCTTAAGAATATGTGTTGTCGCTATAAAATGAATCTATGAATCCCCAACTTCAATTAATGCTTCAACAAGCCATCCAAGCATTCCAGAGCGGAAATTTTGATGGTGCCGATTTAATCCTAAAAGGGCTTCTGCAAAACGATATCAATAGTGCCAATACTATTTTTGAAATTGCGATTAATTATGCAGAGAATGGAAGAGTAAAAGATGCATTGGAAATATTTGAGTGCTTAAAGATATCTGTCAAAAATGAAGTGCAAATTCCATACAATTTGGGATGCCTTTACATCACGCAGGGCAACTATCAAAGTGCTTATAAAAATTTTTATGAAGCACTTGCAATTTCGCCAAATGATATTGCTGCACTAGTTAATTGTGCGAGCGCCCTCCATGAGATCAATCGTTTTGAGGAGGCCATTTCCTATTTCGATATAGCCTTAAGTCTTGAATCTACTTATGCTCAAGCTTGGTGCAATAAGGGTAATACATTACGAGCGCTTAAACGCTTTGACGACGCTATAGCTCACTACGATAAAGCGCTTAGTTTAAAACCTGACGATCATGATGCTTGGTCCAATAAAGGCAATACACTGCATGAACTTAAACGTTATTACGAGGCTATTGCTCACTACGATAAAGCGCTAACTCTAAAGTCCGATATTAATTGGGTATCTGGTGACTTGCTTCACACAAAAATGAAAATATGTAGTTGGTCAGGTTTGGCAGAATCTTTGGAGGATATTTCCAAAAAAGTGGTGGCGAATGAGAAAGTT
>CAIUOP010000053.1 GCA_903900805.1 uncultured beta proteobacterium | reverse complement strand
GGGCGATCGGGTGATGTATATGAATGCCGGTATCGGCGCATATGCTAGTGCTCGTAATGTGGCTGCTGATAAGTTAGTGCCAGTGCCAAATAATGTTTCTGATGAAGTTGCAGCAGCAGTCTTCTTTAAAGCAATGACTGCTCAGTACCTCATTCAAAAAACCTACAAAGTAAAAGCGGGTGATATTGTTTTAGTACATGCCGCTGCTGGTGGTGTTGGCCAAATTTTGGCTGGCTGGGCAAAAGCACTTGGTGCCTTTGTTGTTGGTAGCGTTGGCTCACAAGCTAAAGTAGCTGTAGCTAAAGCCGCTGGATGTGATGCCGTAGTCGATTACTCGCAGCCAAATTGGGTTGAAGAATTCTTGAAAGCAACCAGTGGGAAAAAGGCGAATGTGGTTTATGACTCTGTTGCTAAAACAACCTTCATGGGTTCATTAGACTGCGTTGCACCTTTTGGAACCTTAGCTTTATTTGGCGCTGCCTCAGGCCCTGCCCCTGAAATTCAGCCAGAGATTTTAAATAAGAAGGGCTGCCTGTTTTTAACAAGACCTTCTGTATTTCCGCATAATGCTACGCATGCATTGCTACAAGAGAATGCAAAGGCTGTGTTTGATGCGATTGCTAAAGGTTACGTTAAGGTGCAAATTGGCGCTAAGTTTCCTTTGGAGCAAGCTGCTGATGCCCATCGCGCAGCTGAAGGCAGAAAGGTCTCTGGCGCTATTATCATGATTCCTTAGCCCTTGCAGCTCGAGGAAATTCGCAATATTCAATCCTGGCTTCTTATAACCCCTAAAGTCATAATGTCTTTTCCTTAAGCGGTACCTAGCTGCGCGGTTTATATTTGCCTCGAGACTCGCTTATAATCTTCTAAGCATCTGAATTAAAAGGGATTATTCCCAAAAATCCATTTCTGCTTGTTTGACAGCCCTGATGGGCTCTTGGACAATGCATGCGGTGGTTTGATTCAAGCCACAGCCTCACATGACAGCCAACCCTTCCACGACCTCTAGTAACCCCGCCTTGGTGCTTGAAGCCCATGGACTTTGCTGTGTCCGCGGTGAAAGAGAGCTATTTTCTGGCCTCAATTTGCGTATTAGCGCTGGAAACTGTTTACATGTTCGTGGTGAAAATGGAGTTGGTAAAACTAGTCTATTGCGTCTCTTAACGGGCATATCAAAACCAGAGTCTGGCGAAGTGCTTTGGGATAAGCAATCTATTGCTCTTGATCCGATTGCCTATCACCGCGAGCTTTTATTTCTAGGACATCGAGATGCTTTAAAAGAAGATCTCACTGCTTTAGAAAATATACAAATGTATGCCGCTCTCGATGATGTCGCTCTTTCCCAAGAACAAGCCTTGGCTAGTTTGTGGCGTTTTGGTTTGCGTGGCCGCGAAAATTTACCCGTGAATTGCTTGTCTGCAGGACAAAAGCGACGTGTTTTAATGGCGCGCATGTTAACGCGCAAGGCTAAACTCTGGATTTTGGATGAGCCCTTTAATGCTTTAGATATTCAGGCAGTTCATGAGTTACAGAATTTAATGATTGAACATCTTGCTGCTAACGGTCTTATAGTATTTACCAGTCATCAAGAGGTTAGCATTCCGAATGTGCAGGTGCTAGAGCTATGAGAGCCTTGCTTGCCATCATCCATCGAGATTTACTCTTGGTCATGCGTCGCAAGAGTGAGGTACTTACTGCATTGTTTTTCTTCGTAGTGGTAACTAGCTTATTTCCCCTTGGTATCGGAGCTGATACTGCCTTGTTAAGGAAAATTGCTCCTGGCGTGATTTGGGTTGCTGCTTTG
>CAIUOP010000052.1 GCA_903900805.1 uncultured beta proteobacterium | reverse complement strand
GTACCCACCTTCTCTGGCCAAGCACTTGCTGGCAAAACAACGTCTGCAAGTAAAGCTGTCTCTGTCATAAAGATGTCTTGTACAACCAAATGCTCTAAAGATGCCAATGCATGACGCGCATGGTTTAAATCGGGATCGCTCATCGCTGGGTTTTCACCTTCGATATACATGCCACGAATCTTATCGGGATCACTATCAGGCGCTGTGATCTTATGCATGATTTCAACGACGGTGTAGCCCGGCTTTTTATCCAGCGGTGTACCCCAGAACTTTTCAAACCAAGCATGTGCTGCCGGGTTATCAACCCGCTGGTAGTTCGGGAACATCATCGGAATCAAACCAGCATCACTAGCGCCTTGCACATTGTTTTGACCACGCAATGGATGTAAACCAGAGCCTGGTTTACCAATTTGTCCTGTAATACTAACAAGCGCAATTAAGCAACGGGCGTTATCAGTGCCATGAACGTGTTGGCTAATGCCCATGCCCCACAAAATCATTGCTGACTTAGTTGTAGCAAACTCTCTAGCCACTTCACGTAAAGTCTCTGCTGGAATACCGCAGATCGGTGCCATGGCTTCAGGACTGTAGCCCTTGATATTTTCTTTTAAAGCTTCAAAGTTATTGGCACGGTTCTTGATGAACTCTTGATCAGCTAAACCTTCTTCAATGATCGTATAGATCATGGCATTAAGCATCGCAACATCGGTATCAGGCTTGAACTGCATCGTCCGCCAAGCATGCTTACTGATGTCAGTCATGCGTGGATCGCATAAAACAATCTTCGCTCCACGTTTAGCAGCATTCTTAAACCAGGTTGCTGCTACTGGGTGGTTAGCAGTCGGATTTGATCCAATTAAGAAAATCATGCTCGAATGCTCAACATCATTCACTTGATTACTTACCGCACCAGAACCAACACCCTCGAGCAATGCAGCAACAGATGAGGCATGGCAAAGACGCGTGCAATGGTCGACGTTATTGCTACCAAAACCAGTACGCACCAGCTTTTGAAATAAGTAGGCCTCTTCGTTACTGCCCTTAGCAGAACCAAAGCCAGCTAATACTTTTAAGCCATGTTTGTCTTTGAGTTTTTTCAGGCCTCCACCAGCGACTTCCAAAGCTTCTTCCCAAGTAGCTTCACGGAAGATGTTGGACCAATCCTGAGGATTTTGGCCTGCAGTCTCATCCTTTGGAACGCCAGCCTTACGAATTAATGGCTTAGTGAGGCGCTGTGGGTTGTGGATGTAATCCATACCAAAGCGGCCTTTAACACAGAGACGATTGTGATTAGCGGGGCCATCTCGACCTTCTACACTCACAATCTTTTCATCTTTGACGTTATAGGTAATCTGACAACCTACTCCGCAGAATGGGCAAACAGAATCTACTTTACGATCAACCATTTGCGAACCTATCAATCCCTTAGGCATCAATGCACCTGTTGGGCAGGCTTGCACACACTCGCCACAGGCAACGCAGGTGCTATCACCCATTGGGTCATTTAGATCAAAGACAATTTCGCTATGAGAGCCACGCATTGCGTAGCCGATCACATCATTGACTTGCTCTTCGCGACAAGCGCGTACACAACGGTTGCACTGAATACAAGCGTCTAAGTTGACCGCCATTGCTGGGTGAGAAATATCATGAGCAATCTTCTCGCGACGCAATGCCTTGAGTTCAGGGCGCACTGTGACGTCCATCCGAGTTGCCCACGTACTGAGCTCACCATGTTGATTTTGCTGCTCTTCTGCTTTGCTATCGCCTACCCACTTAAAGCCTTCATCGGGCATATCAGAAAGGAGCATTTCTAGAACTAGCTTCTGACTCTTTACAGCACGCTCGCTATTGGCTTTAACTTCCATACCTGGGGTGGCACTTCTGCAGCAGCTCGGAGCTAATGTACGTTCACCATTAATTTCTACTACGCATGCACGGCAATTACCGTCAGGACGATAACCCTCTTTAAAACACAAATGGGGAATATCAATACCGTGGCGTTTAGCAGCCTTGAGAATGGTTTCGCCTTCATAGGAAACGATTGTCTTGCCGTCTAGCTTGAACTCTACGGTTGCTAATTCGAGTTCTTTTGGATTAGTTGGTGCGTTCATATTAGGCTATTTCGTTCGGGAAATATTTAGCAATACAACGGATCGGATTGGGTGCTGCCTGACCTAATCCGCAAATGGAGGCATCGATCATGACAGTTGCTAAGTCTTCTAAGGTATCTTGATCCCAAGATTTGGCTTGCATCAATTTGGCAGCCTTACCTGTACCAACACGACATGGCGTACATTGACCACAGCTCTCATGTTCAAAGAAGTGCATCACATTGAGCGCCATATCGCGCGCCTTATCTTTATCACTAAATACCATCACTGCTGCTGAGCCGATAAAGCATCCATAGGGTTGCAAAGTATCAAAGTCTAATGGGATGTCATTCATAGTGGCAGGCAAAATACCACCCGATGCACCGCCCGGTAGATAACCATAGAACTGATGGCCATCTTGCATGCCATCGCAGTACTCATCAATTAACTCTTGAATAGTAATCCCCGCTGGTGCCAACTTCACGCCAGGCATTTTCACGCGGCCACTCACGCTAAAGCTGCGCAGACCTTTACGATCATGCCTACCGTAGGAGCTAAACCACTCTGGTCCACGCTGCACAATATCGCGCACCCAATACAGAGTCTCAAAGTTGTGCTCTAGTGTTGGGCGACCAAATAAACCAACCTGGGCAATATAAGGAGGACGCATCCGTGGCTCACCACGTTTACCTTCGATGCTTTCAATCATGGCGGATTCTTCACCGCAAATATAGGCGCCAGCACCACGACGCAATTCAATCATCGGCAACTTAAATGGGGGATTTGCTATGAGCTTAGCTAATTCGGCTTCGAGCAGTTCACGGCAACCATGGTACTCATCACGTAAATAGATATAGCAGGCATCAATACCTACTACACTTGCCGCAATGAGTAAGCCCTCTAAGAAGCGATGGGGATCACGCTCTAAATATGTGCGATCTTTAAAAGTTCCTGGCTCACCTTCATCAATATTCACGGCCATGAGTTTGGGCGCTACTTGATCTTTCACAATGCGCCACTTGCGTCCCGCTGGGAAACCTGCGCCGCCAAGACCACGCAAGCCTGAACTTTCCATCACTTTGATAATACTTTCAGCATCACGCTTACCATCGATAATTTCTTTTGCAAGAGTATATCCACCTTGAGCGCGATAGGATTCATACCCAACATAATCAGGAGATACTGTTTGATTCTCACCCTGCGGAGAAACGCCTTGCTCTACTAAAGCTGCTGGCTCAAAAGTAGCATCATCTTTTGCCATGGGCTGGGTAGTTAAATTATTCTTCACTGCCGCTTGCACTTTATCTGTCGTTGCAAAAAGGACGGGATATTGATGCACTACTGCTACAGGAGCTTGCTCACAGCGGCCAACACAAGGAGCTGCAATGACTTTGACCTTGGGATTACCTAAGATCGTAGGCAATTTAGCTAATAGATTTTGTGCACCAGCCAACTCACAAGCAATGCCATCACAAACACGGATAGTAATATCAGCAACGGTATCATTACCACGCACTACTTCAAAGTGGTGATAAAAAGTAGCCACTTCATACACTTCAGCCATCGGCAAGTTCATTTCTTTTGCCAGAGCTACTAAATGACGATCGTGCAAAGCACGATACTCATCATTAAGCTTGTGGAGATTTTCAATTAACAAGTCACGACGATCTGCCGCATCACCAATGAGTCGTCGTACTTCTGCTAATGAAGCATCATCAGCTTGACGACCTTTGAGTTTGCTCTTACGACGAATGGTCTCCCTCAAATCATCTGCAGTAGCAAGCGCAACTGCTTTGACTTCCTTGGTAGGCTTCGGGTGATTCATAGTGTGTAGTCTTTAATTTTTATACTGACATTGCTTTAAGTCATTGAGCATCCTAAAGCGAAGCGAGAGTGAACTTGCCCTACTAGATATGCAAATAATCGCTAGATTTTGGGTTATTTCACCCTCTATGTCCTTGACGGCGCTCAAGGGAATGAATTAAGGGTTTACCCTAGTCTATATGAGGGATGGGGAAGGCTTGTCGCCAGGAGGATTCGAGTAATCCAACTTACGCTCATATACGCGGGCCCTAAAGCAGTCTTCATAGCCTTTACTACCAATCTGCCAGCCAATCGAAGTACAGTCATCTTGAGCCGCAGATTCGATAGAGCCACAGCCAGAGAGCATAGCAATCATGGTGGCTGAAACGAGGATTGGTAGTTTTCTTAAATTCATACCTGAAGTCTACTGGATTATTGAGCGCAAGTTAAGGGAAGTCTCGACTTGTGTAATTGAGCAAATATCAGCAATATTCAATATACGGCCGGGAGATTTCATGAAACGCTTAAATCAATACCTAGCAACACTTGCCATTTGTGTATCTACCCTCTTCTGTGGGAATTGGGCCATAGCTCAAAATGCAGATGGTTTTGTAGACCTGATTGATGGCGTTAGTTTAGATGGCTGGAACATCATTGGCACTGCTAGCTGGACTATCGGTAATGGTCTCATTGTGGGAAATTCGCCATCTGGATTTTTAGTCAGCAGCAAGAAATATAAAAATTTCATTATCAAAGCAGAATTTTGGGTTGAGTCCAACACCAATAGTGGCATCTTTATTCGCTGCCAAGACCCAAGCAAAGTATCGACTGCTAGTGCCTATGAAATTAATATTTGGGATACGCGCCCGGAGCAGGCTTATGCAACTGGGGCGATTGTGGATATTGCTAAAGTCGATCCGGTTCCCAAAGCAGGTGGCCGTTGGAATACGATGGAAATCACAGCCAATGGATCCAATTTCAAAGTGGTTATGAATGGTGTCGTAACTGTCGCTAACGGACAAGATAGTAAATTTGCCGAAGGCCTAATTGCCCTTCAATCAGCAGGTGGCGTAGTGAAGTTTAAGAAGCTACAAATCAAACCGATTTAAGCTAGTGAAGTGTTATCTCGTAGCGATCACCACAAGCGATAGGCCTTAGGGCCTTAGCCTCCTGTAGCATTTTAACTAAACCATAATTCGACATTGTTTTTAATGTGCGAGATAAGTTCCCTTGCTTTCTTCCGGTAAGTTCTGCCAACTCAGAAATTGACACTGGCTTCGATGCTCTAATTACGTGCAATAAAGCTCTGTTTTCATCACTTAAGACTTGCGCCAAAGAACGCATGGAGGTAAACCATATCTTTGGATCGCTTGCCTTCGGCTTCAAATCACCTTTAGCAATAGCTAAAATGCGGGCTCGAATATCCTTTTGGGATGCAATCCCTATTTTGATTACTTTCATATTTCTTTATCCGTTTTTAAGACCCTATCAACATCCGCAAAAAAATCACTTAAGAGTTGGTGTGCATCCCTGAACTCATAATGAATATCTGAATCCTTGGCGTTGCGATGCTTATGATCGTATGCTAGCTTTCTGCCAGAGAAACCCGATCTCTTCTTTACAGCATGAGCATTGTCATAGCCCAGAATTCTCAAACCCCTTGGGTTATGTAAGGTTAATGAATACCGCACCCCGTGTGGGACTGCTTCACTCACCTGCACTTCCCAAGCCTCAATCTTCACCCAGTAACCATCATCCTGGTCTATAAGCTCTTGATGAAGATCTAAAAGAGTAGTAATCCCACGTTTTTGCATCCCTCCTAATATATCATCAGATGATATATCAAAAGTAACATCCCTGCTTAACTAAAGGCTTTATTAGGCTGGCGGAAATCCAACCTTCTGCTCCCACATATTATTAAACACGTGGATGATGGGTTTTTCATAAACACCTGCTTTAGTAAATGGCTCGTCTTCTAGCCAAGTATCGACATCTGCCCTACTTGGAAAATCCATTCCTAACAAGCTGCCTACAATCGTTTTTCCATCCTCAGAACTGAGTGGCCCAGCAAAGGCCATCCGCTCAGCCTGCTTCGCAAGATAGGCGCGGTGCTCCGGTCTTATTTGCATGCGTAATTCAGAAGTACCTGGGCGATCCATTAATAAGATTGCAAAAATCATAGTGTCTCCGTGTTGATGTGGATCGATCAATTCCTGATTGATATCTTACGGGAACTTGAAAAAGAAAAACCACCCAAAGGTGGTTTCGATGCTACTTGGCGGAAGGGGCGTTTTTATCCAAAGAATCCACTGAGCGAATCTGCGAACAACTAGGCGTATTTGACTAATTTTTAGAAAAAATTATCCGAACTTGCCTTCTTAGGGGCTCGGTATGGGTGGTAAGGCCAACCTAGAAAAATGGGGGATCGATATTTAAACAAGGCGGGGTCACCCTGTCGCCCTATCTAATTTCAATTTATGGCTAAGGATGCCTAGATTAGCTGTTGGTAATTATTTTGGTAACAATTGGGAGATAGCTCTGAGAGCCAATAAGATTGGTCACGCTAGGCGGAGCATTCCTCCGCACTAGATTTCACAGCAAAAAATCCGAACACATATCTGCTAACGTTTTTTCTGGTCTCCATCCAATCAGCTGGGCCGCTAAATGTGTGTTGGCGATACTTACCCCTACATCCCCAGGCCTTCTTGGGACCACTTGCCTGGAGATTAACTTACCGGTAATGTGCTCACACATAGATATGACACCATAAACACTTTGACCTACCCCAAGCCCAAGATTCAAAGCTAAACATTTCTCAAGGTCATCTAATAACTTTAGAGCATCTAGATGTCCCTTTACCAGATCGGTTATATGTAGATAGTCTCTTATACAAGTTCCATCAGATGTACCCCAATCATTGCCAAATACTTTTAGAGATTCACTCTTGCCCGTTATTACAGATTCAATTTCTGAGAACAGGGAATGCGTATTTGACCCTGAATAGCCAGGAAGTTTTCTGGAGGGATGTCTTCCGGCGACATTAAAATATCGCAAACTTATAGAGCTAATAATGGGTGGGCCATTAAATGCTTTGGCAAGTATCCGCTCTCCCTCAAGCTTTGTTTCACCATAATAGTTAGATGGATTAAGGGTATCTACTTCTTTTATTGGAGACGATGTGCAGTCACCATACACAGCAGCAGAAGAGCTAAATATAACCTTCAAGCAGTTATAAGATTTCATTGTCTGAAGCAAATTATCTGTACCCTTAACATTGACATCAAAATATTCTTCTTTCTTAACCAGAGACTCATGAATGCCCTTCAAACCTGCAAGATGGATAACATGCGTGAATGAGTATTCATCAAAAATTTGATCCAGAAACTCTTTATCTCGAATATCACCCTCAATAAAATTTGGAGTTGTCCCAGAAATTACTGCAATTGCACCCAAAGATGAAGCACTTGAATTGGAGAGATTATCAATACCGACTACTTCATGGGACCCTTTTAATAGCTCTATCCAGATATATGAGCCTATGTAGCCTGTGGCGCCAGTTAGAAGAATCATAGTCTGCAAAATTTATATATAAAAATTAAGAGAAATCTAACATACAATGAACTGACCACTTACCAAAGAGTAGGTAAACGTAAAAGTAGCTCTCAAGGGGGTCAAAATGAATCTATCCACACCTAAAATTATTTCAATAGTCTCAGCAGGCTTAATTCTTTCTGCCTGCGCTACCACTACTGGAGTAAAGCCAATTAGCAATGGTTTATATACGATTAACGTATCTCGCGGTGGCGCAGATAAAGTCAAATTAAGAGCATATCAGCATGCTCAAAAATTCTGTGTTATTCAAAGCAATGAGGGTATGGTCGTTGTCAAAGAAGATCAAAGGGCTGATCCTTCCTCCAAAGACTCATCAATAATTGATCTTGATTTCAAATGCTCGGGCCCAATTGATTCTGCATACGGGAAAAAAGTCCTCCAAGACATCCAAAAAGATACTAAGAAATAATTTCTACTGCTTGAGTATTAACTCGGTTCTGGCAGGGCTGTCAGAATCTATTATGGCTAAGTACATAGTGTCAGAATATCTTGTATAAAAAATTTGAGGCTGTCTTTGCGAGATATTTTTTAATTCGTTGAATACTTAATGCATCGATATAAACGGCGCCTTCAAAACGTTTAAATCATTCCACCATTAACCGATATGACCTGCCTTGTGATGTACGCTGCATCATCGCTCATAAGAAATGAAACGGTTGCTGCAACCTCCTCAGGTTTACCCATTCTCTGAGCCGGTATAGCTTTTAAGGTCGCTTCAGCCACTTCAGATGAAATCATATCGGTGTCAATCAACCCAGGGGCAACACAATTGACTGTGATGTTACGTTTTGCTAACTCAATAGCCAATGATTTAGTGGCGCCAATGATCCCAGCCTTTGAAGCGCTGTAATTAGCCTGTCCACGATTACCAATCATTCCAGAAACCGAAGACATGGTGATGATTCTTCCTGGCTTTCTTGTTACCACCATAGGCATGACCAAAGGGTGTAGAACGTTATAGAAAGATCCTAGATTAGTTGCGATTACTCCATCCCATTCTTCCCCTAGCATCGCAGGAAATGCATTATCAGCAGTAATGCCTGCATTACAAACAATGCCATAGGGCGCTCCAGCTTTATCTAAATAATCCTCTAAGGAATCCTTAGATGCCAGCCTATCTGAAACATCAAACTGCAAAAGATATGAGTCTGTATTGAATTCTTTTTGAAGCGAGTCAGCCAATGATTTCAATTCGCCAATGCTAGACTTACAGTGAAGCGCTAGGTCATAACCTTCAGCTGCCAACTTGAAGGCAATAGCCTTGCCAATACCTTTGCTGGCGCCAGTAATAAGAACAGTTTTATTCAGTTTCATTTAGGCAAATATAAAGCATCATCATTAGGCTCCAGTAGCGTGAGAGTTCCCTCGCAGATTAGACGCCCAGAATCGTCCTTTATCGTGCCTGAAGCAGAAATGGTAGGGTGCGCTAGAGACTCGAGATCAATTTGAACTTCTATCGTGACCTTTTGGCCAGGAGTAAATTCTGGGACATGTGCAATAAAGCTTCTGCTTCCCAACAAAAACCCCAGGGAAGGCTTTGCTGACTTCTCAGAATTGCTAAGCCTAGACATCACTGCTGCTGATTGAGCCATCAATTCAAGACCAATCCAAGAGCCAGCGCCGCCATTAGAAAAAGGATAATCATTTTTAATCGTTGCTTCAACAACAACAGAGCAATCATTACTCGAAATTAGTCTATCAAGCAGAAGCATTGATGAGGCGTGAGGTAGCGACCCAATCAGTTCAGAGTTCATACGCTCTCCAATATTAGAGAAGTATTATTTCCGCCAAATGCAAAATTATTAGTCATGACCACTTTGGGGGCGCTTTCCAGCTGAGTGCTAATATTTAATTTTGGCAACTCAGGATCTTGCGCCTTATCCCACAAATGAGGAGGCAGCCGCCCATCGCCCTCAATTGCAAGACAAGAAATCACAGCCTCAATTGCGCCAGCAGCTCCGAGCGTGTGCCCGGTGAGCGGCTTAGTGGAACTAACTGGACATTCAAATCCTAATTTACTAACAAGTTGCGACTCCATTGCATCGTTATGTCTTGTAGCCGTACCATGTAAGTTTATGTATTCAACCTGATCAATTCTTTTAGCAGACATCTTGAGAGCATCATTCACCGCCAATGCTGCACCCACTCCACTGGGGTCTGGTGCTGAGATGTGATAGCCATCAGAACTCTCTCCCCATCCAGATAGGGAAATATTTCCAGGCTGAAGACTCATTAAAAACAATGCGCCACCCTCTCCAATATTGATTCCAGATCTATTGAGGGACAAGGGGTTGCAGCGATCGGCAGATACAGACTCAATTGCAGTAAATCCAGCAACAGTAAACTTGCATAGTGTATCTACGCCGCCGACTATCACCAAATCCACCATGCCTGACTTTAAGAGCCTTGCGCCGCTGATAATTGCTTTAGAGCTTGATGTACATGCCGTTGATATTCCATGCACAATCCCAGTGATACCCAATCTATCAGCAAGAAAATTAGCAGGCGAACAAAATAGTCGCTGAGATAAATCAAATGACTCTGGAAATTTATTATTTGACAACAAATAAGGGAAGGCATCCTCTTCGCCAGATATACCTGAGGTGCTAGAGCCAATAACAATAGCTATACGACTTTTATCAACATGACTAGAGAGAGAATAAAAGCTATCTTCAAGGCCTTGAAAGACGGCCAAGAGTAATTGGTTATTTCTTGAGCGATGTTTTATAGGTGCCAAACTTAGATCAGGCAAATGATCATTAACTAATCCCAAGGAAAGCGATCTTCCGGGGCTATATTTTTCTGTTTTTATCATTCCTGGACTAACGCCAGAAAAAAGGTTCGTACGGGTCTCAGCAACCCCATAACCTAGCGGGCTAACAATCGAATAATTATTAATATAAATAGTCACTTAACTTCACTTATAACGAAATTAACTTTGTATTCCGGTTGAAATCTCTCTACCAAAACAAGTTCATTTTTATCAGCAGTCTTTTGGTACTCAACATTCACCAAGAGCTTCTCGTCACAGTATATCTTCCCAACCTCACCAACTCTTACTAGCTTGCAATTTTTAGGCAATCTACCCTCCAAAGCACGCCTTGACGATAGGGCTAAGATAACGTCATCCACAATCAGTTTATTTGGAACATAGAATGGCAACCCAGTCCCAATGCCCTCAGCAATAACGTCACCGTTATATGAAAGCGTAAAGCGCCGAACACCAAATGAGGATCCAATGACTGTTAAGCCCTGTTTGGTCACCTCAACTACAAGATCCATTGTGTAGGAATCAGACCCCCTTGTTAAATGCATTTGCATCTCAAGAACACGTGGCTCACCCAATGCATTAAGACTAGTACTACCAGAGTCATTTAGAAATACAGTGGAGCATGAGCTCAATCCAAGAGCAACGATTATCATTCCCAGCAAACGAATAATTAAATTATTCCTCATCTATATTAACTTTTTTGGCAAAAAACAGAGTTAGCAGCCAGGATAGTAGAACTCCAAAAAGTAGTGCAATACCAAAACTATGTATTGCCGGAACGGAACTCAAAGAAAGGCTGCCAAAGGAAATTAATGTCATCAAGGCTGCTATTGATATGGATAGCAGCACTCTCTTATCGGCAGGGTACTGGAGTAAGAAAATTCCATAATCAGTACCAATACCAAGAAGCAAAGCAAATGCAATAACCGTCATTAAGGTAACGGTTTCGCCAGCTAGACTCAGGATGGCTAAAGTCATGCAAGTCGCAAGAATCGGCGGTAAAACAGCTCTCCAGGCGCTCCTCCTGTACTTTATATAAATTGCCACAAATGTTAGTAAGTAACCTATTGCAATCACATAGGAAAAGAATGTTCTGTATCTTGAAAATACATCTGAAATCTCTTGCGGTTTATCAATCCAAGAAATATACGTACCCGCCAATTGAGAAAGTTTAATAAACGCATCCGAACCATTAACCCCAGTTAATAAGACAGCAGTTGATTTAATTGACGAAGAATCAGATGTGAACCAAAGATATAAGAACTTTTCATAAAAGGGGATTTCTTTTATCTCATCAACTGTTAGCGGCTTATTTACTTGACTTTGACTTTGCACCCAGGCTGCACTCATACCGAATTCTTTGGCAATCTGCTTTGTGGCATTTTCCTTGCCTTGGGATGAATATGCCTTACTTGCTATTGTTTGCGTGGCCATTGATGGGATAAACCTAGTTATCGACTGATACCCACTAATCACACCTTCAGAAACCAATTTATCTAGCTTGTTGGTGAGCTCCTCAGCTCTAGAGAGAACCTCCTCCTCGGTAGAGCCGCTAACAATAAAAAATTGAGATGGGCTTGGTAAATTGAGAATCTCTGAAGTTTTTATTTGCTGAGCTATCAATTCTTTATCAAAACTTGCTAATGACCTAATATTGTCATTGGAGCGGAAAGAAAGAATGCCATAAAGGGATAGCAGAATCATTGCAGCAATCATCACTTTTCGAGCAGCAGCTGAAATTGGATACTTTATAGGTTGAATGTAATTAACCCACTTCAAGGAGCTATTTGCACTAAAACTTAGTTTATTAATGTGCGGAAAAGTCAAAACTACAGTCAACCAAGCGGCTGATATGCCAGCTATAGAAAAAACTGCCATCTGGGATAACACTGGAAATGGTGTAATTGCCATCAAAAAGTAACCCATTGCCGTTGTAATTAAAGCCAAGAACATTCCAGGTAGTAAATATCGCCTTCTCTCAAGCGGACTTTTAATATCGTCTATCGAAGCAGTAAGCCAATACAAGCAATAGTCAACTGACATTCCTATCAAACTTGTACCGAATGCAAGGGTCAAGATGTAGACTTTGGGGAAGATAAAAAAACATGCAAGTAAAGCGTACAGAAATCCAATTGCTACTGTCAGTAGCACAATTGCAACCGCATAAAGACTTCTAAAGATAAAAATCACCAGAAGCAATGCAGAGATGCCGGAAATTAATCCGATTAAAGAAATATCGCTTTGGATTGAATTTGAAGTATCGGAGACAAAGAAAATAACCCCCGTCTTAATAATTTCTACCCCTTGATGCTTAAGCTTGGTCTCTCCAATAGCCGCATTAATTGCATCAGCAAGAACGACCTGGGTAGACAATGATTCCACAGTGGTACCAATCTCCATGGGCAAAGCGACGTACGAGATTCCCGCCCTCTCAACAACCAAACTATCGCCATAAGGCCTGATCTTAGTGACGCCACCAAGGCTGTATAACCAATCACCTAAGAGTCCGAAAGGATCATCCCTCCAAGGAATGGGTGAGCTACCCATCGAATATGCTATCGCATTTGATTTATCAAACCAAAAAGCTGCTGGCTGACTATCTAATAGCGAAATATCTTCCGAAGTAACTAAACCAGACTTATGAACTAGAAGCTTAGATACGTATTCAGCATAACCATCGTACGACTGTGTGCTCTTGATATCTAGGCTCTTAATTAAGGACTTAAATGTTTTCTCCGCCTCTAAAGATGTCTCAAGGTTGTCTGAACTCAACAATACAACCAGTGATCTTTCGCCCTTTTTAGCCACACGGTCAATAAACTCTTCAGCCACTACATTTCGTTCTGATTTCGGAAGTAGCGAAAATACATTGTTATCTAGACGACTGGAAATAACATGGATATTAAGAGTCGTCCAAACAACAAGCCCAAGGGTCGTAGATAGGAAAAGAACCGCTAGGGTCTTACTGAAATTGAAGGATTTCATCTTTACTCAAGACTGGAGCTAAACGCACATCAGAAAAAATAATCTCAATTAAGTCACCATCTTTTGAAATGAAGCCAATACGATTGATTGCAGAGCTGCCTACAATCGTAATCTTCTTAAAAAAAGGTGAGGCTGTATTTTTAGGCGTCAATTCAAGATTCCAATCCTTGGCTGTCGCATCACCAGAGTAGTTGAATAACTTCTCTAGTGAACTCATGTCGCCAGAAAAAATAGCTAGCACTAATTCGTTAATGTACTTAACTGATGGCTCGCTGCGAGCCTCCAAATTCATTAATACACCGCTCTTATTACCTATACGTATACCTGTGTCAGATACTTTAAGAGTTTGATAGATAGGTTTCTCTGTAATCCAGACTATCCCCTTGCTTTTATCAACGATAAAGAATCCCTCAGAGTTTAGCTTTTTACTCACTCCTGAAAGAGTTTTACTTTGGGTAAACTTTCCACGCACAGTAGGAGCTGAACTAACTAAGCCCTCTATTTGACTTACTAGCGAATTAGCGCAAACAGAGCCAGCAATCAGAAACAGAATAAGAGCTATTAACCTTTTAAAAATGCTATTCATGATTGATACGACGCTGCCAAAAAGGATAGAAATTAAACCATTGAAAGGGAGACTTTAAGCAGCCCTCTTCTAATATATTGGCAAAAGCTTGGGCAGCCTCTTCAATCGATCCTGATTTCCCCCCAATGCCGAATTCAGCAATTTTCTGACAAGATAGCTGGTAACTACCCCCAACCTTAATTGACGTAAGTGAAAATAAAGGGCAACCAAGAGTTTTGGACAGCATGTATGCGCCTATAGGGAAGTCAGCCGTAGAGCCTAAGAAATTCACAGGGATTGTATTTCCCCATAACAGAGGAACTCGATCGCCTGCTATAGCTATCAAACCACCTTTTTGAATCTTTTCAGATAACAGCATTGCATCATGCATCGAAAATTTTGATACCTGAATAATATTTAGAGCGCTCTCAGGGTTGATAGACTTTAAAAGCTGATTGAACTTGACGGCATGACTTGTATGCACAAGAACAGTCAAATTAATATCGGGATATAGCTGTCCAATGGCCCTACAAAAATCTAAGTTTCCCAAATGAGAAACAGCAACAACGGCACCTAGCCCTTCGCCTGCGTGAGAATGGAATTCCTCTAGACCCTCTAATGAATAATCAAGGTCATCAATTCGACCGCTCCAGATAATCAGCTTATCTAGAATGCACTCTCCAAATGCATATAAATGCCTAAAGACATTTAATGAAGTTGGCTCTGGAGACGCGCCCCCGCTAAATACATAAAGTCTACGTAAATAATCTCGCGATGATTCTCTAGCAACCTTGCTCACCACAAAAAACCACAAAATAACGGGGTAAAGAATAATTAATACAGGCAGCCTTCCAAAAACCCTATATACAAGAAATAAGATTTTCATTCCAAAGGAGGCTGAGACCTCATTTATGTCTGCCCAGTGAATCAAGCTAGAACCCTTCTAAGCATTAACTTTGGTGAGTTCACTAGCATTCCAAAGAACAATCTAATGTGAAGGTTAGTAATTAAAAAATTATCCTTAAAGAGCTGGAAATGGGAGACCCCATCAAGCGGATAGCTAACTCCAACAGGCAGCTGAATAGTATGCAAATCAGCCCAATGCGCTCTTACTAGTATTTCAATATCAAAATCCATACGCTGCCCGAATTGCTCACGAGCATCTATAACCCCTAAGGTTTGATGTAAAGGGTAAATTCGGAATCCACACATTGAATCCTTGATCTCAAGGGAAAGTGTATGAATCCACACCAATATATGTGTCGCATATCTCCATAACTTTCTACTGGTAGGCACTGATTCGTCGTAAACAGGCATCCCAGAAATAATACTGCCTGGATATTGCTCTGATAGTTTAATAAGCGCTGGAATCTTAGTTAAATCATGCTGGCCATCCGCGTCAACCTGCAAGGCATGTGTATACCCCAGCTCTAAAGCTTCTCGCATACCAGTAATTACCGCAGCCCCCTTACCGCCATTAAGTATGCGGGTCACTAATAAAACTCTGGGCTCTTGCAATAGAGGCGTAAGAACTTTCTTTGACTCAGCACTACTCCCATCATCAACAATCAGAATGTTGGTGTCATAGGGAAGCAGTTGATTAACAACCGCTCCAATAGCATCTGGATGGTTGTAGTAGGGAATCAATATACAAAGCTTCATTCTTACTTATTCCTAAACTTCAAAATGCCGCTGGAATACACAATGTCGGCATTGTGATATTTATATTTTAGATTCATCGATTCAGGATTTAAGTCCAACCTTAGGCGAATAATTTGATTTGGCTTGATAAATTTTTGAAATTTAATTTGAGACATTCCAGAAAAGATATGATTTATGACTAAATGAACTTCTGCAGCTCTCATTGCCCATTCGATTAACGCGACGCCAGGGACAACCGGGAAATCATCAAAGTGTCCATTAAAGCAATCTAGACTCTTGAGCATATCCAAAACCAATTCAACAGAATTCCCTTCAACTTTACGGCTTATGATGATGGGGGTTTTTAATCCATCCGAAAATATACCGTCTAAATTTACTTTTAAAACTTTGCCCAGACTATTTGCTGGGAACTCCTCTACAAACCTCCACCTTCTTGGTATAGCAATTGCATTGACTTTACCCCGCAACGACTCCTTCAGGCTATTAATCAATCGCAATCTTCCATCAACTTCAAGAGTTTGAAGACCTAAAGAGCTTAGCTTTAATACTGCACCTAATTGAGCCCTCCTCCCATTCTCTATATCACTAATCAGGCAATCTTCCACCAAGCTAGATTCCTTTATTGACGCCACAAGCTGACTTAAGGAAACCCTGGTACCTTCGATTTTGATAATTCGATCAGCTCTTCCGAGTATTTCAAATGAATTCCCTCTTAGATGAGCCAAATCAGATGTTGAGAACCATTCATCACTAGGGCAAAATTTAGATTTAATTTCCAGCACGTCTTCTACTGGCCTCTTAAACTCCACTCCCTCCTGTACTTGCCAAGGCATTTCAGGGGAGCTCCTCCATGCAATATGCCCCGTTTCAGAGCTGCCATATACATCAACTACTCTATTTTTTGTAATTGAATTGATTATCGAAAAAATCGAATCCTCAAGTATTCCACCAGCACTAAAAATCGACCGAATCCCAGAGCCAATATTTTTATGTTGTGAAGTAGTATCCGCAATACTCTTTAGGAAGGATGGGCTAGTTATTAATACCTGTGGAGTTGACGTATTCCACTCATGTCCGCCTTTGATCGCAACTCTTGATAACATTGAGCCACGAGATATTGCCCAAAAGACACCAAAAGGCATTCCGAAAAAATGCTGGTGACTCACGGACCTATAAAACACAACGTCTTTTTCGATCTTCTCACCAAAAGTGAACTCTAGAGCATCTACCTCATTCTCAAGTTGGCGCATCGTTTTATCAATTCGTACTGGCTCACCGGTTGATCCTGAGGTAAAAACTCCCAATGCCCCAAAATTAGAATCAACTTCACTAAATACTCTATTGGCAACTTCATGGCCAACATCCCACCCAGTTAAATCTGGTGCATCAAACTCACCAACCTTGAGCCAACCTGAAAAACTAGGGTTTAAGGCGATATTTTTATCAACTGGAACTAGGACTTTTCGCCCCTCTTGCCAAGCAGCAAGCAACCAAACCAAAAAGATGTAAGCATCAGAATGAAATAAAGCAATTTCCTCATTGGGTACCGATTTAATAGATACCCTCGCTTTTGATACATCTTCCTTTAGTTCGGAAAAGGTAATACCGTCATCTGTTATGGGTGTCTCATCATGCCCATTTAATAGAAAATTAGATAATTTATAGCTAAGCACTTTTTATATACCTTTTGCGGCAATAAAACTCTCCAGCAAACATTAGCCCCATCAGCACATATGAAATAGCACCGTTGTATATAGACCAATAAAACTTATCTTCCATCAAAATAGTTACAAATGCTACGCAGCCGTTGATGGCAAAAAATAATGCCCAGGCAAGCGTAACTTTCCTTGCGTAAGGAATATCTAGATCGGAGAATCTTGGGTCTCTTAATCTAGCAATCTTCTCTACGATAGTCTGCGGTCTATATAAGCTTGAAACAAATATAGACAGCAGAACTGCATTCACCATTACTGGGTAGAAGTAGATAAAATCCGGGGTTCTTAGCAATAAAGAAGCACTGCCAAGAACTAAAGCAACCAGTGCGAGTGCCTTACCCCAGTACGGATTTTTCTTAAGAAAAATGAGGGGGATAAGAAATATGCCGGCTACCCAGAATGGTATCCCGAAGAACTTGAATACCCAAATCGATAGTGGCAGCAAAATTGCCAGTAGAAATTCCATTGAATTCCATTTTTTAAATTAAAAGCTTACTTTGTTCTATTTTCAGCAACAAACTTAGCCAAAGTGGCAACGGAATAAAAATGCTTTCCTTCAGTTTTTGTTACGCTCGTAAGCTCAAGTCCATACTTTTTCTGAAGAGCAACCCCTAGCTCCAATGCATCAATAGAATCCAAGCCAAGACCATCAGCAAATAGTGATTCCTCTGAGGTGATGTCCTCAGGTTGATAGTCTTCTAAATTTAAACTGCTAATGATTAATTTCTTAATCTCTAATTCCAGATCGCTCATATTCTCTTAATTCGTGTAAATAATATTCTTCTAGGTACTCAGTTAATTCTTCAGACGCCAGGATAGGATCGTTCCCTACCCTAACCTTTGTTGCCACCTTAATCTCCTCCATTACCGAAATGGCGATTAAAGGTTTATTCAAAGGAACCTTATACCAAATATCATCTTTTCTTAGAAATGGTTCAGAGGTAACTATTAATACTGGCGTTATATCAAAACCACCTTTAACTGCTATATATGCAGCCCCCTGCTTAAAGACAAGCTCCCCCAAAACCTTTGTTCTAGTTCCTTCAGGGAATACTATCAAATTATCGCCTGTGGTTATAGATTCCATACATTTTCTAATTAGCTCTGGCCCCTCAACGTTACGAATTAACCCAGCCATTTTCGCCAGGCCGTACATACATGGGTTTTTAAATAAGCTAGACTTAATAATCCCATTAGGGTTTTCGATTAGCGCAATCAATATAACTGCATCGATCAAACTAGGGTGATTTGCCAAAACTAAACGCCCCCCTAATTTAAGGTGGTGCAAGTTTGATGCTTGTACATTTATAACGCCCAGAAATTGCATGCCCCACACAAAGGATTGAAATGATTTTTTGAGTAATTTCTTTCCATATTTTCTTCGGTTCTCGTTGTCACTTGTAAGGACTAAAATAGGTATTAAAGTGCAAGTAAGTAATACCCCACCTAGTCCAAATATGGCAAATGAAAGACCAGTTGCAAAAATACGCCAGTAGCGATTCAAAGCTCTTCTCTCTTTAATGCCCAAGAGGTTTTACCAATGGTGCACTCATACAAACGATCATCCGCTAGCAGGAATCGAAAAGCCTGGAGATTAGTGGACATCCCCGTAGAATTTAGAATAGATTTCTCATCACTAGAAAATGAGAGTGATACGTCTCCCGCTGGAATAAGGTCAATAGCATACGCATAAGATTCATCGGTAAAGTCACAATACTGTCTGTACTCACTGGGTACGGCTTCTTCAGCAACGATGATGCGAACCACCTTTTCGCCGCAAGCAAACAATCCCAATGCTTCAATGATGGCTGAGAATACCCCCGCTTCAGAAGAGATAGCGAGAACATTTGAGTTCATCTTCTTGTCTATCGTGTACAAACTGGGTATTGCGTTATGGACAGCCAAACTAAAAGACTGCGGTGACAGAGCTCCAGTTTCAGCTAACTCTTTAAGTAACTCATAGCATCTCTCAGACTCACCCAGTTTGCTGCAAAAAATTATTGGGGATCTTATATCCGGCAAATTATATGCAGCCTCCAAAGCCATGCTGCCAAGACGCTTCAATCTTCTTCGATTTATTGGCTGCATTCCCTCTACCTTTGGCTTATCTTCACCATTTGGCACGAAGGGATTCTTAGCCCACACTAACCAGTCCTCTTGACTTCTTAGGGATGAACTCCAAGCTGACCAAGCTTTAACCCCAAAATTAGTAGACGAGTTCATTGAGCCATCAACCTATTGAACAGACTTAAATACCAAAACTGCATTACTACCACCAAAGGCGAATGAGTTTGATATTGCAGCTTTGAGATTTAATTTATTGTTATCTCCAACCTTAATATGACGCACCCCTTCGCAATCAGGATCAACATCTCTCAGATTAGCTGTAGGGGGAACTACTCCATTCTTAATGGAGAGAATTGAGATTACAGCCTCTATGGCACCTGACGCCCCCATGAGGTGTCCATGCGTCGATTTAGTTGAGCTCACCGCTAAATCCTTGGCTTGATCCCCGAAAACTCTTCTAATCGCCTCTATCTCACTAGGATCGCCTTCTACTGTTGCAGTTCCGTGAGCATTTATATAACCAATATCCTCGGGGATAACGCCAGAATCATTAAGAGCTAATGAAATAGCGGCAATCTGACCATTCGAATCAGGTTTGACTAAATTTGTATGATCGCAGTTCGCCCCATAACCCGCTAACTCTGCAATGATTGGCGCATTTCTAGCAACGGCATGTTCCCAGTCTTCAAGAATTAGCGCTGCAGCGCCCTCACCCAATACAAGACCTGAACGACTTTTATCAAATGGGCGACAGGCATTAGGAGATGTTCTCTCATCACCTGGAGAGAGTACTCGCATACCATCCCAGGCACGTATTACTCCATATATAAGTGGCGTATCAGATCCTCCAGCAACCATTGCATTAGCTTCACCATCACGAATCCTTCTGTAGGCTTCACCAATGGCCGCCGATGCCGATGAGCAAGCAACCGAATAACTTAAAGATGAGTTACCGAGACCCAATTGAATTGCAATATGAGAGGAGCAAGCGTTATTCATTCCCATGACAACGGACAAAGGTGGCAAACGCTCTCTATCGTTAAGCCACATCTCCTTCAAGCCTTGCTCATAAATTCGAGTGCCACCTAAAGCAGTGCCCCATGACACCCCAATATCAGGCTTATGAGACTTATCGTTAATATTAAACCCCGCGTTAGTCCATGCTTCAAATGCGGCAACTAAACCCATCTGCGCGAACTTATCCATAGAGATAGTTCTTGGCTTACCCAATATCGCATCACCGTTAAAGTTTTCACAATGAACAGCGGGAATGGAAATGGGCACAGGTATATCAGTTGTTGAGTAATGGCGAATTGACGACTCACCACGAATGGTGCGATCAAAAAAGTTGCTGATAGAAATACCTAGTGGATCAATTAATCCAACGCCTGTGATAGCAACCCGTCTCTTCACTTTGAAGATCTCAGTTAATTAAGGCTTGGGTACAAATGGTTCAATCACTGCGAGCAACTCACCAATGGTTGTTGGTTTTTCAGTGATATCGGGTATTTTGACCTTGTACTTATCTTCAAAGTCAAAAAGCAGTTCAATTTGCATTAGTGAGTCGATCCCAAGATCCTCCAAGGAAGCGTCTAATGTGACCTTATCTTTATCAATGCCAAGACGCTCGTGAAGGAGCCATTGCATAGTCTCTAGTGCGATATTGCTCATATTTACCCGAATTATTATTAATACTAATTATAGTTGTTCGGATAGGCCTAAAAACCCCATCTGAGGGGCCTAATCTGCAGTTATTTCTGGGTTTTAATAATGGTCCCAAGGGATAAAGTCTTAACTCGCCACTGACCTTCCGTAGCAGGAAGTATTGAGAGATCATTCCTAGCCATAATCACTCCAGGGTAAACCTTTTGCTGAATATAAATCACCTCACCTGGCTTAATATCAAAAGCAAGCTCAGGGGTATTTTCAGCTACTGAGAATATTTTATGGGGGCCCGGGGTTGTTGAGAAATATATGTACTGCCCACCTCGGTTATATCCCATCTCTGATGCTGGATCTTGATCATCCAAAAAGACATTAAATCTAACAGCTGTGCCCATTGAAGATGGCCGCACAACATAAACCACTGAGTTTGCTGCATTAGGCTTATGCGGAAGTTGATGACCCTCTAATTCTCGTTGCATTTGAGACTGAGGAGGGAGTGGCGTTGTACACCCACCAAGGAGGAGCCCTGATAATAAAACAGCTACAACACATAAACGATTAGGACACATGGGAACTTTGTACTTAATTATGAAAATTAATAATATTCCATAAAATTATATAAATGCATAGTCGTTTGCACTGATAAATGAACAAGGGCGGGCTAGATGGAACCAATTCTGGAAATGGGGGCCTCTTGAATCGAACGCCCAAAGAAAAGCCACCCCGAAGGATGGCTTTGGTAACGCTTTTGGTAACAAGGGCGTTGTATCTCTACAAACCCTTGCAATACCTATTGACATGGCGGAAGGGGCGGGATTCGAACCCGCGGTAGGCTATTAACCTACGCACGCTTTCCAGGCGTGTGACTTAAACCGCTCATCCACCCTTCCGGAAAGGAATGATTATACGTTTGCCGAAAGAGTTTTCCTCAGAAGCGCTTAAAGAGCCTCTTTGAGTTGCTCCAAAATCGCTGGATTCTCAAGGGTAGAGGTGTCTTGAGTGATCTCCTCGCCTTTAGCGATCACGCGCAAGAGACGGCGCATGATCTTACCCGAACGCGTCTTGGGCAAGTTATCACCAAAGCGCACATCTTTTGGCTTAGCAATAGGACCGATTTCTTTGCCGACCCAATTACGCAATTCAGTCGCAATCTTTTTAGCTTCCTCTCCAGTGGGACGGCCGCCTTTAAGAACGACAAACACGCAAATCGCCTCACCAGTCAGCTCATCTGGACGACCAACCACTGCCGCCTCAGCAACTAAAGGATTGGCCACTAAGCAAGATTCGATTTCCATCGTTCCCATGCGGTGACCAGAAACGTTCAAGACGTCATCGATACGACCAGTAATGGTGAAGTAACCAGTATCTTTATTCCGAATTGCACCGTCACCAGCGAGATACAAAGTGCCACCCAATTCTTCTGGGAAATAGGACTTCACAAAACGATCTGGGTCACCCCAAATATTTCGAATCATAGAAGGCCATGGACGCTTCACAACCAAAATACCGCCTTGACCATTTGGCACATCTACACCCGCCTCGTCCACAATCGCTGCCTGAATGCCTGGCAGTGGCAATGTGCATGAGCCTGGAATCATTGGCGTTGCACCTGGCAATGGTGAAATCATGTGACCACCGGTTTCAGTTTGCCAGAAGGTATCAGTGATTGGGCAACGTGAGCCGCCCACATTCTCGTAGTACCACATCCATGCCTCTGGATTAATTGGCTCGCCTACAGAACCCAAGAGACGTAAGGAAGATAAGTTGTAGCTCTTTGGATGCACAGCCTCATCATTACTTGATGCTTTAATCAAAGAACGAATGGCTGTTGGTGCAGTGTAGAAAATAGTTGCACTATGCTTTTCGATCGTCTGCCAGAAACGACCAGCATTAGGATAAGTCGGTACGCCTTCAAACACAATCTCAGTAGCACCAACTGCCAGTGGGCCATAAGTAATATAAGAGTGACCAGTGACCCAGCCGATATCTGCCGTACACCAGAACACATCGTCTGGCTTGATATCGAAAGTCCACTTCATTGTGAGAATCGCCCACAAGAGATATCCACCAGTGGAGTGTTGGACGCCTTTTGGCTTACCAGTCGAACCCGATGTATAAAGAATGAATAAGGGATGCTCAGCGCTAACCCACTCTGGCTCACAAGTGGTGGACTCGTTAGCCGTCACTTCATGCATCCAGGAGTCACGACCCGCAACCATCGGAATATTGCCACCCGTACGTTTGTAGACAATAACGTTTTTAATTTTTTCGCATCCGCCCAGCGCAAGTGCCTCATCCACAATCGCTTTAAGTGGCAAAGCCTTGCCGCCACGCAATTGTTCATCAGCAGTAATGACTGCGCATGCGCCTACGTCAACAATACGTTCTTGCAATGACTTAGCTGAGAATCCACCAAACACCACTGAGTGAATTGCACCAATACGAGCACAAGCTTGCATCGCCACAATGCCTTCAATCGACATTGACATATAAATAATGACGCGGTCACCGGACTTGATGCCCATTTTGCGCAAGGCGTTTGCCATTTTGCAAACGCGCTCGAGCAGATCTTTATAGCTAACGTTAGTAACTGTGCCGTCATCAGCTTCAAAAATAATGGCTTTTTTATCACCCAAGCCATTTTCCACTTGGCGATCCAAGCAGTTGTATGAGGCATTGGTGGTTCCGTCTTCAAACCATTTATAGAAAGGTGCTTGGGATTCGTCTAATACTTTTGTAAAAGACTTTTTCCAGTGAATATTCTCTTTAGCAAGACGACTCCAAAAGCCGTCATAATCAGCATTAGCTTCCGTACAAAGCTTGTTGTAAGCATCCATACCCGGAATAGCAGCACCCTTTACAAAGTCTGCAGGTGGGTGAAAAACGCGGCTTTCTTGCTTTATTGCTTCCATACTTCACTATCCTCAATTAAATAATCAATAATCTATTTTTGCCATAATGTCGCAAAATGGTGGGATTAGATCCTCAAGACCTTAGAAGATAAGGGAAAACACCCCGGATTTGCTCTATGGCAAACCCTTAAAATAGGCCGAACCAGACAAATTAAGCAGAAAATCATGACAAATATCAAGCAAAACGACCTGATTCAAAGCGTTGCAGATGCATTTCAGTTCATCTCCTACTACCACCCCAAGGACTTTATTAGCGCCATGGGTAGAGCTTACGAACTTGAACAAGGTGCTGCAGCTAAAGATGCCTTGGCCCAAATCTTGACTAATAGCCGGATGTGCGCTGAAGGCCATCGCCCAATGTGCCAAGACACTGGTATTGCCGTTGTCTTCCTCAAAATTGGTATGAACGTTCAATGGTCTGATGCAACCATGAGCGTTTCCGATATGGTGAACGAAGGTGTGCGTCGCGCCTACCTCAATCCAGAAAATATGTTGCGCGCTTCAGTCTTGGCTGATCCTGCTGGCAAACGCAAAAATACGGGCGATAACACTCCTGCTGTGATCCATTACGAAATTGTTCCGGGCGATGATGTTGAAGTGATTTGCGCAGCCAAAGGTGGTGGTTCAGAAAATAAAGCGAAGATGGTAATGCTCAATCCTTCAGACTCAATCGTAGACTGGGTAGTGAAAACAGTTCCTACGATGGGTGCTGGTTGGTGCCCTCCTGGTATTTTAGGTATTGGTATTGGTGGCACTCCTGAGAAAGCCATGTTGATGGCAAAAGAATCTTTAATGGGTCCCGTAGATATTCAAGAACTGATTGCTCGAGGCGCGAAGACTCGTGCTGAAGAGTTACGTCTTGAAATTTATGACAAGGTGAATAAATTGGGTATTGGCGCACAAGGCTTAGGTGGCTTAGCGACAGTGCTCGATGTCAAGATCATGGAATATCCAACCCATGCTGCATCACTGCCAGTCGCCATGATTCCGAACTGTGCAGCTACCCGTCATATTCATTTCCACTTGCATGGTGATGGCCCTGCCAAGTTAGAGAAACCTTCATTATCGGATTGGCCAGATGTCACTTGGACTCCAGATACTAAAAAATCTAAGCACGTTAATGTAAATACACTGACCCCCGAAGAAGTAGCGAGCTGGAAACCAGGTGATACCTTGTTATTGAATGGCAAGATTTTGACTGGTCGTGATGCTGCTCATAAACGCATACAAGACATGCTGGCTAAAGGTGAAGAATTACCAGTAAGCTTTAAGAATCGCATCATCTATTACGTTGGTCCAGTTGATCCTGTCCGTGAAGAAGCGGTTGGTCCTGCAGGTCCTACTACATCAACTCGAATGGATAAGTTCACCGAGATGATGCTAGCGAAGACAGGTTTGATTTCGATGATTGGCAAAGCCGAGCGTGGCCCAGAAGCAATCGCAGCAATCAAGAAGCATAAATCTGCTTATCTAATGGCCGTGGGTGGTGCTGCATACTTGGTATCTAAAGCAATTCAGTCCGCCAAAGTCGTTGGCTTTGCTGACTTAGGCATGGAAGCCATTTATGAATTCGATGTCAAAGACATGCCGGTAACGGTTGCCGTGAACTCTGAGGGCATCTCGATGCACGAGACTGGCCCGAAAGAATGGCAATCGAAAATTGCTGGTATTCCAGTCAAAATAATCTAGGCAAGCACTGCATTGGCACTCATAGGGGTTTTTGATTCTGGCGTTGGGGGTTTATCTATATTAGATGAGGCTTTGCGCCAGCTTCCCCAGCACGATTACATTTATCTTGCGGACTCAGCCAATGCTCCTTATGGAGAAAAATCGAGCAACTGGATCACCGCCCGCAGCCTCGCATTATGTAAATATCTTGCTAGTAAAGGCTGCCATGCGATTGTGATTGCTTGCAATACTGCTACAGCAGAAGCAATTGCACAGATTCGTGCTGAGCTCAGCATTCCAATCATTGGAGTGGAGCCAGGAATCAAACCAGCAGCGATGCAATCTCAAAATGGCATCGTGGGCGTCTTGGCTACAGAGGCAACCTTAAAGAGTGATAAGTTCAATGCCTTATTAGCAACCCTACCTGATCACTGTCGTTTCATTAAACAATCTGGCGCAGGTCTTGTGCCCCTCATTGAGGCTGGCAAAGCAGATAGTGAAGAAACCTTAGATCTATTAAGTAAGCATCTTGAGCCTATTTTAGATGCCGGCTCAGATACTTTAGTCCTGGGTTGCACGCACTACCCTTTTTTGAGAAAATCAATCCGCAAGCTGTTGGGTGACACTATCACCTTAATCGATACTAGTGATGCAGTTGTGAGACAACTCAAGCGACAATTAGAAGTCTTAGATCACAGGTCTGATTCTGGGGAGTGTGGGTCTGTGCTATTGATCAGCAGTAAGGATGAAGCATCACTTCTAGCGATGGCAAAAGATCTGCTATCCAATGATTTAAATTTACATTCGACTCATTCAGCATTCTTAGGCGACGTGTCATGAGCACCTTCTTACAAAGACTAGACTCTCGCCTACCGTTCACTAAATCAGAACGAATCATTATTGTGATTGTTGTGGCTTTACATATCTTGCCAGCCTTAGAGTTTATTCACTTAAGTACACGCCCACCCAAGATGGATGATGATCGGGTCATGGCAAATTTAGTAAGCCCTTCGCCAGCTAAAAGCCAAGAGGCCCCTGCCGCCCCTAAAGCGCCAGCCCCAAAACCGAAAGAAGAACCCAAAAAGAAGATTGAGGAACAGCCCCCAACTCCTAAACCTAAACAATCAGATACAGCTCCCAAGCCTCCAGACTCTAAGAGTGAAGCCCAAACCCAAAGTGCTGCTGTGGCTCCCTCAAGCACTGGTGGCGTTAGTGGCACGCCGATTCAGACCGACATTGGTAAACTGGAAGTGCTCTATCAACCTGATGCAGATGCTTACTATCCATCATTCTCGAAACGATCTGGAGAGCAAGGCACGGTTATAGTGCGTTTAATTATTGATCAAAATGGCGACGTTGAAGATATTGCCCTTTTGCAATCAAGCACCTTCCCAAGGCTTGATCGCGCAGCAAGTGAAATCGGGAGACGCTATCGCTTCAAACCTTTTGTAGTAAATGGTTCACCACAAAGAATTTCCACCAATCTTTTAATTAAATTTAATCTTAAGTAAAAATCATTATGAACACACCATTTGGCATAGCAAATCTTTGGCTTGAAGGCGACTTTATTACCCGCTTTGTGGCTATCGCACTTCTCACCTGCTCGATCATTACCTGGGTAATTTTACTTACTCGCTTTTGGGAACTACGTAATCTTCGTAAACTCAAACCTGAACTAGATCAATTCTGGCGCGCTACCTCTTATGCGCAAGGTCTGCAGGCATTTAGCAATCAAGTTCTAAATCCCTTCTATCAACTTGCTAAAGCGGCAGCTACTGCTTCTGCACATCACCAGAATCAAGCGCATGATCATCGTGAGCTATTGCAAACACTGAATTACTCCGAATGGATGGCTAGAAGTTTAAAGAACAGTATTGATGGTATTGCTGCGGGATACCAAAAAGGTCTTACCTTCCTTGGCTCTACCGGTGCGATCTCACCTTTTATTGGCTTGTTCGGCACAGTGTGGGGCATCTATCACGCCCTTATCGCTATTAGCAGCTCTGGTAGTGCGCAGCTAGATCAAGTTGCAGGTCCAATTGGTGAGGCGCTCATCATGACCGCATTAGGTTTGGCAGTAGCGATTCCTGCAGTGCTAGCCTTCAACGCTATTAATCGTGCGAATAAACTGATGGTTGCTGATCTCAATCGCTTTGGTAATGATCTGCTGGCCTATTTTGCTACTGGTGCCCGTATTAAATCTGGAGAATAAGCATGGCTTTTCACATCCAAGACGATCAAAGCGATGACAGCATCATGTCTGAGATCAACATGACGCCAATGGTCGACGTCATGTTGGTCTTATTAATTATCTTCATGATCACCCTCCCCGTCATTCAGCAGGCAGTAAAGATTGAACTCCCCAAAGCCAATAGTGCACGCAATGAGATCAAACCAGAATCCGTGCAACTGACGATTGATGGTAAAGGACAAATCTTTTGGAATAGCACTGCAATTGATTTAAAAACCTTTGATGGTTATGCAGAGAAAGCAGCTCAAAAAGAGCCTCAACCAGAAATCAATTTACGTGCTGATAAATCAGTAAAGTATGAGTACGTCGCTCAAGTCCTCGCAGCATCTCGACGTGCTGGGCTGACTAAGTTAGGTTTTGTAACTGAACCTGATTAAGTGTTACTGGGGTTTAAATGGTATTTTGGCAGGCAAGCAGCTTTCTTCGCTGACGTGAGTGCCATTCCCTAGGGACGCCCCTAAAATACCTCCCTGAATTTTTTCTACCTTTTTTAGCTTACCCGTTACCGGATCAAGAGTGATGTGGGTAGATACACTACCAGCAGGATATACAACACCCATAATGTCCTCAGGAGCAAAGCTTGCTTCTACGACTATAAAAATGTTTGGCCTGGCAAGCGTGACGCTTTTAACCTCCTGTTTTCCATAGGAATCAGACTGATCTAAATCACGACCATCTAAAAACATTTTTGCTTTTTGTGTTTTAGATGCAAGCGTAAGTTGCATCTCGTATTCCTCAACATAATTCTTCTCAGTTCTTTTGCAATCAAAGAAGATGGATTGCCCCATCACTGGAGTGATTGTGTAATAAAGCAATAACAGGAGTATGTAGTAAATTTTTCTCAAGATCTAAATGAGGAAGAGATTGAATTGATGGTGCCCGAGGCCGGAATCGAACCGGCACGACTTTTTTGAGTCGGCAGATTTTAAATCTGCTGTGTCTACCGATTTCACCACTCGGGCTCGCACAAACAGAAACTGCTGCGCTAAATAAATCAAGACAAGCGAAATTTTAGCACGCAAGCCAAGAAAGGCTCGGGAATCAATCCCTGGGCAGACTGGGGCTTGGGTAGCCAAAAACCACTAAACTATTGCTATGATATTCAATAGCAAATTGACCAGACTTGGCAAGCTTTTCCGTCTGATTTTTTGGCTTATCACTGCTGCCCTAGCGATCTGCTTAATCACCGTAATTGCCTATTTATACTCAACGCAGGGCTCTCCTTCGGGCAAACGGATTATCAAAGGTATTGGAGACTCCGTAGTTATCACTTTTGATGAGTCTGATATCCCGCACATCAAGGCGAACTCGCAAACCGATGCATTATTTGCCTTAGGTTATTTACACGCCACAGAACGTTCATGGCAAATGGAAATCAATCGCCGTCTTGCTAGCGGTCGCCTCTCCGAAATTTTAGGTAGTGAGAGCATCAAAATTGATCGCTTCCTTAGGACGCTTGGCATTAAGCGCACTGCAGAGCGTCAATTTGATCGTTACCCAGTTGCCACAAAGCGCTTACTGCAAGCTTACGCTGATGGCGTAAATAAGGGTAATGCCCAATTAGGGTGGGCGCTTCCCCTTGAATACTTTTTAACAGGATCTAAACCAGGTCATTGGTCTCCAACAGACAGTGTTGCTTGGATGCTGATGATGGCGCTCGATCTTGGTGGTAACTGGGATAAAGAATTACAACGCTTTGAGCTCTCCCAATTCCTCACTACTAAGCAAATTTGGGAAGTCTTGCCGCCATACGAGCCAGGTGGCCAAGTAAGTAATATGGATTTTGCCAAGATATATAAAGATCTCAAGGTATTTAATCCTTCAGCAGGTCCTGCTGAAGGTGGATCTAAAAATCTTCCCGCTACTGAACACGGCTATATGAATCTTCCCGGTGGAAAAGAGGGCATTGGATCAAATAACTGGGCCTTAAGCGGCAAACTCACCTCTAGTGGAAAGCCTTTGTTAGCAAATGATCCTCATTTAGGGCTATCAACTCCTGCAGTTTGGTATTTTGCCCATCTCGATGCACCGGGTATGAATGTTATTGGCGGTACCCTTCCAGGTATACCGGCGGTCGTCCTTGGAAGGACAGATAAATTTGCCTGGAGCTTTACCAATACCAATCCTGATGTCCAAGATTTATACATTGAGCAAATTGACCCTAGTAATCCAGGCATGTATCGTGGTCCTGATGGCCCCTTATCTTTTAAAGTGCATCAAGAGATCATTGATGTCAAAGGCTCACCATCCATTACTTTCTTAGTAAAAGAAACACGTCACGGACCTGTGATCTCAGATTCTCATACACGCGCTCAACGAAGTATTGATACCAAAAAATTTGCTTTAGCGCTACGCTGGACTGCCTTAGATGTTGAAAATCAATCTGTAGACGGCCTTTTAGACATGAATCGTGCCAAAGATATAGAGTCATTTAAAAAAGCGTTACGTAAAAACTATGCACCAATGCAAAACGTGGTGATAGCGGATACCGAGGGTAATATTAGCTATCAGGCAGCAGGTGTTGCGCCTAAACGCATTTTGCATCAAGGCTTATATGGTGTTGCTCCCGCACTAGGATGGGAGAAGCAATTTGACTGGAACGGCTACATTTCTTTTGAACAACTGCCAGCCAGTAATAACCCAGAGCAAGGGTGGATTACTACTGCCAACCAAAAAGTGATTGCCGCCAATGATCCGAATCCTTTAACTGGTGATTGGGATCTGCCATCGCGCTACGACCGTATTGTTGAACTCATTAAATCTAGAAATGGTCATGACTTAGATTACATGAAGACCATGCAAGCAGATACGCTATCACTAGGATCTACCCCGCTATTAGGCTTATTTAAAGCGAGTAAGCCAAGCCATCAGCTTGCCCCTCAAGCCAAGGAAATGATTCAAAGCTTTGATGGTGATATGAAGGTTGATAGCGCTGGTGCTCTGATCTTCAATGCTTGGGTTGACCAACTAACCCGCAATATGTTCTCTCGTTTAAGCTATCTTTTTACTGAGAACTACGGGGCACGGAGTTTTCGACAGCCCTTACTGCTCGCATTACAAAACCCGAATAGCCCTTGGTGCGATGATCCTAAAACAAAGCAAGCAGAATCATGCCTAGAGGCATCTAACAATGCTTTTGATAAGGCCTTGGATTATCTGAGCGGTCAATACGGCAATGATCCAAAAAGTTGGAGTTGGGGTAAAGCCCATATCGCCGTATCAGAGCATCGACCACTCAGCAAAGTTCCTTTACTGGGTAGACTCTTCAATATTACAACCCCTTTTCCGGGTGATAGCTTCACTGTCAACGTGGGAAGATCTGAACTCTTAAAATCTGTGAATCCCTATGAGACGATGCAGGCCCCTAGCCTGCGCACCATCTACGACTTATCTGATTTAGAAAAATCCCTCTTTATCTATCAGTCCGGTCAGTCAGGCTGGGTACAAAGTAAGCTCTATCGCAATATGAATCCACTCTGGGCCAATACCGAATATCTGCCATTACAAATGAAACCTAAGAATACTAAGCGTCAGCTCGAGCTTGGCAACAAATAAGATCAATAGACCGCTACATAATTGTCCCCGGGACGTTTAGAATGTCTTTTTGATATTAGCTAGTCGCTGTTTAGGAGTCCTACTTATGAAAAAACTGAATGTAATCTTGCTCGCTACTGTTCTGGTGGTTCTGATGTCACCAGCTCGGAGCGCATATGCCGAGTGGAAAGAGTTGGGATCCAATGCAGCAATGGTTGTCTATGTAGATTTAGCTACCATTAGCGATAACGGTGAAAAATCTCAAATCATGTCGATGCTAGACTTTAAAGCGCCTGGAAAAAATCCCAATAATATGCAGACAGTGAACTCTATTGTTGGCCTAAATGAATACAACTGTGCTGAGACAAGCTATCGCCCTATTGCTTGGAAAGAATTTTCTGAGGGAAAGGGAACAGGCAAAGTAGTTTCTGATAACAACACTCCTGATAGCAAGTTTGAACCCGTCGTTAACGACACATGGACCGCTGGGGTATTTAATGTTGCCTGCCGTAAGCGGTAGATTGCATTTGCGATCCCATCTCAGTTACTGGGCCTGCCCATTGCTGATGGTTTATTGCTTAGGTTTACAGGGTTGCGTTGCACCGATTGCAGCGGTTGGGGCCTCTGGCTCTGCTGCTGCTAGCTCCGCCGGTGGCGCTGTAGCAACTGCTGCCGTTGCCAACCCAGTAACTGCTACGAGCTTGGCATCCACTGCAGCTACTGGTAAGTCACCTGTCGAGCATGCGGCCTCAGCTGCCACCAAAAAAGATTGTAGTTTTTTCAATCCGCTTTTAGCTAAGCCAATTTGTATTGATATTCCTGTCCCGACTGTGACTGATAACAGCACGCCACTATTAGGCATAGCAGATCAAGCCCCTGATATGGTCAAGCAGTAAGCCAGACTATTCAGATTGCTATGGTCTAACCCCAGGGGCCTCCAAGAGCATTCCTCTGGCGCGCCACATTAAAAAGAGTTCTAGCTGGGCCATTTCAGGGGAGCCATACTCAAACTGTTGAGCTCTCACTCCGCTCATGCAATTACGTAAGCGGCGCTGCAAAGATCCCAAGGTTTGCCATTCCAAGCGATAGATGGGGTAAGCATTAGGGTGGCCTTGCGGTATCAGACTGCCACCCAACTTCAAACCCGACCTCTCTTCGTGACATTGAGCGCAAGATAGATTGAGCTGTCCCATTCTTTCCTTAAACCACTGTTGGCCTTTTTTTAATTGTCCTTGATTAGCTGGCGTTTCTTTTACGGCAATCGGCATTCCTTTGGACTGAATTGCAACATAAGCAGTTAGCGCTAATAACTCTTTACTCTCATAAGCAAGTGCTGGTGCGCCTTGTGTAGCAGATCGACATTGATTAATTTGTCCTTCTAAAGTTTGCAGCTTACCTTTGATCATCTTCGGAAATTGCGTTGCTACACCACGCATTGATTTTTTAGCATCACTATGACAACTAGCGCAGGCTATATTTTTTGGGCCTGACTTGGTTTGCCATAAACTCTCGCCCTCTGCTACCCAAAACATAGCAGGGTTGAGAGATGGATCGTCCTGCATGGCTTTATTTTCAGCCGTCATCAGCTCATAACTGGATTGTTTGCTATTGATAACCCCCTCAGGGGCTGCCATCAAGGCCGATGCTGCGAGCAATATAGAGCAACAAAAAGTGGTAAGACGGAGATAAATTACTACGCGCACAGAGCTCTTATGAAACTGTAATACGTGCTTGGTTAACAGCTTCATAACCATCATCACCAAGCCACTTAAACTCAAGAGTTCCTGATTCTGTTGCAATAGTAGTAAAGATGATTAATGGATTGGCGCCGATACCAGGATAGAAGTCAGCCTTGAATACCTCAACATTGTTATAGCTACAGGTAAAGACGCGAATGATATCCCTTGGAATTAATTTACCGGATTCGGTATAACGAAATCCTGACTCCATATCATGCTGGACAATGGCTCGGACCTCAATAATGGAACCTTTCATTGCAGTCGCTGGTACTGTCACTTGGGTGCGCGATGTCTTACTCATACCATCTCCGTACAAGCAGATAAGGTTACTAAAGTTTCTGCTGAGCCCTGCCAAAAACTCCCATTATTCATTTGCGCAATAGCCCAAACTCGCTGACTATCAGCTAAACGTACTCGGGTAGTAATGTTAGCGGTTCCAGAACGTGGCGTTAAGTAAACAGTAAAGACATTTGGTAATGGGTTACCTTCTGCAATCACATGAATGACTTTCACATAATCATTAGCCGTCATTGGACTATCGACACTCACCTTCAAAACTACAAGATTGCCGTTTTCAACCAAAGGCGGGATAGTCAGAGTAACGCGACCTTCCTGAATCTTTGCACCATCAGTAATTTTTTGAATAGCCTCGTCTGCCTCTTCCTTTTTAGCCAGTGCTATTGAAGGCACGAAGTAAGTTCCAAAGGCCAACAGGGTAAGCTTTTGAAGCTGTTGCATCCATGCGCGGCGATGTATTTTTAGAGGGCTATTGAATTTCATATTCATGGTCAATTTTGCTTATTCAAACTTACTAGGAAAGCCACAACATCTTCGATTTCTTGGCCATTGAGTATCGTTTGTCCTATAAATTTTGGCGCAACTCGATTGAGGTGTCCAGTTTTGTAATAGGCCGGCATGATCGTGCTTGAATTAAAGTGACTGGCATCCACAATCCGCGCCCTTAACTGCGGTGCTGTGAGACGTGCAACGCTGACACTGAGCTCGGGGGCTAGGTTTCCCTGAAACCGCTCTTCTGGAAATGGGCCGCTATGACACAAGAGGCATAAACCTGTTTGACGACTGGCAACAATGGCCCTACCTCGTGTTGGATCACCTGGTGCAGAAGAAAGGGATTCAAAAATCGAATCCCCCACAATCGATTGGGCGTTTGCAAGGTTGAGATTGAGGAAGACTAGTAACAGGGTCGCTAGTACATACCTCATTCTCATCGGTGCAATTTCACAAAAGTGCTTTAAACCAGCTTGATGCCACTATTTTTTAATGGCACTGTACGCAAGCGTTTACCCGTTGCGCGATAAAACGCATTGAGTACCGCTGGCGCAGCAACCGCAATCGTTGGCTCACCTACACCGCCCCAATCCTTGCCACCACCTTGGATAACAATGGTTTCAACCGGAGGCATTTGATATAGACGAATTGAGCCAAAGGTATCAAAGTTCTTTTCTACTACTGCACCTTTTTCGATGGTGATCTCTTCCTCGAATAGTGCTGATAGGCCATAAACAAATGAACCAGATACCTGACGAGCTACTTGGGCTGGATTCACAACATAGCCAGGATCGGTAGCTGCAACAAAGCGATGAATCTTGACTTCATTACCATTCTTGACTGATAGCTCGCACGCTGCTGCCACATAGCTACCGAAAGAGCGCATTTGCGCCACGCCACGGAATACCCCTGGCGCAGCAGGCTTCGTCCAGCCAATACCATCCGCTACCGCATTGAGAACCGCAATTGCGCGTGGGTGTTTGCCCATATGTTGGCGGCGGAACTCTACTGCGTCCACACCAGTTGCTTCGGCCATTTCATCCATAAACGTTTCGATGAAGACCGCATTTTGGTTCACGTTCACGCCCCGCCAAAATCCTGGTGGGACATGGGTATTACGCATTGCATGATCAATCGTGATGTGTGGGAAGTTATAAGTAAAACCATGCTCACCGCTGTCCTCAAGACCTTGGAAGGTAACTGGATCTTTGCCTTTATTTGCTGCGACTATCGCAGGACGAACTGCAGCCAAAATAGATTGGCCAGATAAACGCATATTGATGCCAGTAATCTTCTTATTACTATCAATCCCTGCTGTTAACTTACACATCATGACAGGATGGTAACGACCTTGTGTCATATCCTCTTCACGAGTCCAGATCAATTTGATGTGAGTGCCTGGCATCTGCTTAGCAATGTTCACCGCTTGAGTTGTGTAGTCCTGGAAGGCGCCACGACGACCAAAGCCACCACCAAGATTGACTTTAAAGACGTTGCATTTTTCAGCTGGTAAACCTGAAGCCGCAATCACCGCTGCTAAGGAAGCTTCACCATCTTGAGTTGGTACCCATGCATCACAAGAATCTGCCGTCCACTTTGCAGTAGCGGTTTGCGGCTCTAAGGTAGCGTGGTTTAAGAATGGATAGAAGTAAGTAGCCTCAATTTTATTAGATGCGCCTGCAATGCCCGCTTTAGAATCACCATGCAAGCTGTGAACAAATGAATCAGGGTGCTCAAGACCATCTTCCAACATCTTTTTAATAGAAGCGCTTGAAACATTAATGTTTGCACCATTGTCCCAATTGATGTTGACTTGCTCCATCGCCATTTTGGCCTGCCAGAAAGTATCAGCTATCACGGCAACTGCGGTATCACCTACCTGCACAACTTTCTTAACACCCTTCATGCTCATAGCTTTGGTAGCGTCGTAACTCTTTACCTTGCCACCAAATACGGGAGACTCATTAATGGTAGCTACCAACATCCCTGGAAATTTCAGATCAATTGCGTAGATTTGCTTACCAGTAACTTTGTCAGCAACCCCATCAATTCGATTAATTGATTTTCCAATGATCTGCCAATCTTTTGGATCTTTCAAAGGAACATCTTTTGGTACTTCTAACTGGGATGCGGCAACAGATACCTTACCAAAGCTAGTCTTGCGACCAGATGGTGCATGCGTAATGATGCTATTTTTTGCCACGCACTCAGAAGCCGGGACATTCCATTGGTTTGCTGCTGCTTGAACTAGCATCATGCGTGCAGCTGCACCGCCCTTACGAACATATTGCTCAGAAGTACGAATGCCGCGACTACCGCCAGTAGAGTAGCTTCCCCAAACTTTATTCCGTTTAAGGTTTTCTGCTGGCGATGGATAGTCATAGGAGACCTTCTTCCAATCGCACTCTAATTCCTCGGCAACCATTTGTGCCAAACCAGTAATCGTACCTTGACCCATTTCTGAGCGAACAATGCGCACAACTACATCATCATTTGGTTTAACCACTACCCACACACCGATTTCAGGTGAGACCAGTGGCGTCATTGCTGTAGTACCAGTGCCCATGGCAGCCTTGGCTTCAGACATGAGTGAAAGATCAAAGCCAATGGCAAGGCCAGTAGCAATTGCGCTAGAGCCAACGATAAAGTGGCGACGGGAAGTATTTGTATTTGTAGTCATCTGTATCCCCTTATGCCTTGCTTACAGCATGAATCGCTGCACGAACTTCTTGGAAGGTGCCACAACGGCAGATATTGGTAACTGCTGCATCAATTTGTGCATCGCTTGGTTTAGGATTGTTGCGAAGCAGCGCAGTGGTTGCCATCACCATGCCAGATTGGCAGTAGCCGCACTGAGGTACTTGGTTATCAACCCATGCTTTTTGTACTTTAGAAAGTTGACCGTTCTTTTCCAAACTTTCAATGGTCTCAATCTTTTTACCTGCAGCCGCAGATACCGGTAAGGAACAACTCCGGATCGCCTGACCTTCAAATAGAACAGTACAAGCGCCACATACGCCAATACCGCAACCATATTTAGTGCCGGTCAAACCAATCTGTTCACGAATCACCCATAGCAATGGGGTACTTGGGTCAACGTCCACCTTATATTTCTTGCCATTGACATTTAACTCAGCCATGAGTGTTCTCCTCTAGTTTTCTTGTATTGAGGGCTTTTTGTAAAGCCCCTGCTTATGTGGTGACTATATTAAAACAAGAATCAATTTATTGCTATGCAACAAAATCCTGCCCTGTAAGATCAAGATATGCTCTCTGGCCTTGTTCAAATACTGCTCTTCCAAAGTATTGGTGAACTTGTCTCTAAATTCCTCTTGCCAACCTTGCCTGGCCCCGTGATTGGCTTGGTTCTGCTCGTTCTATGGCTTGTTCTGCGTAAGGAGGTCAACGCCGAACTGGCGCTAGTGGCGGATGGCTTTAGCCAATACTTAGGCTTACTCTTTGTCCCTGCCGCAGTTGGTGTAGTGCTCTTTGTTCCACAACTCCAAGCCAACGCATTGGCAATCATCAGTGCTCTCGTAGGAAGCGTTATTTTGACTATTGGGTCTAGTGCTTTGGTTGTGCGCTTTTTGAGCAGAAAAGATACTCATGAGTGAACAGCATTCCATAGTGGAAATTTGGGTCTATTTATCCGGCAGCCCCCTCTTTGCACTCTTTATTACTTTGGCAGCCTATCAGCTTGGACTTAATATTTATAAGTATGCCAAGCAAAATCCATTAGCCAATCCCGTTGCTATTGCCATCATCTTGGTTGCTAGCATCATTCAATTCATAGAGATGCCCTACTCAACCTACTTTGAAGGCGCGCAGTTCATTCACTTTTTACTGGGCTCAGCAACCGTTTCTTTGGCTATTCCAATCTATCGCGGGCTTGCTAGCTTAAAAGGTCGATCTATTCCGCTGATTTTTTCTTTGGCTACTGGAATTCTAGTTTCTATCGCAAGCGCTGTTGGCATTGCGAGTTTGTTAGGTGCTGACTCCAGCATCACGGGGGCACTGTACCCAAAATCTGTGACAGCACCAATCGCCATGGGTATTGCAGAGCGTATTGGAGTATCACCAACCCTTACCGCAATCTTTGCAGTAAGCACCGGAATTTTGGGGGCAATCCTAGCGCCCTTTGTTTTAAATGTGCTGGGTATGAAGGCGTGGTGGCAAAGAGGTTTTGCGATTGGTATTGCCGCTCACGGAATTGGCACCTCAAGAGCATTTAGCATTCATCCTGAAGCAGGAACATACGCAAGCCTTGCAATGGGTATGAACGGCGTCATTAGCGCTGTGGCAATACCAGTAATCTATCACTTATTCAATTAGTGGGTCACTAAGCGTATTACTCTGATTTGCCGATAGCAGCCTTCACAATCGGTGCGAATCGAATCAAGTCACCTTGTATTTGTTCGCCAAATTTTTCAGGGCTCCCAGGAGATGGGGTAATACCCATCGCTAAAAGCTTGGCCCTACCTTCTGGTGAATTCAAAATCTCATTTAAGGCTTGGTTCAATTTAGCAATAATCGGTTTAGGCGTTTTTGCTGGCGCCAATAAACCAACCCAATCATCAATCACAAAGTCTTTAACGCCACTTTCAATAAAGGTTGGGACGTCTGGCATGCTTGAGCTTCTTTTTGAGCTCGATACTGCAATCGCTTTAATCCGCCCAGAATTCACATATTGATTTGCTCCAGCAACTGCTGTGTAAACCAAAGGGATATTACCGCCCAATAAATCAAGCAAGGCTTGGCCTCCTCCTTTATAAGGAACGTGAACCAGATTGGCACCCGTTTTTTGCTTCAACAACTCACCAGCAATATGAGGCGTTCCGCCAGTGCCAGAGGTGCCATAAGATAGGCCATTAGGATCTTTTTTGGAGAATGCAATTAAATCTGCCAGAGTCTTTCCTTGAAAATCATTGTTAGCTACGATGATCAAAATAGCATCACCAATTTTTCCGATGGGCGCAAAGTCTTTCACGCTATCAAAAGGAACTTTGTCTGAAACTGATGGGTTAATGGATAAGGTGCCCGCATAACCTAATAACAAGGTGTATCCATCAGGCTCTGCCGTTGCAACCATTTGAGAGCCGATATTTCCAGACGCCCCCGGCTTGTTATCGGAAATCACTTGTTGGCCTAACTTTAAGGTCAACTGCTCCGCAATATACCGCCCCGAGGTGTCTGTTACTCCACCTGGGGTAAATGGGATGATTAAGCGAATCGGTCGATTGGGGTAATTGGATTGCGCATGACTGAGTGGCGCCACTAAGATTAAACAGATCAGCAGGCTCTGCAACACATGATGAAATACTCTCATATCAACTCCTTCAATTAGTTTCTACGAAACGCTTCTCAAACTCCCACACATCTTCAAAACCCATTAATTTAGATAACTCTGAAAAATCATATAACTCCACTGGATTCTGGACTGAAGAACCCGAGCTTTTGAAATGCTCATACACCTGAGTCATCGCCTGAACAGAAGCCAGCAATGCTGTCACAGGAAAGATTGCAATTTTGCATCCCAATTGCTCTAGTTCTGTTTTTGTAAGTACAGGAGTGCGACCTTTTTCAACCATATTGGCTATCAAAGGATGATTTGGAAAGGTTTTGCCAATCTGCATCATCTCTTCCTGAGTCTCTGGGGATTCAATAAATAAAATATCAGCGCCAGCACGAGCATAGGCCTCTCCGCGCTTGAGTGCCTCATCTAAACCTAAGGTAGTCCTTGCATCCGTTCTCGCAATGATCTTGAAATGAGGGTCTGTGCGTGATGCAACCGCAACCTCGATCTTTTTAACCATGTCTTTCATTGGAATCACTCTGCGGCCAGGAGTGTGTCCACATTTTTTTGGAAACTCCTGATCTTCGAGCTGGATTGCAACAGCACCCGCAGCTTCATAGCCACGAACTGTGTGCCTCACATTTAGTAAGCCACCGTATCCAGTATCTCCATCAGCAATCAAAGGTGTCTTTGCCATGCCGGCCATTGCACTCACTCTACCAATCATCTCGGTATAAGTTGCTAAACCAGCATCTGGAAGACCCAATAAGGAAGCTACTGTGCCGTAACCAGTCATATAGAGGGCATCAAAATTCATACGATCCGCTAGGCGTAATGACACCATCTCATATACGCCAGGAGCAACAATTAAACCTGGTTCGGCAAGTCGCTGGTTAAATAATGTTCTTTGGGAAGTCATCACTGTCCTAACAATATATATCTACTATGAATTCATTTTCAGCGCAGTATCTACGGCATCGCTAAACACCCTGACGGAAGCGATTAGAAGGCCTGTCCATGGTAACATCTTTACGATGTCAGGCCATAGCGCAGAAGGGCTCCATGAATATTCCAGATCCAATCCATTTAACACAAGATTTGATACGTTTTAATACGATCAACCCTCCTGGCAATGAAGATGAGCTTTGTAACTATTTAACTGAGTTACTAGAGTTAGCAGGCTTTGAGTGTATGAATGTAGATTTTGCTCCCAAGCGTCGTCATGAACCCTTCTCTGGCGAAATACATAATGGCAGAGACTGGCATATTAACGGATCATATCGAGAGGTACATGCAAGATGAAAATTGAGAGCTCCCCATTTAAAGAAGTAGACCCAGATAGTTATGTGGCAAATATGGATGCCTATTGGCTTCCCTATACACCTAACCGTTATTTTAAAAATAAGCCCAAAATCATGGTTGCCGCCAAAGGGGTTTACTACACCGA
This sequence comes from uncultured beta proteobacterium, assembly GCA_903900805.1. GTDB lineage: Bacteria > Pseudomonadota > Gammaproteobacteria > Burkholderiales > Burkholderiaceae > Polynucleobacter. The sequence goes on along the minus strand of CAIUOP010000052.1, from coordinate 11,751 downwards.
TGACCATGGTCGTAAGTTATTCGATGGCGCGTCTGGGCTATGGACCTCCCCCCTAGGACATGGCGATCCCCGCATCATTGAGGCAATTCAAAAGCAATACCACAAAATGGATTATGTTCCAGCCTTTCAGATGGCAGGACCAGAAACATTTCGTCTCGCAGAAAGAATTATTAAATATGCTCCCCCTGGATTAAACAAAGTATTTTTTGTAAACTCGGGATCCGAAGCAGTGGATACATCACTGAAGATTGCCCTCGCCTATCACCGTGCGAAAGGCGAAGCGAGTCGAATTCGTTTTATCGGTAGAGAACGTGCCTATCATGGCGGATGCGTGGGTGGAATCTCGGTAGGCGGAATACCAACTAATCGCAAATCATTTGGCTCAATGATGATGCCAGGAGTAGATCATCTTCCCCATACACTGAACTTATCTCAAATGGCTTTTTCAAGAGGAATGCCAACTTGGGGCGCTCACTTAGCCGATGACTTAGAGCGGATTGTCTTGTTGCATGATGCTAGCAATATTGCGGCAGTCATTCTTGAGCCCGTCCAAGGTTCAACTGGCGTGATCGTTCCTCCTGTTGGCTACTTACAAAAAATTCGAGAAATTTGTGACAAGCATGGAATTCTGCTGATTTTTGATGAAGTCATTACCGGCTTTGGGCGCTTAGCTGCTAATTTTGGAGCTGATCGTTTCGGCGTTAAACCCGACATGATTACCTTTGCCAAGGCCATCACAAATGGCGTCATTCCGATGGGTGGCGTCATTGTGCGCCAAGATATTTATGACACGATCGTCAATGTTGGCGGCCAAGAACAAGCAATTGAATTCTTTCACGGCTTCACCTACTCCGGACATCCGATTGCCACAGCAGCAGCGCATGCCTCTCTAGATATTTTTGAGTCCGATGGCATCATGGAAAAAACCAAGGTCTTAGAAAAGGTTCTAGAGAAAGGTGTTCACTCCTTCAAGGGAATGAATGGGGTACTGGATATCCGTAACTGCGGCGTATCAGCAGGCATAGATCTAGAGCCGATTACTGGTAAACCAGGATTACGCGGCATGCAAGTTTTAGAGAGCTGTATTGAGAGCGGTATTCTAGTTCGCATAACTGGCGATACTATTGCGATGGGTCCTCCATTTGTTGCAACACCATCTGAACTTGAATCGTTCTTAGAGACCTTTGGTAAGGTTCTTCAGAAAGCTTTTTAATGGTGGGCGATATTCGTGTACGTGGCGATAGGCTCTGTGACTCTCTTTTAAGTTTGGCTCAGATTGGTAAGACTGCAAAGAGAATTCCGAACAAATCACCCCAGTACTCACCTCTACTAATCTTAAAAAGAGAAAGTAGAGATCAGAATAAATCGCATAATTAAGTCAAAATAGAATTTATTACCGCCTAACGCCCAAGAAAATAACCCACTGTATTTCTACCCACCCATAGATAGTTAAAACTAACTCTTACCTTGACAATGCAAAATAGTAAAAAACAGATGACTAGCGCCCACTTAGCTCAATTTAGTGCGGCATGGAATCGACATGATATTGATGGCTTAATAGACTTGATGTGTGATGACTGCGTTTTTCAGACTGCAGCAGGTCCTGATGCTTGCGGGACTCGTCATGAAGGCATTGATGCGGTCAGAGCTGCTTTTGAAAGTGCCTGGATGAATGTGCCAGATGCGCAGTGGATCAATGATCGACATTTTGTTGACGGTGATTTTGGCGTATCAGAATGGACTTTTGTCGGTACCGCAGCTGATGGAAGTCGAATTGAAGCTGATGGCGTCGATATTTTTACTTTTAAGGATGGCAAGATTCAGATGAAAAATGCCTTCCGTAAAAATCGCCCAAATTTACCAGCAACTAAATAGGTTTATGTTGAATATGCCATCAGTTGCATACGATCCACTCTATGATCCACTCACCTCGCTTGATCCAGGTAGTGGCGTTGACTATGCGCCCAGCTATTGGGTCGCAAGTGCTGGTAAGCCCCCGACAACTGATGGTCCCGTCACCCAAGATATCGATACAGATGTTGTCATTATTGGCTCAGGTTCGACAGGAGTTTCAACTGCTCTTTATTTAGCGCAAGAGCATGGCATTCAAGCAACTATCTTGGAGGCCAATCAAACGGCTTGGGGGTGCTCTAGTCGGAGTGGCGGACAAGGTCAAAATGCCAGCGGCAGATTATCTCGGTCTCAATGGATTGAACGCTGGGGTTTAGATACAGCTAAAAAATTAGATCGAGAAATTTATACCGGCTTTGAGAATTTCAAAGAGCTCGCGAGTGAAATAGACTGTGATGCTTTTGATGGTGGCCACCTCTACATTGCCCATCGCCCAGAAAAAATGATCTACCTACAAAATGAGGCAAAGGTCCGCAAAGAGATATTTGGATACGATCCACTATTACTGAGCGCGCAGGAAGTTCGGGAGCAATATTGTGATGATCATGATGCTGCCGGCGCCCTACTAGAGCGTGAAGGTGTTGGCATTCATCCACTGAAATTTACTTTTGGTCTTCTCAAGAAAGCCCAAACCCTGGGCGTCAAAATCCATACTGCTAGCCCTGCACTGGGATGGGAGACGATTAATGGAGTGCACCATATTCAAACTCCGTGCGGGGTTGTCCGAGCCAAACGGATAGCCATTTGCACTGGTGGCTATGGTGTACAGGGATTAAAGCCAATCAAAAACAAAATCCTACCAATTCTGTCCAACTCACTGGTGACTAGACCCCTTACTGAAGCTGAAATAAAAGCTTGCAACTTTCGTTCAAATGCCTTTTTAACTGACACTCGTACGCTCCGCTTTTACTATCGCTTGTTAAAAGATCAGCGTCTACAAATAGGCAGTCGCAGTTCGATTGGTGGTGCTGACGCCAGCTCACCTAAACATTTAAAGCTGTTAACCGATGCCATTGCTAGAAAGTTTCCGCCTTTAGCAGGTATTGAGATTGATTACTCTTGGTGGGGTTGGGTCGATGTGAGCCACGATATGATGCCGCGCATCACCCAGCCAGATCCAACACAGCCAGTTTGGTACGCGCTTGGCTATGGCGGAAATGGGGTTTCTTTTTCTACTTGGGCTGGTAAACGCTTGGCAGGGCTTGTAGCTGGGAAAAGGGTTGATTCAGACGTGTTAAAGTTGCCAATCTATCACTCGCCACTCGAGTTTCCTAATGCATTTGGCAGATTTCAGTCAGAAAAACTAGCCCCATTTAGACGATTAGGGCAAAGTGTTCTCTATAAATGGTATTGGTTTAAAGATGAGAAATAAATCGTTCAAATTAAATGCTGTGATCGTTCTTTAAGAGAGTCTATATGAATAACATTAAACGAATTTTGACAACCATCATTTTATGTGGGGCTTTAAGCTACAGTTACGCGGCGCCAGATACGGATTGGCCAAAAAAACCAATCCAAATGATTCTCTCCTTTCCTGCAGGAGGCTCAACTGATGTTTTTGCTCGCAGTATTGCAGTGCCATTAGGTGAAGCATTAGGTCAGGCAGTAGTAGTTGAAAATAAACCAGGCGCAGGCGGAATGATTGGCATGACTGCTGCAGCCAAAGCTAATCCTGATGGCTATACCATTCACTTTAGTGCTCTCACGAATCAAGCCATTGCTCAGGCACTCTTTAACAATCCCCCAGTTGATCTCCAAAAAGATTTTGTCTCTGTTGCACTAGTAGGCTCTGTTCCTCATATTCTGGAAGTGAACCCGAGTGTCCCGGCAAAAAATATGACTGAGCTGATTGCCTTTATTAAGTCTAAGAACGGTAACTTTAATTACGCCTCTCAGGGTAATGGCAGCCTTTCACACCTGGAATCTGCTTTGTTTATGCAGCGCATTGGCGCTACTGGAATACATATTCCTTATAAAGGTAGCAGCTTTGCCTTACCGGATTTAATTGCTGGTAACACCTTGATGATGTTTGATAGCCTAACGGCATCTCTTCCCCATATTCAAAGTGGCAAATTAAGACCGATTGCAATTGCCTCCAGTGAGCGCTCACCCTTGTTACCAAATGTTCCAACACTTGAGCAAGATGGCTTTAAGCAATTTGATGTTGAGAATTTATTTGCCATTTATGCGCCCAAGGGAACTCCACCTGTTGTAGTTGCCCGCTTGGAAAGAGAGATTCGTAAAATACTGACCAATCCTGACTTCAAAAATAAGTTAGCCAATCAGGGTATTCAAACCCAATTTGCTAACTCAGAAAAGCTGACAGCGATCACTGCCACCGAACACGCCAAGTGGTCAAAGGCTGTCAAAGCTGCCAATATTAAGATTGACTAATTCACAACCGCATTTCATTTCTTAAAGAATCTTTTATGTTGCTTGCCCCTCCCTTTAGCGGTGGTCGTGCGCCTGTCCTAGCTAGAAATACTGTCGCTAGTTCCCAGCCCCTCGCTACCCAAGCGGGCATTGAGGCCCTGCAGAGTGGTGGCAATGCCGTTGATGCTGCGCTAGCTACTGCAATCACCTTGACAGTGGTTGAGCCAACTATGAATGGCATTGGCGGAGATGGCTTTGCGATTCTGTGGGATGGCAAGAAACTGCATGGATTAAATGCTTCGGGGCGCGCCCCTGCCGCTTGGACTCCAGAATATTTTGCTGGCAAATCTGAAATGGATCTGATTGGCTGGAAGACCGTAACTGTTCCAGGTGTGGTTGCTGGCTGGCTTGAGCTATCCAAAAAATTTGGCAAGCTGCCTTTTGCTCAATTATTTAAGCGTGCAATTGATTACGCAGAGAATGGCTTTCCAGTCTCCCCTGTCATTGCGCGTCAATGGCGTGAAGCTATTCCGATTCTGAAAGATCAACCAGGGTTTGCACAATCATTTTTGATTGATGGCAAAGCTCCTCAAGCTGGACAGATCTGGAAATTTCCTGCGCAAGCTAAAACCTTAAAAGAGATTGCAGCAACTCAAGGCGAGTCTTTTTATAAAGGGTCAATTGCCCAAGGCATAGTTGACTTTGCAAAAGCTTCTGGTGGTTGCTTCACTATGCAAGACTTTGCAGATAACACACCGGAGTGGGTTGAGCCGCTTGCCTTTGATTATGGTGACTACACTCTTCATGAGATTCCTCCGAATGGTTCTGGTATTGCCGCACAGATGGCTTTAGGCATTTTGCAAGCTGCAAATGTGAAACAATATCCAGCCAATTCCACGCAGCATATTCATTTACAAGTAGAGGCAATGCGGATGGCTTTTGCTGATGCATATGAGTATGTATCTGATGCACGCTCAATGACAATGCCAGTGAGCGCATTACTCAATAGAGAGTATTTAGCTAGTCGTGCTGCTCTAATTGATCACCATAAAGTAGGCTCTTATGGTTCTGGCGACCCCCATTCTGGCGGCACAGTCTATCTTTGCGCCGCAGACGATTCTGGCATGATGATTTCATATATTCAATCAAACTTCAAAGGCTTTGGTTCTGGAGTAGTTGCACCAGGAGGCATTGCTTTGCATAACCGTGGCATGAGCTTTAGCCTTAAAGTAGGACACCCCAATCAAGTAGCTCCGGGTAAGCGCCCTTTCCACACAATTATTCCTGCCTTCCTATCGAAGCATGGCAAGCCCACTATGGCATTTGGCGTGATGGGCGGCAATATGCAACCCCAAGGTCATATTCAGTTTGCAATGCGTTTTGTGGATGAGCATCTCAATCCTCAAGCATGCTCAGATGCACCCCGCTGGCGCATTGATGACCTAGGTAAGCTCACCGTTGAAGCAGCAATGCCTGCAAGTATTGTCGAAGGTCTCAAAAAGATGGGTCACGATGTAATAGTGATGCCTGCAAATAGTTTAGATTTTGGTAGCGCACAGGCTATTGTCAAACTCACCGATGAAGCCGACTCCGCATATATTGCTGGTAGCGATCATCGCCGGGATGGATTGGCCGCTGGGTTTTAAAACAAAGAAGCTCACTAGCAATGATTTAAGTAAATCACCACTCTAAATCTTTGTCATTAATATTTGGAAACTCTTCAAGAAGAGAATCTTCATTACTATCCCTAGCGATAGCTTGAGCGCATAACCCCCATCCAACTCTGACTTTCTTTTTCGGCAGGGATAACCGCACTGAATACTTGCTGATCCGTCTAAGATGTTCACCATAATTATTGAGATCAATTTTCATAAGAGCAGTACTGAGTTGGTAGTCATCCAATTTTAATAAAGACTCCAGGTAATTATTCTTAAATAAATTCCAGTACTTCTATCAAGGGATTAATACCCTTATCTATTTCTGATGCTTCCGATTTGATAAAATTTGTATATACAATTTTAAGGTGAGCACATGCATAATCTGGTCATTAGCCCAGCAATTCAAGAAAAGCTGACGCTAAAGCATGGCATAAGTCGCAGTGATGTTGAGCAGTGCTTTTTGAATAGAACGCATTCATATCTTACGGATAATAGGCTGGAACATCAAACAGACCATCCACTGAATGGTTTATTTCAGAAAATGATCAAGGGGTTTTAATTAAGGTGGTTTTCGTATTCGACAATGACATGTTGCACTTAAAAAGTGCATTTCCACCAAATTCTACAGAAATACGTATATACAATACAATATCAATACCTTACTAAAAGTGTCATCTCCATGGAAGTGACGAAATGTTAAAGCTCAAAAGCGAGGAAAGCGATGATCGCAAAAAATAAGAAGGTGCAGATTGAAAACACTACAGAGGCCTGGGAAAGCGGTGAATTAGGTAGAGATATCAAGCATGCCAGAGTTGTTGATAAAGTAATTGGGGCTCAAATAGATGAAGCGCTAGGTCTACAGATGATCTCCATTCGTCTAGAAAAAGACTTAATTGAGTCATATAAGCTCTTGGGTACAAAATATGACATGGGCTACCAACCGCTCATGCGTGAGGCTTTAAAAAGATTCGTCGAGGGTGAATTTAGATTAATCGCTAGCGAAGTTCTTGAAAAGCAAAAAACAGCAAAGACCAAAGTGAGCACTGTCAGAAAAATTAGAAAAGCTGCTTAACCCTTATTTTGAGGGCAGGCAATTCATATAAAAGCGCTTGATTTCTGGATCGCAACTTACATCTCTTGGCTCAATTGGTCTTTGTAGAGAAATACCTTCGATCGTTTTACATCTGCTTAGGGCTACATAAACTTGGCCCGATGCAAATGCCCCTGAGGATAAATCGACTTTAACCTTGTCCAGTGTCTTACCCTGGCTCTTATGAATGGTGACTGCCCAAGCGAGCATTAAGGGAATTTGTACATAAGTGCCAATAATGCTAGGAGAGATCTTGCCAGACATCATGTCGTGGTCATATCGATAAGATTCCCATTGGTGCCCAGTAACTTCAACAGTATTAGAGTACGGTCCATTTTTAACCATCACTTTTACTTTATCTGGCAACAACTCCCTCACTACTCCGATAGTGCCATTGACCCAGCGCTTCGGAAAGCCGGGATCTGTTGCAGTAAACATCACCTTAGCGCCCACCTTTAAAGCTAGATTATTAGCTGAAGGTAAGTTACGCTCATCGATACTGAACTTACCAGTTGTTTTACCTGCATAGACTTTGGCTTCATTCGTAATCGCTCGTAAACCTGCGCCATTGATCTGGTCTGCTCTCGCATTGGTAGTGGTGAGCGTAATGGTTTCTTCATCCACCTCTTGATTAGCCTGATAACACTGGGCATTGAGGGTATCAAGTGCTTCGTCTGTTTCTTGATTGATACGTATACGATTGAGAAGATCCGCAAAGTGCTCATCTTTCTGGCGGAAGATCTTAGAAAGTTCTACCATCGTGACCTCTTTACGATGCAAGGCCATCGCGCAGAAGAAATAAGGTCCTTCATACCCCCTATCGGATAGCACCTGCATATCACTGCTAGACACTACCGGTGGTAATTGAAATAAATCTCCCACAAACATCACCTGAATTCCGCCAAAGGGTTTGCCTTTTTGAGGGCCATTTTCGCGTAAGAATAAGTCCATCGCATCAACTACATCAACCCGCACCATGGAGATCTCATCAATGATCAGAAGACGTATGTCTTTATAGAGGCGTTTATCACGCAGTGGCTTGATATCCTCTTCAGGGAAGATTAAACGTGGTGGCAATCTGAAGAAGGAGTGAATGGTGACGCCCTTCACTTGTAATGCAGCTACTCCCGTTGGCGCAACAACTACAACATTTCCGGGAATCGTTTCGCGTAGGTAGCCGATGAGAGTAGTTTTACCCGTACCGGCCTTGCCACTAACAAATATATAAGGATCATGGCGCTCAATAGCCTCAATTACTGCCTGGTAATCAGGCGTGATTTCAATCTCGGTTGAATCTACTGCGGAACTAGTCATGCCCTATTGTTTCACGGCATCAGCTACACACCGAAATCCGATATAAACCACAGCAATATCCCCAGGTTTAGATTCCAAATCAGACTCTTGTTGTCTCTCTGGGCCATACCACCATGAGGCGCCACGAGTAATGAAGCCACCATTACGCTCCGTAGCTGTCCACTCCCAAACATTCCCTCCCATGTCATACATACCATTAACACCAGGCTTGGTAGTTTTTGTAGTGACATGTCCTGTACCGCGATTGAGAGCTCCAGCTGGAGCTAAACCCTTGTAATCACCACAGCCGCTTAAGCAATGAGAAACTGCCGGAGTACTGCCACCAGGAAATGGGTAACGCTGTCCCTTGACATAGCCAGATGGAGGATTAGATCTTTGTTCTAAAAATGCTGCTAAATTCCACTCAATATCTGTTGGCAATCTTTTACCGTAATAACGACAAATAGATTCTGCTTCTTTTTGATTCAGGTGCACTGCAGGCTCTAAATCACTAGCAGAAACTCCATAGGGCGTCTTCCAAGTCCAACTCGGTTTTTGCACAAAACCTGATTCATAAGTGAGGCCTCCGCCCTTCTTTTCAGCGGCGCTCACAAAACCAGTAGCGGCAAAGCCTTTGACATCTCCAATATTCATCTCAGTTTGATCCCAGATGAGATTCCCAATTTGCACGGTTGGAATAGAAGATGCAGGAGCGCTTTGGCTCGGTGGTGACCTCAGCAGGAAATATGCTGCTATAGCTGATAGCAGTAGTCCAAACAGAATGGCAGTGAAATCAAACTTCTTCATGACAGATCAAGCTCCAGGTGACTAAATTGAATAATCCCTATTCTAAAGAAAATAGCCAATTTGCACATTATGAGTAATGCTTGATATTCAGGGCTATGTCACCTTGAACCAGCAATATGCCGCAGCAGTAAGCGGCCTTCGTACACTTACTACAACTGCTCTTGAGACTTCTAAACGAGCAGCAATTTCTGCAAAAAAAGCTTTATTGGCTGCACGTAATTCTGCAAAAGCTGCTCACCTGGCTGCTTCCAAAGATGCTATTGAGGCAGCTAAGCAGCAGTTGCAGTCGCTCACCATGCAGAAGAGTCCTCAATCAAGGCAGCAGCTGAAGCCTCAGAGGCAACTAAGCGCGCAACCGAAGCAGCTGCTGAAGCCGTCAGAATGTCTAATGCTGCCGCTGAGTCTGCTCGCAGCGCTAGAAAGAAAAATTCCTAATAAAAAAGCTCCTCAATCAATCTTGGGAGCTTTACAGAATTTGGTGGGGCGAACGACGGGGCTCGAACCCGCGACAACCAGAATCACAATCTGGGACTCTACCAACTGAGCTACGTCCGCCGTTGTAGAGCTCACATTATAGCTTTTTGCTCAAAAACCTGTCAAAAACGCTGCTTCCAGCCCCGCGCTTAAGCACTTTCATACTCAAAAGCTGCCCAATCTCCAAGGGTTAGACTGGCATCGATGAAAAAATCCACTATCGCTGCTTTGCTCTGTACTTTAGCGAGAGCGTGGTGATCTGAGAGGCGCTGGCGCCAATATCTTGACCCTGCCCTGCCATGGGCCAAGCCAAGTATGTGCCTTGTAAATGCACCGATATAAAACGGTTTACCCTTAATTTTGCATTCATCAAACCAAGCTTCTACTTGCTTGACTAAGCCAATTTGAATCCGATGCCATTCGGTTTCACTAAAAAGATAGCCAGCCGCATCACCATTGGTATTAATTAAATCATCCCAACCTAAAAGCATGACTGGAAAATGATATGCCGCCCTACCAATCATGAAACCATCAAAGTCATCCCAATGACCCGCAATCTGCTCATTCGTTTCCAGACCACCATTGAGCAAGACTTTGAGCTTAGGAAATTGTTTTTGCGCATCTAGCCTTAGCTTGGCAGCTACTTCATAACGTAGCGGCGGTTTACTGCGATTCTCTTTTGGTGAAAGCCCTTTGAGCACTGCATTACGCGCATGAATAGTGACTTGGCTGGCCCCTGCATCAGCTACAGCAAGAATAAAGTCGAGCGCAAATTGATAATCTTTGGGGGAAGCAGCTGCATCCATCGAATCTAAACCTAAGCGATGCTTGACTGAGATTGGAATATCGACTGCGCTCTTCATTGCTTTGACACAGTCTGCTACTAAATTGGGTTCAGCCATTAAGCAAGCACCAAAAGCGCCGCGCTGCACACGCTCAGATGGGCAGCCACAATTGAGGTCAATTTCGTTATAGCCCCACTGCTGTGCTAACTCTGCAGACTTTGCTAAGTCATTAGGCTCTGAGCCACCTAACTGCAATACGACTGGATGTTGATCTTGGGAATAATCTAAAAGACGTGGCAGATCTCCATGCATCAATGCACCCGTTGTCACCATCTCTGTGTAGAGAACCGCTTCTTTAGTGAGTGTCCGATGAAAAGAGCGGCAATGACGATCCGTCCACTCCATCATGGGGGCAACTGCTAATCTTTTGTTTTGCTTATTTTCCACAGAGACTTTTATCAATTATTTATAAATCGCCCAAGGGTAGTTTTTGTTTTTCTTGGTGGCCCATGCCTGAATCCATTAAGGCCGAGGAAAAACCTTATCCTTAGCTTACTTCCAGCTAAGATTCAACTTCTTGTGAGAAGCAGCGCAATCTCGTAAATATAGATTAATTAGACTTTGATAGGGAATACCTACTTCTTCAGATACTGATTTGAAATAGGTCACGGAGTCTTCATCCAAGCGAATCGTAATTGGCTTCTTCAGCATAGAAGCATATGGATTTTTTCGAGATTTTGAGAAATCATATTCATTACGCATATTGATCACCTTTTATAAACTTTTGACTCTACTTTGATAGTTTAGCCTCTAACTCCACCGCTAGATCAAGAGCGCCCATATAGCCGGATTTGAGATGCGCCGGTAAATCAGGATCACCCACCATAGTTCCCAATGTCTCTACTAGGCTATAGACAATTCCTTTTGCTGCGCCAATCGCAATCGATTTATTGGCTACGGCTTCGTCAATGTGATTGACTGCATCTAAGAAATAATCATGGCCAGGTAGACCATCTGGACCCAGCTCCTCTTTAGCTTCTTTAATCTCTTTCGGCATCAATACATTCCTTTATTTAATTTTTACAGCAGCTGATCTACTTTATAAAAGAACTTGCGGGCATACGCCAGAATTTCTTTATCGGAGGGATGGTCAACGGTTTCAACGCCAACAATCTTTTCAGCAATCTTGGCATCATGCTGATGGGCATGTTTGATGAGCTCCAATTTGGCAGAACCTGGGCCAAGAATCAGAATTTCTTTGGATTCATTCACAGCCTGCATTACTGAATGTAGGTATTTAGAATCTAAAGCAAGTCTACCGCTACCTACTTCACCGCCTTTATGGTGTAAATGAGAATGC
>CAIUOP010000051.1 GCA_903900805.1 uncultured beta proteobacterium | reverse complement strand
CGTGAGGCTTCAACCGCAGGGGTTTCTACTACAGCCTCAGGTGCTACGGCATCTGGAGTATCCAAGATGGCCTCACTTTCTGATTGTGGGATTTCGGTAAGTGCTTCATCTACGGTTTCTGCCGCTGATGCTGCAACGCTAGTTACTGCTGCGGAGTCAAACGCAGCTGCTTGCACAAGGCTTGTTTCAAACAAGCGTGCTGATTGAACATACAACACGCCATTACGCGGTTGAGATGCAAGAACTTCAACTCCAACACTAAGCCCTGAACGAAGGCCGTCTGATGCTTCGATTAGTGAGTCTGTTCCGCGGCTAGTGTTGGAGACTTTGAATGATGCGTAAACGCCATTAGGTGTTTCATTAAATGATACGGCTTTGCCGATTGGCTTCTTTGCATCGTGTTCTAATAAAAGTTTTGATTTACCTGGCTCTGGTAGTTGAATTGAGCCTTGCTCAAATACCACTTTGCCTACTGATGTCTGGCCAATTTCGCCATCGTAAGGCACGATTTTACCGGAGATTAGTCTGCGGCCTTGATCGCACTCAATATCGCTACTGAAGGTTAATTGCATCTGATGCACTTCCATTCGGTGATAGTTCTTCCATTGCCATTGCTTGATTAACGTCTATTAAACCAAGAGTTAACATTTTTTCAATTACGTTTAGTCGCTCCATTGGATCAGCACGCAAAAATCCTGAGTCCAAATCTATGCAAATTTTTTGGGTTGATGGCGTGATGTCATTCATGCTCATTCGTTGCTCAATCGCAGAAATGTAACTTTGTAAAGTTAGCGAGACGAACTGCCGCCTCTCGTCAACCAAATTTGCGTAAACCATACTGTTGTTCATATCAGCAGATATGTAGTATGCAGGCACGTTGCAAAGTCTTGCAATTTCAGTTGCCATATATTGACGTGCTTCATTTAGCATTTGGTCTTTAGGTGAGAATGAAGTTGGTTGAAATTCTAAGGTGCTTGTCAGATAAGCAGTTGAGCGATTGTTACGAGCGTTGCGCCATGCAGCTAATAAGCCCTGCACTTCGTTCTCGCCTAAGTCAGCACCAGTATTTTTTAGAACACCAGAAGGCATTGGAGTTGCTGCTGCGACACTAGCAGCACGATCTAAGTCAAGTGCAGCCGTCAATACTCTTGCGCCTACTTGCAAAAGGCCGTCAGTCATGCTTTGAATTGTTACAAGCGAACCAACGCCTGACATTGGGCGAACCGCGCCATCAACTTGGTATCCTTCAATAAAAGTATTTGTTTTGTTGTATTTAGGAATGACACGAGAATTAGCAACCCAATTAAAAGATGCAGGATAGCTGTTGTCCTGATAGACGCTTTCAATTTCTAGGTAACTGACCCCAAAAAATAAAAGGCTGTCGCATATATATGCAAGGGTAACTGCCATCGGTTGATTCTTTGAAAGTTGATCCATCCAAGGCAACTTTGGCAGATATTCGCCAGTGCGCTTTAATTCTAATTTTAATTCCATTGCCCCAACTGTGTTGCAAATTAAATTACGGCAACGATTAACAGCTGGTATTGACATCGCGCTAATGCGATCTATTGAAAGTAGGTTGTAAGGGATTTGGTATTGGTAGGTGTCAGCCATTACCGGCGGTGCATACTGCGCTTCTATAACCTGTGGTTTGCTAAAGCGAGAGAATAAACCCATACACCAACCTTACACTATTTTGCAAATTATCTCACATTATGAGATGTAAATCAAACATATATTTGAGGTGT
>CAIUOP010000050.1 GCA_903900805.1 uncultured beta proteobacterium | reverse complement strand
TCAGGTACATGAGCATAGACATTATTCCCCACAATCAGATCTGCTTGCTGGTTATTATTAGCCAACTGTTTTCCCAGTGCATCACCAAAGAATTCCCGTAACACTGGAACACCTAGAATTTCTGCAGAATCTGCTGTGCTATCGGTTGGCTCAATCCCTAAACAGGAAATACCAGAGGCTATAAAGTTTTTGAGTAAATAGCCATCGTTAGAGGCAATTTCAATAACATAACTTTTATCGCTTAGCTGAAATCGATCAATCGCCATTTTTGCATAAGAAGAGGCATGGTCTAGCCAACTACTTGAAGTGCTAGAAAAATAGGCGTACTCGGCATTGAATAGTTCGTCAGCCTGAGCATAGTCTTCAGTTTGTACCAGCCAACATTGAGTACAAACTTTAACCTTGAGGGGATAGTATTTTTCTGGCTTACACAGATCCGCTTGGCTGAGATAAGCATTTGAAGGTGGTGCAAATCCAAGATCCAGAAAGGTTTGCTTCAGTGGTGTATTACAGTGACGACAGTTCATAGTCCAACCCCCTTAAATTTCGCATCAATAAGTGGATGCTCGGCATCTCTGATTGAAAGTTCACTAATTGGTATCGGCCATGCTATTGACAAACACGGGTCTCGAACATTTAAGGCTTTCTCTAATTCCGGGGCATAAATAGCACTGTGGCAATATAAGAGTTGTACATTATCAGTCAATGCTTGAAAGCCATGCGCAAAGCCTTCGGGGATCAACATTGCGTGATTATTTGCTGCTGAAAGAGCCTGTGCATGCCAATGCAGAAAAGTAGGCGAACCCATACGCAAGTCAACAGCAACGTCCCACACCTCCCCCTGGATACACGTAACCAGTTTCATTTCAGCTTGAGGCTGATCCTGGTAGTGCATGCCGCGCACGGTTCCACGCTGAGCAGTAGATGAATAATTAATTTGGGCAATCGGTTTAATCCAGTCAGCGGCAGCTAGTTCATCTGCACAAAATACGCGAGAAAAAAATCCACGGTTATCTCCCATACCTTGCCGCGTGATAAGCTTCAAGCCAGTCAAAGGTAGGTTAGTGATTGTAAAGCGGTTCATTTTAATGCCTCATAAGCAGCGATCTCTGCCTCACAGAGACCGCGGGCGTCTGCTCCTAGCTTTTGGGCTTCGTACCAGGCCATAGTTCGCTTAACAGTTTCTGTTAAGCGCCATCTAGGAGTAAAACCAAGAAGCTGTTGAGCTTTAGTAATTTCTAATAGAAGTAAGCCAGCTTCATGAGGGCCATTATCACCATCATCATAACTCACGGTACTGCCACTCACAGTTTTACGAGCCTGCTCAATTACCTCGTGAACTGTGGCTACCTCAAGTGGATTGGGACCAAAATTATAAGCGCCGGCTAAGTTAGGTTGCATCCATAGCTTATGGGCTAAGTTTAGATAACCAGCAACCGGTTCAATGACATGCTGCCAAGGACGAATCGCTTGTGGCCTACGAATTTTAAGAGTGGCTTTCGCTTGCCAAGCACGAACTGCATCAGGAATTAGTCGATCCTCCGACCAATCACCGCCGCCAATGACATTACCAGCCCTAGCAGATGCGACTGCAATTCCTTTTTCTTTAAGATAAGAATCACGATAACAGGCAATTACCATCTCAGCTGCTGCTTTACTTGCGCTATAAGGATCATGACCACCTAGGAGATCTGTTTCTATATATGCAGTAGAGCGCTCTAAATTTTGGTAGACCTTATCAGT
>CAIUOP010000049.1 GCA_903900805.1 uncultured beta proteobacterium | reverse complement strand
ATGTCTTAGCAGTAACAAAGCATCAAAGTGAGCAGAATTTCCACTGCAAACACCTGCCTCGGTGATGGAATTGGTAGACGTGCCGGACTCAAAATCCGGTGCCGCAAGGCGTGGCGGTTCGAGTCCGCCCCGAGGCACCACTCAAATGACGGCTCAGCCTTTGAGTGATTTCAAAATCTTAAATCTCATATGAGTCTGATTCGTTATTCATGGCTTGCTCGACAATTTTCTTTGTTAAGGTAGGCGAGAAGAGCTCAATAAAGGTGTAAACAAAGGAGCGCAGATAGGCGCCTTGTTTGACACCAAGATGGGTCACGTTATTGCCAAATAAATGAGTTGCTTGAATTACTTTTAGATTGCGATCCCGGTCGGGGTCATAAGCGTGACCTGCAACAATACCGATGCCCATACCAGTTTCTACATAAGTTTTAATGACGTCAGCATCAATTGCTTCCAAGATAATATCTGGCGTGATATTTCTTTGTGCAAAAGCAGCGTCAATTTTGCTACGGCCTGCAAAGGCTTTGTCGTAGGTAATGATCGGATACTTTGCAATTTCTTCTAATGTCACTGTGGCTTGATTGAGTAGTGGGTGACTTAATGGCACCATGACAACATGCTGCCATTGATAACCGGGTAGGGCCAGGACTCCAGGCGTATTGGCAATGCCTTCAGTGGCAATCGCGATATCTGCCCGATCATGGGTGAGTAGCTCGGCAATTTGTCCAGGATTACCTTGCTGAATACTGACGCGTACTTTTGGGAAGCGCTTGGTAAATTCCATGAGAACTTTAGGAAGCGCATAGCGAGCTTGTGTATGCGTTGTCGCAATAACCAAACTGCCTTGGTCTTGACTCGCAAAATCTTTACCAACGCGTTTTAAGGTTTCGACTTCATCCAAGATGCGCTCAATAGAGGCTAAGATTCTTTTGCCTGGTTCGGTGAGTGAGCGAATGCGTTTGCCGTGGCGGCGAAAGATCTCTAAACCCAGCTCATCTTCTAGCTCAATAATGGCCTTAGATACTCCAGGCTGAGAAGTGAAGAGGGCCTTAGCAGCCGTTGTCAGGTTAAAGTTTTGTCTAACCGCTTCGCGCACAAAGCGAAATTGATGAAGATTCATATGGATTCCTCTCTATATATCAACAAAGATATAGGAATCAAATTCTAAATGAATTTTGGGTATTAAGCTTTAGATACCCAACGTAACCCTACTAGCGCTAGGAGGAGGTAGAGAAGAGGTGGCGTTAAAGCCGTCAATAGGGCAGGCCAAGATCCTAATAGGCCGACGTTTGAGAATAAGGAATTAAAGAGTTGGAAGCTCATACCGAGCATGATTCCACCGAAAACTTTAATGCCAACACTACCGGCACGCACTTTTAAATAAGCAAAAGGCAATGCTAAAGTTAGCATCACAAAAATCGTAATTGGGTAAACCGTTTTCTTCCAGAAGGCAATGGCATGGCGATGTGCGTCTTGCTTGTTATCGCGAAGATGAGAAATGAAGCGACCCAAACTAACGATAGACATTTTTTCAGGGCTAACGAGCAAGACGCTCAAAATCTGGGGGGTCACTTCTGACTCCAGAGTCAGCATGGGGTGTTTAAATATCCGTGCGGAAAATACCGCATTCAATGGGTCAGCTTGCTTGGTTTCTTTGAAGCGCGTTTCTGTAACATCGTTCAGCACCCAGATACCATTTTCATCGAATTGGCCTGATGTAGCGCTTCTAATGGATAGTAGGCGATAGGCATCATCGAACTCATACATTCGGATATTGCTAATTTCATTATCTTTATCGATCTTGCCGACATTGACATAACGTACGCCAGGTCTCACTGGACCATTGCCATCCTCATCTCGCAGTCGGTCTTTTACCCAAACGCCCGTTTTAAATTGGGATGAATAAGTCGAACCCAAAGCTCTCATGCGAAGCTGCTCAGATTTATTTTCGGTATATGGACCAACCCATTCGCTCATGATGAGTGTGAGCGCTATTAGTGGGAGTGAGATTTTAGTGAGCGTCATCAGAGCACGTTTCACATCTAACCCAGCAATACGAAGGATCGTAAATTCGGATTGGCTAGCAAGCATGGCAAAGACATAAATACTGCCAATTAACCCTGCAATTGGAATAATTTCTGAAATTCGGCTGGGTGCTTTTAGGAGAACATGTAATAAGGCAATGGGCAGCGTATAGCCACCCTTGATAGATCCAAGCTCACTCAATATGTCGAAGAACAAGAATAGAGCAACAAGCGCAAACAAAATAAAACCAAATGCTGCGTAAATTTGCTTGGCTAAGTAACGCTCATAGATGAAGGGAAAGAGCTTTTTCATTTATTCGAAAACCCAGCAGGTAACTGGCGGCGCCACCATTTTAAAGAGGGGTTGATGCGGTTTCGAATGAGGGTAAATGCAATTAAAAATGCTAATACATGGATTGGCCAAATACCTGCAAACATACTGACCTTGCCTTGAGAAACAAAGTTCTGTGTCAGGTTCAGTAGATTGCTGTAGATCAAATAGATTAAGACTGCATAGAACATGGCAGTGTAATTACCAAGACGCGGGTTGACGTAGGCTAGTGGGATTGCAATTAGAACTAATCCAAGAGCCATCAGTGGTAGGCCAATGCGCCAAAGTAATTCAGCACGATTTGGGTTGATGGCATCGGGGCTAGTGTCAGCGAGTAACTCAGCGACTGTCTTTTCTCGATCACGTGGTGCTGGAGCTAAGGTCTCTTTACTCCGAATTTTGGTGCTGTACTCTTCAAATTCCAGAATTCTGAAGTCGGGCTGCGAGGGTTGACCCTCATAGCGTCGACCATTGTGAAGCACAATAGACTTTTCACCACCTTCAGAGTTTTGAATAAAGCCACTTGCGGAGACGGCAACACTCATCTTGCCGTTCTTAGAATCAGCAACAAAAATATTTTTTACTTCGCTCTTATCAATATCCAGTTCCTCGATGAAGAACACCCGTTCTGCTTTGGCAGATTCTTTAAATTGCCCAGCACTAACCATGGAAACGTCATCACGCTGTTGGAAGCGTTGACTAATGATCGTAGATTCGTGATTTGCCCAAGGCCATACAAAGAGTGCTAGCAGGGCAATAATAATAATCAGTGGTGCTGCAAACTGCAGAATGGGGCGAATTAAATTGGTGATACTTAAGCCGCTTGCAAACCATACAATCATTTCTGAATCTTTGTACCAACGCACTAAAACGATGAGCGTCGCTACAAAGAGGGAGACGGTGAGTAAGACTGCCATGTAGCCCAGAGTAGCTAGTGCAATTAAAACCAGTGCATCTTCTGGGTTGACTGCGCCATTGGCGGCGAAACCCAAAATTCGAATGACCAAGGTGGTAACCATAATGGTCACCAAGACCAAAAAGACCCCGCCAGTTGTAAAACTGAGTTCGCGGCGGAGGGCTTGTTTAAAAATCATCTGAAACTGTTTATCTGGATTCTGGGGTTATTAGTGGGGTTTAAATGGCTTATATTGGTGCAGATAAAAGAAGTTCATCTCATGTCGGAGGATAATGGATAAAAGATCCGTTTTAGTAATTTCCTACCCCCTTGATTCGACTTAAACATACCGTAATAGATTATGACAATTCAATTTAGTACTAAGATTTTCCCTCAAGCCGACCTTCAAAGCGCAAAAGCCCTTAATTCCAGTCTAAATAGCCTCCTGGCTCACAGTTCGGACTGTTTAGTTTTAGGCTATTCCAAGGCTGACTTTGATACTTTTGGCGGTGCAAAAGCCGCAAAGAGTAAAGCTGGATTTTTGGCTGAGCTTGACCGTTTGCTTAGTGGCTCAGTGAGTCATGCCAACTTGTTAGGCGATCTTGATGACAAGCAATCATCTATCTGCATCTTACGTGCTGAAAAATCCTGGGCTATAAATGGCGTAAAGGCAAAACGCATTTTATTGCTAGGTTTAGGTGATTTACATCTGGCGAGTGAACGTAGTCTGGCCAGTTTTTCTAAAGTAGTGCGCGCAGGATTGAAAGCCTTAAGTGGGGGCTCGATTGAAAATGCACTTTGGTTTGTTCCAAGCTTTGCACAAAAGTCAGAATTGATTGCTGAAGAAGTACGATTAACTATCCAATATGCAGGCGATCAAGCCTATCGTTTTGGTGTACGTCAACCAGCCATGAAATTTAAAGTAAAAGATAAGGCAGATACTTTTAAACATTTAGTTTTTGCTGGCAATAATGCTTGCGCTAAAGAGTTAAAGCTTGCTGTGGAGCAAGGCCTTGCCATGGTTGAAGGCATGCATTTAGCAAAAGACTTGGGTAATCTTCCTCCAAATATTTGCACTCCTACTTACTTGGCCAAGACTGCTCAAGGTTTAAGTAAGAAAGTAGGCCTGAAGGTCGAGGTACTGGGACGCAAGCAAATCGAAGCCTTGGGCATGGGCTCATTCTTATCTGTTGCCCAGGGTTCTGAAACGCCACCCCAATTTATTGTCATGCGTCATCAAGGCGGCAAAACTTCTGATGCGCCGGTTGTCTTAGTGGGTAAGGGGATTACCTTTGATACTGGTGGTATTTCCTTGAAACCCGGTGAAGCCATGGATGAGATGAAGTACGACATGTGTGGCGCCGCCTCAGTGATCGGCACTCTGTACGCGGTTGGCTTGATGAAGCTCAATCAGAATGTCATTGGTGTCATCCCCACGTGCGAGAACATGCCGTCAGGCCAAGCAACACGCCCGGGCGATATTGTGAGGAGTATGTCTGGCCAGACGATCGAGATTCTCAATACGGATGCTGAAGGTCGTTTAATTTTGTGTGATGCGTTAACTTATGTCGAGCGCTTTAAACCTAAAGCAGTCATTGATATTGCGACCTTAACGGGAGCATGTGTCATTGCACTGGGTCATGTGCATAGTGGATTATTTTCAGAAGACGAAGATTTGGTCAATGCCTTGACCAAAGCGGGTAAAACTTCCTTAGACACTGTGTGGCGTCTACCATTAGATGCCGCCTATCACGAGCAGCTCAAATCTAACTTTGCTGACGTTGCCAATATTGGTGGTCGTCCAGCAGGTAGCGTTACTGCCGCTTGCTTCTTATCGCGCTTTACTGAAAAGTACAAGTGGGCTCACTTAGATATTGCCGGTACCGCCTGGAAGAGTGGCACTGCAAAAGGCTCTACTGGTCGTCCAGTACCTTTGCTGGTGAACTTCTTGCTTGAGCAAAAGTAGGCCTCTCCCGTTATATGGCTCGCATCGATTTTCATAGCAATGTGGCTGATAAGCTGGAATATGCTTGTCGCCTTACGCGCAAAATTTGGAGTGCTACACCCGAAGGTCAGCCAGTTCGTAATATTGTGATGGTTGGCGAGAAGGCTGATTTAAAAAAGCTAGATGAACTACTTTGGACTTTTAGCAGCACTGATTTTTTACCTCATTGCTTTATTGATGATGAGCTTGCTACAGAAACCCCTATTGTTTTAAGCGCTGACTTTGCTTCTTCTGTCTTATCAAGCTTGCCACATGCAGATGTCATGATTCACTTGGGGATGCAGATGCCACAAGATGTAGCTGCTTTAGTTGCACGCTTCCCCCGAATTGTTGAGGTAGTTACAGTCGATGAAACAGAACGCTTGGCAGGGCGTGAGCGTTACAAGGCTTACCGCGATCTAGGTCATGAGTTGCACAACTTTGACCAATCTAAGAGTTAATACTCTATGTTGATTCATCCACAGTTTGATCCAGCTGCGATTCGTATTGGATCATTTGCAATTCATTGGTATGGATTAATGTATCTCATGGCCTTTGCACAATTTTTATTGTTAGGTCGCTTGCGTATTCGCGCCCCGCGCTATCAGGCAATGGGGTGGACCTATAAAGATCTCGAAGATTTATTATTTGCAGGCGTCTTAGGTGTTGTTCTTGGTGGCCGCTTGGGCTATACCCTGTTTTATATGCCCGGCTATTACCTTACTCACCCTTTGGATATTTTGAAGATTTGGGAAGGCGGCATGTCTTTTCATGGCGGTCTTTTGGGCGTGTTACTTGCTTTGTATTGGTTCGCAAAAAAACGCAAGACTACTTTTTTTGTAGTAAGTGATTTAGTAGCTCCCTTGGTACCTTTTGGTCTGGCGTTTGGGCGTCTAGGTAATTTTATTAATGGCGAGTTGTGGGGCAGACCTACCGATCTTCCTTGGGCTATAGTATTTCCAATGGTTGATAGCATCCCACGCCACCCATCTCAGATCTATCAATTTCTGGGTGAGGGTATTTTGCTTGGAGTGGTGTTGTGGGTGTATTCCAGCAAGCAACATCGCATAGGTCAGGTCTCAGGTCTTTTCTTATTGGGTTACGGTATCTGCCGTTTCTTGGCTGAATATGCACGAGAACCAGATACATTCTTAGGCCTCTTAGGTTTGGGTTTATCGATGGGGCAGTGGTTATGTATGCCGATGATCATCTTTGGCATCTACCTGATGACTTCATTCAAATCAAAGTCTGAAGCCTAAAAATATACTTCAGGGTTGAAGCACTTATGCTGCACTGCAAAAATATCAAAATGCCTATATTTGCTAGTTACAATCACCAACTTAATGGATTTCAACGCCTTTCCAGGAATACATTGATTCATCGTTTTTTGTCGTTGGTATTTCTGAAGAGACCTAGATGCTTGAAAAGTTAGCAAAAGCCCGTTATTTTTCGCGCCTGACTGGTGCGGTGAATCGCCTCATCTCTGAGCGTGGCGAATCTAATGCCGTCAGCATGGCAGACGAGGTTATTCATAACTATCGTAAGTTGACTAAAGATCAGCATGCCAAGTTTTTCACTTTCTTATTTCAAAAACTTAATCCAGATCCGGTAGCAGTAATGTCTGCTGCACAAAATTTTTCTGCCGAGGGCAATGCCCGTAATTACATTAAATTACAACGCGTTACTGAGCCACCGAGACAAGAATTATTTCGTCGCTTAAATCGTGCCACCAATGGCACTGCCGCTTTAGTAGGAATGCGCCGAGATCTTTTACAAGTGCTGGATAAGCAGCCAGAGTTAACTGCTGTTGATTTTGATTTGCGTCATCTTTTATCCTCCTGGTTCAATCCTGGTTTCTTAAAGATGCATCGGGTAGATTGGAAATCGCCAGCTGAGATTTTAGAAAAGCTCATTCAGCATGAAGCGGTCCATGCGATTGACGGTTGGGATGATCTACGTCGTCGCTTGCAGCCTGACCGAAGATGTTTTGCATTCTTTCATCCTCAGCTACCCAATGAGCCACTGATCTTCGTTGAGGTTGCCCTCCTGCCAGAAATACCTGCGGTGATCATGCCGCTCGTAGATAAAAAGGCCGAGACAGTGCATCAAGCTTCGAGCTATAAAGTGGCAGCCTTTTATTCCATTAGCAACTGTGAGCCTGGCTTGCGGGGTGTTTCTATGGGTAATTTCTTGATCAAGCGGGTTGCTGAGCAATTGCACGAAGAGTTTCCAAGCCTCAAAACGTTTATCACTTTATCGCCTATTCCAGGATTTATTGATTGGGTTGCTGGCGGTGCTGATATTGATGGCGAAAAATTTAGCGTGCAACTTAAGCCAGCGATTCGAATAGCGCGAGAGCAAGCAATAGAAACTCTGGGTTTAGCAAAACGTTCTTGGACTGAGCGTTTAAGTACTGGCTGGCATCCTGATAATGCGACTGCAAAAGAAAAGTCAGCATTATTATCTCTAGCTAGTATTTACCTAGGGCTTGGCTCAGCCGGGCGTAACGGTAATCCGGTTGCGAAGTTCCACCTAGGTAATGGTGCAAAGCTGCATCAAATTAATTGGTCAGCTGATCTTTCGCGTAAAGGCCTGCGCGAATCAGCAGCATTAATGGTGAATTATTTATACGATCTTTCTGCTGTTGAGGAGAACCATGAGCGTTTTACCCAGGGAGAGATCGATTATTCAAGGGCGGTTGGTCGTTTAATGGCGCCCTGATCGGGATTTTAGGAGGAGACGCCCTAAGGCAGAATTCATAGAGTATTCGCCATAGGTTCGGATGGAGTAAGCTTGGTAGCATGTTGTAGCATTAAAGAATGCATTATTAAGGTTTGAATTTTGAATATATGGCCACTAAAAATGGCAAATGAAGGAGACAAATAATGAGTAAGCAATCAAGAATTACCGTTTTTTTAAAGCAAGCCCTATTTTTAGTTTGTGCAGCACCTTTAGCAGTGATGGCGCAAGAGTGGCCTAATAAGCCAGTGACATTCCTAAATCCATTCCCTGCGGGTGGTGGTACGGATGCATTTGCTAGACCGCTGGCAGCTCAGCTTACCGAGCAACTGGGCAAACAGTTTCTGATTGACAATCGTGGTGGCGCAGGAGGAACTGTTGGGGCATCTGTAGCTGCAAAAGCAGCTCCTGATGGCTATACCTGGTTTATAGGAGCGTCTCATCACACTATTGCTCCATCAATGTATAAAAATTTGGATTACAACATTGAGAAGAGTTTTATACCAGTTGCAATGATTGCTAACGTGCCGCAAGTTTTGGTGGTCAATCCACAAAAAGTAAGCGCACGAAATGCTAAAGAATTCATCGAGTTGATGAAAAAGAATCCTGGTAAATATAATTTTGCTAGCGCGGGTAGTGGAACCGTTCACCACTTAGCTGGTGAGTTGTTCAAGATCCAAACAGGCACCTTTATTACCCACATTCCATACCGTGGCGCTGGCCCAGCGATGACGGACCTGCTGGCCGGACAAGTCGACCTCGAGTTTGATGGCCTGGCTACTTCTGCTCCACAGATCAATGCTGGCAAATTAGTTGCTATTGCTCTTGCAGCTAATAAGCGTTCCTCAGCAATTCCAAATGTCCCTACTTTTGCTGAGGCAGGTTTGCCAGATTATGTTGTGTCAACTTGGTATTCCATATTTGCCCCTGCCGGTACTCCAAAGCCGATCGTAGACAAGATGATTGTTGAGGTGCAAAAAGCCTTAAATACTCCTAATCTCAAGGCTATTTGGGAGAAGAATGGGTCTGAAACTCCCACTCTGACTGGAGAGGCTTTTGGAAAGCAAGTACAAGCTGACGTAGCTCGTTGGTCTGTTGTAGTTAAGAAATCTGGCGCTACATTAGATTAATTTGTAATGGTTTTTTAAGAGATTGGCTTTGAGGTTCTGATGAATTTATATTCGCTATTGGAAAGAGGGTTTCCAAAAGATAAGAAAGCATGTGCATTAGAAACTCATGATGGGCTTTACTATTCCTGGGGAGACCTTGAGGCTGCCACTGCTAAGATGGCGAATTTACTCAAGAGCCTTAAGCTTCCTGCTGGCGCACGCGTTGCCGTCCAGGTTGAGAAATCCCCTGAGGCCCTCTTCTTGTATTTGGCGACGATTCGTGCAGGCTACGTCTATTTGCCGCTTAATACAGCCTATCAGTCTGCTGAGATCCAATATTTTCTAGAGAATGCCGAACCTGCTGTAGTTGTTTGCAGTAGCAAGAATTTCTCCTGGGTATCTAAAGTAGCGTCTAAGGCAGGTACCAAGCATGTTTTTACTCTCGATGAAAATCGTACCGGTACTTTGCTAGAGCGTGCAGGTGGCTTAAGCGATCAATTTAAAACTGTAGCAGCCAAAGACGATGATCTCGCTGCCATTCTGTATACCTCAGGCACTACTGGCCGAAGCAAGGGCGCAATGCTTACCCATAAAAACCTGGGAAGTAACGCACAGGTTTTACAGAAATTCTGGGGCTGGAAAAATGGGGATGTACTCTTACATGCCTTGCCTATTTTCCATGTACATGGCTTATTTGTTGCTGCCCACGGTGCATTGATTAACGGCAGCAAGATGATTTGGTTGCCGCGTTTGGATACAGCGCAATTAATTCATCACATGCCAAAGTCCACTGTCATGATGGGCGTGCCTACTTTCTATGTGCGCTTGTTAGCGGATAAAGGTTTTACTAAGAAAGTGGCGCGCAATATGCGTTTGTTCATTTCTGGATCAGCACCATTACTCACAGAGACATTTAATACTTTCAAACAAGTGATTGGCCAGCCGATTCTAGAGCGCTATGGTATGAGTGAAACCGTCATGCTAGTTTCTAATCCATACAAAGGCGCTCGTGTTGGTGGCTCTGTTGGTTTGCCATTGCCTGGCGTCAAAGTGCGCGTGGTTAGCGAAAAGAGTAAGGCATGCAGCGTTAATGAAATTGGCAGTATTCAAGTTAAGGGTCCAAATGTATTTAAAGGCTACTGGCGAATGCCTGAGAAGACTGCAGAAGAATTTACTAAAGATGGTTGGTTCAAGACTGGTGACGTTGGACGCTGGGGTGGCGATGCTAATGGCGGCAAAGCTCCAAAAGATTACTTGTGTATCGTTGGTCGTAGTAAAGACTTGATTATTTCTGGTGGTTACAACGTGTATCCAAAAGAGATTGAAGGCTTTATTGACGATATGGATGGCGTGGATGAGAGCGCAGTGATTGGGATTCCACATCCGGACTTTGGTGAAGCTGTTATGGCGGTTGTAGTTGCAAAAGCTGGGGCGAAACTGAATGCTGAGGCAATGATTGCTAGCTTAAAAACACAAATTGCGAACTTTAAGATCCCAAAGCGCTTAGAAATCGTTACTGACTTACCTCGCAATGCAATGGGTAAAGTGCAGAAAAATATTTTACGTCAGCAATACACGAGCTAGTTAAAAGCTGAATGCCTTGCGGCTTTCATTAAACATGAAGGCTGCAAGGAAAAATAGCATGATGCCAAAGACCCTTTTGAGTTGAGCGACATCCAGTTTTCTGGCCATCTTGGCACCCCAAGGCGCAGTGAAGATGCTGACTGCAACAATGCAGGCAACTGCTGGTACATAAACAAAACCTAAAGATCCAGATGGCAGGTTGGGGTGACCCCAGCTACCATACATATAGCCAATCGTTGCTGCAGCTGCGATGGGAAGCCCAAGGCCAGAAGAACTAGCCATTGCGGTGTGGGGCTTCACATTACACCAGAGCATGAAGGGCACAGTGATAAATGCACCGCCTGCTCCCAAAAGACTCGAGAGCGCGCCAGCAAAAGTGCCAAAGCCAAAGAGCCCAAGCGGGGCTGGCAATTCTCTGCCGGCTTTAGGCTTCTTATTGATCAGCATCTGAATAGATGAGTACACAATAAAGAGGGCAAAAAAGAGTGAGAGCCAAGAAGTGTTTAATGCTTCAAATAATTCACTACCACCAATGAGACCACCAAAAACCATTCCTGGGCTCAGTGAGACAACTAACTTCCAATCAATTGAGCCATGTTTATGGTGCGCCCAAATTGCAGAGGTGGTTGTAAATAGAATGGTAGCCATGCCAGTTGCAATGGCCATATGCACAATCACCTCTTGGCTAAATCCCAAATGGTTAAAAACCAAGATCATGAATGGCACGAGAATCATGCCACCACCAATACCTAAAAGACCCGCTAAAAATCCAGAGACTCCCCCACACAGCATGAGCATCAGAATGTCGCTTAGTAACATGAATTCCCCGCCTTAGCCGCTAGGCCGTCATCCTGAACCCTAAGGTTCAAGGTGGAACGGCTACTCTGTTTTGGGTGCATTAAGAGATTCAGGGAGTAAGCAAGTCTGAGTTGATACTTTGAATCTGCAAAACGCTCACGCCCACAAGGTAAAGATCGTTCCGGATGCTTGCGCATCGGTTCAAGGAACTATTGGCCTTGGCGAGCCAGGCAGGGAAAGGGTTTGCATCAAAGCATCTACTTGATCTTCAAGATTGTGGATCTCTGCTTGAAGTTTTGTAATCTCATCAGAGTTCACATTAGAGGAGGGGCTTTGTTGCGATTGTTTTTGGAGTTTAATCAGATCACCAGCAATTTTAAGTGCAGCCATCATGCTGGCGCGCTCAATGCTACGATTGCCGCCGCTAATGGCTAATTGAATTTGCTCATCAACCAATACACATGCTGCACGCAGTAAAGGTTCGTGTTCTGCGCTTGTGGCAAGAGTAATCTTTTGCCCAGCTAAGGTTACTTCAATGCGTTGTTGGCTCACTATCATCCTCTGCGTTGGTCGGTGGAATAGTTTCGCCAAGTAAATTGAGTTGGCGTCCATCACTTTGTTCTGGTAAGCGGCTCAAAATATGTTGAATACGCTTTTGCGCACCCTCAATTTTCCCCTCAAGCTGAACCCGATTCTGCGTTAAGTTTTTAACTGCCTCGGCAATGGCTTGAACTTTATCGCTCAAGCGTTTTACAGATGCACCGATAGACCCGATTTCAGTATCGGTCTGGTCGGGGGAGAAAGGGATTTGCTCACTCATATCACCATTGTAGCTTTTTGATTAAATCTTGTGAAAGGTCTCCTTAGATCGCTTGATTTTAGGTCTGAGAGACCTCAAAAAGTATATCTAGCTGTTAAGTAATACGCTCTCCGATCGTTGGGATAGTAGTAGTAATTATTCACAAATGACCCGCTAGCGACTTGGGTGGAGGCATAACCTCCGTAGGTGGAATATAAAGCATTGCCCACGTTTTTAATTGTGAATTTAGTATCCCATCCTCCTGTCTTGTAATTTAAATAGACATCGCCAACAGTGTAAGAGGGCATTAATGCGAGTGAGTTATAGATAGCGGTATTGGTTCCAGCATCGTAATGCTGTGTACTAACGTAGTTGACCACGCCACCAAAAGACCAACTTTGGTCGATTAAATAGTTGGCTCTAGCATTCAGTAGCAAATCAGGCGTAACTGCTACAGACTGACCCATAGATGGCCCGTCAGCATAGTAGGAGCGTTGAAATTTTCCACCACCTGCAATATGCAATCGATTTGTCAGATTGATAGAAGAGTCCAAAACTACGCCTCTTCGATTGATATTGTATGGAGAGTTATAGTTGGCCCCTGTAGTGGGGTTGTAGCTTATTTCATTTTGGGAAACAGAAGAGAATAGGGAGCCATTCACCTTTAGACTTTTGAGCATCCAATTGCCACCAAGCTCATAGGTTTGAGCAATTTGAGGCTTCAAGATGCCATTAAAAACTTGTGCGCCGGTAGTTGGATTAGAGCCCCAAAATTCATCAATATTGGGGAAGCGATAGGATTGATTCCATTTAATGTAGAGATTTTGGTTCTTTGCGTAATTGAAATTAAATGCAGCATCCCCGGCATTGGCAGAAAAAGTTTGATTTGCTGTCGAAGAGCCATCTATAGAGCCGATAGCTGAATAATACGTAGTTGCTTGCTGTTTCTGATGCCTTGCGCCCCCAGTAAAGCTGATGCCATTTGTTATAGGTAGTTTAAAAAGGCCATACAAGGATTGATTCAATAAAGAGGCGTTTTGAACGTTATTGGTTTGACCATTCGGGTTGGTAATGTAGCCTTGTGGAATCATGTAACTATTTAGTTGGTTTGAGCCATACGATCCAACAGATCCTTGAGCAGCTTTATTGAACTCGTACCCTACAATCGTCGTTCCTAGAGGGCCAAAATTGGCTTTGACACGAGGCGAGAGATTGAATTGCCAGCCTGAAAGTGTATTGTTTGTGTTTGACCACACTGGAGATCCGCTACTGGTATTGATCGCTGCCACAGTGTCATAAAAGGGGTAGTAATTAAACGAAGTTTTATTGGTATAGGAAGTATCTAACTCGCCTAAATAACCTTCAGCTAATTCTTTAGTACCGCCAAAACGAAATCCTGAGTTGTTGACGGTATTGTTTGCTCCAATGTTCTTAAAGTAGGCTGATTGGGGGTTTCCGCTACCTACTTGGCCAATAACTGCCCCAGGCAACTGTTGATTCGTATAGCCATAAATCAAGTCAATGTAGAAC
Organism: uncultured beta proteobacterium; assembly: GCA_903900805.1. Lineage (GTDB taxonomy): Bacteria > Pseudomonadota > Gammaproteobacteria > Burkholderiales > Burkholderiaceae > Polynucleobacter. Next base: position 10,095 of record CAIUOP010000049.1, on the reverse strand, counting down.
TTATCAATACTGTTAAATTTTTGAATTACTTTTGCATCGAAGGCGTAGGCATTTGCTGCAGAATTCTGGCGCCATCCCTGAGTATTTGAGGTATTTGCCGTGAGCTGATAAGTAGTGTCCTGATAAGTATCGCGCAGAATCATATTATTAATGACAGTGTTATAACTACCATAACTCGTACTTGCTTGATTGAGCTTAGACGTATTTCCATTCGTGATGATATTAATCACTCCACCAACTGCTCCGTTACCATACTGCACACTAGCGCCACCTTGTAGAACTTCGATACGCTCAATCGAATCTATTGGAATGGATTCCCACATAACCGATGAAGAGTCGATTGGGTTAATTCTTTGTCCATCGACCAATATCAGAGTGGTGCTACCAGCGGTCATTCCATAGCCGCCCATATCGACCGTGGCATCTAGATTGAGTTGTCCGCCCCCATTAATATTGCGCACATTAAGGCCGCCAATTTGAGATAGAACATCAGGAATATTGTTTGATGTTGAGCTGGCTATCTCATCGCGCGTAATGATTTTGACATTCGCAGGAACTTCGTTGAGGTTCTCTTCAAAGCGTGAGCCAGTCACAACGACGGTAGATTGAGAGTTTTGTGCAAATACTAAAGATGGGTTACTGATGGCAAAAAATGCGCCGCAAAGAAGGGCGATTTTTTTCTTGCTATGCTGCTGCTTCATGAAAGGCTTTCTGTTGTCGATTGCCTAGCTCACTTCCCCGTAAGCTGGGTCGAACAGAATTTCACGTGCAGGAGTTCGAGCGTCAATTGGGCGCAAGATCGTAGGACCAAGCGCTGTCATCGGCGCGCGAAGGTCCCCGTCCGCGAAATTCCACCTGTCTTGGCCGGTATCCGGGCTAGTAAATCTCAGAATCTGGCCTTCCCATGCGATTGACGCGCACAGTGGCTTTGTCAGATTCCTGACACCTTTTAGATCAAAGGTGCATTTACTTACCGTTGCGGGGGCAGCACACGTTTTGTGTTTCCCGTTTAACTCTATTGCACTGCAATAAAGCACCACGACACATCCATTCTAGCATAATTATTTGATGGATTAGGGTTTTTATCTAGTTTTTAGGGTAATAAAGACTACAATTATCAGTCTTGGAGTAATGATTTATGACTGCATTAGACAAGCACCCCGAAAAAAACCTGATTCGCCTTCAGTTGAGTCAAAACTCGGTCTTAAAAAGCTTAGATCAGGATGCGATGGCCGATTTGGAGCGCCATTTAGAGATCTCGGATCTCAGAAAATCAGAAATTGTGCTGCATCAAGGCGATCACCAAATGGAACAATACTTTGTTTTAGATGGAATCTTGAAGCGTATTGTGTCCAGTGCTGATGCCAAGGAAATGATCCTCCGTTTTGCGATTGAAAAAGATATTGAGACTAGCTATGCCGCTTGGCGCTTAAAGACTGCCGCGCCCTATAGTATTGCTAGCGTTACTAAGGCCCGTGTGGCTCGGATGCCCCTCAAAAAATGGGTTGAATTCTTAGAGCAACATCAGTCCCTCAAAGAAAGCTTTGAGTTTGAAGTCATGCGTCTCATGAGCGAGATCATGGCTCACACCATTACTTTGCATATGCTTGATGCCCCAGGCCGGGTAGAGCGTTTCCTGCGTAAATATGAAGACTTATTTGAGCTACTCCCCAAAAAGGAGCTAGCTTCCTATCTCAACCTCTCTCCGGAGACTTTGAGCCGCCTTAAAACAAAGCATAAAGAGCTTTTTATATAGGTTTTATGAGTTCGCGCCCCTTTGGATTGCGTGATTTAGGGGGAAATTGACCGAAGTCAATGATGAACGCCCACCTCGAGCCTAATATTCATCTCTGCCTAAGCGGGGTCTAATACCCGCAGTGCGATTCATAACTTTATTGGAGAAGCTAGCGAAAGCTAAATTGCATAACCCTATCACTAATTGGTAGCCTGCAATTGATATCAAATTCTATGACAACAGATACGCAAAACACACAATTAACCGACGGCTTTCACCTCGTCATTGACGCTTTAAAAGCGAATGATCTCAACACCATTTTTGGTCTGGTTGGCATTCCCATTACTGACTTATGTCGTTTGGCGCAGGCAGAAGGTATCCGCTTTATTGGTTTTCGTCATGAGCAGCACGCCGGTAACGCAGCTGCAATTGCTGGTTATATGACTCAAAAACCGGGCATTTGTATGACTGTTTCTGCTCCAGGTTTCCTGAACGGCTTAACAGCATTAGCGAACGCCACTGTGAACTGCTTCCCAATGATTCTGATTTCTGGCTCAAGTGAGCGTGAGATTGTTGACTTGCAGCAGGGCGACTACGAAGAGATGGATCAGCTCAACGCAGCTAAACCATATTGCAAAGCTGCATACCGCATCAATCATATTGAAGATATTGGCATTGGTTTTGCTCGCGCGATTCGTGCGGCAGTTTCTGGACGTCCAGGTGGAGTTTATTTAGACTTGCCAGCCCAGTTATTGGCCCAAACCATGCCGGTTGAAGAAGCTAAGAAATCGATTTTCAAAGTAATCGATCCTGTGCCACGCCAGATTCCAGCTGCTGATGCAGTAGCGCGAGCACTAGATGTTCTCAAAGGTGCTAAACGCCCATTGATTCTCTTAGGCAAAGGCGCTGCTTATGCGCAAGCCGATAAAGAGATCCGTGACCTGATTGAGAAGTCTGGCATTCCTTACTTGCCAATGTCGATGGCAAAAGGTTTGTTGCCAGATGATCATCCGCAAACTGCATCCCCAGCACGCTCGTTTGTTTTGGCAGAGGCTGACACAGTCTTATTAATTGGCGCCCGTTTGAACTGGTTACTTGCGCACGGTAAAGGCAAGACCTGGGGTAAGGAGCCTAAGAAATTTATTCAGATCGATATTCAGGCAAACGAAGTTGATAGCAACGTACAAATCGCCGCACCATTGATTGGTGATATTGGTTCATGCGTTGGTGAACTCTTGAAAGGCATTGCTGCTGTTCCTAAGCCAAGCGCTGAATGGATTTCAGCAATCAACGAGAAAAAAGACAAGAACATGGCGAAGATGGCAGAAACACTTGCCAAAGAAGTAAGTCCAATGAACTTCCATGGAGCATTGCGTGCGATTCGTGATGTCATCAAGAAGAACCCCGATGTGAACTTAGTAAATGAGGGTGCAAACACGCTGGACTTCTGCCGTGCGATTGTGAATATGTATAAACCTCGTAAGCGTTTTGACTCCGGTACCTGGGGCATCATGGGTATCGGTATGGGCTATGCGATTGGCGCTTCAGTTATTAGTGACTTGCCAACCGTTGCAGTCGAGGGCGATAGCGCATTTGGCTTTAGCGGCATGGAGTTAGAAACTATTTGCCGTTACAACTTGCCAATTACTACAGTTGTTTTCAATAACAATGGTGTTTACCGTGGCACTGATACGAATCCCACTGGTGGTGCTGATGTTGCTCCGACCGTATTCGTAAAAAATGCTCGTTACGACAAGATGATCGAAGCATTTGGTGGGGTAGGTTATTACGTTACTACTCCAGCAGAATTAGAAGCAGCTTTAACAGAAGCGATTGCTGCCCGTAAACCAGCTCTTATCAATGCTGTTATTGATGAAGCCGCAGGTACTGAGAGTGGACGTTTGACAAACTTGAATCCATCCACAGCTGGCTCTAAGAAATAATTTTTACTAAAGCTAAATAAGTAATACTTAAGGAGAAACAAACATGACTAAACCATTAGACGGTATTCGCATTATTGACTTCACCCACGTACAAGCAGGTCCTGCATGTACTCAATTATTGGGATTTTATGGAGCTGACGTGATTAAGGTTGAGCGTCCAGGTTCTGGCGACGTTACTCGTAGTCAATTACGTGATATCCCAGGTGCAGATGCTTTGTACTTCACTATGCTAAACGGCAATAAACGTTCTTTGACACTCGACACTAAGACCCAAGAAGGTAAAGAAGTATTGGAAAAGATGATCAAGGTTTCCGATGTCATGGTTGAGAACTTTGGTCCTGGCGCTTTAGATCGTATGGGTTTTTCTTGGCAGCGTATTCAAGAACTCAATCCAAAAATGATTTTGGCATCAGTAAAAGGTTTTAGCGATGGCCACTCATATGAAGACTTAAAAGTGTATGAGAACGTTGCTCAGTGTGCTGGTGGCGCTGCTTCAACCACTGGTTTCTGGGATGGTCCTCCTACAGTTTCTGCAGCAGCTTTGGGTGACTCTAATACTGGTATGCATTTAGCAATCGGTATTTTGACTGCCTTGATGCAACGTCAAAAAACTGGCAAAGGTCAAAAGGTTTCTTGCTCAATGCAAGACGCTGTATTGAACTTGTGCCGTGTGAAGTTGCGCGATCAACAACGTTTGGACAAAGTCGGTTACTTAGAAGAGTATCCACAGTACCCACACGGTTCCTTTACTGATGTAGTTCCACGCGGCGGTAACGCTGGTGGCGGCGGTCAGCCAGGTTGGGTGTTGAAGTGCAAGGGCTGGGAAACTGATCCAAACGCTTACATCTATTTCACGATTCAAGGTCATGCGTGGGAGCCAATTACTAAGGCTTTGGGCAAACCAGAGTGGGCAACTGATCCAGCCTATATGACTGCTGAAGCTCGTCAAGATAAGATTTTTGATATCTTCGCAGTCATTGAAGATTGGCTCAAAGACAAGACTAAGTACGAAGCTGTTGATATTCTTCGCAAGTTTGATATTCCGTGTGCTCCAGTCCTCTCTATGAAAGAATTGGCTAACTCACCTGATTTGCGTAAGAGTGGCTCAATTGTTGAAGTTGATCACAAAGTACGCGGCAAGTATCTGACTATCGGCAGCCCAATCAAGTTCTCTGATTTGGAAGTCGAAGTGAAACCATCTCCTGTATTGGGTGAGCACACTGATGAAGTGTTGGCTGATCTTGGTTACAGTGCTGATGACATCGCTAAGCTGCATACAGCTAAAGCAGTTTAATAACGACTATTCATCGTTGATATTTTGAAGGCGCTCCTTGTGGGCGCCTTTTTTAATTCTCAGGAAGAAAAGAAAATGACCCATGAAAAATACTATAGACTGAGTATATGAATATCAATGTTGATTTAAGCCAACTAGTCGAGTGCATTGGAGATGCGATTATCGTTGTCGATGCCCATGAAAAAATTGTGCTTTGGAATCCCGCTGCTACTCGTATCTTTGGTTATACAGAAGAAGAGGCTTTAGGCAATACTTTAGATTTGATTGTTCCCGAACGCCAACGTCATAGGCATAACGAAGGCTGCCGTAAATCCATGGAAACGGGGATCACGCGTTATGGCGCTTCACTCCTCAAAGTGCCAGCTCTTCATAAGAGCGGCAGCATGCTTTCCATAGCCTTTACTGTTGGCATGCTGTTTGATGAGGAGCACAAGGTTAATGGGATCGTGGCGCTGATTCGGGATGAGACTGAGCGCTATGCCCAGGAGAAGGCTCTTAAACAGCGCATCTCTGAGCTTGAAACTCCCCACTCTTAGCCTCATATACCCCTTAGGAGGCTCTATTTCAGCTTAAGCAGGGGTGTATGCCTAAAAATTGGGTATGCTCCAGTGATCTTTATTCCCCGCTGGTAAAATTATTCAAACTCAGAAATTCTCATTTTTATCAGGACTTAAACCATGGCAAAAGCACTAGACGGGGTCAAAATCCTCGACTTCACACACGTTCAATCTGGACCAACCTGTACGCAGTTGCTCGCTTGGTTTGGCGCGGATGTGATCAAGGTAGAAAAATCTGGCGAAGGTGATGCAACGCGTGGTCAACTGCGCGACATTCCAGATGCAGATAGCTTGTATTTTACGATGCTCAACCATAATAAGCGTTCGATTACTGTCAATACTAAAACCCCAAAGGGTAAAGAAATTCTGGAGCGCTTGATTAAAGAGTGTGATGTGCTAGTTGAAAACTTTGCACCGGGCGCGCTTGATCGCATGGGATTTTCTTGGGAGCGTATTCAAGAACTCAATCCAATGATGATTATGGCTTCTGTTAAAGGTTTTGGTCCTGGCCCTTATGAAGATTGCAAAGTGTATGAGAACGTAGCGCAATGCGCTGGCGGATCTGCATCAACTACTGGTTTTGATGATGGTCCTCCGATGGTTACTGGTGCACAAATTGGTGATAGTGGTACTGGCTTGCATTTAGCCCTCGGTATTGTGACTGCGCTGTATCAACGTACCCACTCTGGCCGCGGTCAAAAAGTGTTGGCAGCCATGCAAGATGCGGTATTGAATTTATGTCGCGTGAAGTTGCGTGATCAGCAGCGTCTCGATCGCGTTGGCATCATGCAAGAGTATCCACAGTTTCCAAACGGTAAGTTTGGCGAGGCCGTGCCTCGAGCTGGTAATGCCTCTGGTGGCGGTCAGCCAGGCTGGATTGTGAAATGTAAAGGCTGGGAAACCGATCCAAACTCCTATATTTATGTGGTAGTTCAGGCCCCTGTATGGGAAGCCATTTGCAAAGTCATTGGTCGTGAAGACTGGATTACTGACGCTCGTTTTTCATCACCAATGGCGCGCTTACCCCATTTAATGGAGATCTTTGGCGAGATCGAAAAATGGACGATGACCAAGAGTAAGTTTGAGGTCATGGATATCTTAAATAAGTACGACGTCCCATGTGGCCCGATTCTGTCTATGAAAGAAATTGCTGAAGAGCCTTCATTGCGTGCTACTGGTACCGTTGTCGAAGTAGATCACCCAATTCGTGGCAAGTATCTTACTGTCGGTAACCCAATTAAGATGTCCGATAGCCCAACTGAAGTGACGCGTTCACCACTTTTAGGTGAGCATACTAATGAAATTTTGAGTGAATTGGGTTATACCAATGAAGAGTTAAAGACCTTACATCACGATAAGGTTATCTAAGATGAGAGTTGCGCTGATTGGGAGTGCAGATTTTGGTAAAGCTGCTTTAGAGGCTTTTTTAGATCGCGGTGACGAAGTTGTTGCGGTTTTCTGTCCACCGGATAATCCCAAGTCAAGTAAACCTGAAGTGCTGAAAGAAGCAGCCCTTGCAAGAGGTCTAAGCCCTTTACAGCTTGCATCTTTGAAGGGTCCAGAGGCTGCTCAGGCCATGATTGATAGTCATGCTGATATTTGTGTGATGGCCTATGTGCTGCAATTTGTTCCCCAAGAGCTTTGTAAGATCCCAAAGCACGGCACGATTCAGTATCACCCATCACTCCTACCAAAATATCGCGGCCCAAGCGCAATTAATTGGGCAATTGCATTAGGGGAAGAAAAAACAGGTTTAACGATCTTCCGCCCATCAGATGGTTTAGATGAAGGCGCAGTGATTTTGCAAAAAGAGGTGGTAATTGGTCCTGATGACACCTTGGGCAAAATCTACTTTGATCACTTATTCCCAATCGGCGTGAAAGCATTACTAGAGACAGCTGATCTAGTAGTAGCAGGCAAGCATCAAGAAATTATGCAAGATGAATCACAGGCAAACTACGAAGGTTGGTTTGGTGTTGACGCTGCTCAAGTTCATTGGGCAAGCCATATCAGCCAAATCTATAACCTCATCCGTGCATGCAACCCAGCTCCTGGAGCTTGGACCAAGTTTGGGGAACAAAAGGTGCAGATCTACGATTGCCACAAACATGTTGCGGCTACCTTTGGCGCTGTTAAAGGTAAGCCAGGTGAAATCACACAAATTACTTTGGATTCATTCTTCGTGGCTTGCCATGGCGGACAAATTGAAGTCCTCAAGGCCAAGGGCGCTGCAGGGAAGGTGAGCGGGGCGGATTTGGCTAAAGAATTAAACCTAACGGTAGGGCAGTTCTTCGCCCTTTGAGAATGAACCTAGGATTAAATCTCTAGGTTATCAATTAAGCGTGTTTTACCAAGTTTGGCTGCCGTAAGAATCACCAGTGGCTCTCCAGCCTGCAAGCTTTCATTAGAGGCTGGGGCTAAATCACCTTGCTGTCGAATGGCGATATAGTCTGGTTCCCAACCACGCCCAACTAAGTTCGCAACAGCTACTTTTTCAATTTCAGCTAAGGCATTAGTGTTGCGCGAACCCAGTTGTAGAACTTGCTCGCGAACTTCTTTTAATACTCTTTGTAATTCAGGCGCCTCTACCCGTTCGCTTGCTGAGAGAAAGCTATTGCGAGAGGAGAGCGCCAAACCGTCATCGGCACGGATGGTTTCACCAGGCACGATATTGACAGGCAATGCAAACTGTTTGGCCATTTGACGAATAATCATTAATTGCTGGTAATCTTTTTTTCCGAATACGGCAACCTTGGGTTGTACACAAGAAAAGAGTTTTAATACAACTGTACAAACACCTTTGAAGAAGCCGGGACGGAATTCACCTTCAAGGATGTCGCCAAGTTGCTGTGGGGGGTCTACGCGGTATTCTTGTGGCTGAGGGTAAAGATCACGCTCAGTTGGTGCAAACAAGATATACACCCCTTCTTTTTCAAGCTTCTCAATGTCAGCTTGCATAGTGCGCGGATAACTCTCAAAGTCTTCATTGGGACCAAATTGCAGGCGATTGACAAAGATACTGGCAACTACGGGGTCACCATACTGTCTTGCCAGACGCATGAGTGATAAATGGCCTTCATGCAAGTTGCCCATCGTTGGTACAAACGAGGCACGGGTTTGACCGCGTAAGTGGTCACGCAGCTCCTGAATATCACTAATAATTTTCATGCAACAGGAGTATAGGCTAGGCGCACGTATATCGGCGCATACGGCTCTGCCTGTGTAATCTCTATCAAAGCTTCACGCGAAAGCTCAAGCATTGCAATGAAATTGACAATCACCACTGGGACGCCACCACCAGATTTAATAGCATCTTCAAATAACTCACCAAACTCGATAAAGCGGGTGTTTTGCAGGCGACGTAAAATCCGGGTCATGAAGTCACGGACAGATAATTGTTCTCGAGTAATAGTGTGATGCTGAGTCAGTTTGGCACGATGTAAGACGTCCCGCCAAGCCATTTGTAGATCATCTAAATTCACTTCAGGCCAGGTAATGGCAACAGTAGTGTCTACAAAGCCATGCGCTATTTGGAAGTCACGCCCTTGCTGTGGAATTTGGTCAAGCTCTTGAGCGGCAAGCTTCATGCGCTCGTATTCTAAGAGACGACGAACCAATTCTGCACGTGGATCATCAACTTCTTCTTCGCTATCTGCCTTCTTCATTGGTAATAGCATGCGAGATTTAATTTCGATCAACATTGCTGCCATCAATAAGTACTCGGCAGCAAGCTCAAGGTTGGTATGGCGAATTTGATCGATATAGCTTAGGTACTGTTGAGTAACCTGAGCCATTGGAATATCAAGTACGTTGAAATTCTGTTTACGAATGAGGTAAAGCAAAAGATCTAGTGGGCCTTCAAATGCTTCAAGAAAAACTTCTAGTGCATCTGGAGGAATATAAAGGTCAGTAGGGAGCTTAAAGAGTGGTTCGCCATACAGTTTGGCGAATGCTTCCGACATCCCATCAGTCACAGATGGGGTGCTATCTAGTAAATCGGATATTGGCTGAGTACTTGGCTCAGCTCCCGACCCATTGCCTGAATTAGTCATTCGAATAAACGTAAGCGCGTTGTTTTAATTTGGCAGCTTTTGCGCGGCGCTGATCTTCAGCGCTTAATGGCTCCTTATCCCACAACAGTGCCCGACCAGCTTGTTGATCTGCCTCGAGTTGTGGTTTCTCGGACTTGAGTTCACTTAAGAACTGGGTAAATTCAGATTGATATCTTGCCATGGTATTTCCTAAAATACTCAATAAATTCAATAACTTATATCATTTAATTCCATAAGTCATCTGGGGACTACACCCGCCATTATAGGTGCTTTTTAGGGCTATTTTTATAAGTTTGCAGCTAGCAAAGCTTCAATTTGAGGGGCTTCTACGCGGGCCATCAGATGCTTGTATGCCTTGATCGGATGCTTACTCGAAAGCGGGCTATTGATATCACTCCAGGATTGCGCAGGGAGGGACAGAAACTCTTCTACACCTTTAGCAACTTGAGGAATAACCGGCTTGAGATAAAGACTGAGCATGCGGAACGCTTCTAAGGTAACGCTACAAACTTGT
>CAIUOP010000048.1 GCA_903900805.1 uncultured beta proteobacterium | reverse complement strand
GGCGCCACCCATTACAATCTCTTTAAGACGACTTTTTGCAGCGCATCATTGTGGTGCGTTCTGACAAGGCGTTTTTTGAATGACCTATTAAGACGCTATGGATTTAATCCGCAATTTTTCTATCATCGCCCATATTGATCACGGCAAATCTACGCTTGCGGATCGCATTATTCAACTTTGTGGCGGTCTTTCTGATCGCGAAATGGAAGCCCAGGTTCTCGATTCAATGGATATTGAGCGTGAACGCGGTATCACGATTAAAGCCCAAACTGCTGCACTGAGTTACAAAGCCAAAGACGGCAAGACTTATAACCTCAACTTGATTGATACCCCTGGGCATGTGGACTTCTCATACGAAGTTAGCCGCTCTTTATCAGCTTGTGAAGGTGCTTTATTAGTAGTTGATGCGAGTCAGGGTGTTGAGGCGCAAACAGTGGCGAACTGCTACACCGCAATTGAGCTTGGTGTTGAAGTAGTCCCTGTTCTCAATAAGATTGATTTGCCGCAAGCTGATCCTGAGCGCGCTATTCAAGAAATTGAAGATGTGATTGGGATTGACGCCACGGATGCTGTTACTTGTTCAGCCAAGACCGGCCTAGGAGTTCATGAAGTCATCGAAGAAATGATTCGTCGTGTGCCCCCACCTCAAGGTGATGCAAGCGCCCCATTGCAGTGCCTCATCATTGATTCCTGGTTTGATAACTATGTTGGCGTAGTAATGTTAGTGCGCGTTGTGAACGGCACTCTTAAGCCCAAAGATAAAATTACTTTGATGGCTAATGGCTCAACGCACTTAGTTGAGCACGTAGGCGTCTTTAGCCCTAAGTCAGTTGATCGGCCAGATCTCAGTGCTGGTCAAGTGGGCTTCATCATTGCAGGCATTAAGGAATTAAAGGCTGCAAAAGTAGGTGATACCGTGACACATGCTGTCGGACAAGTAGGTCGCACGCCTGCTGTCGTGCCATTGCCTGGATTTAAAGAAGTGAAATCTCAAGTGTTCGCTGGTTTATATCCAGTCGAAGCAAGTGAGTACGATCAGCTGCGTGAATCTCTGGAGAAGTTAAAACTTAATGATGCTTCTCTCTTGTATGAGCCAGAAGTATCTCAAGCTTTAGGCTTTGGATTCCGTTGCGGATTCTTAGGTCTGCTTCACATGGAGATCGTGCAAGAGCGTTTGGAGCGCCAGTACGATATGAACTTGATTACCACCGCACCAACTGTGGTGTATCAAGTTCAGCAATCAGACGGCACGATCATTATGGTAGATAACCCATCGAAGATGCCTGAGACTAGTAAGGTCGACATCATCTTAGAGCCAATTGTGACGGTTAATCTCTACATGCCTCAAGAGTATGTAGGCTCGATCATTACCTTGTGTGTCGGTAAGCGCGGCATTCAGACGGGCATGAATTATTTGGGCCGCCAAGTGCAGTTGACCTATGAACTACCGATGGCAGAGATAGTGATGGACTTTTTCGATCGTCTGAAATCCATTTCACGGGGCTATGCTTCGATGGATTATGAGTTCAAAGAATATCGCCCAGCTGATGTAGTGAAAGTCGATATTTTAATTAATGGTGATCGGGTTGATGCTCTGTCGGTGATTGTCCATAGGAGCAATAGTCAACACCGTGGCCGTGAGGTAGTCTCTAAGATGCGCGGCATTATTCCGCGTCAAATGTTTGATGTGGCTATTCAGGCAGCGATTGGTAGCAATATTGTTGCGCGTGAAAACGTCAAAGCTTTGCGTAAAAACGTTTTAGCTAAATGTTATGGCGGTGATATCTCTCGTAAGCGCAAGCTGCTAGAGAAGCAAAAAGAAGGTAAGAAGCGCATGAAACAAGTGGGTAATGTGGAAATTCCACAGGAAGCTTTCTTAGCTATTTTACAGGTGGAAGATTAATGAACTTTGCGCTAATCCTTTTGATCTTGGTCATTATCACTGGCATTGCTTATGCCGCTGACAAGCTCTACTTTGCACCCCAAAGACGCTTGGCTGGTATCGATCGTATGCCTTTATGGTTAGAGTACACCGCTGGTTTTTTCCCAGTGATCTGTGCGGTATTTGTTCTGCGCTCCTTCATTGTTGAGCCCTTTAAGATTCCCTCCGGCTCGATGATCCCAACCTTGCAAATTGGTGATTTCATTTTGGTCAACAAATTTACCTACGGAATTCGTCTACCGGTTATCAATCAAAAGGTTGTAGATCTTGGTACTCCAAAGCGGGGTGATGTGGTAGTTTTCCGTTACCCACGTGATGAGTCTGTTGATTATATTAAGCGCGTGGTTGCCTTACCGGGCGATGTGATTACTTATCAAGACAAGCGCCTGACAATCAATGGTCAACCATTGGAATATAGTGGCGGTGAGTCCTATCTTGATCCCGAGAATATGCGGTATGCAAAACGCTATACAGAGAAATATCCAGTGGATTTGGGTGGCAACCGGCATGAGATTTTGAATGATCCAGATCGTCCTGCAACGGTGTTCCCGACCGAGCGCTTTCCAGGTTCAGATTTTTGTCAATATCAGCAAGCGGGTTTAACTTGTACAGTTCCACCAGGACATTACTTTGCGATGGGTGATAACCGCGATAACAGTGCTGATTCTCGTTACTGGGGTTTTGTACCTGATAAGAATATCGTGGGTAAAGCCTTCTTTGTTTGGTTGAATCTAGGCAACCTGGGTCGCATCGGCGGCTTCGAGTAAACATTATGAACGCGCGCGCCGTTATCGAAACCGCACCACTGCAAGAGCGTCTTGGCTATACATTCAAAAAGCCTGAGCTTTTGAATCAAGCCTTGACTCATCGCAGTCATAGCAAGAAAAATAACGAGCGGTTAGAGTTTTTAGGCGACTCAATTCTCAATTGCGTGGTTGCAGATTTACTTTATGAGCGTTACTCCGATTTAGATGAGGGCGACCTCTCGCGTGTACGTGCTAATTTGGTTAAGCAGCAAGCTTTATATGAGATTGCACAAACTTTGTCCTTATCAGACTATTTGCGTCTGGGTGAGGGTGAGCTCAAGAGTGGCGGCTTTCGTCGTCCTTCAATTTTGGCCGACACATTAGAGGCAGTGACTGGTGCAATCTTTTTAGATGGTGGATTTGATGCCGCCAAAGGTTGTCTCAGAAAGTTATATTCGATTATCCTTGCGCAAGTTGATCCCAAGACCTTAGGTAAGGATGACAAAACGCTCTTGCAAGAATGTTTACAAAGTTATCAGTTGCCTTTGCCTACGTATAACGTGACTGGCACTACTGGTGCTGCTCATAACCAGCAATTTGAAGTGGAATGCTTAATCCCCAGTCTGAAGGTGTCGGTAAAAGGTGAGGGCGCATCACGTCGTGCGGCTGAGCAGTCTGCCGCGAAGAAGGCTTTGCTAGCAGTTCCCAAGGCTTTGCCACAGGAATCTCGCAAACCTAAGAAAACTCGGTCGGCTAAGAAAAAAGCAGCCAAAAAAGAAGTAGCCGAAGAGCAGTTAAATCTTAAGCTGAAGGGCTAATCGTGTTTAGATGTGGCACTATCGCTATTGTTGGGCGTCCCAATATGGGCAAATCAACCCTGCTCAATGCTTTGGTTGGCCAAAAGATCAGCATCACCTCTCGCAAGGCTCAAACAACGCGCCACCGCATTTTGGGGATTCAGAATCGCGAAGAGGCGCAATTTATTTTCATCGATACACCGGGTTTTCAGACGCGCCTAATGAATACGCTTAATAAAGCCTTGAACCGCACAGTGACAACAGCGCTGCAGGATGTCAACGTTGCTTGCTTTGTGGTTGAAGCAGGATATTTTGGTGAAGACGATAAGAAAGTTTTAAAACTACTGCCAGATGATTTGCCAGTAGTGTTAGTTCTCAATAAGCTTGATCTCTTTAATAGTCGTTTTCAGACGCCATCTGAACGTGACCAGGCTTTACTCCACTTTATGAAAGATATGGCGCGGCCATGGAGTGAATTGGGTGGCCATGAAGATCAAAAGTCCGAGTTTGCAGAAATTGTGCCGATGAGTGCGAAAAGCCCTGGCGATGTTCAAAGACTTTTAGATGTATTGGAAGGATATTTACCTGAAGCGCCGGCTGTCTACGATGGCGATACTATTACCGATCGCAGCGAACGCTTCCTAGCTGCTGAAATTCTGCGTGAGAAGGTCTTCCGCTTTACTGGTGAAGAGTTACCCTACACCAGTACAGTAGTGATTGATCAATTTAAGATGGATGGCAAGATGCGCCGTATTGCTGCAACTATTTTGGTCGATCGCGATAGCCATAAAGCCATGATTATTGGTGCAAAGGGCGAGCGTCTCAAAAAGATCTCCACTGATGCCCGCATTGATATGGAAAAGCTCTTTGATGGCAAAGTCTTTTTAGAGACTTGGGTCAAAGTAAAACGGGGTTGGGCTGATGATCGCGCTGAATTACGGGCGCAGGGTTTGGAATAAATTCTGATGGCCTCGATTCGCGTTGCTGACGAGCCTGCTTTTGTATTGCACAGTATCCCTTATAAAGAAACTAGCTTAATTCTGGACGTTTTTACGCGGCAATATGGTCGCATGGCCTTAATTGCTAAAGGTGCAAAGCGCCCACACTCAACATTGCGCCCAGTATTACAACGCTTTCAACCACTTTTGGTTTCTTGGAGTGGCAAGTCAGAGTTGCGCACACTTACAAAGTCTGAGTGGGTGGGTGGGACGCCTTCATTAGTTGGCGATGCACTTCTATGTGGCTTCTATCTCAACGAATTGCTTGTCAAGTTTTTAGCGCGCGAAGACGATTATGAAAAACTCTATGATCGTTATACAGAAACGATCAATGCTTTATCTAATCTTGAATTTGAATCTAAAGGCCTAGAAGAGATCTTGCGCCCATTTGAGTTATCACTCTTACAAGAAACCGGTTATGCGGCTGCTTTAGATCGCTGCGTTGAAACTAATGAGTTACCCGATGCTAAGACTCGATACGTCTACCAGCCGGAGCGCGGTATTCGTCCAGTCCAAGATGATGATCCAGGACATTGGCCGATATTGACCGGTAAGTCTCTGCTCGCAATTGCAACTGGAGATTTTTCTCATCCAGAAACATTGTCAGAGAGTAAGCAGCTGATGCGCTATCTCCTGGGTTTACATCTGCAAGATCAAGTCTTGACCACTAGACAAATTTTGATTGATCTCAAAAAAATCTAGTAATCTACAGTCATGACAGCTATCCAAGCCCTAGAACTCGGCATTAATATCGATCACGTAGCCACACTGCGGAATGCCCGCGGCACGGTTTATCCGGATCCTATTAAGGCAGCGCAATTGGCTGAAGAAGCTGGCGCAGATTTAATTACCCTGCATTTGCGCGAAGATCGCCGCCATATTAAAGATGCTGATTTATTGGCGCTACGCCCACTCATCAAAACGCGTATGAATCTCGAGTGTGCAGTGACTCCTGAAATGCTGAATATTGCTTGTAAGGTAAAGCCACACGATGTGTGCTTGGTCCCTGAGAAACGAGAAGAAGTGACTACTGAAGGGGGCCTAGATGTAGTAGGGCACTTTGCAGTAGTGAAGGCTGCGATAAAGCAATTACAAGGGTCAGGTATTCGGGTATCACTGTTTATTGACCCAGAAGAAAAACAAATTCAGGCTGCAAAAGATGCTGGGGCCACAGTTGTTGAGTTGCACACTGGTCGTTATGCAGACTTATCGGGCTCAGAACAGACGACTGAATTAGAGCGTATTCGTGAGGCAGCTCAGTTTGGGAAAAGTATTGGATTAAGAGTGAACGCTGGGCATGGGCTACATGAAGGTAATGTGATGCCTGTTGCAGCTATCGCTGAGTTATCTGAACTGAATATCGGGCATGCGATTGTAGCTGAGGCAATATTTAAGGGTTGGCAAAAAGCCATCACTGATATGAAATCCTTAATGACTCAAGCTAGAGTCAAATCATCCAAATGATCATCGGTATCGGCACAGACATTCTTCAGATTGAGCGCTTACAAGCAGCTTATGATCGCACCAATGGTCGTCTGGCAGAGAGAATTTTGGGCCCTGATGAGATGTTGGTATTTAAGCACCGCCTTGCCAGAAATCACAAGCGAGGGATTGCTTTCTTGGCAACACGCTTTGCGGCTAAAGAAGCCTTCTCTAAGGCAATCGGCCTAGGAATGAGAATGCCAATGACTTGGCGCTCGTTACAAACCTTAAATGAACCCAGTGGCAAGCCAGTTACTTCTTATTTAGGTGCTCTAGCTCAGTTTATGGCGGAAAAAAATTGGGAAGCACAAGTTACTGTAAGTGATGAGCAGGATATGGCCATTGCCCATGTAATCGTCACTCAAAAATAAAAGTCAGAAGTAAAAAATATCCAGAGGAAGAAATGAGTAAATCCACTATGAATCCAGGCCCAGTCACATTAGATGTTGAAGGCCTTGAATTAAATGCCCAAGATCGTCGTCGTATTCAAGATCCTTTGACAGGTGGTGTCATCTTGTTTGGTAGAAACTTTGCTAATCGTAAGCAGCTCACCAAACTCACTACTGAGATCAAAAAGCTACGACCTGATGTATTGATCTCAATTGATCATGAGGGTGGGAGAGTGCAGCGTTGTAAGACTGATGGGTTCACGCATTTGCCGGCAATGCGAAAGTTGGGTGAGCTATGGGGTGCCAAGAGTCAATCGACCCATGCCGCCGAATCAGCAGCACTTGCTATGGCGGCAGCCACTGCTTGTGGATACATATTGGCAGCTGAGCTGCGGGCTTGTGGTGTGGACTTCAGTTTTACTCCTGTTCTTGATTTAGATTTTGGTCGTAGTGGGGTCATTGGCGATCGTTCATTTAGTCGTGATCCACAAATTGTGTTTGCCTTAGCCAAGAGTCTAAATGAGGGTTTGCGTTTAGCTGATATGGCTAATTGCGGTAAACATTTTCCGGGGCATGGTTGGGCAGAAGCAGATTCTCATGTTGCGATTCCAGTAGATGAGCGTTCCTTGGCTGAAATTTTGAATGATGATACTAAGCCTTATGAGTGGTTAGATCTTAGTCTTGCAGCAGTCATGCCTGCTCATGTCATCTATCCTAAGGTAGATAAGAACCCTGCAGGATTTTCTAATGTCTGGTTACATTCAATCCTGCGCCAGGAGCTGGGATTTGAGGGCGTGATCTTTAGTGATGATCTATCAATGGAGGGGGCAAGTGTTGCGGGCTCAGTCGTGAAGGGCGCTGAGTTAGCGCTCAACGCAGGTTGCGATGCAGTCCTGATTTGTAATCGCCCAGATTTAGCGGATCAATTACTTGCAAAACTGAAGATATCCCAAGCTAAAAAATCAGAATCTATGGAACGTTTAAATTGCTTAATGCCAAAGTCACCCGCATTGGCCTGGGATGATTTGCAAGATGAGGTGCAGTATCAGCATGCAAAAGGCTTGTTAAAACAATTTGCTTTGATTTAACTAATACTGCTGTAAGCGCGCTACTTATTTTTGGGTGTTACCCGATCCCATTCGGAGATAACGTATTTTTTAATGCTTTCACCCTGAGCTCTTGCACAAATGATCTCATCTACGTTGATAGATTCATGTAGCTTTTGCAGACGTATTACATCGCCTTGAGCTGAATAATTGGGAAGCCAGGCACCCCAAAAGAATCCCAAATCTTCTAGCTGAGAAAAAGCTAAACCAGCTGCTTCTTGAGATATGGGAAGGTTTAGCATTGTAAAAGCCAAGTTTTGTGACTCGAGCTTTGCAAGCTCAGCGCTTATAGCTGAGCTAAAGTCTTCACCGATATGCTGCACTTTGAAATTAGCCATTTGGGTCGCAGGATTTACTTTGACGCTATAAATTGATTCACCAGATCCAAAGCTATTTGATATCGCAATCTTTCTTTTGACATTCACCGTCGTAGCTAAGTCATTTATAAAATCAAAATGATTTTCGGGGAGGTAAATCGTGTTGATATTTTCTTTTAGTGGGAGATAGCAAGACAGGAATGACATGCGAGTATCGGCATAGTTTTGTAAGCCAGCCATTTCTCGCGAGGGTGAGGCGCCCAGTAAAATCCCCGTCTCTTGTGCGCCAAAAGCAATCATTTCATCTTGGCTATAAGGGTGGTTAGTTACGCAGTCGGTCCAAAATCCTACTAAATCTAATTGCTTGGCAATATCAATACGTACTTTTGCCATCCCTTCGGCAATATGATGGCCTCGAAAATCTGGGTCAACAATCATCTTTCCAGCCTCTGGGGAGGTATTGTGATCATCGTCAAAAGTAAGTGCGCAGTGACCTATCAGATGACCGTCCGCATGAATGGCAACAACGGAATGCATTAATTTGCCATCCACCATTTTTTGAAGTGCTACTGGATCATACATTTCATGAAAAGGATAGCTATCTCCATAGCAGCGCCTTACGCAGTCTATGAGTTGTGGAATATCAGCAATCTTGAGGGGTCTGATTATGTGAGGGATGTCATTTGTCATTTAGATATTATGGACTTTAGTATTGCAATAAAAAAGCCCAGCATGCCGGGCTTTTTAGAGATTGAACGAACTAATTAATTAGCGCGGCTGCGGTATTCACCGGTGCGAGTATCGATCTCGATCTTGTCACCAGTATTACAGAACAAGGGAACTTGCAATTCATAGCCAGTAGCCAGTTTTGCATTCTTCAAGACTTTACCGGAGCTGGTATCACCTTTTACTGCAGGTTCTGTATAAATAATTTCACGGACAAGTGAGTTTGGCATTGCTACTGAAAGTGCTTTACCTTCATAGAACACCACTTCGCATGGCATGCTTTCTTCGAGGTAATTTAATGCATCACCCATGAATTCAGCTTCAACTTCGTACTGGTTATATTCACCATCCATAAATACATACATTGGATCTGCGAAATAAGAATAGGTGCAGTCTTTCTTTTCAAGAATAACAACGTCAAACTTATCATCGGCTTTATAAACGCCTTCGTTAGGCGCGCCACTCAATAAGTTCTTAAATTTCATTTTCACAACTGAGGAATTTCGGCCTGAGCGGCTGTATTCGGCTTTTAAAACGACCATGGCATCAGTGCCGATCATTACTACGTTACCAACGCGGAGTTCTTGTGCTGTTTTCATCTTGCTATTCCTGGGTGCAGAGCTATTTTTCTGCAGTTTTTATCAAAAACAAGATTGTAACCGCCCGCAAGCCTTTATTGCAGTGCTTAGGCTATAAAGCGCATTAAGCGTGCCGCTAGACCACCATCTTCTTGTTTTTTAAGGATGTGGGTACGCCAGGCTATGGAGTGGCTATGCCAGGCATCTAGAGATTGGAGCCATTGACTGGGCATGGCCCAAGTCATTGCAGCAATGGCGGCTAATCGGAGTTCTTGGCTAGCATTCTCTAGGTATAAATCTAAAAAGGCAGCTAATTTGACTTCGTGGGCAGAATCTTCTTGAGGGTAGATGTGCCAAATAAATGGCTTGCCAGCAAGTTGTGCGCGAACGAATGAATCTTCGCCCCGAACAATATTAAAGTCGCATTGGGAAAGAACCCAGTCATATTCATCTTGCGATACAAATGGCATTGAGAGGAGTTGAATATTCGCAGGTAAGTGAATGACTTTTTCACCAGGTAGATTTAAGAGTTTTGCATGACCATGGGTAAGTAATACATCAACGTTTTCCCCAAGATTACCCAAGTCTTCAAGCCACTTACGTAAAGGTGCTCCAGGGTAGCAAAAAATACTGATACGTTTTGACCCTGGCCGTAGCCTTAGCCAGATCGATTTCAAACTCTTGGGAATGAGATGGGCAACTGGCGCTCCCTCAGGAGGAATGGGATCGAGCAGTAGGCCACCGACATCATCCTGAAATCCTGGGAAGAAAAAATACTTCGGAATGCCATGAGATTGGGGCGATGCCTTTGCATGAAATTCCGAAATCCAAGGCTCAGCACTGAGGTACTCTAAATTAATAATGATGGGTTTTACAGGGGCAATGAAGAGTCCTGCAAGATAGCGCTCTGGTAAATCGCAAGCAAAAGCTTCAATGACTACATCCGGGGTTTGCACAGGATGCCTGGCATTGTTATAGCTAGCTTCCCATGGTTGCAGATCAATTTTGTGGCTGAGAGCTTCATTGCTGCCAGAAGCGAGTAAATTAAGGGTTGGTAAGTCATTGCAGAAAATGCGTACTTCTTGGCCATGAAGACTTGATAAGCTTCGGGCTAGACGCCAGCAAATACCAGCATCACCATAGTTGTCTACGATTTGGCAGAAAATATCCCAACGCATGAGCAATTCTTTTTTTGAAAACCTTCAGCAGGACGTTAAACGGCTACCCGGATTGCCGGGGGTATATCGCTTCTTTGATGAAGCGGGGCAGATTCTGTATGTTGGCAAAGCTCGCAACCTCAAAAAACGTGTCTCCAGTTATTTTCAAAGCAAACAACTTTCTCCACGCATAGCTCTCATGGTGGGCAAAATCGCCCGCTACGAAACAACAGTAACACGTACCGAAACTGAAGCCCTCATTTTAGAGAACAATCTCATTAAAGAGATGGCTCCACCATTTAATATTCTATTTAGAGATGATAAGTCTTACCCTTATGTGATGTTAACGGGCCATCAGTTCCCTCGGCTGGCTTCATACCGCGGCAAGATCGATAAACGCAACCATTACTTTGGACCCTTTCCGAATTCTTGGGCGGTGCGCAATAGTGTGCAGATTTTGCAAAAAGTGTTTCGTCTACGAACTTGTGAAGACTCTGTCTTTAAGAATCGTAGCCGTCCTTGTTTGCTCCATCAAATTCATCGTTGTAGCGCCCCGTGTGTCGGTAGGCTGAGCATAGAGCAGTATGGTCAAGATGTAGCTCAAGCAACCCGATTTTTAGAAGGCGATCACAGTCGGGTGTTATCAGAGCTCGAAAAAGAAATGCATGTGCATAGCGAAGCAATGGAATTTGAAATGGCTGCGGTTCTACGAGATCGGATTGCCGATCTCTCAAGTGTTCTGCAGCAACAATCAATGGATACCGTTGCCGAGGGCGAAGGCGATGTGGATGTGATTGCGCTTGCGCAAATGGAAGGAATGGTTTGTGTGAACTTGGCTATGGTGCGGGGTGGGCGTCACCTAGGTGATAGAGCTTACTTCCCCAAAGGTTTGCGCTCCAGCTCTGGTGAATTGCCAACGCCCCCAGAAATTCTGGAAGCTTTTATTGCGCAACATTATTTAGAAGAAAATGTGGATGTGGCGGCTTCTGGATCAACAAGCAATTTAATCCCATCTGTACTCGTTTTAAATCACGCTTTGCAATCAATCAGTGATGATGTATCCAAGCTAAGTGATGCACCCCCTGAAGGTTTGCATGAGTTATTAAATACTCAGGCCGGCAGAAAAATTACCTTTTTACATCAACCACACGGACAAAGACGGCATTGGCTTGCGATGGCTGAGGGTAACGCCAAGATTGCTTTGACTAAGCGCTTGGTGGAGACTGGTGGGCAACTGGCCAGAGCCCGTGCTTTGGCAGATATTCTGGTACTTGATTTAGAAAGTCTTGAGCAATTACGAATCGAGTGTTTTGATATTAGTCATACCTCTGGGGAAGCAACCCAAGCTTCCTGTGTGGTTTATGCAAAGAACACTATGCAGTCTAGTGAATATCGTCGTTTTAATATTACCGACATTACTCCAGGTGACGACTACGCTGCTATGCGACAAGTCTTGCAAAGACGCTATGCCAACTTTCAGGAGTTTCCTGTAGATAAGATCCCGCAAGTCATTCTGATTGATGGTGGTAAAGGGCAGGTTGAGATGGCAAGGCAAGTCCTGGCAGAGTTTGGCATGGATGTGGGGTTAATTGTGGGAGTAGCTAAAGGCGAGGGGCGTAAGGTGGGCTTGGAAACACTTATCTTTGCTGATGGGCGCAAAGCCTTAGAGCTTGGCATTGATAGTGCCGCTTTGTTATTAGTTGCGCAGATTCGTGATGAGGCCCATCGTTTTGCAATCACTGGTATGCGCGCTAAGCGAGCCAAAGCAAGAACGGTCTCCCGTTTAGAGGAGATCGAAGGTATTGGTGCCAAAAGACGTCAAAAGCTACTAGCCCGTTTTGGGGGCTTAAAAGGGGTTGCTAATGCAAGCATCGAAGAGATTGCCAGCGTAGAAGGAGTCTCGCTTACTCTTGCTGAGCAGATTTATCGACAGCTCCACTAGTAAATCAGTCACTCATTTAGTTTATGCTTAATGTATGCCATTTAATTTACCCATTGCTCTAACCTGGTTGCGTGTTGCAGCAATTCCATTGCTGGTAGGAATCTTTTATCTTCCAGGTACATGGTTATCACCGTTTGAGAAGAATGTCATCGCAACAGCCATCTTTGTATTTGCTGCGCTCACAGATTGGCTGGATGGATTTTTGGCAAGACGTATGCATCAAGAATCTGCCTTTGGGCAATTTCTGGATCCCGTTGCCGATAAACTCATTGTGGCAGCAGCTTTATTGGTGTTGCTAAACATGGATCGTGTTCAAGTATGGGTTGCTCTTATTATTATTGGAAGAGAAATTACGATCTCCGCTTTGCGAGAGTGGATGGCTTTGTTGGGCGCTGGCAAAAGTGTGGCGGTGCATTTGGTCGGGAAATTAAAAACAACTTCACAACTAGTGGCAATTCCGTTTTTATTACTCAATGACACTTTATTTGGATGGTTGGACTGCGCCAGAACTGGTACTTGGCTGATTTGGGTGGCTTCTTTTTTAACACTCTGGTCCATGTTCTATTACATGAAAAAGGCCTTGCCACAATTAGCTGGCAAGATTGATTAACTCTTGTAAAGCCCAGCCAATTGAGCCTTGCAAGGGAATAATGCTTTCTCCTCGATTGTTTGTTAAACTGTCGCCCTGTTATGCGGGAATAGCTCAGCTGGTAGAGCGATACCTTGCCAAGGTATAGGTCGGGAGTTCGAACCTCCTTTCCCGCTCCAAGTTCGATGGGAAGCCCTGAAAAGCTTCCCATTT
>CAIUOP010000047.1 GCA_903900805.1 uncultured beta proteobacterium | reverse complement strand
TCCAAGCCATGCATAACTAAGCGCGTTAACGCCAGGAAATTGGCTCTTAATCAGCAAAGGAAAGCCAGCTGAGTAGCCAATAAAAGAGCCGAAGGTACCCAAATACAACCAGCACATGAGCCAGTTATGTTTGCGCTTAAAAATCACTGCTTGATCAGCGAAAGAGGCTTTTGCCTCAGCCAAATCGTTCATACCAAACCAGGCAGCAATTGCCGATACCGCAATAAAAGGCACCCAAATGAAGCCAGCATTTTGCAGCCACATTGGAACTTCTTTACCGGCTTTTAAAATTATTGTGGAGTCACCACCTAAACTACCAAATACGCCTGCTGTAATCACTAGCGGCACAACTAACTGAACAATAGATACCCCCAAATTACCTAGACCTGCATTAAGGCCTAAAGCCGTGCCTTTTTGCGCTTTGGGGTAAAAGAAGCTGATATTAGCCATTGATGAAGCAAAATTTCCACCACCCAATCCGCATAACAATGCAAGGAGAATAAAAATCTCATAAGGTGTTGCTGAATTCTGAACTGCAAATCCGATGCCGATGGCAGGAATTAATAATGATGCTGTTGAGATTGCTGTCCAGCGTCTACCACCAAAAATTGGGACTGCAAAAGAATAAAAAATTCGCAGAGTGGCGCCACATAATGCAGGAAGAGATGCCAACCAAAAAAGTTGATTCGTCGAGAATTTGAATCCCACATTGGGTAGGTTCACTACGACCACCGACCACACCATCCATACGGCAAATGCGAGGGTTAATGCGGGAATCGAAATCATCAGATTGCGTTTGGCTATCGACCTCCCAGTCCATTCCCAAAATTGCTTATTCTCTGGTTCCCAGCGTGTGATGACAGTTGAGGACATAATATTTCCCTATCTTTGAAATGATTAAGTAAATGAAGGAATGGATTTGGTACCCATCACTTCAGATTTACGAACTTCTGTTAGATACATCCAGATGAGTGATACCCACACTACGCCGTACATCAGCATGAAGGCGCTAGAACGGATGCCTGTGATATCTAGAAGAGCGCCAAACATAATTGGCAAAATAAAGCCACCTAATCCACCGGCTAAGCCAACAATTCCTGAAATGGCGCCAATGTTTTCTGGGTAGTCGTCACCGATATATTTAAAAACACTGGCCTTACCAAATGCCCAGGCAATACCTAAGATGAACATCAAAGTTGTAAATAAATAAATATTTAAGCCAATGTGAAATGTCTCTGGGCCATTAATAGTTTGAATTGTGAAATCAGTCTGTGGATAGGAGAGTAAAAAAAGGCAGATCCAACTTACCCACATTACCCACCAAGTCACCTGATGGGCTCCATATTTGTCCGACATCCATCCACCAATTGCTCTTAAAACGCCGCCTGGCAATGAGAAACAAGCGGCTAATAGCGCTGCTGTCCGAATTTCCAGACCAAACTCACCGACGTAGTACTGCACCATCCATAAACTAAGGCCAACATAACCACCAAACACAATGCTGTAGTACTGACAGTAGCGCAATACCTTTGGATCTTTTAACGCCTTCAGTTGGTCTTTAAAAGAAATATTACTTGCCACCAAATGAGATGGATCGCTAGCGCTAAAAGTCCAGAATAGTAGTGCAGCACCCAACATGACGGCTGCATATACTTCTGGCACTACAGCCCATCCAAACGCGACCACTAAAGTAGGCGCCACAAATTTATTAACAGCAGCGCCTGAGTTACCAGCCCCATAGACGCCCATTGCAAATCCCTGGCGATTTTTCGGGAACCATCTTGCTACGTATGGAGTGCCAACAGAAAATGAGCCACCAGCTAAGCCTACAAAAAGACCAATCACTAGAAAATGCCAGTATTGGGTTGCATAACTCATCATCCAGATAGGAATGACAGTAGAAAGCATCAACAAAAACATCACAATGCGTCCGCCAAATCGATCAGTCCAAATGCCAAGGGGGACTCGCACAAGCGAACCAGTCAAAATTGGTGTAGCTGTTAAAAGGCCAAACTGGGTAGCGCTTAAGTCGAGCGCCTTTTTAATTGGTATCCCAATGACCCCAAACATCATCCACACCATAAAACAAACAGTGAAGGCAAAGGTACTGACGATCAAAACTGAATAAGCTTTTCTACTCGTTTTAGCTATCGAACCCATGAATATCCCTTAATGTCATGAGTTGATTATCAAAACTAAAGAGGATTAAAAATATCCTCCAAAAGACTACTTTCAAAAAGCAGTCGAACTATAAGAAGCTGTGGCCTATAGTTCTATAGAGCTACTACTTACGAAATAATGCCTTCAGCATTAGCAAACACTGCCACCTGAACCCGAGATGTCAGACTGAGTTTCCTCAAAATATGCTGCACGTGAATCTTGACGGTAGTTTCAGCGATACCAAGCTGCCTAGCAATTTCTTTATTACTTGATCCAACAGCAATTAAGCGGACAGTATCAATCTCCCTAGGCGATAAAGTCGCTGCTAATGACGTATTTGAGGGCTTACCTTCTTGCTTGGCGCCGGT
>CAIUOP010000046.1 GCA_903900805.1 uncultured beta proteobacterium | reverse complement strand
TTGTCCAACCACGTAAGCAAGATATTTGTTATGCCACTCAGAATCGCCAAGATGCTGTGAAATTTATGGCACCTCAAGTAGAGGTGGTCATTGTGGTGGGAAGTGCGGCCAGTTCGAACTCCAATCGCCTGCGTGAATTATCAGAAAAATTGGGCGTTCCCTCTTACATGGTGGATGCCCCTGAGCAACTTAAGCCAGAGTGGTTTGTTGGCAAAAAGCGCATTGGCTTGACTGCTGGGGCGTCTGCGCCGGAGAGCTTAGCTCAATCGATCGTGGCACGTATTTTGGAGTTTGGACCACGCCATGTGCGCGCCTTAGATGGCGTAGTAGAAGACGTGACATTCTCACTACCTAAAAATTTAGTTGGCTGAGGGATTGAATTTTTTAGTTAGTAGAGCAGGACAAGCAAACATCAAAAGCTTAATTTACCTGCTTCAGTAGCTCACGCAGCATATTGGCCATCTGACGAATTTCATCGTCACTCACATTGAGAGCCGGCATAAAGCGCAATAGGTTTGGTCTTGGTGAATTAATCAGCAGCCCCTCAGGATTGCGCTCACGGGCAAGATCAACTAACTTTCCACCAACATCTTTACCAAGCATGAGAGCGCGCAATAAACCTTCACCGCGCTCACCCTCGAGATTAAATTCTGCCGATAGCTTGAGTAGTTCTGATTTAAGTAATTCACCTTTGGCTTTGACGCTATCCAAAAATCCTGGCGCTAATAATTGTTCGATAACGCTAGTACCTACAGCGGTCATGAGTGGGTTGCCGTTATAGGTGCCACCTTGATCTCCCGGTACAAAGCAAGCTACTGCATTCGTTGCCATGAGGGCTGCCAAGGGAACGCCACCACCAATGCCCTTACCTAAGGTCATGATGTCTGGCTCAATTCCGTAATGCTGATAAGCAAAGAGGGTGCCAGTGCGGCCGCACCCAGCCTGTACTTCATCAGCGATTAGTAGAATATTGTTTTCTCTAGTGAACTTACGCAGTTCATGCATAAATTCTTTGGTAGTAGGTATCACACCACCTTCACCTTGAATAGGCTCAATCATTACCGCAACGGTTTTATCAGTCACCAGTTTTTTGACGGACTCTAAATCATTTAACTCCGCCTTTGGAAAGCCAGCAACTTGTGGAGCAAACATCGTCTCCCAGCCAGGTTTTCCAGAGGCGCTCATCGTAGCTAATGTGCGGCCATGAAAGCTGTGCTCAAAAGTAATGATTTCAAAAGCACCATTTTTATTGATCTGGCCCCACTTGCGAGCGAGTTTAATTGCACCTTCATTTGCTTCTGCACCGCTGTTAGCAAAAAAGACTTTGTCAAAGCAAC
The DNA here is from genome assembly GCA_903900805.1 of uncultured beta proteobacterium. Classification (GTDB taxonomy): domain Bacteria; phylum Pseudomonadota; class Gammaproteobacteria; order Burkholderiales; family Burkholderiaceae; genus Polynucleobacter. The sequence continues at coordinate 35,075 of CAIUOP010000046.1, read as the reverse complement.
TATTTGCTGTGAGTAGATTGGATAAGCCAATCATGGGCTCGTTATAAAAAGCAGGGCTTGGGTTAATTATTTTTTTTGCTTGCGCATTAAGTGCTGCAACCATTCCAGGATTGCTGTGGCCTAAGCAATTGACAGCCCAACCTTGCAAGAAGTCTAAATAACGCTTGCCATTGTTATCTGTTATCCATGAGCCTTTACCTTCGACCATAATGACTTCTGGGCGTTTGGTGATGAACATCACTGAATGGGTATCGATCACTTGAGCTGGCTTATTCATACTCGATTTACGTAAATGGGGCTAATGAAGTTTCTATTATCTAACTTTATTGGAGTTTAGTTAGTTGCTAAATCTGCGGCGCTGGTAAAGGAGTCTGCAAAGAATTCTTCCTCAGGTAGATGACATTTTGACGAAAAGTCATCTCGTGCTGCATTCACCATCACTGGCGCGCCACAGGCATAGATCTGAAGGTTCTTCATATTAGGATGGTCAGCCATCACGGCCTGGTGGACAAAGCCAGTTCTGCCGGCCCAAGCATCTTCCGCTAGGGCATCGGAGACGACTGGAATGTACTTAAAGTTGGGAATATCTTTTTGCCAGATCTTGCATAAATTATCTAGATAGAGATCGCTTGGCCGGCGCCCACCCCAGTAGAGCTCCATTGGCCTATGAATCTTTTTGGCCTGCATTTGTTCGATGATCGATTTAATTGGGGCTAAGCCCGTGCCAGCTGCAACAAAAATAATGGGCTTTTTAGAGTCTTCTCTCAGAAAGAAGCTGCCCATAGGCCCCTCAAATCGCAGAATATCTTTCTCTTTGAGTGCGGGGTTTGTAGCTCCAAAGACAAAATCAGTAAATAGGCCGCCAGGCAAATGGCGAATGTGTAACTCAAGCGGACCTTCTTGATCTGGTGCATTCGCAATCGAGTAGGCGCGACGCTGACCATCTTTGAGTAGAAACTCTAGATATTGACCCGCCAGAAATTGAAAACGTTCAGCAGCCGGCAACTGTAATTTCAGGATTGCAACATCGCTGCTTGGCCTCTCAATAACGTTCACTCGGCAAGGTACTTTCCGAATCGCAATATCGCCAGCGCCCTGAACCTCCCGTGCCTCAATCAGTAGATCGGAATGGGGGTGGGCGCAACAAAATAAAGCACTGCCAGTGGTCTCATCAGCTTTACTCAAGGCGCTCTCGCTATGTTGGCCATGGGTCACCTGACCTTCTACCACTTTCCCTTTGCAGGAGCCGCAGGCACCATTTTTACAGCCATAAGGTAAATTAATGCCTTGACGTAGCGCAGCTTCCAGGAGGGTTTCATCCTGGTTAACAGTAAATTGTTTGCCGCTCTTTTTGAGCGTGACTTGATAAGACACTCTCATTCCTTTCAATAAATCATTACGATGTTACTTATGCAATCTTTTGGTAAACCTTCAATCCTGATTATTGGCTGCGGTGACATTGGTCTTCGGGTAGCAAAGCAGCTTTCCCGTAGTCATCGAGTTTTTGCCTTAACTACCTCCAAGAATCGCTTTCAGGAGTTGAGGGAGGTTGGCGCGACTCCCATTTTAGGCAATCTGGACCAGCCAGAATCTTTATGGCGCCTATCCGGTTTAGCTCAAACCGTGATTCATTTGGCGCCACCCCAAAATGAGGGAAGTCGTGATTGCCGAACCCGCAACCTAATCCGAATTTTAGCCCAAGGATCCCAAGCCGTCAGGCGCTTGATCTACATCAGCACTACAGGCGTCTACGGCGATCACCAGGGCGCCAAAGTCAGCGAGAGCACCCCAGTCAGTCCTCAGAGTGAGCGCGCTCGCAGAAGGGTGGATGCTGAGCTTGCCTTGCGCTTGTGGGCACCTGCTCATGGGGTGGCTTTAACTATTTTGCGTGTGCCTGGTATTTATGCGGCGGACCGTCTGCCCCTAGAGCGTTTGCAGTCTCAAACTCCAGCACTACGACCTGAGGAAGATGCGTACTCAAATCACATTCATAGCGATGATTTGGCAAGGTTAGTTTGTGCAGCGGTATATCACGGCAAGCCTCAGCGAGTGATCAACACCTGCGATGGTGGCGAAGCCAAAATGGGGGATTACTTTGATGAAGTAGCCGATGCTTTTGGTCTAGATCGACCGCCTAGAATGCCTGCAGAACAGTTGCAAAAAATGGTGAGTCCAATGCTGTGGTCGTTTATGCGTGAGTCTAGAAGAGTAACGAACACCCGCCTACATGAATTGAAAACGCCACTACGTTATCCGAGCGTGGCCCATTTTCTGAATACTATTTCCAAGAATCCTTAAGGCCAACTGTACGGTTAAATACTGGCTTGCCAGGTTTGGAATCAGATGCATCAGCGATGAAGTAGCCATGACGCTCAAATTGAAAATGCTCTTCCGGTTTAGCTTCTCTCATACAAGGCTCAAGATAGGCAGTAATGGTTTGCTTGGAGTGAGGGTTAATCGTATCCAAGAAATTCTTATCACCGCTATCAGGATGCGGGTCGCTAAAGAGGTGATCATATAAACGGACTTCACTAGGAATTGCCTCGGCAGCGCTAATCCAGTGAATATTGCCCTTCACCTTATAGTTATTAGAGCCAGGAGTGCCACTCTTACTATCAGGGAAGTAGTTTGCATTTACCTGTGTAACATTGCCAGCAGCATCAGTCTCAAATCCAGTGCATTCAATCACAAAACCATGGCGAAGACGGACGCGACTGCCAGGCTGATCTCCAGTTGGCGGGAATAATCTAAAGAAACCTTTACTTGGTTCGGTCATGAAGTCATCTGCCTCAATCCATAACTCGCGTGTGAAATGAAAGTCGCGATTACCCCATTCAGGATGTTGTGGGTGACGTGGAGCGGAGCAAGGTTCTTTGGTGGAAGCATCAAAGTTCTGAATGACCAGCTTGAGTGGTTTCAGCACAGCTGTGGCGCGAGGCGCTCTTGCTTCCAGATCATCACGCAGGGCTTGATCAAGAGTGCTCATATCAATCCAGCTATCGGCTTTAGAGACTCCAATACGCTCACAAAATAAACGAATGCTTTCAGGGGTATAACCACGACGACGGATGCCCACAATGGTTGGCATGCGAGGATCATCCCAACCTTCGACATGTTTTTCTTCAACAAGTTGCAATAACTTACGCTTGCTGGTGATGGTGTAAGTCAAATTTAAACGTGCAAACTCATACTGATGTGGTACCGGGTCTTTAAAGACGCCCAGCTCTTTAAGTGAGTTGATGATCCAGTCATAAAGAGGGCGATTATTTTCAAACTCAAGCGTACAGATCGAGTGGGAGACACTCTCTAGCGCATCGGAGATGCAATGTGTGAAGTCATATAAGGGATAGATACACCACTTACTGCCTGTTCGATGGTGATCAGTATGACGAATACGGTAAACCACTGGGTCGCGCATCACGATATTAGGGTGCGCCATATCGATCTTGAGGCGCAGAACATGCTCACCATCCTTGAACTTCCCATCCCGCATTTCCCGAAAGAGAGCAAGATTTTCCTCTGGGCTGCGCTCACGGTAAGGGCTATTTTTTCCTGCCTGACCAAAGTTACCGCGATTAGTGTGAATGTCATCAGCACTCTGGCTATCAACATAAGCCTTGCCATTCTGAATCAGAATTTGTGCAAACTCATAGAGACGATCAAAGTAGTCGCTGGCATGATAAAGGTTGGCACCCCAATCAAACCCAAGCCATTTGACTGCATCCAAAATACTTTCTGCGTATTCAATATCTTCTTTGACGGGGTTGGTGTCATCAAGGCGCATATTGCAACGCGCGCCACCAGGCTGATTGTTGTAGTCAGCAGCTAAGCCAAAGTTCAAGCAAATACTTTTAGCATGGCCAATGTGCAAGTAACCATTAGGCTCAGGCGGAAAACGGGTAATGATTGATGGAATTGCCTCACCAGCTAAGTTGGTTCGCTTGGCAAATGCTCCGCTGGCTAAGTCATGATCAATGATCTGACGTAAGAAGTTAGAGGGCTCGGCTACGGCACCAGCATTTGCTTTAGAGGGTTTGCTATCTTCTGACATAGCCTCATTGTAGAGAAAACGTCTGACCCATAAAGAAAAAGCCCGCAAACTGCTGCGGGCTCGTTTCTACGGAAACGGGAGAGAATTAGTCTTCCACAAATACCTCTTGGCGACTCTTCTTCACTGCTGGAAGAGCTACTACAACAATCATTAGCGCTGCTGCAATGAGAAGACCTAATGAAAGTGGTCGAGTAAGGAAGGTTGTAAAGTCGCCGCGGGAAAGAAGCAAGGCACGGCGGAAGTTCTCTTCCATCATTGGACCCAAAACGAAGCCCAAGAGCAACGGAGGAGGCTCGCAACCCAGTTTAAAGAACACATAACCAATGATGCCAAAAGCTGCGGTGACATAAACGTCAAATACAGTGTTATTGACGGTATACACACCAATACAGCAGAAAACCAGAATTGCTGGGTAGAGAAGGCGGTAAGGGATCTTTAATAGCTTGACCCAGATACCAATCATCGGCAAGTTCAAGACGATAAGCATCACGTTACCAATCCACATCGACGCAATCAGACCCCAGAACAATGCTGGATTACTGGTCATCACTTGCGGGCCTGGTTGAATGTTATGAATCGTCATCGCACCCACCATCAAAGCCATCACAGCGTTTGGTGGAATACCTAGAGTGAGCAATGGAATAAAGGAGGTTTGTGCAGCAGCATTGTTTGCTGATTCTGGACCAGCAACACCTTCAATCGCACCCTTACCAAACTCATGGCTGTACTTGGAAGATTTTTTCTCAACTGAGTAGGCACCAAAAGCCGCCAAAGCCGCACCACCGCCCGGCAGAATACCTAAGATAGATCCAATAGTTGTGCCACGAAGGATCGAAGGAATCATGCGTTTAACGTCATTCTTACTAGGAATCATGCTGGTGACTTTATTGAGGAAGCCCTCGTCGTCAGCCTTTTTCTCAAGATTGCCCATGATTTCAGCGAAACCAAAAACACCCATTGCAACTGATACAAAGCCAATGCCGTCACTCAATTCTGGAACATCAAACGCATAGCGAGATACCCCAGAGTTCACGTCAGTACCAATGATGCCCATTAAGAGCCCTAGGATGATCATGCCGATGGCCTTAATCAGTGATCCAGAGGCTAAAACGACGGCACCAATTAAGCCTAGAACCATAAGCGAGAAGTACTCCGCAGGCCCAAACTTAAAGGCTAATTGTGAGAGTGGGGCAGCAAATGCAGCCAAAACCAAAGTCGCTACACAGCCTGCGAAAAAGGAGGCTGTACCCGCAGTAAATAATGCAACGCCGCCACGACCATTTTTAGCCATTTGGTAACCATCAATCGCCGTCACCACCGAGGACGTTTCTCCTGGGATGTTTAGCAAAATGGCAGTAGTTGAGCCACCGTACTGTGAGCCGTAATAAATACCGGCCAACATAATCAAGGCGGCAATTGGAGGCAGTGCATAGGTTGCTGGTAAGAGCATCGCAATCGTAGCTACAGGCCCTAGACCTGGAAGCACGCCAATGAGGGTTCCTAACACGCAGCCGATGAGGCAGTACAAGAGGTTCTGCAGCGTAAATGCTGTATCGAAACCAAGGGCTAGATTGCTAAATAAGTCCATTTTTTAGTGTCCCGGTTTTATGATTGTAGGAAGAATGGTAGTAGAGGGAACTGAAGTTTCAGGCCCAATACAAATACTGAGTAAGTAAAGGCGATCAACACTACCGCATTGATTAACGCTACCTTCCAACTGAATTCGCGGCTAGCGCTAGAAGCAATCATCACCAGAACCAAAACAGCGACGATAAATCCCATCTTTGGTAGGAGCAAACCATAAAGCACGATTGAGCCGGTGATCAGCCCAATGATTTTCCAGTTGAATTTTGGAATAGATTCTATGGCTGCTTTTGCACTCATTGAGTTCACTAAAACCAGTAATCCTAGGGCCACCATCACCATTCCCAGCCAAAATGGGAAATAGCCAGGTCCCATCTTGGCTGCTGTGCCATATTGGTATTGTCTTGCGATGATGGCGAAGAAGAGGCCAATGACCACATACATGATCCCTGCCCCGAAATCCCGTTGATTACGAATTTTCAAGTTGTGCTCCTTATGCATCGGCTTTAGTGCCGATCTATTTAATGATCTTGTGCGATTGTAAGGCACCAAGGGATTCTATTGTCTAGGGTTTGCCCTAGAGAGAGGGCAATGCGATAATTATCTGCATGAAAGTCTCTCAAATTCGCCAGGCCTATCTGGATTTCTTTGCCCAAAAGGGCCACCAAATCGTTCCATCTAGTCCGGTAGTCCCAAGGGATGATCCCACCTTGCTTTTTACTAATGCTGGGATGAACCAGTTCAAAGACGTATTTTTGGGCTTTGATAAACGCCCTTACAACCGCGCCACAACTGCTCAAAAGTGTATTCGGGCGGGTGGAAAACATAATGATTTGGATAACGTCGGCTATACCTCACGGCATCACACCTTTTTTGAGATGCTGGGTAACTTTTCCTTTGGGGATTATTTCAAGAGAGACGCAATTCAATTTGCTTGGGATTTGTTAACTCAAGTATTTAAGTTGCCCAAGGAAAAACTTTTGGTCACGGTCTATGCCGAAGACGAAGAAGCTTACGAGATTTGGAATAAGCAAATTGGTATTCCAGCTGATCGCATTATTCGAATTGGCGACAACAAGGGCGCACGTTACGCCTCTGATAATTTTTGGATGATGGGTGATACCGGCCCTTGTGGTCCTTGCACAGAAATTTTTTATGACCACGGCGAGCATATTCCTGGCGGTCCTCCTGGTAGCCCAGATGAAGATGGAGATCGCTTTATTGAAATTTGGAATAACGTCTTTATGCAGTTCAACCGCGATGAAGCAGGTGTAATGCATCTACTGCCTAAGCCTAGCGTGGATACAGGCATGGGTCTTGAGCGGATTGCCGCTGTTTTACAGCACGTGCATTCGAACTATGAGATTGATCTTTTTGTAAATCTACTAAAGGCTTCTAAGGAAGCAGTAGATGCTGCTGGTGGTCAAAATTGCGATGCGCAGAGTCCTTCACTTAAAGTGATTGCCGACCATATTCGTGCCTGTAGCTTTATTGTTGTAGATGGAGTGATTCCAGGCAATGCAGGGCGCGGTTATGTATTGCGTCGTATTGCACGGCGCGCGATTCGTCATGGCTATAAGCTCGGTGCCCGCAAACCTTTCTTCTATCAGTTAGTATCTGCGCTCGTGAAAGAGATGGGGGATGCTTATCCAGAATTACGTGCTGCACAAGATAAAGTTGGCGAAGTTCTGAAGCAAGAGGAAGAGCGCTTCTTTCAGACCATTGCCAATGGCATGGAAATTTTGGATGGCGCGTTAGCAGGTGGCGCCAAAGTCGTTGACGGTGACACCGCCTTCCGCTTACATGACACCTTTGGTTTTCCATTAGATTTAACCGCGGATGTTTGTCGTGAGCGTGGCGTTACTGTCGATGCTCAAGGGTTTGAAGTAGCGATGCAAAAGCAACGCGATCAAGCTAGAGCAGCTGGAAAGTTCAAAGTAGCTCAAGGCTTGGATTACAAAGGGAAGCCAACCCAATTTCATGGTTATGACACCTTGAGACATGAGGGTGCTAAGGTAACAGCCCTGTATTTAGATGGTTCTGCGGTTCAATCGGTCAAGGCGGGCGATGCTGCAGTAGTCGTATTGGATAACACGCCTTTCTATGCAGAGTCTGGCGGCCAGGTTGGCGATAAGGGTGAGCTTCGCAATGAGACTGTCCGTTTTGCAGTGGAAGATACCTTCAAGATTCAGGCCGATGTCTTTGGTCATCAAGGGGAGTTGCTTGAGGGCGAGCTAAAGGTTGGTGATGCGCTTAATGCCTTGGTAGATACTTTGCAAAGAACAGATACGATGCGTAATCACAGTGCTACGCATATCTTGCATAAGGCTTTACGCGAAGTATTAGGTGATCATGTGCAGCAAAAAGGCTCATTAGTAGATGCCACGAAGACCCGTTTCGACTTTACTCACAATGCCCCGATTACGGCTGAGCAAATTCGCAAAATTGAAGATCTTGTCAATCAAGAGATTCTGGAGAATACCGCCACTTCAGGCAAGGTTATGTCTTTAGAAGATGCACAAAAGACTGGCGCTATGATGCTTTTTGGTGAAAAGTACGGTGAGGAAGTTCGGGTTTTAGAAATTGGCAGCTCGAAAGAGCTTTGTGGCGGCACACACGTATCTCGTACTGGTGACATCGGCAGCCTCAAGATTGTTTCTGAAGGGGGCGTAGCAGCTGGCATCCGTCGTGTTGAGGCGGTCACTGGTAAGAACGCGCTGCACTTCTTACAGGGCATGGAAGATAAGCTTCACGAAGCTTCAGCGATTCTTAAAACCCATCCAGGAGATTTAGTAAACCGCGTTACCCAATTACAAGAGAGTTTGCGTCAAGCAGAGCGTGAGCTAGAAAAAGTGAATTCCAAGTTGGCAGCAAGTCAAGGAGATGAGTTAGCTGGTCAAGCAATCGATGTGAATGGTCTCAAAGTCCTGGCTGTTCGCTTAGATGGTGCCGATGCAGGAGTCTTACGTGAAACCATGGATGCCTTAAAAGCAAAACTCAAAACTGCTGCAATCGTCTTAGCATCTGTACAAGGCGATAAGGTTAGCTTAATTGCCGGCGTGACTGCAGACTCCATTACTAAAGTGAAAGCAGGTGACCTTGTGAACTTTGTGGCTCAGCAAGTAGGTGGTAAAGGTGGCGGCAAGCCAGAGATGGCGATGGCCGGTGGTACTGACCCAAGCAAGTTAAACGCAGCATTAGAAGGCGTGAAAGATTGGGTGGCGAGCAAATGAGCGATCAAAATATTGCATTTAATGCCGAGGTAGATGCGATTGGCATGAATTGCCCCTTACCTATTTTACGAACCAAGAAAGTCTTAGCCACTATGCAATCTGGTGAAGTGCTAAAAATTAAAGCAACCGACTCGGGGGCCGCTCATGACTTTCCAGCATTTGCTAAACAAACTGGCAATGAATTGATTTTTAGTACTACTGAAGGTGATGTCTTGGTTTTCTTCTTAAAAAGAAGATAAGAAGAAAATTAGACGAAGTTCAACGTCTTAACTTAAAGATCGACTCTTTAAATAGGCTGCAAAATCAGTCGCTACTTCTGGGTGACGCAACGCGAATTCCACTGAGGCTTTCAGGTAGCCAAGCTTACTACCGCAATCATAGCGCACACCATCGTATTCATAAGCAAAGACAGGCTCTTGCTTTAACAATGAAGCAATCGCATCTGTTAGCTGAATCTCTCCACCAGCACCCGGTTTGAGATTTCGAATATGACTAAAAATATCTGAGGACAGAACATAGCGCCCAACAACTGCTAGGTTGGAAGGGGCATCTTTGGGTTGTGGTTTTTCTACGATGCCATTGAGGCGATAGATACCTTTAGCCACTTCGGAGCCAGAGACAATGCCATATGAGCTGCTCTTAGCTGGATCAATCTTTTCCACAGCAATCACTGAACCGTTTTGCTCATTAAATACCTGAAGCATTTGCTTAAGTACTGGCGGTTGTCCATCCAATAAGTCATCTGCCAAGATGATGGCAAAAGGCTCATCGCGCACTAATTTCTCTGCGCATAGAACTGCATGACCTAAACCTAGTGCTTCAGGTTGACGTACGTAAACACAATCAACATGACTAGGCTTAACGCTGCGCACAATTTCTAGTAGCGCTTGTTTATTTTTGGCTTCCAGCTCTGCTTCAAGTTCATATGCTTTATCAAAGTGATCTTCAATGGCACGTTTGCTGCGACCGGTAACAAAAATCATTTCAGTAATGCCAGCTGCGATTGCTTCTTCAACCGCATACTGAATCAGAGGCTTATCAACCACATTGAGCATCTCTTTCGGACTTGCTTTAGTGGCAGGCAGAAAGCGAGTGCCTAAGCCAGCAACGGGAAAGACGGCTTTAGTGACAGCTTTAGTAGTTAATGGCATAAAGGGCTTCCGATCGCTCTGGATTTGTTACTGTTTTATTTCAGACGCTCTAATTGTGCAACAAGCTTCTCATGATTCTGCTCAAAACCAGCAAGCCGTTGTTTTTCTTGGGCAACAACCTCTTCTGGAGCGCGGGCTACAAAGCTTTCGTTAGTCAATTTGCCACGGGCTTTCGTAATTTCATTGGCCAGTCGCTCAATTTCCTTGCCGAGTCTAATACGCTCTGCCGCAACATCCACCTCAATTTTGAGTAACAGCTTCAGGTTGCCAACAAGTGCCATTGGTGCGCCAGGAGCATCTTTTTCCAGGCCAGACTCATCCTGATAGATTTTGACTTCAGAGAGCTTGGCTAAGGCGAGTAAATAAGGCGTCGCTTTTTGGAGGAAAGCTTCCGGCCCGCTAATCCAAAGAGGAACTTTTTGACCGGGCGGCACTTGCATCTCACCACGTAAGTTTCTACAGGCATCCACAATCGCTTTAATCTGGGCTACCCAAGCTTCACTCTGCTCATCGATTTTTGCTGGCTGAGAAATCGGATAGGGTTGCAGTGCAATAGTTTGTTTAGCCTGTTGGGATAACTCTTTTCCAGACTTTGGCCCAACAGTTTGCCAAAGAGTCTCAGTAATAAATGGGATCAGTGGATGCGCCATGCGTAAAATGGTTTCTAGAGCCCGTAATAGAGTCCGGCGGGTTGCGCGCTGTTGTGCTGGGGTACCCGTTTGTAACTGGACCTTGGCAAGCTCTAAGTACCAATCACAATATTCATCCCAAACAAATTGGTAGATGTTGCTTGCAATGTTATCAAAGCGATAGTTCTCAAAACCTTTAGCAACTTCAGCTTCAGTTCTTTGTAGCTGAGAAACAATCCATTTATCGGCTGGTGAGAAATCTAAGTAACCATCTGGACCACATTGATTGTCGCAAGGTGCAAAGCCATTATCTTCATCGCCACCAGGGCAGTTCATGAGAACAAAGCGGGTCGCGTTCCAGAGCTTGTTACAGAAGTTGCGATAGCCTTCGCAACGCTTCTGGTCAAAGTTAATGTTACGACCAAGAGAAGCTAAAGATGCAAAGGTAAAGCGTAAGGCATCTGTACCAAATGCAGGAATGCCATCTGGAAACTCTTTCTTGGTCTTCTTGCTGATACTTTCTGCTTGTTTGGGATTCATCAAGCCCGTAGTCCGCTTGCCTACTAACTCTTCAATCTGGATGCCATCGATCAAATCAATCGGGTCCAAGGTATTACCTTTGGACTTACTCATTTTTTGGCCTTCGGCATCACGCACTAAACCATGAACATAGACAGTATGAAATGGTACTTTTCCAGTGAAGTGACAAGTCATCATGACCATGCGCGCTACCCAGAAGAAAATGATGTCAAAGCCTGTGACCAATACCGAAGAGGGTAGGAAGTGATTTAAAGCAGGTGTTTTTTCTGGCCAGCCCAAGGAGCTAAAAGGAACAAGCGCTGAGCTAAACCAGGTGTCTAGAACATCGGGATCGCGATTAAGCTTCCCGGCGTAGCCAGCCTTAGCTGCTTTGGCTTTAGCCTCTTCTTCAGTTCGTGCTACGAAGATCTGGCCATCGTCACCATACCAAGCGGGGATTTGATGGCCCCACCAGAGTTGGCGTGAGATGCACCAGTCTTGAATATTTTCTAGCCACTGGGTGTAAGTGTTGATCCAATTTTCTGGAACAAGCTTAATGTCACCCTTAGTAACTGCATCTAATGCAGCACCGGCAATGGATGAGCCGGGCTGGTATTGGTTATCAGGGCTTGGTTTAGACATTGCCACGAACCATTGGTCAGTAAGCATCGGTTCAATAATCGTTTGGGTACGATCACCGCGGGGCACCATGAGTTTATGGGGCTGAACTTTTTCTAATAGACCTGCTGCATCTAGATCAGTTACTACCTGCTTGCGCGCTGCAAAACGTTCCAGACCTTGATAGGTAGCTGGTGCGTTCTCATTGATCTTGGCATCTAATGTCAGGATGTTGATCAAGGGTAGTTGATGACGCTGACCCACTGCATAGTCATTAAAGTCATGCGCGGGAGTTACCTTGACTGCCCCAGTGCCAAAGTTCAAATCAACATAGTCATCTGCAATGATCGGGATTTGACGGTCACATAAAGGTAAGTTCACTGACTTGCCAATCAGATGTTTATAGCGTTCATCCTCTGGATTCACCATGACTGCAACGTCACCTAGCAAAGTCTCTGGACGGGTGGTAGCAACAGTGAGAGAGCCTGAGCCATCTACTAATGGATAGCGAATGTGCCACATCGAACCATCTTCTTCCTCACTCACCACCTCAAGATCGGACACTGCAGTACCTAAAACAGGATCCCAGTTCACTAAACGTTTGCCACGATAAATAAGACCTTGCTCGTGCAAACGCACAAATACCTCAACTACCGCTTTGGACATCTTGCTATCCATCGTGAAATATTCTTTACTCCAATCAATCGAAGCACCTAGGCGACGAATTTGACGGGTGATGGTATTGCCAGAAGCTTCTTTCCACTCCCATACTTTTTCTAAAAACTTTTCACGACCTAAGTCATGACGAGTCACTTTTTGTGCATCAAGCTGACGCTCAACTACGATTTGGGTGGCAATACCAGCGTGGTCGGTGCCAGGAACCCATAAAGTATTTTTGCCAGACATGCGTGCGTGACGAACCAAACCATCCATGATGGTTTGGTTGAAGGCATGACCCATGTGAAGAGTGCCAGTGACGTTTGGGGGAGGCAGTTGAATGGAAAAATCACCTTTGTCTTCAAGCATAGTGGCTTCGGCAATACCCCTGCGTTCCCACTCTGGACCCCAATAGGCTTCAATCGGGCCAGGTTCATAGGATTTGGCAAGTTCGTCTGCTGAACTGGCTGCTGGAGAATTAGGGGTATTTGAGTCATTTGGCATAAGAGGCAAATTATAATTGGGGCGATGTACTCTGACTTGCTCGCCAACCTCAATCCAGAACAGCGCGAGGCAGTGACCCTCCCGCCTGTCAATGAAAATGGCCAAACTCAATCAGCCATGATTTTGGCTGGGGCCGGGAGCGGTAAGACCCGTGTCCTTACTACCCGTATAGCCTGGTTGATTCAGACTGGTCAGGTGTCGCCAATAGGTGTCCTAGCAGTGACTTTCACCAATAAGGCTGCCAAAGAGATGATGGTGCGATTAAGTGCCATGTTGCCTATTAATACTCGAGGCATGTGGATTGGCACTTTTCATGGCCTTTGCAATCGTTTATTGCGAGCCCACCATAAAGAAGCTGGTCTGCCATCTACATTTCAGATCTTAGATACCCAAGATCAGCTTTCTGCTATTAAGCGTCTTTTGAAGGGCTTAAAGGTAGACGATGAAAAGTACCCCCCAAAACAACTGCAGTACTTTATTGCTCATGCAAAAGAGCGCGGACAGCGCCCTAAAGATTTATCAGTCGGCGATGACTTTCAGGCAAAGATGGCACAACTGTATGCGGCCTACGATGAACAATGCCAACGTGAAGGTGTAGTGGATTTTGCAGAGCTCCTCTTACGCAGCTACGAGTTGCTCAAGCACAGCGAACCCATTCGTACGCATTATCAAGAACGCTTCCGACATATTTTGATCGACGAGTTTCAGGATACCAACGCATTGCAATATGCCTGGCTTAAATTATTGTCGGGCCATGATGCCGGTCGCATCAATGTGAGTGGTGCTGGAAGTAGTGCAGTCTTTGCTGTCGGTGATGACGATCAAAGTATTTATGCCTTCCGCGGTGCTGATGTTGAGAACATGCGTCTTTACGAAAAACAGTATCACCCCATGATGGTGAAGTTGGAGCAGAACTATCGTTCACACGGACATATCCTAGATACAGCAAATCATTTGATTGCTAATAATTCAGAGCGACTTGGAAAAAATCTGCGAACCGATGCAGGCCATGGTGAGCCAGTTCGTATCTTTGATGCACCAAGCGATCACGCAGAAGCCGCGTGGTTGGTCGATGAGATTAAAGCCTTGATTAGTAGTGGCATTAAACGTACTGAAATAGCGTTGCTTTATAGAAGTAATGCACAGTCTCGAATCATTGAGCATGCCTTGTTCTCGGCAGGTATTCCGTATCGCGTCTATGGAGGGTTGCGATTCTTTGAGCGCGCCGAAATTAAGCATGCCCTTGCTTATATGCGCCTACTCGAAAATCCGAACGATGACACCTCTTTCTCGCGGGTAGTCAATTTTCCAACACGTGGTATTGGAGCAAGATCAATTGAAGCATTGCAAGACGCTGCAAGAAGTCAACAGTCTTCCTTGTATACAGCTGCCTCTTCCTTAGAAGGGAAGGCCGGCGCCACTCTTGGCGGCTTTGTGCGTTTAGTAGATCACATGCGTGAAGCAACACGCCACAACACTCTGCCTGAAACTGTTGAGTTTGTGATTGGACATAGTGGTTTGATTCAGCATTACCTCTCAGAGCGCGAAGGTCAAGATCGTGTAGAGAACTTACAAGAATTGATTAATGCCGCGACTGCCTTCATTGCAGAAGAGGGTTACGGGCAGGATACTGCTGCAGCGATGCTACCTGGAGAAAATGCTCCCGGCATTGTTGATATATCACCCTTAGCAGCCTTCTTATCCCATGCTTCGCTAGAGGCAGGTGATAACCAAGCGCAAGCGGGACAAGATGCAGTGCAATTAATGACAGTGCACTCTGCAAAAGGCTTAGAGTTCACCTCGGTATTTATTACAGGTCTTGAAGAAGGTTTATTTCCTCATGAGAACAGTATTAATGAGCAAAATGGCTTGGAGGAAGAGCGACGCCTAATGTATGTTGCGATTACTCGTGCTAAAGAGCGTTTGTATTTATCGCATACTCAGTCACGTATGCTGCATGGCCAAGTGCGCTACAACATGCCGTCACGTTTCTTAGAAGAATTGCCTTCTGATTCTTTGAAGTGGCTCACACCAAAGGCAAAAGATGCGCGTTGGGGTGGTAGTGCTAAATCCGGATCCACTTGGCAGGATGGTTATACCCGTCAGCGCGAGTATGAATCCAATGATTTCTTTGACTCTGGCAGTGAGTATCAAAAACCTGCCAAGCGAGTTGGTTCCGCTTCAACTGAAGTAAAAAGATTGGCTTCGCCACCACGGGGAAGTTATCCATTTAGGATTGGTCAAAACGTATTTCATACGAAGTTTGGTGAAGGCCGTGTTACCGGCTTAGAGGGTGCGGATGCTGATGCGCGCGCACAGGTGAGTTTCAAACGTCACGGCGTGAAGTGGTTGCAACTGAGTATTGCTAAGCTTGCCGCAATTGATTAGTTTAAAACCTCATTTGATTCTTAAGCGGTTGGAATTACATCATCTTCAGTAAAGCAGGCTTTCCACGTTGCATAGAAAGAGCATTGCATTAAGGTTAAGCCTCCCATAGAGAGGGGTGCAATGATGAAAGAGGCTGCTTGACCTAGATTGATTGCATCAAAAATCATGCCTACCATTAATGGGATGGCAATCAGAATAAGACTCCAAATCGCAAGATACAAAAAGAAGGCTGCCTTATTTGCCCAGCAAGCTAAGAAGCTAGAAAAGAGTGCTTGAGCAACTGACATATCCGCCCAGGCAATCAGCACTGGGGAAAACCACATCAACATCGCTATTGGGATATAAAAAATTGCCCCAAAGAACAGTACCAAATAAATTTGGCGAAGACTCTCAGGCGTCATTGGCTTATCACTTGTCATCAATGGAATGAGTAATTCAAAATCAACCAAGAGACTCAAGGTAAAGCTGAGAACTATAATCAAAACCCCATACACTATGCCTAGTTGCAAGATGCGTTTGCGAACAAGGGCGCCAGACTTTAGTGCGATTAAATACACCATTGGACTGATGCGTTCCTTTTGAATAGCTTGCCGACAAGCAGTCATAAAACCTACTGCTAATGTTGGCGTGAGCAGTAGGACGGCAAATACGCCAATTACCGGAACAATGACTGCCAATTGAGCAACAAAGATATACATAAAGACTAGCATTAAGAAGCCTAATGGATTCTGTCTGAAGAGCCAAATGCCTTGTCTTATCCAGGTATAACCTTCTGCGGGTGCTACTGAGTTTAGTTTCATAGGGATCGACGACTTAAAAGAATACGTTCAAAATGAGTTGGGTCATGAGGCGTCAACATTTGTGCATCTCTGGGTAAATAAAAGTCCCAAAGCCGGGAGACCCAGAAACGCAGAGCTGCAGCACGTAGCATGAGAGGCCAACTTGCTTGCTCTTCTTTGGTAAGAGGGCGGACTGACTGATAGGCTTTCAGGAGTGAATTAAGGCGGACAGGATCTAAGTCCTGCTTATTATCCGCCAGACACCAATCATTTGCAGTTACTGCAAGGTCAAATAACCACTTATCAGTGCCAGCGAAATAAAAATCAAAGAACCCGCCTAGTTGATCACTCGAAGGGCTGTTTGATTCTTGGGGGTCAAATAAAACGTTATCGCGAAAGAGGTCGCAGTGACTAGCACCCTCTGGAATGACATCATAAGCGGCTGAACTGAAAAAGTTTTCTTGAATTGCCAGCTCGTGAGTAAGTAAATCTTTTTGTGATGTATTTAGGTGTGGCAATACTAGGGGAATTGTTTTTTGCCACCACCCAAGGCTACGAAGATTTTCTTGAATTTTTGAAAAATCTTTTCCGGCTAAATGCATCTTAGCTAACATCTTGCCAACCATGCTGCAGTGTTTTGCTTCTGGTTCTGGTCTAGATAATCCAGGAAGTTTGCTAACAATTGCAGCAGGTTTCCCCTTGAGTGAAAACAGAATTTCACCTTTACGATTCTCGATCGGCTTTGGAACAGGAATGCCCTTGTTCGCTAGGTGGCGCATCAATTCTAGGTAATAAGGTAATTGCTGAGCAGACAATCTTTCAAAGATCGTTAAAACATACTCTTCTTTTTTGCCATCCTTGATAGTGTCTAGGAAAAAATTAGAGTTTTCGATGCCTCCATGGATGCCACGAATTTCGCTGACTTGACCAATCTTGAAGTCTTCAGCGATCCAATGGGAAATGTCTTTAAGTTCGATCGGGGTAAAAACAGCCATGAAGCAATAACTAATCTTTATTGAATGGGAATGCTGATGCTGGGCACACTCAGCAAGCCGCTATCTCCAGATTGAGGGCCAGGCTTCACTGAGTCTGGAGGAGACATCTCGTAAGTGGTGTATTTAGTTTTGACCTGAACTTGGGTTGGGCCGTTCACATCCTTGTATTCTGTGATTTCAGTACCCCGGTCATTTTTGTATTGATAGCTTGGCTGCCGGCCTTGAGGGCCTTCTAGAGCTCCTGCGGGACTCATTGAAGGGGAAAGCGGCTGGTTATTGATTCGGTTAAGCTCGGAGCTACTTAAGGCTTGGCTGTTATTCTGAGCTTGTGCTGGCGCCGCCACTAAAAGTCCGAAAGCCATTAAAAAGCTGATAAGAGCGAGGTTTTGACTGAGGGCGTGGCTAATTAAGTTAGTTAGTACATGCATCATTTTTCACCTTTTTAAGCCTACTCTCGGGCGGTTCCTTAACCAGACCTGTAGGCAATTCACAACTAGATTGTACGATTGCGGTATGACTAAACATAGACTCTTGTTGGTAGACGGCTCTAGCTACCTCTACCGTGCCTTTCATGCCATGCCAGACCTCAGAAATGGGGCTGGGGAGCCCACTGGGGCCATATATGGCATGGTCAATATGATGCGTCGGGCTAGGTCTGAACTCAAGGCTGACCACATTGCCTGTGTTTTTGATGCCAAAGGCAAGACTTTTCGGGATGAAATGTACTCCGAGTACAAGGCCCATCGCTCCCCAATGCCTGAAGATTTGGTCAAACAAATTGAGCCTATTCATGCGATTGTCAAAGCATTAGGCTGGCCAGTATTAATGGTTTCTGGAGTTGAAGCCGACGATGTGATTGGTACTTTAGCTTGCCAAGCTACAGAAGCAGGTTGGGAAACCATCATCTCCACTGGGGATAAAGATTTAGCTCAGTTGGTTAATTCATCAGTGACTTTGATTAACACGATGAGCAATGAAAAGTTAGACATCAATGGTGTTATCGAGAAGTTCGGAGTACCGCCAGAGCGCATAGTTGATTACTTATCCATTATTGGTGATACCGTAGATAACGTTCCTGGTGTTCCTAAGGCTGGACCAAAGACAGCTAATAAATGGTTAGCAGAGTTTGGCGATCTCGATAATCTAATGGCCAATGCTGATCAAGTGAAAGGTGTAGTTGGAGAAAATCTACGCGCCTCATTAGAGTGGTTACCCCAGGCTCGCCAACTCATTACTGTTAAAACCGATTGTGACTTATCACTGCATTTACCTGGCTTAGATGATCTACATGCAAAGTCTGAAGACCCATCTCTATTGCGCGAGTTATTTGAGCGTTATGCCTTTAAGACTTGGTTGCGGGATGTTGAAAGGCAACTGACAGGCCCATCTAGAGAGGGCTCCGAAGTGGAGGCTACATTCGATTTAGCGGGCACCCCTATTACTAATGTCCCGTCTGAAGAACTTTCTTTCCCTAAAAAATCTGCCAGCATTGCAAGCTCACCTACAAAAGACTTATCACAAGACACAAGAGATTTTCAAGGTGCGATTGAGAAAACTTATGAATGCATTGTGGATGAAGCGGGTTTAGATAAGTGGCTGAAGAAAATTGAGACTGCCCAATTAACTGCCGTCGATACAGAAACTACTAGTCTTGATGCGCTGGCTGCAGAATTAGTTGGTATTTCTTTATCGGTACAGCCAGGCGAGGCTTGTTACATTCCAGTCGCTCATCGCAATGGAGAGGCACAGCTAGATCGTGCTACCGTTCTTGCGCGTATCAGGCCTTGGCTGGAAAGTAAAACCCATTTGAAGGTGGGGCAAAACTTAAAGTATGACGCACATATCTTTGCAAATTATGGAATCACACTAAACGGTATTGCATTTGATACCTTGCTTGAGTCTTATGTCTTAGAGTCGCATCTTCCGCACAATATGGATAGTTTGGCTGAGCGCCACCTTGGCATGAAGACGATTCGCTATGAAGAGGTCTGCGGTAAGGGCGTTCATCAAATTGGCTTTGATCAGGTCGACCTCAAAATCGCGACGGGCTATGCAGCAGAGGATGCAGATATTACTTTGCGCCTGCATTTAGAGCTTTGGCCGCAGATTCAGGAAAATCCTGGGTTGTTGTATGTCTATGAAAAGATTGAAATGCCAGCGATGCGCGTCCTTGGCATCATGGAGCGTAACGGAATCAGAATTGATTCTGCTTTATTGGCCAAACAAGGTCAGCAAGTAGGTAAGCGTCTCTTGGAATTAGAGGGAGAGATTCATAAGTTGGCTGGGCAACCATTCAATATTCAATCGCCTAAACAGATTGCAGAAATCTTGTTCGGCCAGCTTGAATTACCAATCATTAAGAAGACACCTTCAGGCGCACCCTCTACTGATGAAGAAGTTTTGCAAAAGCTTGCTGAGGATTACCCCTTGCCAGCCCGCATCTTGGACTATCGCAGTTTAGCTAAGCTGATGTCTACCTATATTGAGAAACTCCCACGGATGGCTGATCCGAAGACTGGGCGCGTACATACCAATTTCTCGCAAGCAACTGCGGTCACCGGCCGCTTGGCATCTAGTGATCCCAATTTACAGAACATTCCTGTGCGCACCGAAGAAGGTCGTCGCATCAGAGAAGCTTTTGTGCCAGCAGATGGCTGCAAATTACTCTCAGCTGATTATTCACAAATTGAGCTGCGCATCATGGCACATATTGCTGAAGATGAAAATTTATTAACTGCTTTTAGAGATGGCAAGGATGTCCATCAAGCAACTGCTGCAGAAATCTTTGGTATTCCATTAGATGAAGTGAGTTCTGAACAGCGCCGTTATGCCAAAGTAATTAATTTCGGCCTGATTTATGGCATGAGCGCATTCGGTTTGGCTGGCAACTTAGGTATAGAACGCTCTGCAGCGCAAAACTATATCGCTAAATATTTTGATCGTTACCCTGGGGTTGCTCAGTACATGGAGCACACACGCTTGGAGGCCAGGGAAAATGGTTATGTGGAAACTGTCTTTGGACGCCGTCTTTGGCTCCCAGAAATTAAGGGTTCCAATGGACCGCGTCGCCAAGGGGCTGAACGAGCTGCGATTAATGCCCCCATGCAGGGTACGGCAGCAGATCTGATTAAGTTGGCGATGATTGCAGTTGAAGATTGGCTTGAAAAAGAGCAATTAAAAACAAAATTACTTCTTCAGGTGCATGATGAATTGGTATTCGATGTTCCCTTGGATGAAATCGAGCTCCTGCAAGCTAAGTTACCTGGCTTGATGTGTAATGTGGCACAGCTAAAGGTGCCTTTGGTGGTTAGTATTGGTATTGGCGATAATTGGGAAGAAGCACATTAGAAATAACAGTAAGGAGATAAATTCAATGAATCAGAAAACACAAAGCAGCAGACGTAATTTTATAAAGAGCTCAGCAATTAGTGCCACTTCGATTGGAGTTGGTTTTGTAGCGGCATCAGAGCCAGTAATGGCCGCTGCTATTGAGACGAATTTCAATGGCCTAAAAGCGGGTGAGCAAATGATTCCAGTGGGCAGCTTTCAGATGCCTGCTTATGTATCGCGTCCTGAAAAATCCAAAGGATCCTTGCCCATCATTATTGTGGTGAGTGAAATCTTTGGTGTGCATGAATACATTGCTGATGTTACGCGCCGCTTTGCCAAACTTGGTTATCTTGCGATTGCGCCCGAGAAATTTGTTCGTGCTGGCGATCCTAATTCTTATGGAACAGTGGCAGAGATTCAGAAGAATATTGTGGCCAAAACACCGGATGCACAAGTGCTCAATGATTTACAGTCAGCTTTGGTATGGGCTGGTAAAAATGGTGGCGATCTTAAAAGAGTTGGTGTAACAGGGTTCTGTTGGGGTGGACGCATTACTTGGTTATCTGCCACTTTGCCGCAAGTGCGCGCAGGTGTGGCTTGGTATGGTCGTGTGATTGGTGAGAAGACGGAAGGCAATCCACGTCATCCAGTAGATATTGCTGCGGACTTAAAGGCGCCAGTCCTTGGTTTATATGGTGGCGCTGATGCTGGTATTTCTTTGGAGAGTGTTGAGCAGATGCGCGCAGCTCTAGCAGAAGCAGCTCCCAAGAATCCTGCCGCTAAAGCATCCATGATTGAGGTTTATCCAGATGCACCGCATGCCTTTCATGCTGACTATCGCGCAACGTATCGCGAAGGTCCCGCTAAAGATGGTTGGGAAAAGTGCATCGCTTGGTTTAAGAAAATGGGAGTGGCTTAATCACAATGACAGTTTTACAAACCATTGTCTTGGTTACTGCCTTAGCAGGGGCTGCTAGCGTATTAGTAGCCGCCACCTTTTCTGTAGCTTTGCTTGCTAAGATGGTCAACAATATGGTGAGTTTGTCAGTCGGTATTTTGCTGGCAACTGCTTTACTGCATTCTTTACCCGAAGCATTCAGCATGGAAGGGACAAGCCCACAGCTATTGTTTGCAACACTACTTGCGGGTTTATTGGGCTTCTTCTTGCTTGAGAAAATTGCCCTCCTGCGTCATGACCACCATCACGAAGGTGATGGACACCCCCATCACCATGGACATGACGCTGAGAATGCTGGTCGCAGTGGTTGGATGATTTTAGTCGGCGATGGCATTCATAATTTTGTGGATGGTATCTTGATTGCTGCAGCATTTATGGCGGACTATCAGCTTGGTATCTTTACTGCAATCGCGATCATCGCGCATGAGATCCCGCAAGAGATTGGCGATTTCATTGTGTTGCTCAATGCAGGCTTCTCAAAAGCTCGCGCATTGTTGTACAACCTGATTTGTGGATTAGCAGCAGTACTTGGTGGCGTATTAGCCTACTTCTTCTTAGAGAAGGCGCACGCTGCGATGCCTTATCTATTGGTTATTTCATCGAGTAGTTTTATCTATATTGCGGTGAGTGATCTCATCCCGCAAATGCACCGCCGCCCTCATTGGGCCGAGTCCTTACGCCAAACTCTTTTAATTGCGTGTGGCGTAGGATTTGTGATCCTGCTATCTTTGCTGCATTGAGAGCTTCATCGATACTAATCAGTAGCAACCGGTCTTGTCGGGTCAGCGCACCATTCACTCCAACTGCCTGCATAAAGACGTGAGCCTTTTAACCCAGCCACTTCCATTGCCAAAAGATTATGGCAGGCAGTAACGCCTGAACCACATTGATGTATCACTTCAGATGGCTTCTTAGGACCTAGTAACTCAATAAAATCTTTAAAGAGCTGCTCAGGTGCTTTAAATGCAGTGGCAGAAAGATTGCCTTTAAAGAAGTGATTGACTGCACCAGGAATATGCCCGCCAATAGGATCTAAGGTTTCATTCTCACCATGAAAACGATCATTAGCTCTGGCATCAATGACGAGATTTTTGCCAGACTGAAGATTACTCACTACATCCTCAACTGAAACTAGACCAACATAAGGCATAGGCTCAATCGCTTGAGATGTCGGTGTTGGTTTGCGGGGCATTGTGCCCATCGGTCCATTCCAAGAATCAAGACCGCCATCTAAGACGCGGACATTGGCATGCCCTGTGGCTTTAAGCATCCACCATAGGCGGCTGGCATAAACCGAGCCTTGTTTGTCGTAGGCAACCACGAGAGTTTTTGGACTGATACCTAAACGGGCTTTAGTTTTTGCCCAATCTTGTGGCGAAGGAAGTGGGTGTCGACCATTAGTTCCTGTTTTAGTGCCAGACATGTCTTGATCAAGGTCGACATAAATAGCACCAGGGATATGACTTTCTTCATATGCCTTTCTACCAGCCTCTGGCTTTGCTAAATCAAAGCGGCAATCACAGAGCAAAACATTCTCACCACTATTGAGGATTTCTTCTAACTGGTTTGCGGAAATTAGAGGAGTCATATGGCTTCCTATATTGAATGCAAATTATTTAAGAGGGCGTCTTAATTATGCGCCTTGAAAATTCATTACGCGACGGTACCACTCATGAAAGTGCTGCATACCGTCTTCCATGGGGCTTTGATAGGGCCCTACTTCATTAATGCCACGTGCAAAAAGTGCGGCGCGACCTTGATCCATGCGCTCACCAATCTCATCATCCTCAATACAGGTTTCCATATAGGCAGCTCGTTCAGCCTCTACAAACTCACGCTCGAATAGGGCGATTTCTTCGGGGTAATAGAACTCAACGATATTGCGGGTTTGATTTGGACCCATGGGGTGCAGAGTAGAGACACAGAGTACGCCTGGGTACCACTCCACCATCACATTAGGGTAATAAGTTAGCCAGATTGCCCCATGCCGTGGCGTTTTACCCTTGTATTGACGCATGACTGCATCGTGCCAGTTGCGGTATACCGGTGAACCTGGCGTTTGCAAATCTTTATGAATACCAACTGTTTGCACGCTATGCCAATCACCAAATTCCCAGCGCAAGTCTTCACAAGAAATAAACTTACCTAAGCCGGGGTGGAACGGAACAACATGGTAATCCTCGAGATAAACTTCAATGAAAGTTTTCCAGTTGTAATTGCAATTGTGTACTTCGACATGATCAAGTATGTAACCATCAAATTGAAGATCCTCGGCCACACCGAGTTTTGCAAGATCAGATCGTACATCGCGTGGACCTTCAAATAATAGCCCTTGCCAATTTTGCAAAGGGGACTTACCTAGGTTGAGGCAAGGCTTATCTTCAAAATGAGGTGCGCCTAATAAATTACCGCCTAAGTCGTAAGTCCAGCGATGGAGTGGGCAAACAATATTTTCTGCTCTACCTTTGCCATTAAGCATTAGCGCTTGGCGATGACGGCAGACATTGGAAAGCAGTTCAACACCAGATTCATTCCGAACCAGAATGCGACCTTCATTTTCTGCGCTTAAAGTTTGGTAGGAGCCAATTTCAGGCACCATGAGTTCGTGGCCAACATAGCCAGGCCCCTGCTTAAAAAGCAGTTCAATTTCCCGCTGATACAAATCAGCGTCAAAATATGCCGAAACCGGCAGTTGTAGATTGGACGGCGCAAGCTTCTGCGCGGCAGCCAGATTAGTCATTCTCCCCACCCCCGAAAACGTCAGCCGAAGCTAAGCGGAATAACCAATCCAACCATCGACGGATCGATATTGGAAAGGAAGGGGTAGATTATACCCATCGGAGGGGCTTCTCGCTTTAATATATAGAGCTATCCGTATGGGAAATATGAAGGAAACAGCTTATGCCAACCAAAAAGTTAGAGACTCAAAAACCAGGTCTTGAGGTCAAAATCGACCCAGATCTCCGCTATGAGCAGGCTGTCAAAGAGCTCGAAAAGTTAATTTCGGATATGGAGTCAGGAAAATTCTCTTTGGAAGAGACCCTTTTAGCTTATCAACGGGGCGCTGCTTTGTTAAAGCATTGCCAGAGCATGCTTGCTCAAGTTGAACAGCAGGTACGAGTATTCGAGGCTTAATGACTGCCACCTTTCAATTTCAAGAGTGGCTCAGTAATCACTCTGAGCGAGCTGAGACAGCATTGGATAGCTTGCTCGATTCTGCGCAAACTAC
Organism: uncultured beta proteobacterium; assembly: GCA_903900805.1. Classification (GTDB taxonomy): domain Bacteria; phylum Pseudomonadota; class Gammaproteobacteria; order Burkholderiales; family Burkholderiaceae; genus Polynucleobacter. The sequence continues at coordinate 10,450 of CAIUOP010000046.1, read as the reverse complement.
GCCGCATCGTTTACACGAAGCGATGCGTTATGCCGCGCAAGGTGGCGGTAAACGTATTCGCCCCTTGTTGGTTTATGCAGCAGGCTCTCTTGGCGATGCTAAAGCGCAGGCATTAGATGCTGCTGCAGTGGCAATCGAATGTATTCATGCATATTCATTAGTACATGATGACTTGCCTTGCATGGATGATGATGATTTACGTCGTGGTCGGCCGACTGTACACAAAGCTTTTGATGAGGCAACTGCGCTTCTGGTTGGTGACGCTTTGCAAACCCGTGCTTTTGAGATACTCGCCAATGCACAGTGTGAAGTTGACGTTCGCTTACTAATGATTAGTTCCTTAGCTGCGGCTTCTGGTTCACGTGGTATGGCAGGCGGTCAAGCAATTGATTTAGAGAGCGTTGGTAAAAAGCTAGATCTTGCTGGTTTAAAGCAAATGCATGCCATGAAAACCGGTGCTTTACTCTCTTGCGCTGTTGAGTTGGGCGGTATTGCAGCACATCTGAATCCTACTCAAATGGCGCAGCTCCAAAAATATTCAACAGCCCTGGGTTTAGCGTTTCAGATTGTTGATGATGTACTTGATGCAACGGCTGATAGTCAAACCCTCGGAAAAACAGCAGGCAAGGACGCGGCCGCGAATAAGCCTACCTATGTGACTTTGATGGGTTTAGACTATGCACAAAAGCAGGCTAAAGACTTGCAAGAAATGGCTATCGCTAGCCTCACTGATTTTGGTAGCAAGGCAGATGCCTTAAAAGATTTAGCGCTCTTAGTCGTTAATAGAGCTAAATAAATACAGATTAAATCAATTTAATGACTTTACATTCCATTAACTCCCCCGGCGAATTAAAAAAACTGACTCGTGAAGAATTGCCAGCGCTTGCTGATGAGTTACGTCAATTTGTCTTGGATTCGGTATCGCAGACTGGCGGACACCTATCGTCTAATTTAGGAACGGTGGAGCTATCGATTGCTCTGCATTATGTATTTGATACTCCAGACGATCGGATTGTGTGGGACGTGGGGCACCAAAGCTATCCACACAAAATATTGACTGGCCGGCGTGAGCGTATGAATACTCTGCGTCAGTTCAAGGGGTTATCAGGATTTCCGCAGCGTGCTGAAAGTGAGTTTGATGCCTTTGGTACAGGACATTCATCCACCAGTATTTCAGCGGCGATGGGAATGGCGCGCGCATTTCAAACCAAAGGTGAGCATCATGTCGCCGTGGCCGTCATCGGTGATAGTGCAATGACTGGTGGTATGGCATTTGAGGCAATGAATAATGCTGGTGTGTATGAGGACATTCCTCTCGTTGTCATTCTGAATGACAACGATATGTCAATCTCTCCTGCAGTGGGTGCGCTCAATCGTCATCTGGCGAGATTACTGAGTGGCAATATTTATTCCGCTACCAAAAAAGGAATCGATAGTGTTTTATCGATTGCGCCTCCGTTGCGTGAGTTTGCCAAACGTCTTGAAGATCATGCAAAAGGTATGGTGTCACCTTCAACCATCTTTCAAGAATTTGGTTTCAATTATTTCGGCCCCATTGATGGCCATGATTTAGATGCTTTAATTCCAATGCTGCAGAACGTTCGCCGCCTAGCCCTAGAGGGTGGCGGTCCACAGTTCTTGCACGTCGTAACTCGCAAAGGCCAAGGCTATGAATTGGCTGAGGCTGATCCTGTGCTGTATCACGGGCCTAGTAAATTTAATCCTGAAGAGGGCATTAAAAAATCTGTCGCCACCAAGAAAACCTTCACCCAAGTATTTGGTGAGTGGTTATGCGATATGGCGCATGCTGATCCATTATTAGTTGGTATTACACCAGCGATGCGCGAAGGTTCGGGTTTGGTTGAATTTGAAAAGAATTTCCCAAAACGGTATTACGACGTCGGCATTGCCGAACAGCATGCAGTCACATTTGCCGCAGGTATGGCATGTGAAGGGATGAAACCGGTAGTGGCAATTTATTCCACTTTCTTGCAGCGCGCTTACGACCAATTAATACATGATGTGGCCTTGCAAGATTTGCCAGTCTTGTTTGCATTAGATCGCGCTGGTTTGGTTGGTGCTGATGGTGCAAGCCATGCGGGCGCCTACGACATTCCATTTTTGCGCTGCATTCCAAATATGTTAGTGATGACACCAGCAGATGAGGCAGAGTGTCGGGATCTTCTGACTACGGCATTTCATCAACCGCATCCAAGTGCTGTGCGCTATCCTCGTGGTGCAGGAGTTGGAGCAATTCCCTCCAAGGAGTTGAGAACATTACCCTTTGGTAAAGGTGAGCTGCGGCGTAAATCTCAGGCACCTGCTGGGCATCGAGTAGCAATACTGGCATTTGGTACTTTGCTATACCCTGCGCTAGAAGTTGCGGAGGGGATCGATGCGACTGTTGCCAATATGCGTTTCGTAAAGCCGCTCGATATTGATCTGATCAAATCTTTGGCGGCAGATCATGATTATTTTGTAACGATTGAGGACGGCGTTATTGCGGGTGGTGCAGGAAGTGCCTGCTTAGAAGCGCTTGCCCATCTCGGAATTAACAAACCCCTTCTGCAGTTAGGTCTTCCCGATCAATTCATTGAGCATGGGGACTACAACCTACTGATGAGCAAGTGTGGCCTGGATGTAGAGGGCATCGCTCATTCCATCAAACAACGTTTTCCAGCTTTATTAACAATAAATTCAGTGTTCTCGGGCAAATAAGCCCGTTTTGCTTGAAAATAGAGCCATGAATGATATGAACCCCGCCTTTCTGAAAGCCAGCGCAATGCCTGATGTGCAATCCACATTAGATGAGCGCGCTTTGCCGATTGAACAGGTTGGTATTCGTGGTGTGCGTCATCCCTTGACCATTCGCAGTAAAACTGGGGACTTCCCATCGGTTGGAACTTTTGAGATGGATGTAGCTTTACCTGCCCACGTGAAGGGAACGCATATGTCGCGTTTCATGGCGCTTCTACAAAAACAAGAAATGGCCGTTGATAGCGCAACCGTTGTTGCTATGGTGTGTGACATGTTGCCTTTACTCGATGCTAAAGAAGGCCATGTGCAGTTTACTTATACCCACTTCGTTAAAAAAGCAGCGCCGGTATCTGGTGTAGAAAGCTTAATGGATTACGAAGTGACGTGGATCGCAAAAGCTAAAAAGAATCCTGCAGGAAAATTGGATATCGAGCTGGGATTACGTGCTCAAGTACCAGTAATGAGTTTATGTCCTTGCTCTAAAGAGATTTCAGAATTTGGGGCGCACAATCAACGCTCTCATGTCATCATGGACGTAGTGCTTGATTCAGAAACAAAGATGACAGTGGAAGATTTAATTACTGCTGCAGAAAGCGAAGCTTCTAGTGAGCTTTGGGGTTTGCTAAAACGTCCCGATGAGAAGTGGGTGACAGAGCATTCTTATAGCAATCCTAAATTCGTAGAGGATTTAGTTCGTGATGTGGCTGGCAATCTCAAGGCTGATCAGCGTATCCGATCCTTTATAGTTGAGGCCGAGAACTTCGAGTCAATTCATAACCACAGTGCTTTTGCCAGAATTAGCTTCGCAAAATAAGCTGATTTCATAATCTTTTTAGGTTGTTGCTATGCAAATCCCAGCGGGGTTTGATGTCGAAAGCTCCAGATGTGGTTGAGCCATTATTTTCTACCAGCATACGCAGCGCTCCTGCAAATGCAATCATGACACCATTATCTGTGCATAGTTCCAATGGTGGGTAGTGCACTTCAAAAGCATTCTTTTGGGCTTTGTCATTCAGCGCATTGCGGAGTTGCTTGTTAGCTCCCACACCACCAGCGAGAACTAAATGCTTGCAGCCAGTTTGCTTAAGCGCTTTTTCTGATTTACTTACTAGCACTGCAACGATAGAGTCAACAAAGCTACGCGCAAGATCTGCCTGAAATTGCATTACCTCACTAGGATCACCAATCTTTTTCTCTGCAAACTTTTTAACTTGATTCAGAACAGCAGTCTTTAATCCTGAGAAAGAAAAATCCAAATCGCCAGAGTGCAGCATGGGTTTTGGTAGATCAAAGCTTCCAGGCCGTCCTTTTTCTGCCAGCTTGGAAATGGCAGCGCCACCTGGGTAATCTAAGCCTAATAATTTGGCGGTCTTATCAAACGCTTCGCCTGCAGCATCATCTAAGGTTTCGCCTAAAAGTTCGTATTGGCCAATGCCCAAAACTTTCATGAGTTGGGTGTGACCACCCGAGACCAGTAGTGCGATAAAGGGAAACTGGGGTGTGGTTTGACCTAAAAGTGGGGAAAGCAGATGTCCCTCAAGGTGGTGAACCCCAATTGAGGGCAAATTAAGCCCTTGGGCTAGCGATTTGGCAAAAGCACTGCCCACTAGAAGGGCTCCAGCAAGGCCTGGACCCTGAGTAAAGGCAACCGCATCAATATCAGCCAACTTGAGCCCAGATTGCCCTAAAGATTGGTCTAAAAGGGGTAAAACCCGTCGGATATGATCTCTTGAGGCTAGCTCTGGAACCACGCCACCATAGTCTTTATGCATGGCGATTTGGGAGTGCAAAGCCTGGCCTAGAATACCTTGGAATGCAGGTTTGCCCTCCTCCCAAGGGGTGGTGTTGTATAAAGCCACCCCAGTCTCGTCACAAGAAGTTTCTATCCCTAAAACAATCATTTTTTGGTTTGGTCGTGCTAGAATCGCAATTCAGTTAATTTTTCGATATCTATCGAGCATATACGAGTTAAATAAGTATGACTACAGTCCGCCTCCGCGAAAACGAACCATTTGAAGTGGCATTGCGCCGTTTCAAGCGCACCATTGAAAAAAATGGCCTTTTGACAGACTTGCGTGCCCGCGAGTTTTACGAGAAGCCAACGGCTGAACGTAAGCGTAAAAAGGCTGCCGCTGCAAAACGCCATTACAAGCGTATTCGTAGCCAAATGTTGCCGAAGAAGCTTTACTAATAGAATTTAAAAGCTCTCTTCACCGAGAAGCTTTGAAACCCGCTGACGGTGAAACGCAGCGGGTTTTTGCTTTTTGAATTGCTAACCATAGTTAGACAGCGAGATATATTCAACATCAGGAAAATGCTATGAGTCTAAAAGATCAAATCACTGAAGATATGAAAAATGCCATGCGTGCAAAAGATACTGCACGTCTGGGGGCTATTCGCTTGCTACTAGCGGCTATTAAACAGCGTGAGGTTGATGACCGTGTTGTTCTGGATGATGCTGCAGTGATTGCGATCATTGAAAAAATGCTGAAGCAGCGTAAAGACTCGATCTCTCAGTTTGAAAAAGCCAATCGTGATGATTTGGTAGCAATCGAAGCTGCTGAAATGCTCATCTTGCAAGCCTATTTGCCTGCACAAATGTCTGATGCTGAAGTAGAGGCTGCAGTAGCTGCGGCAGTTACTTCCACAGGCGCTACTGGTCCTCAGGATATGGGTAAAGTGATTGGCGCCCTGAAAGGCCAATTGGCTGGCAAGGCTGATATGGGTAAGGTATCTGCTTTAGTAAAAGCCGCACTCGCTAAGTAAGTAATGAAGCGACTAGCCAACTAAGTAAAACAGTTTCATACTGCTAGCCTGATGGCGCTTATTCCACAATCCTTCATTGCCGATCTTTTAAATCGGGTTGACATCGTTGATGTGGTTGGGCAACACGTAAAGTTAAAAAAGGCCGGCGCAAACTACCAAGGTTTGTGCCCCTTCCATTCAGAAAAGTCCCCTTCATTTTCCGTTTCACCTACGAAGCAGTTCTATCACTGCTTTGGCTGTGGGGCGCATGGTTCTGCCATTAGCTTTTTGATGGAGTATTCGGGTCTGGGTTATGTAGATGCGATTGAAGATCTAGCCCGCTCTGCAGGTCTAGATGTGCCCCGAGAAGAACGTACTGCAAATGATGTCGCAAGAGCGCAGCAAGCAATGGCCTTAAGTGAGGTCATGAGCTCGGCTGCTGATTGGTATCGCCAGCAGCTCAAAGGGAATACACGAGCAGTAGAGTATTTGAAGGGTCGTGGACTGACTGGTGAGATCGCAAAACGCTATGCCTTAGGTTATTCCCCAGATGGTTGGCAAGGTCTTGAAGCGGTGTTTGGCTCTTACACTAATGATGAGGTCGCAAAAACTTTGGTAGAAGGCGGCTTACTGATTCAGGGGGAGCAGTCTGAAGGCTCGCCAGTCAAGCGTTACGATCGTTTCCGTGATCGCATCATGTTCCCCATTCGTAATCCTAAAGGTCAAACCATTGGCTTTGGCGGTCGTATTCTGGATCAAGGCGAACCTAAGTATTTAAATTCTCCTGAGACACCTCTGTTCTCAAAAGGCAATACGTTGTATGGATTATTTGAAGCAAGACAAGCGATCCGTGCACAAGAATATGTTTTGGTATGTGAAGGCTACATGGATGTAGTTGCACTAGCGCAATTAGGCTTCCCCAATGCAGTAGCAACCTTAGGTACGGCATGTACTGCAAACCACGTACGTATGCTGCTCAGACAAACGGACAAAGTGGTTTTCTCATTTGATGGTGACTCAGCTGGTCAACGTGCAGCACAGCGTGCGCTTGAGGCGTGTTTGCCACTCATGTCTGACGATAAAGAAATTCGTTTCTTATTTTTACCAACCGAACATGATCCCGATAGCTATGTACGTGCTTATGGGGCACCTGCCTTTGAAAAAGTAATTAAAGAGGCAATGTCAATCTCAAGTTTCTTCTTTAAGGTTGTGAGCGAAGCGCATGAGCTAACTACCCCTGAAGGCAGAGCGCATACGCATCATGCTGCCAAGCCATTATTGCTGTCTATGCCACCAATTGCATTGCGCACTCAGATTTTACGTGAGCTGGCGATTCGCACAAACACAACGCCAGCAGAGCTTGAAGCTTTCTGTGGTTTAACAGTCGCACCAGCTATCGTTCAGCAAGCTAGATCGCAAAATAATCCCAATAATTTTTCTAACAATAATAGGCAAGGTGCACCTTGGCAAGCCTCCAAAGGTTCTGCAAAACGCGTTGCTATACAAAACATTGAACCACCAAAAGCGCCTACTGATTTAGCGGAGCAAATGTTACGTGTGCTGATTCAGTTTCCCCATTTAGGCAAAGCGCTGGATGCTAATCAGCGCGCACTCGCTCTCAAAGCTGCGGAGCAAAGATCAGAAAAAGCACTCGCTCTGATGCAAGACCTTTTATCCCAATGTGACTTAGTTGAGCTGATTCCAGATGAGGACGGCAAGAATGCAACCGTAGGTGCTGGTGCTTTTGCGATGTTCCAGGACCAGCTATCGCGCAGTGAATTTGCTCCTTTATACGAAGTATTGAGAAATCGGGTCATGGGCTCTGATGTAGACCTTAAGGGTGCTAAGGCAGATTTAGATGGTGCCTTTAAGAAGCTGGAGCTGACCCATCTGAAGCAAGAAATGACCGCAATTGCGCAAAAGATTGCCGGCAACACTGCTAACGACCAAGATCGAGCTAGATATCGTGAATTGGGCGAGAAACTGAAATTCTCCTAAGAATTTACGCACTCACCCCTAGGAATAGCCTGAAATTACCCCATATTTTTAGCTAATTGGGGGCTAAAAAAGTCGCAATCGACTATAATCCTCTGTTCCCAAGAAAAAAATGAATTAATTCAACTACTTGCGCTTTATTTTGATGAAATTTGGGGCAAGTGAACTACGGGGCTGTACTTAATCAGTCGATATCAATAACAGTAATGTGAGTAAGCGCTAATAAATGCCTAATACCAAGACCAAAAAACCCGCCAAACCAGTAGCTAAAAAAGCAAAAGCTCCGGCTAAACCAGCTGCTAAGCCAAAAGCAAAAGTTGCCGCGAAACCAGTTGCCAAAAAAGCAAAAGCTCCGGCTAAACCAGCTGCTAAGCCAAAAGCAAAAGTTGCCGCGAAACCAGTTGCCAAAAAAGCAGCTGCTAAGCCAGCACCCAAAACGAAGGCTGCTGCCAAGCCTACAAAAACTGTAAAGACAACTGCAAAAGCTCTAGCTAAACCAGTGAAAGCTGCTACTAAGCCAGCGTCTACAAAATCTACTAAGCTTGAGGCAGCCAAACAAGCGAAGGCCTCTGCAGCGCCAAAAGTTGAAGAAATCAAAGGCAAAAAGGCGAAGATGCAAGACGCTGCTGCTCCGGTAGTTGAGGAAGAGAAAAAGCGCGGTCGTAAAGCAAAAGTTGAAGTTCCTGCTGATGGCGCGGAGCCAGTATTAACAGATCGCCAAAAAGCGCGTGAGCGTAAAGCAAAAGAGAAAGCGCTCTTAAAAGAATTTGCCGCCCAGCAATTGGGTACAGAAGAGCAGCAGGAGTTACGCCGTGCTCGTTTGAAGACCTTAATCAAGATGGGTATGTCCAAGGGCTACTTAACCCATGGTGAAATGAATGACGTGATGTCTGATGAGTTATCTGATGCGGATGCATTAGAGACTTTAATTAGCTTGTTAAACGACATCGGTATCACCGTTTATGAACAGGCTCCAGACGCAGAAACATTAATTCTGTCTGACAACACGGAAGCTGCGGCTTCTGAAGAAGAGGCTGAAGAAAAGGCTGAAGCAGCCCTTTCTACGGTTGATTCAGAATTCGGCCGCACTACCGATCCCGTCCGTATGTATATGCGTGAGATGGGTACTGTAGATCTTCTGACTCGCGAAGGCGAGATTGTGATTGCGAAGAAGATTGAAGCAGGCTTAAAAGATATGGTGATGGCCTTAGCTGCTTGCCCTGTTACGATTGGCGAAATCCTCAGTAACGCTGAAAAGATTGCAAGTGGTGAGATGGAGATTGATCAGTTTGTGGATGGCTTAGTTGACCCCAATGCTGAAGATATTAAGTTGGGACCTGAGGAGCCAGAGATTGATCCTGATGCTGAAGAAGGTGAAGTAGAGGGTGATGATGAAGGCGGTGGAGGCGCAGCTGCAACAGCCAATGCTAAACAGCTCGAAGAACTAAAACAAATCTCTCTCGAGAAATTTGCTATTGTTCGCACCCAATCCGACAAAATGCGTCGCGCTTTTGATAAGGATGGTTACAACTGCCCTGCTTATATCAAGGCACAAGATCTGATTCGTGGCGAGTTATTGGGTTTCCGCTTAACTGCAAAGAGTGTTGAGAAGTTATGCGACACCATGCGCTCCCAAGTGGACCAAGTATGGAAGCTTGAGCGTGGCATCGTCAGTTTGTTAGTGGATAAAGTTGGCGTCAATCGTAGTGAAGTATTAAAAGACTTCCCGAAGATGTCTATGAATCTGACTTGGACTGAAAAGTTGCTGAAAGAGAACAAGCCTTACAGTGCACTTTTGCAACGTAACGTGCCTGCAATTCAGGAACTTCAACAAAAGTTAATTGATATTCAGACCCGTGTAGTTATTCCATTGCCAGAGTTAAAAGAAGTGAATAAGCAGATGACTGCTGGTGAGAAGCGCGCGCGTGAAGCGAAACGTGAGATGACTGTAGCCAACTTACGTTTGGTAATCTCAATCGCCAAGAAATACACCAACCGTGGTTTGCAGTTCTTGGATTTGATTCAAGAAGGTAATATCGGCTTGATGAAGGCGGTAGATAAGTTTGAATATCGTCGTGGTTATAAGTTCTCTACCTATGCTACATGGTGGATTCGTCAGGCAATTACCCGTTCTATTGCCGACCAAGCAAGAACAATCCGCATTCCTGTTCATATGATCGAGACCATCAATAAGATGAACCGCATCAGCCGTCAGATCTTGCAAGAAACTGGTCATGAGCCAGATGCTGCAACCTTGGCACTGAAGATGGAAATTCCAGAAGACAAGATTCGTAAGATTATGAAGATTGCCAAAGAGCCAATCTCCATGGAGACGCCAATTGGTGATGATGAAGATTCTCATTTGGGCGACTTCATTGAGGATGGCAATACGCTTGCTCCAGCTGAAGCAGCCTTGCACGAATCAATGCGTGATGTCGTTAAAGATGTTTTAGATTCATTAACACCACGTGAGGCAAAAGTATTGCGTATGCGCTTTGGTGTTGAGATGAGTACAGACCATACCCTCGAAGAAGTAGGCAAACAATTTGATGTAACACGCGAACGTATTCGTCAGATAGAAGCGAAAGCCTTGAGAAAAATGCGTCATCCAAGTCGTAGCGACAAACTCAAAACTTTCCTTGAGGAAGATTGATCCAAAGATTAACGGGCCTATAGCTCAGTTGGTTAGAGCAGAGGACTCATAAGAAAGAAGCCCTAGGGGTCTTGTAACAAAGATCTCAATGATTTCAAGAGGTTAGTGGTCGATTAGGTAGTTAAAATTGCTTACACACCGCTTACACACCAAGGCAAAAACCGAGGTGTGTAGTAAATGCGGTTTTAGTGTGGTTTTGCAGTGGTAAACACCAGCAGTAAGGTGTGTAGTAAAAACAGTTTTAGGGCCCATAGCTCAGTTGGTTAGAGCAGAGGACTCATAGCGAAAGTTGTGCCTTAT
>CAIUOP010000045.1 GCA_903900805.1 uncultured beta proteobacterium | reverse complement strand
TGGATGGGGCAGTTTTGATGAAGCTGATCCATATACATTTGTTGATGATATGAATGTTAACGGGCGCCTACTTTGCAAAGATCATCACATTGGGAAAGATATGGGAGTGCATGAATTGCCGGAGCCTGTGTGGTTAGCGCAAAGGTATGGCAAGGAAGGCTATAAATTTTCCGATGTTGAAATCATCCACCGCGAACAGGGGTAATCATGCCAAGTCTTAGTTTTATTTTTGGAGCAATTCTAGCTGTAATCCTATCTTTTGGTACCGGCTTTGTCGCCGGCGATCATCATCGTGGCGTGGTGGATAAAAAAGATCAGGCAATTGAGATCGCAAAAGGCAATGATCATGCGAGGGCGGCAGAGCATCAGGCTGGCGCCAAGCAAAACAAGATCGAGAAAAACACTCTGGGAGAGAAAAATGCTATCGAGCAAAAACGCAATCAATACCTTGCTGACCTTAACCCTGCTATCGGCTTGCGCCCATCAGGAGCCAGCGTACCAGCCGGCACAGAAACCAGCTTTGGAATTGGAAGTCAAGCACTCCGATTATCAGGACAGGATGCAATCTACCTTAAACAAGTACTTACCAACTTCGCTGCCGAATGTTCAATAAGTGAGGCAGAGCGTAATGAGGTTATTTTGAAGTATGAGGCCTTGCCATGACCGACTTTTTTGATCAGGCATCGGAAGATGAGGATAAATTCAGGGATTACTCGGTAGCACGTCAAAGGGCTAAGAATCAGCCCATTAAATTTACGGGGCGCTGCTTATCTGAGCATTGCAATGCTCAAATTGAAAAAGGGCGGTTCTGTGATTCTTGGTGCCGCGAGGACTATGAGCATGGACTAAGGATGAAGAAAATCTTGGGGCGTTAAAAAACCACCCGTAGGTGGCTCTCAAAGATTATTTGGGTAGCTCAATCTTTATGTATTCGATAACTGTACCGGAGTTATTCGTTATATTTAAACGATCATTCCAGTTGCTTAGGGAATGATTTTCTAGCTTGTTGTTAACAATCGGCGTACCAATGGAATAATAGCCTTTTTCAGAGGGTTGGACGTTTGGGATGTTACGTATTGTGGTGATTTGAATTCCATTGGTGCTTACATTCAATGAATTGCATTGCTGTTGCGCGTTAAATGTCCCATAGATAATAGATGGATATGATGTGCAATAGCTGAAGCTGGCTTCAAGACCATAGTACGTTTTCCCAGCGGAATTAATCTCCGATAGCTTTCCATAGGTTGTTGTAATTACTTGGTTATCTTTGGAGCTTAATAGCTTTACTACCACTGGGTAGGCTTTTGGTTGTTGTGCTTGTGCAAAAGAAATGGCTGGAAGTAGGCAAAACAGGGTCGTAACTAGCAGCTTTTTCATTTTTATCCTTTAGGTTGGTATCTAACTTTAGCAGGGCAGGCAAGAATTTGGAATCCCGTAAAGTCGCTAAATTTTGTGTAATTCAAAAAGTTGGGCTATTGATTCATATGGCTTTTTTCTAGGCTTTTCTTACATAAAACAGCCATGAGAGCCATATATTTGTT
>CAIUOP010000044.1 GCA_903900805.1 uncultured beta proteobacterium | reverse complement strand
TTGGAGAATACGCAATGGATAATGATAAATTGACCCAGGCGTTGGCGCTTATCGCGGCTAATGCTGACTGGAAAGAAGCTTTCATAAAGCATATTTTAAATTTTGAAAAAGACGTTGCAACCCCTGACGTTGATGTACGTGAGGATGTAAGCGGACCGCTTATCGATGCTCTGTTCGATGACAATCAAATAATGCGGAAGCAGATTTCTGACGGTACTATTTTTGAGTTTTTGTACCGATCGAAAATTGCTCGTGATTTTGTAATGTCCGATCCAGTCGTGCCTGATCATGCTTGGGAACCACAAACCTCTCGCCTACTTGTTGCTTTAGCTAAGGGAGTCAAGAATGTGGTTGTGGGCGGCGCTTATTTTGGTGACCAAACTATTTTGATCGCCAAAGAGGTCGCCAAGTCCGGTGGAGTGGTTTTTGCATTTGAGCCTAATAACGACCAACGAAAAATGCTTGTCAAAAACGCCAAGTTAAATCAACTTAGCAATATCGTGCCCCACTCTGAAGGGCTATGGGATAACAGCACTACAACACTTACTCTAATAGGTTATGACTCGTTTGCCTACCCGAAAGCCGTTGATCCATCTCATGACAATGTCTTCCAAACAATCACGATTGATGAACACCTCCGTTCTATAAGTGTTGATCGACTTGATTTGATAATGCTTGATATTGAAGGAGCTGAATTGCGAGCGCTCAAAGGAGGGCTACGTTTTCTGAACCAGCCTATCGGTCAGGCACCGAACATCGTATTCGAAGTTCATCGCCACTTTGTTGATTGGAGTGATGGTCTGGAAAATACGGAATTGATCCGTTTCCTGACTGACTTGGACTATAAGGTTTTTGCTGTGCGCGACTTCAACTCCAACTTTAATCTATCCGGTAAGCCAATTGAAATCATTCCAGCCAGTGATGTTTACTTGGAGGGCCCTGATCACGGCTTCAATATGGTAGCAGTGAAAGATATCAGCATATTCAACACCACTGGCTTTCGTATCTGTCATGGTGTCAGCCCTAAGCTTTTGCGGCATAAGGACCCAGCTTTGCATCATCCTATAGGTGGTTTGTAATTGCTATGATCAAATCTCTCCCTTACACAGTTCTGGGAGCTAATGGCTTTATTGGCCAGGCACTAAGTCTATGGCTGCGCGATCGTGGCCATGAAGTCCATACGCCGCCACGCCATCTCCATCCGACCGAGTTGGCCAACAGCCTGCAAGGGCATGTGGTGTATTGCATTGGTATGACAGCCGATTTCCGCAGCCGTCCATGGGATACTGTTGATGCCCATGTTTTAGTTTTGCGACATTTGCTTACAGAGCGCCGATTTGCTTCGTTGACTTATCTGTCGTCCACGCGCGTTTATTTGGGGTGTGATTCTGGCCACGAAGATTCTGTGCTATCCGTACAGCCCGGGATGTTAGATCAGATATTCAACCTCTCAAAGCTAATGGGAGAATCGCTTTGCCACAACGCACACAGCTCTGAGAAACCTGTGCGGGTAGTTCGCCTATCAAGTGTAATTGGTAAAGATCTAGCCTCTGATAACTTCATCTACGCTCTAATACGTGAAGCGCTAGCTAATGGTTTGATGGACC
>CAIUOP010000043.1 GCA_903900805.1 uncultured beta proteobacterium | reverse complement strand
GTTCTATTTTCAATTTTTCGCCTGCAGCAACTTTATACTGTTTGCCACCGGTTTTTATGACCGCGTACATGGTTTGAAACCTCAATTAATATCTACATTTAAGCTAATCCACCCTGGATGAGCTAAGCCCATTATTATATCTTGCATGATGAGCACTGTCAAAATCAATGACCTAAGCCAAATCCTGGCCCCAATAGCCTTAGATTTCAAGGCTCTAGATGGGGTGATTCGCCTACGATTAGCCTCAAAAGTTGCCTTAATTGACCAAATTTCCACCTATATCATCCAGGCTGGTGGGAAACGGGTACGCCCAGCCCTGTTAATGCTCGTAGCCAAGGCCCTCAGTAATGGCAAAGAAACCCCGCACACCCTAGAAATGGCGGCTGTAGTTGAATTTATTCATACAGCCACCCTCCTACATGACGATGTCGTTGATGAGTCCACCCTCCGAAGGGGCCGGGAAACCGCAAATGCCGCTTTTGGCAATGCAGCCAGCGTTCTCGTAGGCGATTTCCTCTACTCCAGAGCCTTCCAGATGATGGTTAGCCCAAATGACCTGCGTGTTATGCAGATTCTGTCGGATGCTACCAATACGATTGCCGAAGGCGAAGTATTGCAATTACTCAATATGAATGATCCAGAGGTAGATGAAGCAAGCTACTTGCAAGTGATTCGCTACAAAACTGCCAAACTATTTGAAGCCTCAACCGAGCTCGGCGCAATGTTGGCTAACGCAACAGACGTGCAGCGCGAACAGGCTGCGGCGTTTGGTCGCCACATTGGCACTGCATTCCAACTGATGGATGATCTCTTAGATTACACAGCCAATGCTGCGCAGATGGGTAAGAATGCTGGTGATGATTTACGTGAAGGCAAACCAACATTGCCTCTGATTTACTTACTAGAAAACGGTAGCAATGAAGAGCGTCTTTTGGTGCGGGCAGCGATTCAACAAAATCAAGATTTGCCAGATGATGTATTTACACAAATTTTGAATGCCGTGCAAACCTCTGGTGCTTTAGATTACACCCAAGCGGCGGCCAAGCGTGAAGCAAACTTGGCTTTAGCGTGCATTGTAGATTTCCCAGCTAACGAGGCAACATCAGCACTACAGGCTCTATGTGAATACTCGCTCGCTCGCCAGACTTAAAAGAAATTAATTCCCCACGCTTTTTATTCTTAAATCGCGTGCGGCGATTCGCACCTGCTCTGCCTCTTCTCTTAAGCGTGCAATTTCTTGCTCAGATAATCTTTCCAGATTTGCATAATCTAATTTCCAGGAGGGGTCAGCAGACCAGATCAATGGTGACTGCACGGTCGTGCGCGGCGTAGAAGCTGATTCTAAAAGGCGAAGGGCTAGCTCGAAGTTCAGCACCTGAGAATCAGGGTCATTAGGCTTTGCTGCTGCATTCCCCAGAGGAAAGTCGCTAAATAAAAATCTCGACACTCCACAATATTCAACAATATCTTTTGCAGCACCCATCACAACGGTAGAAATACCGTTTGCCTCTAAATACCGCGCCAACAAACTTTGACTCTGATGACATATTGGACAATTCGGAATTAAAACTACAACATCCACTTTATCGGCACGTAGCATTTTCAGAATCAATGGCGCATCTACTTCCATGGTATGACGTTGGCTCCGATTGGTCGGTAAGCCATAAAAATTCGGTGACAGCGCCCTCACTCTCCCAGACTGAACTGCTTTTTTAGCTGCCGCTAAGGGGAACCAACATGCACTATCTTCCATATTGGCATTTTTACGGTCAATACCTACATGAGCAATTCTTAAATCGATATCAGCCTCCATCGAGTTTTGATAAGGCTGGTAAAACTTTGCAGTGGCGTTATAAGGCGCCCCTGGGCCCTGAAGACCTCTAGCGGCGTCGTAGGGAACAGCAGTCGTAATGAGACCCAACACAGATTGATTCAGTGGTTTTTGCAGTGGCGTAAATGGCACTTCGATGTAATGAGCCCAGATATAAGGGTTCTCATAACTCAAGCCAAGGTAATAGCTACGGGTTCGCTCAATGTAGCGAATGGGCTGATCCAATTCTGCTGCAAAAGTAAGCTCAGAAGTCTTAGACATCAGTTGATCCCTGTAAGATATTGCTTATCAAATATTAACTTCACAGGAACTTATTATGGCTCAATGGCTTAGATTTCAATATCAAGAAAAAAGTGGTTTGGGACAGCTGCAGGGCGAGCAAATCGCGGTTTATTCGGGCGACTTGTTTAAAGATCCAAAACCTACGGGCGAAACACTCAAATTAGCTGATGTCACGCTTGACATCCCCTGCATCCCATCAAAAATGGTTGCGATGGTGGACAACTTCCATGCGCTTGTTACTAAACTGGAGCATGCTGTACCTGCCGAACCTTTGTACTTCCTTAAAGGAAATAACTCCTTTTTAGCTGCCAATCAAATTATTCGTACACCTAAGTCCTACTCTGGCAAAGTGGTTTACGAGGGCGAGCTAGGAATTGTTATCGGCAAGCGCATCCATGAAGCTGACGAAGCTGAAGCTGCAAAAGCGATTTTTGGTTATACCTGCATTAATGATGTCACTGCTATTGAAATTCTCAATCGCGATCCAGGCTATGCACAGTGGACACGCTCCAAGAGCTTTAATACCTTTGGTGTCTTTGGCCCTTACATTACTACCGGTGTAGATCCAAGCAAGTTAGTTATCAAGACTATTCTCAATGATCAAGAGCGGCAAAACTACCCGATTGCAGATATGATTTTCCCGCCAGCAAAATTAGTCAGCTTAATTTCGCAAGATGTTCCACTGCAAGCGGGTGACATCATCGCTTGTGGCACCTCAGTGGGAGTTGGCTCAATGAAACCTGGTAGTAATGTCAGCATCATCATTGATGGTGTTGGTCGCCTTGATAATCGCTTCGAATAAAACCGTCGCCATAAAACAAAAGCCCTTGCTATATTTAGTAGCAAGGGCTTTTTAATACCTTTAGTGTACTTTTGTAGTTTCTTAGTAACCTGAAACAGATGGCAAAGCCAAACTCCCTTTAGAGACTTGTACGTTTTCATCTAAGTACTTAGTCAATGCAAAGACAGCATTCAAACAAGGTGTTGGTGTTTGCGTAATCTTGCCTAACTCAATCGCAGAGCCCAACAGCGCATCGATCTCTAAGCTACGCCCAGCCTCTAAGTCTTGCAACATCGAAGTCTTATGCTTACCAACTTTTTCAGCACCCGCAATACGACGCTCAATATCAACCCGGAAAGTCACGCCTAACTTTTCTGCAACAGTTTGCGCTTCTGCCATCATGTTGCGTGCTAATTCTTTGGTCAATGGATATTGACAAATTCCCTCCAAAGTTCCATGCGTTAGAGCGCTGATTGGGTTAAAAGTCATGTTACCCCATAACTTAAGCCAAATCTCTGAACGAATATCGTCCAAAATAGGGGACTTAAATCCGGCTGCGCCCATCATCTCTGATATCTTCTGAATCCGTTCTGTAGGCTTACCATCCAACTCACCCAATGGGAAACGATTCCCCTCTACGTGACGAATCACACCAGGAGCTTGGGTAAAGGTTGCAGGGTAAACGACGCAACCAATAATATTATTTGGGTTAATCGCATTCTTAGCTAAGCCACCTGCATCCACCGTCTCAACAGAGTGATCTTGATACTCGCCACCAAGCTTTTGGAAATACCACCAAGGAATACCATTTTGCATAGGAATCAAAATAGTCTCTGGACCCATGATGGCTGCTAAGTCATTGATAATCGGTTCAACTTGATGCGCCTTGACCGCTAACATCACTACGTCTGGTGCTTCAACATCTCTAATTTTTTCAACTGCCTTGACTTCAGCTACCAAAGGCTCTGGCTGGTCATCCATGATTAATGCCAGGCCACGCTCCTTAATTGCCGCTAAAGTTGCGCCGCGCGCTACAACGGTTACCTCATTACCCGCTCGCGCCAACATGACAGCTAGGTAGCCGCCAATTGCGCCACCGCCGCCAATTACACAGATTTTCATAGGAACCTTATAAGAATAAATTTTGTATTAGTTAAATATTAGATGAGAATATTTTGTGGCACAACCTATTTGATTGCCTAATATTTAGGCAAAATACTATCTAGACTGCCTTTAGGAGATCTTTAGAAACAAGGCTGCCTAAAATCATCCCCACAATGCTGGCCAATAAGCCGGCTAACTGCGGCGGCAAAATAGCATTTGGCGCCAAAATTTCACAGCTAATCCAAACAGCCAGACCACAGACCACGGACAGCAGGCCACCCAAAGAATTTGCTCGAGGCCAGTACACCCCAAATGCTAGAGGCACAAATGCTGCAACTAAGGTTACTTTATAAGCACTCTCAACCATTTTGAAGATTGATAGCTCAGAATTAATAGCAAAGAAAGTGACAGCTACAGAAAAACACAAGACGGTGATGCGCATGATTTTTAGCAACTCTTGATCAGTCAAGTGCTTAAAAAATCCTCTCACAATATTTTCTGCAAATGTGACCGACGGGGCGAGCAATGTTGCACTAGCGCAACTCTTAATTGCCGAGAGTAGGGCTCCAAAGAACATCACCTGTGCAAGCAATGGTGCGTGATTCAGAATCAATTTTGGCAGAATCATTTGTGGATCAGTATGCAAGTACTTCTTTACTAAGTCTGGGCTAATCAGTGTTGCTGAATACGCCAAATATATCGGCACAAAAGCGAAAATAAAGTAAAGGACGCCACCTAAGATTGCCGCCTGTACAGCAATATTGACGTTCTTAGAAGAGGTTATGCGTTGAAAAACATCCTGCTGAGGAATTGAACCCAGCATCATGGTGCATAAAGCAGCAATAAAACCTAATACGGATGCAAGGTTCATATCTGGCCAGAAGTTACTAAATTGACCTGCGGCCGCTGCATGCTCAATAACGACAGCAATTCCACCGGTTTGCCCAGCCATCTCCCCGCCGATATAAAGCATACCAATCACAATAATGATCATTTGAACAAAGTCAGTAATCGCAACCGACCACATGCCACCAAATAAGGTGTAGATCAATACACTTCCAGCCCCAATCATCATGCCAGCTGTCTGAGAAATACTTCCATCAGACACCACATTAAATACAAGGCCTAAAGCTTTAATTTGTGCTGCAACCCAACCCAAATAAGAGACCACAATACAAAGCGTCACTAATACTTCAACGGTGCGTCCATATTTTTCACGAAAGAAATCGCCAATGGTAAGCATGCGACGGTTGTAGAGATGGCGCGCAAAAAAGAGGCCAACTAAAATTAAACACATGGAAGAGCCGAAAGGATCGGCAACGATGCCACCCAAGCCCTCTTTTAGAAAAGTGGCGGGGACACCTAAAACTGCTTCCGCACCAAACCAAGTAGCAAAAACAGTTGCTGTCACTATTGGCAGCGGAAGGCTATGGCCAGCGGCAGCAAAGTCAGCGGTATTTTTAACCCGTAAGGCAGCCCATAATCCAATACCAATGGATATTAGCCAATAAATGATGACGAACCAAATGAGCACGCCCTTTTTCTCCTTACATAATTTGGTGAAATTATATGGCCATGTCACTTTTGACAGTAAGGGAATTTGTACTAATTTAGGGCCCACCACTCTGACATAATCCAAGGGTGAACCCATCTCAAATGAGCCTTAGCGAGAACCCGAGCACAGATTTGGCTTATCAAAAAGCGATTTTGGGCTCAGTCTCTCGCACCTTTGCTCTGACTATCCCGCTTTTACCCCCCATGATTGAAAAAGTCGTGGGGAATACGTATTTACTTTGCCGGATTGTTGACACCATTGAAGATGCAGCAGATTTAAGTCCAGAGACTAAGCAAAATCTTTCTCAATTATTTTTAGACGCAGTCCTGGAGAAGTTGCCAGTTGAGTCTTTTGTAGAGCCATGCCTGAAGGCTCTAGATCATTATGGCAATCAAGATGAGTTAGACCTAATTGCTCACACCCCAACCGTTTTACGAATTTTGCATACTTGCTCACAAGCTGATCAAGTAGCAGTGAGTCGCTGCGTCTCCATCATGTCAGAAGGTATGTCTTATTTTCATGGCAAACAGACTCAGGCAGGCCTAAAAGACTTAGGTGAATTTGAGAAATATTGTTATGTTGTTGCGGGCGTAGTGGGAGAACTTCTAACCACTATTTTTAGTAATCACTCTTCTGCATTTGCAAAAAAAATTGAAGGTCATAATGAGCTCGCCCTTGCTTTTGGTCAAGCCTTGCAAATGACTAATATCCTAAAAGACTCGCCTGAAGATCACGCACGTGGCGTGTCTTGGAAGCCTGCTGATATAAGTCAGCAAGAGCTTTTAAAGATTTCCTATCAAAAACTCCAAGACTCCCTAAGCTATATTCTTCTCATTCCAAAAAAAGAGCTTGGGATGCGGCGCTTTTGTTTCTTGGCTTTTGGCTTGGCAGTAATGACGCTCTCAAAGATTGCCAAGCGAAAAAAATTTAGCCGCCAAGATGAAGTGAAGCTCTCGAGAAAGACAGTGATGGCTTTTTACACCTTCACTAAATTTGCAGTGAAAAGCGATGCCCTCATGCAGATCTTTTTTAATGCATTTTCTGTATCTCTCAGAAAAGAAATCTGAAATTACAGCGCGCCCTCATGCGTTAAAAGCCATAATTTGATTTGGCGATATAAGCCTGGTGCATTTTCCTTCATAAAACCACCAATCCCTTGTGCAGAAACCACTCGGTGACACGGTGCGATTAAAGGATAAGGATTGGCGCCGCATGCCGTTCCCACTGCACGTGGACCACTCTTAATCTTGTTTGCAATCTCACCATAGGTTTTGGTTTTGCCAGCTGGTATGGCCTGAATACTTCTCCATACCCTTTGCTGATGCTCAGTGCCTGATGGCTTTACTGGCAGATCAAACTGATGATGCGGGTTTTTAAAATAGGCTTTGAACTGCTTTTCTGCCTCTCTTGCTAGTTGGTTTTTAGGACTTACTAAGGCAGTGGAATTTGGCAGATACTCAATTCTGGACAACATTAAACTGCCATCAACCAATTCAGTCAAAATCCCCAATCTTCCAAAAGGGGCTGCAATGACGCAATATTGAGTGCTATCTGAGGAAACTTGTTTTTTAACAGGGGCCATTAGAAGTGATTCTCACATAATTAAACACTGAAGACGACACTACTTTCTTTTAAATCTATAGCATGTGAAATGCCACTTTGCTATATTGATTCATCCTTACTTTGCAGGCAGCCCCCATGGACACCTTTTTTGACGATTGGCCTTTTTATAGCCAAATTGCTCTAGTCGTCTTTTTACTTGCTCTTTCTGGCCTTTTCTCAATGGCCGAAACCAGCATGCTTTCATCAAATCGCCATCGCCTACGTGCCATGGCTACTAGCGGTAATAAAGGGGCTGCCCTAGCAGAGCGCCTACTAAAACGCATTGATTCGCTTTTATCAGTACTCTTAATTTCTAATAACCTCATTAATACTATTCTGCCAATCCTTGTGACGGGAATTGCCCTACACATCTTTGGTGATAGCGGACTTGTACTTTCTATCGCAACTTTAGTAGTTGCTTTGCTGATTATTATTTTTAGTGAAATCACCCCAAAAGTCATAGGGGCAGCCTTTCCAGAAAAGATTGCTTCTCGAGTGGGTTGGTTCATTCTGCCGTTGAGCTTTTTACTAAAACCCTTACTGTGGTTTATTAACAGCTTTGTATCAGGCCTGATGAAGATCTCCGGGCTGCAATCCTCCTCAGATAGCAGAACTATGAGTAAGGAAGAATTGCGCAGCTTGGTGCTGGAATCCAACCGCTTTGTATCAAACCATCATCGTAATATTTTGCTCAACCTTTTTAACCTAGAGAATATTACGGTTGACGATGTGATGACTCCAAGATCCAAAATTGAAATTCTGGATCTCTCGCGTCCGATAGAAGAAGTAATTCAACAGCTAGAAACCTGCTATCACAACAAATTACCTGTCTGCGACGGTGATTCTGAGCGCATTGTAGGCATCCTATCCGTTAAGAAGGCATTGTCACTATTGGGGGATACAGACTTAAAACATGAAGACTTTAGATCTTTATTAAATGAACCTTATTTCATCCCAAGTGGAACGCCAGTCTTGCAGCAAATGCAATTCTTTCAAGATAACCAACAACGCTTAAGTCTAGTCGTCAATGAATATGGTGAAGTCCTTGGTCTCGTAACTTTTGAAGACATAGTGGAAGAACTCATTGGCGAGTTCACAACCTCTTTTTCTAATCTTTCTACTGATCCTCAATGGTTGGTTAATGGTACCTATCTGGCTAGCGGTACCGCATCTCTAAGAGACCTCAATCGTTTGCTGAATCTCAATCTACCCTTGGATGGTCCTCGCACCCTTAATGGCCTGATCCTAGAAAAGCTTGAAGCAATACCTGATCACGATGTCAGCTTACGAATTGCAGGCATCGTGATGGAGATTGTGCAATTTGATGAGCAGGGCGTGAAGACTGTCAAGCTCTATCGACCCTCAGTGACTCAAGAGCAAGATTGAGCAGCACTCATGATGATTCACTTATTATTCGCACCTGGCATGAAATCGCAGTTAATGCGCTGGAATCTAGGGCGAGTGATATTCATATTGAAGCTGGAATACAAGCTACTTTAGTCCGCATTCGGGTAGATGGCTTGCTGCAAGTGCAAGCGCAATTTGAAATTCAGCTTCATGAGCGATTAATCACCCGCATTAAGATACTGGCGCGCCTTGATATTGCTGAAAAACGCCTTCCACAAGATGGCCGACTCTTAATTGGCGCTGATTTTTCTAAGCCCAATATTGACTGCCGAGTTTCGATACTTCCCACTTTGCATGGTGAAAAGGCAGTCATCCGCATTTTGCCCAATTGCATCAATGATCTTACTATCGAACAAGTTGGCTTACTCCCAGAACAGTTGGCGATATTTATAAATGCTCTTGGCCAAGCAAATGGCCTGATATTAGTTACCGGCCCTACTGGTAGCGGTAAAACTAGAACGCTCTACAGCTGTTTACGTACCCTTAATCAAAGTCATCGTAATCTTTGCTCTATAGAAGATCCGATTGAAATTCGGCTACCTGGAGTAAATCAAGTGGCATACCACCCTCGCTCAGGCTTAGATTTTTCGATAATCATCCGGGCGCTATTGCGGCAAGACCCAGACGTCATCATGATTGGTGAAATTCGAGATAGTGCCACTGCCCAACTTGCTGTTCAAGCCGCACAAACTGGCCACCTTGTCTTGAGCACGCTACATACTCGCAATGCTAGAGGTGTATTAGCTAGATTAAAAAGTTTAGGTATTGACCAAGAGTCTCTTGAATCTTGCTTACGTAGCGTAAGCTCACAACGCTTGGTTCGAAAGATATGTCAGCAATGTCTGGGTAAAAATATAGCAGAAATTAGCCTATGTAATGCCTGCAAAGGGACCCGTAGCTATGGTCGCATTGGGGTACATGAAGTATTAAGTGCAACGCATTTATTTAATCCGGCCTTAAAGCATCCAAGTATGTATGAGGCGGGCCTTCAGTATGTAAAAGCGGGCTTAATTCAAGAGGTCGATCTGCAGGCTGAGGTCGGCACATGGCACTAAGTAAATCAGATCAACTCACATTTGCGCAACAACTCTTATCGCTATTAACTGTTGGACTTCCACTGCTAAATGCTATAGAGCTCATTCTTGTGTCTAGTCCAAAACATTGGCAACGCTGTTTGAGTCATTTGCAAACCCTCTTGAGGCAAGGAGAAAGTCTGTCTCAAGCCTTGTTTGTAGAGAGAGGCCAGTTTTCGGCAGAATTTATTAATCTCATTAGAGTCAGTGAGCGCACTGGAAATATTGAGCTGGCACTACAAACTATTTGCCAGCAACTTGAGGCACAAATTGAATTACGCCGTAAGGTCCAACAAGCTTTGAGCTACCCTGCTATCACCCTTGCCAGTTCCTTTCTGCTGATTCTGGTCATGATGATTTGGGTTGTGCCAGTATTTAAAGATGTTTTTACCCACTTTCAGGCTGAGTTGCCAGCACCCACCAAAGCGCTCATTCAAATATCTACTGTGATTGAACATTTTTTCCTAGAAATGACGGCTCTTCTGATTATTAGCGCTGGAATATTACTACTCTGCTGGCTCAAAATACCTCGCTTACAAAAAAAATGTGACCGAATGAGTTTTTGCATTCCGATGATAGGTAAATTATTTCGTCTGGCAACGCTGACCTACTGGTGCAGAACTTTGGGACATTTATTGGACTCAGGCTTAGCGCTTCCCGATGCACTTCGTGTGACCGCACAATCCTCCAATCATTGGCTTAGCCATGATTTCAGCGCAGAAATCTTCAAGCAGCTTACTAGGGGATGGCCACTGGGTGAGGCACTGATGCGTGCCGACCCTAAACATGTCTTATTTGATCTCGAAACTTTACAATTATTACGAATCGCTACGGAAAGTGGATCCCTTCCCCAAATGCTAGGCAAACGAGCAAATACTCTAGGCTCCCAACTCAGCAACCGACTTAACACCTTGAGTCAAAGTTTAGAGCCTTTACTCATCATTTTTGTTGGAATTGTTATTGGTAGTCTTGTCATAATCCTATATCTCCCAATCTTCAGTCTTGGACAAATTGTGTAATGAGCTCTTTAGCAGTCATTGACCTGGTTCGGCTTTTGCTAATTTTGGTATTGGCTTATTTAGCCTATATTGATTTACGCACTTTTCGATTGCCTGATCTCATTACTTTGCCACTCATTTTTGTAGGTATTTGTTTTAATGGTTTCTCAAACCTACCATTTGTAGGTACTCAACAATCTATCCTTGGCGCTCTATTGGGCTATTTATTGCTATGGCTATTAAATCGCCTGTATCGATACATTAAGAAGGAAGATGGTATTGGGATGGGTGATGCCAAGCTCTTAGGCGCTCTAGGCGCCTGGCTTGGTTGGAGTGCTCTGCCCGGCATCCTC
>CAIUOP010000042.1 GCA_903900805.1 uncultured beta proteobacterium | reverse complement strand
TGGATAAAAGCAGCCCGTGTAGGGCAAGACTTCGCGTTTAGCGAATTTTCCCTACAATATAGGCAAGCAAACGCTTTTCTGCTGGATGCCCTCGTCGAGGGTTATGGTGGCGGAGGCGTTCCTTTTGATTGGCAAGGAATTCCACAGACATGGGTAAGCGAAAACGCGCCTCGGGTCGTTTTGAGTGGTGGATTGAACACGCACAACGTGGGCGAGGCGATTGCTCGTCTGCATCCTTGCGCGGTTGACGTCTCTAGTGGCGTAGAAATCAGCAGGGGTGTTAAAGATCCTGCGCTCATGGCTGAATTTGTAAAAGCAGTGCGCGCGGCAGATGAGAAATCATCATCCCAATAATTTGCTGTAGATAAATCAAAAGAGGTAGCTATGTACGACAAGCCAGATGCACGAGGACACTTTGGTCCTTACGGCGGTGTGTTTGTTTCTGAGACATTGATGTTTGCATTAGATGAACTCAAAGCAGCTTATGCTAAATATCAACATGACCCAGAATTTATTGAAGAGTTTCATTACGAACTCAAACACTTCGTTGGAAGACCATCACCGGTCTATCACGCTAAACGTTGGAGCGAAATGCTTGGCGGAGCGCAAATCTATCTCAAGCGCGAAGACTTAAATCATACGGGTGCTCACAAAATTAACAATGTGATTGGTCAAGCAATGCTGGCTAAGCGCATGGGTAAGCCACGCATTATTGCGGAGACAGGCGCAGGGCAGCACGGCGTTGCTACGGCAACCATCTGTGCCCGCTTTGGTCTGGACTGCACGGTTTATCAAGGCTCGGTTGACGTAGCCCGTCAGGCACAAAATGTCTTTCGCATGAAACTACTCGGCGCCAAAGTGGTTCCGGTGGAATCAGGTACCAAAACCTTAAAAGATGCGCTCAATGAAGCGATGCGCGATTGGGTTACTAATGTGGAAAATACTTTCTACATCATTGGCACGGTTGCGGGGCCACATCCTTATCCAATGATGGTGAGAGATTTTCAGAGTGTGATTGGAGAAGAGTGCAAAGTACAAATGCCAGAGATGACTGGTCGTCAACCTGATTATGTATTAGCTTGTGTTGGTGGTGGCTCAAATGCCATGGGTATTTTTTACCCTTACATTGATTTTCCAGAAGTCAAATTGATCGGCGTAGAGGCTGCAGGTCATGGACTTGGTAGCGGCTTGCACTCAGCGGCACTATGTGTTGGTAAGCCTGGTGTATTACACGGCAATCGCACTTACTTATTGCAAGATGAGAATGGTCAGATTTCTGAAACGCATTCGGTATCTGCTGGTATGGATTATCCCGGTGTGGGCCCTGAGCATGCTTGGTTAAAAGATTCCGGTCGCGCAGACTATGTCGCTATCACCGATGAAGAAGCGCTTAAAGCCTTCCATGACTGCTGTCAAATCGAGGGTATTATTCCTGCGCTAGAGTCGGCTCATGCGATCGCTTATGCCTGTAAGCTTGCCAAGACTTTACCCAAAGATAAGACTATTTTGGTAAATCTCTCTGGTCGTGGTGATAAAGATATGCACACCGTTGCACAAGCAACTGGCTCTGAAGGTTAAGTAAGGCTTATGTCAAAAATTACAGCGCTTTTTAAAGAGTTAAAAGCTACAGGTAAAAAAGGATTAATTCCTTTTATTACTGCAGGCGATCCAGATCCAAAATTGACTGTTGAGTTGATGCACGCATTAGTACGCGGTGGTTCCAGTGTGATTGAGTTGGGCGTACCTTTTTCCGATCCAATGGCTGATGGTCCAGTGATTCAACGATCATCTGAACGCGCCTTGACCCAGGGTGTGACATTACATAGTTGCTTGGAGATGGTGAAAGAGTTTCGCAAGACAGATGATAAGACGCCAGTAGTCTTAATGGGTTACGCAAATCCTGTTGAGCAAATGGGGGCAGAGCGTTTTGCAACTGAAGCAAAAGCAGCTGGCGTTGATGGTGTGTTAGTCGTAGATTACCCGCCTGAAGAATGCGTTGATTTTGCGGCACGTATGCGTGTTGCAGGCATTGACCCGATTTTCTTATTGGCACCAACTTCATCGCATGAACGCATTAAAGAGGCAGCCAAAATAGCTTCTGGTTATATCTATTACGTTTCTATGCGTGGGGTGACTGGCGCTTCAAACTTGAATACTCAAGATGTAGCTAGCGTCATCCCAAAAATTCGCGAAGAGACTGATATTCCGATTGCTGTTGGCTTTGGGATTAGCGATGCCGCTAGCGCCAAGGCAGTATCTAAGAGTGCTGATGCCGTGGTGATTGGTAGCCGTATTATTCGTCTTTTGGAGGATGCGCCCCCTGGACAAGCAGTACAATCACTCGAAACCTTCATTCGTGAGATTCGTGACGCATTGGATAGTTAAAAACTAATGAGCTGGATAGATAAATTACTCCCACCCCAAATTCAACATACTGATCCTGCGAATCGCAAATCAGTACCAGAGGGATTGTGGGTTAAGTGCCCCAGTTGTGAAACGGTTCTTTACAGCACCGATATCGAAGCAAATCTTTCAGTCTGTCCAAAATGCAGTCATCACATGCGCATTGGTGCGCGTCAGCGTTTGGATAGCTTGCTGGATTCAAAAGGTCGTTATGAAATCGGTGCCGATATCTATCCAACTGATCCACTGAAATTTAAAGATTCTAAAAAATACCCAGATCGTATTAAAGAAGCCAATGATGCCTCTGGCGAAACCGAAGCCCTGATCGTGATGGGTGGGAAGATTGAAACGATTCCAGTTGTTACAGCCTGTTTTGAATTCCAATACATGGGTGGCTCGATGGGTTCTGTAGTGGGCGAGCGTTTTGCCCGCGGTGTGCAAGAAGCTATTGCGAAGAAATGTGCCTTTATTTGCATTACTGCAACTGGTGGCGCACGGATGCAGGAGAGCTTGCTATCCTTATTTCAGATGGCTAAGACCAACTCCATGTTGACCTTGCTGTCTAAAAAAGGTTTGCCCTATATCAGCGTTCTGACTGACCCAACCATGGGTGGTATTTCCGCAAGCTTCGCCTTTATGGGCGATGTAGTAATGGCTGAACCAAAAGCTTTGATTGGTTTTGCTGGTCCTCGTGTGATCGAACAAACTGTTCGTGAAAAATTACCAGAAGGTTTTCAGCGTTCCGAATTCTTGATGCAAAAGGGTGGCATTGACATGATTGTTGACCGCCGCCAAATGCGCGGTGAGATTGCGCGCCTATTAGCGCTCTTACAAAAACTTCCAGAGCCTGCGATTGCGGGTAGCGCAGCCGTTTAAGCGCTTGAGTACAGCACACCAAGCCCCAATTCTTTTTTCTAGCCTAGAGGCTTGGCTAAGCCACCTTGAAACTGCTCATCCTGTCGGCATTGACATGGGTCTTGAGCGTATCAATCGGGTGAAGGCAGCCTTAAATCTCCATTTTGATTGCCCAGTGATTACTGTTGCTGGTACTAATGGCAAAGGCTCTACTTGCGCCTATCTCGAAAGTATTTTATTGGCTTCTGGCTATCGAGTCGGTTGTCATACCTCACCACACTTACTGAAATTTAATGAGCGTGCTCGTCTTAATGGACAGGATGTCAATGACAGCCTTTTGCTGGAGTACTTTGCTGCCGTTGAAAAAGCGCGCGTGAGTTTAGTTGATGCCCCAACCTTAACGTATTTTGAATTCACCACTTTAGCCATCATGTATCTTTTTTCTAAATCCAATTTGGATGCAGTGGTGTTAGAGGTGGGCATGGGTGGCCGCTTGGATGCGGTCAATATTGTGGATGCGGATTGCGCCATTGTGACGAGCATTGATATTGATCATGCAGATTTCTTGGGGAGCACTAGAGAAGCGATTGCTTTTGAGAAAGCAGGCATTTTCCGTCCAGGTCAGATTGCGGTGTGCGGCGATCCAGTTCCCCCGCAATCTTTGATTGATCATGCACAAAAGCTCGATTGTGATCTTTGGCTGCAAGGTCGTGATTACAACTTCCAGGGTGATAAACAGCAATGGGGTTGGGCGGGTCGTAAGAAACGCTTTAGTGGCCTTGGTTACCCAGCCTTGCGAGGTGCTAATCAGATTCTGAATGCTTCTGCTGTCATTGCGGCCTTGATGGCTCTACACCAACGCTTACCAGTAAGCGCGCAGGATATTCGTAATGGCTTTGCCATGGTTGAGTTGCCCGGGCGATTTCAGGTTCTTCCGGGCCAACCCACAGTGGTTCTGGACGTAGCCCACAATCCCCATGCGGCAGCCACTTTGGCCCAAGGCTTGGATAAGATGGGCTACCACCCCTATACCTACGCTATTTTTGGGGCTATGGCAGACAAGGATATCGATGGGGTAATCAAGCCCTTGTTAGGCATCGTGGATTTCTGGTTTTGCACCGATTTACCGACCCCTAGGGCCGCGACTGCTAAGGCGCTGGCAGATAGGCTTGAGGCTTTGGGTGTAAAGCCTCAAAACGGGGCGGATGGAGGTATTGAATGCTTCCCAGACCCTGCTACAGCGTATCAAAAAGCGCTCTCAAAAGCGGGTGAGGGTGATAGAATTGTGATCTTCGGATCCTTCTATACCGTTGCAGGCGTAATGACTTACCGAAACAACCAGGCCCATTGATCCATGATTCGTTTACCTAGCTTCTTTAAGCGAAAAACACAGGCTGATGACCTTGATATAGGTTCGGTAGGAAGGCGCTCCGCTAAACGAGCAGCCCCACGTAGTTTTCAACGAACTGCTGAAGCAGAAGAACTTGCTCTTACCGAAGATCCAGAACAACAAAGAGCGCGCCATCGCTTGATTGGTGCTGCTGTGTTGGTCCTCATCGCCGTAGTTGGTCTACCGCGTATTTTGGATAACAGTCCTAAATTAGCCCCTAACGATATTGCCGTCAATATCGTGACTAGCTTACCAATTCCAGGTACTGATGCAAAGCCTGAAGACAAGCCTAAAGCAGAAGTAGTTGCGGAGCCTGTAAAAGAAGCTCCTAAAGTTGCGCTTGCTCCAGAACTAAAGGTAGAGGCTAAAGTTGAATCTAAGCCAACACCTGCTCCTAACAAAGCTCCCGGATTGGGCTTGGCTGCTGGTGAAGAAATTGTTGCTACCCCCACTAATGGAGCTAGTAACAGCACTACTAATCCTGCAGCTAACGGCTCAGGAAAATATGTCATTCAGATCGGCGCGTTTGCTTCAGAAGAGCGCGCCCAAGGTTGGATTGCAAAGCTCAAAGAGCAAAAGATTCCAAACTACGTTTTAAATAAAAATGGTAGTGATGGCACTAAGCTCTATGTTCTTCGTGCCGGCCCGTATGCTGATAAAGATTCTGCAGAAGCGGCAGAAAAGAAAATTAAGGCGATGGGTCTATCACCAAGACTCGTCGAGACTGGTAAACAGTAATGGAATACTTATCCACCTTAAAATTAACACCGGTGGATTATTTCACCCTAGTTGTGCTCTTAGTGTCTGCTTTGGTTGGCATCTCTCGTGGTTTATTTAAAGAGGTACTCGCTCTAGCTTCTTGGTTTGTAGCTGCATGGGTCGCTTATCACTATACAAATTATCTTGCTACTGAATGGCTTTCTGCCTTCCATCTAGACGAGCTACTCAGTCTTGGTGTGAGCTTCCTCATCCTATTCATATTGACTTTGATTGTTTGTGGATTATTTGGCGGGTTCGTACAAAAAATGATTTTGTCAGCAGGCTTAAGTCTGACAGATCGATTTTTGGGCTTGGTTTTTGGTCTAGTGCGTGGCGGCTTGATTGTGGTCATTTTGGCAACCTTAGCCGCATTGACACCGATTCCGCAAAGTATGGCCTGGAAAAATGCCATCACAAGACCAGCTATGGATATGGCAACGGGTTTAATTAAAGGTTGGCTACCAGCCGACT
Organism: uncultured beta proteobacterium; assembly: GCA_903900805.1. GTDB lineage: Bacteria > Pseudomonadota > Gammaproteobacteria > Burkholderiales > Burkholderiaceae > Polynucleobacter. The sequence continues at coordinate 7,169 of CAIUOP010000042.1, read as the reverse complement.
GGGCTAAGCAATTGGGTGATGCAATGCCCAAAGTAACACCTACCATTAATCCTAAATTAACAATAGGAAGCTAGAGATATGTGCGGCGTCGTCGGAGCTATTTCCCACTCACCAGTAAATCAACTTCTCTATGATGCCTTGTTGCTCTTGCAACATCGCGGGCAAGATGCAGCTGGTATCGCAACTATGAACGGTAACTCGTTCGCCATGCATAAGGCTAACGGCCTAGTACGAGATGTATTTAGAACTCGCAATATGCGCAGCTTGGTAGGCAATGCTGGTATTGGTCAAGTTCGTTACCCAACAGCCGGTTCAGCAAGCAGTGAAGAAGAGGCTCAGCCTTTTTACGTTAGTGCTCCATACGGCATCGTGCTGGCTCATAACGGCAACCTTACCAATGCACCAAGCTTGCGTGTTGAGATGGCTTACCGTGATCGCCGTCATATCAATACTAGCTCTGATACAGAAGTCTTATTAAATGTCTTGGCTGATGAACTTCAAAAAGAAACGAATAGCGCTGCTTTAGATGAGAGCGCTATGTTTAATGCGGTTACTGGAGTTACCAATCGCGTTAAAGGTTCTTATGCTGTGGTTTCCATGATTGCTGGTTATGGCTTATTGGCATTCCGCGATCCATTTGGTATTCGTCCTTTATGCCTTGGTCGTATTGATACACCACAAGGTCCCGAGTGGATGGTCACATCAGAGTCAGTAGCGCTTGAAGGCTTAGGTTTTACCTTTGTGCGTGATGTGAACCCAGGCGAGGCAATTTATATCGACCTTGATGGCAACTTCTATTCACGTCAATGTGTGCCTAATGCTGTTTTGACGCCTTGTATTTTTGAATACGTTTATATGGCACGTCCAGACTCCACAATTGACGGCGTGATTGTCTATAACGTGCGGATGCGCATGGGCGATTATCTAGCTGAGAAGATTCGGAAAGTGACTAATGTTGATGAGATCGATGTGGTGATGCCAATTCCGGATTCAAGTCGTCCAGCGGCAATGCAGGTAGCTAAGAATTTAGGTGTGGTTTACCGTGAAGGCTTCTTTAAGAATCGTTATATTGGCCGCACCTTTATCATGCCTGGTCAAGCGGTGCGCAAGAAGTCAGTGCGTCAAAAACTGAATGCCATGCGTATCGAGTTCAAAGATAAAACGGTATTGATTGTTGATGACTCCATCGTACGTGGCACTACTTCATTTGAGATTATTCAAATGGCACGTGAATCTGGTGCTAAGAAAGTGATCTTTGCATCAGCAGCTCCCCCTGTTCGCTTCCCAAATGTATACGGTATTGACATGCCAACTCGTAGCGAGTTAGTTGCTTATGGTCGTACCGATGAAGAAATCAACAAGATGATTGGTGCTGATCAATTGATTTACCAAAGTGTTGAAGATATGAAGCAGGCGGTTCGCGATATTAATCCCAATATTAAGAACTTTGAGGCCTCCTGCTTTGATGGCAATTACATCACTGGGGACATCACGGATTCCTATCTTGATGCCCTAGAAGCCGCTAGAAATACCTCTGCAGCAAAAGCGGATCGTCAGCGTGATTCAAGCGACTTTGCCACCTCCCAGCTTCATTTGCATTTGGCTACTGAAGACTAAAAAGCGACAAGAATTTGCCTTACACAAGGCAAATAGGCAATTCGGTGTCAAAATAGCAGTATGAAAAGCAAAACCACACGTAAAAAACCAGATTTTTCTAAGCTGGCGCTCGAGACCTTGGCGGTCCGTGCTGGCACTCGTCGTACCGCTGAATATCAAGAGCACTCAGAGGCGATGTTTCTGACTTCGAGCTTTTGCTTTGATAGTGCTGAATTAGCTGCTGATGGTTTTGCTCATGCAGATCAAGGCTTTATCTATTCTCGTTTCACCAACCCAACTGTGAGCATGTTCCAGGATCGCTTGGCTGCTTTAGAAGGTGGCGAAGCTTGTATTGCGACTGCATCAGGTATGTCTGCTATTTTGACAATGGCAATGGTGCATCTACAAGCGGGCGACCATGTGGTTTGCTCCCGCTCAGTATTTGGCGCAACAGTTCAGTTATTTACTAATATTTTGGGTCGCTTTGGAATTACAACAACTTATGTTGACTTGGTTGATGCCAAGTCTTGGCAGGATGCTGTTCAGCCCAATACCAAACTCTTCTATTTGGAGTCACCATCCAATCCCTTGACTGAGATTGCCGATATTAAAGCTATCTCCAAGATTGCCAAGAAGGCTAAAGCCTTATTTGCAGTAGACAACTGTTTTTGCACGCCAGCCTTGCAAAAGCCCTTGGCTCTTGGTGCTGATGTAGTTATCCATTCCGCGACCAAGTATTTAGATGGCCAAGGCAGGGTGGTTGGCGGTGCAATTGTGGGTAGTAAAGATTTCATCACGGGTAAAGTGTTCCCTTATGTACGCACAGCAGGACCTACCTTGTCTGCATTTAATGCCTGGGTATTCCTAAAGGGATTAGAGACTTTAGAGCTTCGCATGAAGCAACAGAGTCAGAATGCACTGGCCTTAGCCCAATGGCTAGAAAAGCAGCCAGGGGTTGAACGCGTATACCATCCTGGCCTCACATCTCATCCTCAACATGCTTTAGCAAAGCGCCAGCAAAAAGCAGGGGGAGCAATTGTGTCTTTCACCCTAAAGGGTGGAAAGAAGGCGGCCTTTAAATTGATTAATCAAACTAAGCTTTGTTCAATCACTGCAAACCTAGGTGATACACGAACAACGATTACCAATCCAGCGACCACTACCCATTGCCGTGTATCTCCAGAAGCCAGAAAAGCTGCTGGCATTACTGACGGCTTAGTGAGAATTGCGGTTGGCCTTGAAAACATTAACGATTTAAAGAGTGATCTCGTTGGCGGACTCAAAAAATAATCACGTTCATCAAAGTGAGTACCTAAACTTTGATGACGCTAAAGAGTTCTGGAATAATCGCTTTGATAAAGAAGAATTCATCTTCGGTAAAGAGCCAAATGAATATCTCGCCCTGCAAGCCGAGACCTATTTAAAGCCAAACCAAAAAGTTCTTTGTATCGCTGATGGTGAGGGTCGCAATGGTGTTTGGCTGGCCAAGCAAGGCATGCAAGTGGTTGGTTTTGATGTCTCTGACATTGCCTTACAAAAGGCAAAGCAGTTTGCTATAGACAATCAAGTAGAGATCGCCTATTCACTATCAGATACTGATGGTTTTGACTGGCAAGAAAATGCATATGATGCAGTGATTGGGATTTTTATTCAGTTTGCTGAACCGCAAATGCGAGCTCGTATCTTTAAGCAAGTACATAAAGCCTTAAAGCCTGGTGGCATCTTGATATTACAAGGCTATACGCTAAAGCAACTGGAATATAAAACGGGCGGCCCATCTCTAAAAGATCATCTCTATACAGAGGACATCATTCGAGAGCTTGCAAAAGAATTTCAAATACTAGATTTGCGCTGCTATGAAAAAGAGCTCAATGAAGGCGCGAGACATGCAGGCATCTCTGCTTTACTGGGCCTTGTTGCTAGGAAGTAAAGCGACGTGGATCATTGATGGGACGTAGCGGCATGATGTGAATCTTGCTACCATCAATTTGCACATGAGTATTTTTGCCCACTTCTAATTCCAGTCGCATCACTTCTGCAGCTGAAGCTTCCCAGGTAAGCGTATGCCTAGCATTGTTGAGTAGGAGTTGAATCACTGCAATTTGTCCTAATGTGCTGATCTGCTCTACATAGCCTTCAATAGATGTCTGACTGGGTTTGTTATATAGGCTCAGGCCATCTGCCGGTATAACCCAGGCAACCGGAGTATTAGGCGGGATCTTGCCCTTATCGATTACTTCAAATATTTGATCACAGCCATCCCATGTCAGCTTACCCTCAGTGAACACACCTTTAAACTTATTGTTGATACCTACTAGCTCTGCAACACGAGAGTTTCTGGGCCTTTGGAAAAGCACCTGGGGCGGAGCGGTTTGTAAGCCGACGCCTTGATCAATGACGGTAATGCGATCTGCCAATAAATCTGCTTCGCGAAGATCATGCGTCACTAACAGAATCGGAATGTTTAAATCTTTGCGAAGTTCAGCTAGAGTTTTATATAGGCTTTGACGGGTTGGCGCATCTACTGCAGAGAATGGTTCATCTAACAAGAGGACCTTAGGTGATCTTGCTAAGGCTCTCGCTAGGGCAACACGTTGCTGTTGACCGCCAGAGAGTTGATTAGGCATCCGATTAGCCAATTCACCGATGCCCATACGATCGAGCCATTGGCCTGCTTGCGCTTGACGTTCTGCCAGTCCCGCTACCGTGTTATAAAGTGCAATACACACATTATCCAGGGCTGATAAATGCGGGAAGAGTGCATATTGCTGGAACAAAAATCCGCAGGAGCGTTTAGCTGGACTGAGTGAGGTGGTAATACCATTAATTTCATTAGATTCAAACCATTGCTCACCATTACATTCAATACTTCCAGTCTGAGCATTGTTTAGCCCAGCGATCGTTCGTAATGCAGTTGTCTTACCACTACCGGATGGACCTACTAAAGCGTGGAGCTCGCCAGGAATGCACTCAAGACTGAGTTGCAGTGGATTTGGTATTGTCTGAGAAAGCTTAATCTTGAGCATTAGCTTCCTCTCTTTTGAGTGCCAGAGGGCTGACGACCAAAGATGCCATAGGAAATGGCAATGGCTACAAGCGAGGTTCCTAATAAGATCAATGAAAGTACACCAGCACCAGCACTATCAAAACTTTGCACCTTGTCGTAAATAGCAATCGATACTGTTTTGGTTTCACTAGGGATAGCTCCGCCGACCATGAGGATGACGCCAAATTCTCCGAGGGTATGGGCAAAAGTCAGAACGGCCGCGCTAGTGATGCCGCGCCAAGCTAATGGCAATTCAATCAAGCGAAAAATTTGCCATTTTGAAAGCCCACTGACCTGGGCAGCCTCAATAATTTCTGTGTTAATCGCCTCAAAAGCGCGCTGGATTGGCTGTATTGCAAAAGGCAAATTGACTATCAGGGAAGCAATCAGAATGCCGGTGAATGAAAATACCAGCGGTATACCCAAAACGCTTTTGCCGCCGAGCCCCACCAAAAGGTAATAACCCAAGACCGTGGGTGGCAAAACAAGAGGCAGCGCTAAGCCTGCCTCAATCCACGACTTGCATTTACCTGCCTTTTGCAGTCTATGGGCAACCCAGATGCCAAAAGGCAGAATGAGGACGAGGGTCCACAAGGCCAGCTTTAAAGAGAGAAGAATGGCATCTATATCCATCAAGGGATTGTAGCTTTAGAAGTATTAGGGTTTTTCACTATAGAAACTTGGCTCAGAAAGGCATTAAATATGCATCTATACGCATATATCAATACTAATAGACACCATGCAAGCTAAAGTTCAAAAAGCCACTAAGAATTTATCCCCCAAACAGATGGAGAAGGTTTTTTCTAAGGTAGCAGAGTATTTCACTGTTCTTTCAGAGCCAGCCCGTTTACGCATCATGTATGCGGTTTGCTCTGGTGAGAAATCAGTATCCGAAGTTCTGGAACTATGTGGCACCAGTCAGGCTAATGTATCTCGGCATCTGCAGGCATTGCATAAAGCGGGGATTTTACTCAGACGTAAAGAAGGCGTCACGGTGTATTACTCGATTGCAGATAATGCAACAGTAGAGATGTGCCAGACGGTCTGCGCCAAGATTGCTGAAAGTATTCATTAATTAAGTAGTAATGTTTTTTCATTAGAGGTCAAATGACTAAGAAGCAAATTGAATTAAGTGCTCAGGATATATCGGCGGTTGAAAAACCCGCTAATAGAGCGCGTCTGGTTAAAGCGCCAGAGTACTTTATTTCTCAAGAACTAATCACTGACATTAATGCTCATGGTCTTGATGAGACTCGTCGCGGCTTTTTGCGCAAAGGATTTTTTTCCGCTCTGGGTGGCGCCGCTGCTGGCTTAGCAGCTCCAATAGCATTTGCTGCAGGTGAAGGTGATCCAGCGATCCTCGAAAAACAGGAGTGGCAAACGACTTTGGGCAAGAACGTGGCAACCATGCCTTATGGACTGCCATCGATTTATGAAGCCAATTTAATCCGTCGTGAATCACCTGGCTTAACCCGTGTAGCAGCATCTTCAGTTGCCTTTACCCCTTTACAAGGATTGTTTGGAACGATTACTCCAAACGGTTTGCACTTTGAGCGCCATCACCAGGGTTGGTACAACCTCAATCCAGAGACCCATCGTTTGATGGTCAATGGCATGGTGAAGAATGCCCGCGTCTTTACGATGAATGATTTGATGAGATTGCCTTCCGTTTCGCGTACACACTTTATTGAGTGCGGCGCGAATACCGGTCTAGAGTGGGGTAATGTAGCCGTGCCAACAGTGCAGTACACCCATGGCATGTTATCTTGCTGCGAATTTACTGGCGTACCTCTTAAGGTCTTGCTTGACGAGTGCGGCGCTGATCTCAAAAAAGGAAAGTTCTTACTTGCCGAAGGCGGTGACGGCTCGGGTATGACACGTACCATCAACTTAGAGAGCTGCTTGGACGATACGATTGTTGCTTGGGGCATGAATGGCGAGATGCTACGTCCTGAAAACGGCTTCCCATTACGTCTGGTAGTTCCTGGTGTACAGGGCGTTAGCTGGGTGAAGTGGTTGCGTCGTCTTGAAGTAGGCGATATGCCATGGAATACGAAAGATGAAGCAGTTCACTATATTGAGTTGATGCCAGATGGAATGCATCGTCAATATGCCTCGATTCAAGAATGTAAATCTGTGATTACTACGCCATCAGGCGGTCAGCAATTACTAGATAAAGGTTTTTATAACGTCAGTGGTATGGCTTGGTCTGGCAGAGGAAAGATCAAACGCGTTGATGTTTCTTTTGATGGGGGCAATAACTGGCGCACCGCACGTTTAGAGACCCCGGTTCTTACTAAATCCGTTACCCGTTTTAACATTGATTGGGTTTGGGATGGATCACCGGCAATATTGCAATCCAGAGCAATTGATGACACTGGTTATGTACAGCCATCGATCAAGAGGCTGCGCGATGTTCGGGGTAATCGCTCGATTTATCACAATAATGCAATTCAGTCTTGGAAGTTAGACGTCAATGGCGAGGTGAGCAATGTTCAAGTTGGATAAATTATTTGCTCGTCTAGTA
>CAIUOP010000041.1 GCA_903900805.1 uncultured beta proteobacterium | reverse complement strand
CATAAAGGCAGGGCTGAGCTGGTGAATCAGGTTCTGGGCTCGGCCTAGCGCCAAAGTAACCTCTGTAAAACTATTTTCATCGGTTTCCCAGAGTAGTTGCAAGCGCCTAGTCGATGCTGGAATCAGATTCATATAGAGCGATACAAGACTGTGGCCCGATTTTTGCATTCGGTCTATAAAAGTGAAGCAGTCCGCTATGGGGCCATCTAGCAAAGTCTGGCAAAAATCGATAATTTCCGCCTGCTTCACCTCGATGTTGTTAGTTTGGGCGTCAGCAACGTGATTGGCTGCTTCAAGCTTATGTCCCATTAGTAAGCGGGGGATGATTTCTGACTCTATGGTTTTATTGAGCCATTGCATCATGTCAGCATTATCTAATTCGCCTAAATTAGATTGGAATGTTTTTTTCAGTGAGTCCGGCAAAACCCATCTCCTAAAGATGAAGTGATCAATGCAAATTGTGACTACTAAATGCCGGCAGAAAATGCTGCACCGCAAAAATTAAATTACCTTTTTTACCCTAAAAGGGGCTAATTGGTGTTGAACCTATTTGGCATCCTTTTTCCATAAATTGCCATAGGGAAACTACTAGTAATAGGGTTAGCCCGAGGGGTATATTTTACTAAATACCGTAAACTTTGATTGACACTTTTAGACTTTAAAAGTGGGCTGTAGATTGTTTTAAAGGCGTTTAAGAAAATTTAGCAGACTGTACATGGAAAAAACCTATAGACCACTTTACACCCCAGAAGAGAGGGTAAGAAGAGATGCGACTAAATGGACTCTAGTTCAAGGAATTCTAGCGCCTATTCAGTTTGTTGTTTTCTTAGTCAGCCTCTACCTAGTATTGCGTTTTTTATTTACTGGAGAAGGTGAGAACGCAGCGAATATTTCAGTAGTGGTTAAAACACTCACGCTCTATACCATCATGATTACTGGATGCATTTGGGAAAAAGTTGTTTTCAATTGCTATTTATTTGCTCCAGCATTTTTCTGGGAAGACGTCTTTAGCATGTTGGTTTTGCTTTTGCATACCTTGTATCTGGTAGCACTGGGAACGGGATATTTAGATCAAACCGAACTCATGTTGCTCGCTTTAGCTGCTTATGCAACCTATGTTGTAAATGCAGGCCAGTTTATTTGGAAGTTGCGGATGGCGCGTTTGGATGAGGCTAAAAAAAAGTTGGCAGCTACCACGCTCAATCCCTCAATGGCAAGCCCCCATGGTTGAAATAATCGAAAGGCGATGATTTGATGCTAGAAAACTCCTATACCCAAAAGCGTAGCCAGCTCCAAGAGTATTTCGACCGTACTGCGGTAGACGCTTGGGCAAAGCTTACGTCTACTGCCAAGGTAAGCGGTATTCGTGCCAAGGTTCGTGCTGGGCGGGAAGAGATGCGCCATGTGTTACTCAGTTACTTGCCAAGTGATTTGACGGGTCAGCGCGTTTTGGATGCGGGTTGTGGTACTGGAGTCTTGGCAGCTGATTTAGCAAAGCGGGGGGCTCATGTCGTCGCGATTGATTTATCACCGACCTTAGTCGATTTAGCGCGCGAGAGAATTGGTCAAGATGTTGGCTCTGGTTCAATCGAGTTTCGCTCTGGCGATATGTTGGATCCCACCTTGGGTGAGTTTGATCATGTGGTTTGCATGGATTCCATGATTCACTATCACCATTTAGATATTGCGGATGCGATGGCAAAGCTTGCTGCCCGCACCCGCTCCAATATCGCCTTTACCTTTGCCCCTAACAATGCAGCACTAAGTACCTTGTTGACGATTGGCAGCGTATTTCCGAGAAGCGATCGGTCACCCTTTATTCAACCGATTTCGATTGACTCCCTTACGAGAACCTTCAGCAAGCATGATGGTTTAGTAGATTGGGCACCAGTGAGTACGCAAAAAGTGCAACGCGCATTTTATTTTTCACAGGCTATGCGTTTAAGCAAAAAGCCATCTGATCAGAATAAAGCGCGATAACCATGAAAATGTTTACTCTGACCTGGCGTGGCAAAGAGTTATTTGAAAATTGGAAGAGAGTGAGTCCAAGGTTCTTACCTTTTGCCGATATCGCCACCAAAGAGTTGCCATTAAGTCGTCTCTTAAGGCTCTCACTATTTCAGGTCTCTGTAGGTATGGCGATGGTGATGCTAATTGGTACCCTCAATCGGGTCATGATTGTTGAGTTACAAGTGAGCGCTGCGTTAGTTTCCATTATGGTGGCCTTACCTTTACTGTTCGCACCTTTTAGAGCATTGATTGGATTTAAGAGTGATAGCCATAAGTCTTTTCTGGGATGGCGTAGGGTGCCCTATATCTGGATTGGCTCTTGGTTGCAATTTGGTGGCTTTGCAATCATGCCCTTTGCACTGATTTTGTTGTCCGGTGATACCACTTGGCCCGCTTGGTTTGCGCAAGCTGCAACTGGACTTGCCTTCTTATTAGTAGGCGCTGGCATGCAGACTACTCAAACTGCCGGCCTCGCTTTAGCATCGGACTTAGCCCAGCCAGAGGCTAGACCAAGAGTAGTTGCCATGATGTACATGATGCTGTTAGTTGGTATGGCAGTCAGTAGCGCCATCTTTGGCTATTTGCTGATTGATATCACACCGATTCTGTTGATACGGGTAGTGCAGGGCGTTGCAGCAACCACTTTGATACTGAATTTAATTGCTGCTTGGAAACAAGAGCCTCGTCAGCCGTATTTGACAGCGCATTCGATTCCAACGCCAAGTTTTAAAGAAACCTGGACTACCTTTTCTCAGCAGGGAAAAGTGATGCGCTTCTTGGTGGCCTTAGGTTTAGGTACTGCTGCATTTAGCATGCAAGACATTATCTTGGAGCCTTATGGTGCTGAAGTATTAGGCCTATCAGTCAGCGCTACGACAGTATTAACCAGCCTGACTTCTTTAGGCGCGCTGCTTGCTTTTGGTGTAGCTGCGCGTTACTTAAATCGCACTATTGATCCCTATCGCCTTGCTTCCATTGGCGCCTTGTTTGGAATTCTGGCTTTTAGCTGTGTGATTTTTTCCGAACCACTACTTTCTCCCTTGCTATTTCGTTGCGGTGCATTTTTGATCGGCTTTGGCGGCGGATTATTTGCTGTTAGCACTTTAACTGCCGCAATGAGTTTTGAGTCGGGCGGGATGAATGGTTTAGTCCTTGGTGCTTGGGGCGCGGTGCATGCTACTGCATCTGGTATTGCGATTGCAGCTGGAGGAGTGATACGGGATGTCATTTCTAGTCTAGCGACTAGCGGTGTTTTAGGAGATGGCCTCATTTCCACTGCTACAGGTTATAGCTTTGTGTATCACATTGAATTTTATTTACTGTTTGCTACATTAATTGCCATTGGGCCTTTAGTGGTGATGAATAAGCATGCCGTAATGAATGTTTCAAAGAAGTTAGATTTAGATGAGTTACCAAGTTAAGTAGTGGCAAAGTATGTTTTATCTCAATAAGCGTTTTTGTTAAAAGGGAGAGCAAGATGGCAACCGGAGCAATTACAGAGTATGTAGATGTTGCACAATTGGTGCTGTATGCATTTTGGGTATTTTTTGCGGCCCTCGTTTATTACCTTACTGTAGAAAGTAAGCGTGAAGGGTTTCCGCTAGAGTATGACGTTCGCGGCGAGACCAGGCGAGCGGCAGGAATCGCTGGCATGCCAGCACCGAAGACTTTCCATACAGAGTATTGGGGTGATGTGACCGTGCCTAAAGATGAGCCTCTTGAATCAGTCGCTGCAAGACCTTCAAGCTATCTCAATGGCGCACCTTTAGTGCCAACAGGCAATCCCATGTTAGACGGAGTGGGGCCAGGCGCATTTACGAAGCGTGCAGATATTCCTGATATGACATCAGAAGGTCAAAAGCGTATTCTGCCAGGCCGCTTACTTGGTCAATTTAGTGTCGCCAAGCAAGACAAAACTCCTGTTGGCATGCAGGTGATTGGCGATGATGGTGTAGTAGCAGGCACCGTTAAAGAGCTCTGGATTGACCAGGCCGAAGTTGTGATTCGCTACTTTGAAATTGAAACCTTGCCAGAGTTTGGCGGTAGACGAGTATTGCTGCCAATGAATTTTTCTAGAATTGGCAAAGACTCTATCAAGGTGGAATCGATTCTTGGCAATCAATTCGCTTTGGTACCAGGCTTAAAGAGCCAGGATCAAATTACCCTGCTAGAGGAAGAAAAGATCATGGCTTACTACGGTGGCGGTACTTTGTACGCTACCCCTGAGCGTCAAGAGCCTCTCATTTAAGTTGCCATAAATTGAAAGTAGAAAGTATTTTGTGAATCAAAAACCATATGAATCAGCAGAGCATGAGTTCGAGGCAGCCTTAGGGTTGCCCGAACCATTGCCTGCTGGCGAAACCATTCTTTGGCAAGGCGCTCCAAGTTGGACCGCTATGGCTAAGCATGTATTTCATCTGCAATGGCTTGCGGTCTATTTTGCAGTGATTGTGGTTTTGCAAGTCTTTTCAGTAGCGGGTAGTGAAGGTGGGTTAGCTGCTGGTTGGGGTAGCGTTGCACTCGCTGTTTTCTTAGCCCTTATTGGTCTGCTGCTTGTGGGTCTATTGGCCTACTGGTCAGCAACTACCACCGTGTATACCTTAACCAATCGTCGTATTGTGATGAGGGTGGGCATTGTTCTCACGGTGACCTTTAATCTCCCCTATAAATCACTGAAGAGTGCAGATCTGAAGTTATACAAAGATGGTACTGGCGATATTCCGATGCAAATTGCTACTGAAGATAAGATCGCCTTCTCTCATTTATGGCCTCATGCACGTCCATGGCGCTTGGCAAAACCAGAACCGATGATGCGCTGTGTTCCTGATGCAAAGCAGGTAGCGACATTACTTACAGAAGCTTGGATAGCTTCTACTGGCTTAAGTAATATAGAGAGACAAGATATCCGACTTGAACAAACAGGAGTACAAACAGTATGAGCGTCACCCAAGGAAAAGATTTTTTATCTCCGATTGGGAAAATGCTGATCGCTGATGTGATCATTATTGTTTTGCTACTGGTATTTATTAACAGCCGCGATCTGAGTGCAATACGTGAACCCGATGCATCTCCAGTAAAAGTGTTGCAGCTGCGTTTTGAGGATCGTCCTGATGGCTCGATTGCAGTAATCGATTACAAAACTGGTAAGCAAATCGATGCTGTGCAAGGTGAAGCGGGCTTTGTAAGAGGTACTTTGCGTGGACTTGCGCAAGAAAGAAAACGCAGAGGCTTAGATAGTGGGCCACCATTTGAGTTAATTTATCGAACTGATGGCCGCCTCACTTTATCGGATACCGCAACTGGTCGTCTGGTGGATTTAGAGTCTTTTGGTCCCACTAATGCGGGAACATTTTTTAGGTTATTTAATGCGTCAAATGTTGTGGCAGTGAATAAGTCATAAATATTTATTGGAGCTGGAAATGAATTTAGATAGCGCAGAAAGTATGTTGCAAAGTCAGATCCCTGCAAAGGGATCGGTTAATGAGTCCACCAAGATGGCGTTGGAAGATGCGGTATTAAGCCCGCGCTTTTATACGACCGATTTTAAAGAGATGGATCGCATTAGCATCGATTCCTTACGACCAGAGTGGGATGCATTGATGGCAGAGTATGAGGGTGACAATAATGCGGACCACTTCCAGCGTCCTGCGGACATGGATAAGGATTATTCCAATCTCCATCCCGCCTTGTACGATGAGTTCGTTGAATTCTTAATCAGCTCCATTACATCCGAGTTTTCGGGTTGTATTTTGTATGCTGAGATTAAGCGTAAGGTCAGTAACCCGGACATGCGTAACCTCTTCGGTTACATGGCTAGAGATGAAAGTCGACATGCTGGCTTTATTAACCAGTGGCTTAAGGATTTCAATATTGGTATTGATCTAGGCTTTTTAGCTAAAGCGAAGAAATACACTTACTTCAAGCCGAAGTTTATTTTTTACGCTACTTATCTTTCTGAGAAGATTGGCTATGCGCGTTACATCACTATTTTCCGGGAACTTGAAAGTCGCCCTGAAACACGTTTTCATCCGATCTTTTTATGGTTTGAGCGCTGGTGTAATGACGAGTTCCGCCATGGTGAATCATTTGCATTGATCATGCGTGCTAATCCGAAGTTGCTCCAAGGTGTCAATAAGTTATGGATTCGCTTCTTCATTCTTGCGGTATATGCCACGATGTATGTTCGTGACCATACCCGTATTGAGCTCTACAAGGCGATGAGGATTTCTCCAACGGATTACGACAAGAAGGTACTGTTCATCACCAACGAAATTATTAAGCAGGTATTCCCAATTTCTGTGAATTTAGATGATCCTCGTTTCTATCGCTATCTTGAAGAGATGCGAGCACTGTTTGAGAAAATGGAGACCTACAAGAAAGAGGGCGGCTTAATTAATAAAGTGAAGACCGCCATCTTGGGCGCCAGAGCTGGTTTAGTGTTCGTAAAACTGTACTTTATCCCGGTCCAAGATAATACCTTGCCCGCTAACGTTCGTATGGTTCCTACCTGGTAATTTGATGAGCATTGTTTGGCCTATCCTCTACGCAATTTTTATATGGTGGTTTAGCACCGGGATCATCCTCTTGCTAAACCAGCGTAATCCTTCGACCTATAAAAATACCTTTTGGGTTAGCGGCATGGTTTTAGCTTTGGCTTTAGTGGGATTAAAAACGAGTGCCAACTTAAGTACGGTAGCTGGTGCTTATTGCGGTTTTACCTGCGCTATTTTAGTTTGGGGTTGGCAAGAAATCGGTTTCTTATTTGGTTATGTGACCGGCCCCCGTCGAGAGCCATGTCCAGAAAACTGTCGGGGAATGCAAAAGATGTACTTTGCATTTCAGACCATCCAGCATCATGAGATTGCTTTGGTTGTGTTGGCATTAGCTGTGACGGTCATGACCTGGGGTGGCTCAAACCAAACGGGCTTCTGGACTTTTATCATCCTCTGGTT
>CAIUOP010000040.1 GCA_903900805.1 uncultured beta proteobacterium | reverse complement strand
GCCTGTACTACTGGCTTACATAGCATTGGTTTGGCTGCTCGCCTAATTCAGTATGGCGATGCTGATGTGATGGTTGCTGGTGGCGCTGAATCTACTATTTCTGCTTTAGGTGTTGGTGGCTTTGCTTCAGCAAGAGCGTTATCAACTCGCAATGATGATCCTGAAACTGCTTCACGTCCTTGGGACAAAGACCGTGATGGTTTTGTTCTTGGTGAAGGTGCTGGGGTGGTAGTAATCGAAGAGTATGAACATGCAAAAGCGCGCGGTGCAAAAATCTATTGCGAACTTCTTGGCTTTGGCATGAGTGGTGATGCGTACCATATGACTGCGCCTAATATGGATGGCCCACGCCGCTGTATGGTAAATGCTATGCGTGATGCCCACTTAAACCCAGATCAAATTCAGTATCTGAATGCACACGGTACTTCTACACCGCTAGGTGACAAGAATGAAACCGAAGCCATTAAAGCTGCCCTAGGCGATCACGCTAAAAAGGTTTTAATTAACTCTACCAAGTCGATGACTGGCCACCTTTTGGGCGGCGCAGGCGGTTTGGAGTCTGTTTTCACCATTCTGGCCCTCCATAACCAGAAATCCCCGCCCACTATCAATATCTTCAATCAAGATCCTGAGTGCGACTTGGACTACTGCGCCAATACTGCCAGGGATGTAAAGATCGAACACGCGGTTAAAAACAACTTTGGCTTTGGTGGTACTAACGGCACCTTGATTTTTGGTAAGCTGACCTAATATTCTCTTTATCTCCACTTTTTGGTTTTTTACCAAGTAGGTCTATAGCATCATGAAAAAGTACCTTATTGCGCTCTTGGCTATTTTGAGTCTTGGGCAGATTGCATTGATACCGAATGCTTCCGCACAAAATCCCCGTGTAACGATTCCGGATTTTGCAGATTTAGTTGAACGTGCCAGTCCAGCTGTAGTGAATATTCGCACTACTGAAAAGGTCGTGGTTCAGCAGTCTCAAGGCGGCATCCCAGGGATGCCTGAAGATCAAGCAGAATTCTTCCGCCGTTTCTTTGGTATTCCGATGCCGGGAGTTCCGAATACACCGAAACAAGCACAACCAAATCCAGGAAAACCACAAGAAGCAGATCGTGGAGTGGGCTCTGGTTTCATCATTGAATCCAATGGTTTGATTTTGACGAATGCACACGTCGTTGAAGGAGCAACAACTATTTATGTCACCTTAACGGATAAGCGTGAGTTCAAGGCTAAGTTATTAGGTATGGATAAACGTACTGACGTAGCCGTAGTAAAAATTGAAGCGCGTGATTTACCAAGGCTGCCATTAGGCGATTCTTCGAAGGTGAGAGTGGGCGAGTGGGTTCTGGCGATTGGTTCACCGTTTGGCCTAGAGAACACCGTAACAGCCGGCATTGTCTCGGCGAAGAGCCGTGATACTGGTGATTACTTACCCTTTATCCAGACTGACGTTGCAGTCAATCCTGGCAACTCTGGCGGCCCATTGTTAAATACTGCTGGACAAGCCATCGGCATT
>CAIUOP010000039.1 GCA_903900805.1 uncultured beta proteobacterium | reverse complement strand
TGTTACTGCAGCTCCTGTCCGCGCCCTATCGGCAACGCTAGATCGACCTGATCCAGAACCAAGTAAGGGCTCTTTTCTGCCTGAGCTATGGCATTGGCTGTATTTTTTGCCACATGCAAGGCAATCTGAAATTGGTGCTGACGGCCATCCCAAGCGTGGCGGCTTTCTTCCTCCAGTGCCGCTACCTCGTCGCATGTGGGCAGGTAGCCGGATTCAGTGGTTAGCCCCACTTGCTGTAGGTGATGAGCTTGAGCGCGTTTCCAAAATTGAATCAGTCAGTCACAAAGCAGGCCGCACCGGTGATTTAATTTTTGTTTTAGTGAAGCATCAGATATCAAACCAACAAGGTCTTGCCATCATTGAAGAGCACGATATTGTCTATCGCGATGCCCCAGGGCCTGAGGACAAACCAGTTGCTCCTACCCCTGCACCAAGCGATGCGAAGTGGTCAAAGACAATCAAGCCTGATGATGTGCTGCTCTTTCGTTACTCAGCGCTCACCTTTAATGCTCATCGTATTCACTATGATCGTAAATACGTTACCGAAGTTGAGGGCTATCCAGGTCTGATTGTTCATGGTCCTTTGATTGCGACTCTTTTAGTAGATTTAGTCCGTCAAAGCATTCCTGGCTGCAAGCTCAAGAGCTTTGAGTTCCGTGCAATTCGCCCAAGCTTTGACATCAATATCTTCAAAGTATGTGCTAAGCCTGATTTAGAAAAAGATCCGAGTGGTAAAACGATTGCCGTTTGGGCACAAGATCATGAGGGCTGGCTAACTATGCAAGCCACTGCTGTTTTGGCATAACGTATCAGCACTAATAAGAGAATATTTTTATGAGTAAAGAACATCTATCTCTCGAGCTTGCCAGTTTTGCTGCTCATTTAAAAGCGGACGACATTCCTAGTGATGTGATGAGTCGTGCTGAGGACTTATTAGTAGATTGGTTTGGTTCAGCAATTGCAGGCAAAGGTTCACGCCCTGTTGAAACCATTGCCCAGTTTGCGCAGAATATGGGGGGCTTTGATAGCAAGCATGCTGGCCCCTCTGAAATTCTGATCTCTCGAAAAAGTTCAAGTCCTTTTTTAGCGGCAATGGCTAATGCTGCCGCTTCTCATGTGGCCGAGCAAGATGATGTTCATAATGGTTCAGTCTTTCATCCAGCTACAGTAGTGTTTCCACCTGCCTTAGCATGTGCGCAAGCCATTGGCGCATCTGGAGAAGATCTTTTAGTTGCAGCAGTAGCTGGTTATGAAGTCGGCATTCGGGTTGGTGAGTTCCTAGGTCGTTCTCACTACAAAGTCTTTCACACTACTGGCACTGCAGGCCCACTTGCTGCTGCTGCTGCTGTAGGTCGACTACTCAAACTCTCGCCTACACAAATGCTCCATGCCTTTGGTTCTGCTGGTACACAATCTGCGGGCCTCTGGGAATTTTTACGTGATGCGGCAGACTCAAAACAATTACATACCGCCCATGCAGCTGCAACTGGCTTGATGTCGGCTTATATTGCCCAAGCAGGCTTTACTGGCGCAGAGCATATCCTCGAAGGTAAGCAAGGTTTAGCTGCTGGCATGTCAAGTGATGCCGATCCAAAAAAACTGGTTGACCGTTTAGGTAGTCGCTGGGCTTTAGCTGAAACGAGCTTTAAGTATCACGCCTCCTGTCGTCATACTCACCCTGCTGCTGATGCGCTCTTGCAAGTCATGTTGGCCAATAAACTTAAGCCAAGCGATATCGCCAAAGTAGAAACCTTAGTGCACCAGGGTGCGATTGATGTCTTGGGACCCGTCGTTAATCCAGCTACCGTTCATCAATCCAAGTTTTCAATGGGCACTGTACTGGCTTTGGTTGCCCACTATCAATTTGCCGGCCTTCAAGAATTCGATGCGCATTTTCATGATGATGCAATTTGCCTCTTCCGTGATCGCGTCACCATGACTCTTGACCCCGAAGTAGATAGTGCGTATCCACAACGCTGGATTGGTAAAGTCAAAGTGC
Source organism: uncultured beta proteobacterium (assembly GCA_903900805.1). Lineage (GTDB taxonomy): Bacteria > Pseudomonadota > Gammaproteobacteria > Burkholderiales > Burkholderiaceae > Polynucleobacter. Next base: position 37,521 of record CAIUOP010000039.1, on the reverse strand, counting down.
ATTTGAACAATGGACAAATTCTGGATGGTCGCGTTGACGAGCCTAAAGGGGATCCTGGAAATACCTTAAGCCGTACCGAGATTACCGATAAGGCGATGCGGCTTGCTGCTTTTAGTGGAGGCGCTACCCCTGCTGAAATGAGCAAAGCAATCGATCTCTTATGGAATATTCGCAAGCAGGCCAAGATAGGCGCTCTACTTACCAGCACTTAGACTGCCAGCCTCATATGAATTTACTTGGCTTACCTTTGCGCCCTCCAAGCAGAAAGCTGCTTAGGCCAAGAGGGTTATTCAGGCAGATAAGCATCTAAAGGGGCATATTGGAGCTAGATGGGCGCTTAATTGACCGCCCAGTAGTGCTTCTACCCCAAAAAACTATTACCATTGCTGGTAAACACTAGGCCTTACCCCTACTCAACAGGCTCTAGAGGTGGCAAAATTACTCAACTTAAAAAGATGGAGATTAAAGTGAAGATCAAGAATTTCTTATTTTCCGGAATCACTGCAGTAATCACTGCTAGTGCACTTCTAAGCGGTAATGCACTAGCTCAAAAAGATTGGCCAACCAAGTCAATTAGCTTGGTTGTGCCATTTGCTGCGGGTGGACCAACCGATACTATCGCGCGCCTCATCTCAGTGCCGATGGGTCAATCGTTAGGTCAAACAGTGGTAGTAGAAAACGTTCCTGGCGCAGGTGGCACTATTGCTTCTACTAAGGTAGCACGAGCAGCTCCAGACGGATACACCATTTACATTCATCACATGGGTATGGCCACTGCTAATGCCCTCTATGACAAGCTCCCATACGACCCAATGACCAGTTTTGAGTATATCGGTCAAGTTGCTGATGTACCAATGGTGCTCTTGGGTAAAAAAGATTTGCCAGCAAATAACTTTAAAGAGCTTGAAGCCTACATCAAGGCCAATGGTTCAAAAGTAACAATGGCTAATGCTGGTCCAGGGGCTGTATCTCAGCTTTGCGGCTTATTATTCCAAAGCCGTATGGGTGTGAAGCTTACTAATATTCCCTACAAAGGCACTGGCCCTGCTCTGACAGACCTATTGGGTGGGCAAGTAGATTTGCTTTGCGATCAAACGACTCAAACCATTCCTTACATCAAAGATGGTCGTGTAAAGGCTTATGGCACCACCACTATGAAACGCTTACCAGCGATTCCTAATGTGCCAACCCTAAATGAGCAAGGACTAAAAGGCTTTGAAGTCAAAGTTTGGCATGGTGTCTACACTCCAAAAGGCGTTCCACAACCTATCCTAGATAAGATCAATGTAGCTCTTAAGAAGGCAATGAACGATCCTGAGATCAAGAAGCGTTTAGAGGATGCCAATATTGATATTGTGCCGGCCAGCAAGATGTCTGCTAAAGGTCTAAAAGATCATCTAGATTCTGAAATCAACGTTTGGGGTCCAGTGATTCGTAAAGCGAATATTCCAGACTAAGCATTGACTGCATCAGATAAAAAGCCAGCATATTGCTGGCTTTTTTCTTTCTGAAGACTTGATGCTAAATCCAGGATTGCTTAACCTGGTCTAAACAAATAACCAGAGCGGGCCTTCTCGCGGCGCTTTCTATAAAGCACTCCAAACAATGCACTCAAAGCCCAGATTGCTAAGAATGGATCTAACAAGTAATCCCAAAGATTAGCAGACTCATGCCAATGGGCTGTCCAAGCCAAAATAGCAATGGCAATAATCCAAACACCCTTATTCCAATTGGCTAGACCACACACAGTTGCAAAGAGTAAAACTGCAATAAAGAATAGTGTTGATCCATATCCCCAAGCGTAGGGATCGATCATGCCAAGACCCAAGGCAAATGGGTAGAAAGCAATTGCGATGCAAGCTACGGCGAACTTGAATGCTAATGGAGCAAACTTCCTCACTGATAGCAATGAGGTCCAAAGTAATAAGGTAGTGACGATACTCAGATCACCAATGACGCCTCTAACATAAGCAGAAAGTGGTAATTCCATGCCTAGGCCTAATGGCCAGAAAAAGAGATTGCCAATCAATAGAATCAAAATGACTTTTGCAAACAGTGGAAATTCCTGAGGAGTCATCTTTTGCAATAGCAATGTAATCACAGCCGCGCAAGTAATAGACATCTCAACTAAAGCAAGAGTTTGCACCAGGTTACCCATTATTTAACCTCCTGAGTGTTGACATCTACTGGTATAGCGCCAAGCTGGCTTTGTGCGTGCTTTAACCAAGCCCCAGAGAAGTATCGATGACGAATCTTCTTACGATCCCAGGTATAAACTAGATGAGCATCATTACCATCAAGGCTAATGAGGTATGGATAAGAAAACTCTTTACGCTGATCTTCTGGCAAGGCTTCATCATCTTCTAACGCTTCTATAGTTTGCCACTGTCCAGATTTAGCATCCGCCATCATCAAGACCAAGCGATAACGCCCTCTTTCAAGATTATTGAGCACCAAAATTCTTGTGCCATCATTCAGCTGTAAACCAGTTACTGAAGCATTCGGATTAGCAATCGGCAAATCTGCCCCTGACTGCCATGATTGGCCTGCATTTTGTGTTTGACTAATAGGCACTTGCTTGGCTTGGCCTGCACTTCTCGTTTGACGGAAGTACGCAGTTGCATCTTGAGCATCGTTTACAAACACCATTGGCTGAATAGCACTTCGGCCAGAGCTCATACGACGTTTATCAATCACTTGCCCCCCATCGATTCTTAAGAATTCACCGAAGCGCCCGATCCACTCGTGATAAGCAGGTAAGCCTAGGCGGCCATCGGCAAAGGAAATGGTTGGTGACTTAACTAAGGTGCTCAGATTAATAAGGGGTGAACTAATGAGGCGCTGTGGATTGCTCCAAGTCAAACCCTCATCATCTGAAATCACACTAGAAATTGAACTGCCTGCCCAGCCACCAATCGAAACCGTGACAAAGAATAATTGCAAGCGGCCATCTGCCATTCTGGCCGGCACTGGATTACCCAGCTTAGCGATATATCGCGATAAACCTTTTTCAGCACTCACTCTATCCATCACTACTGTAGGAGCGCTCCAATTAGATGACTTGGGATCAAAGACAGCGCTGTTAATCACAACATCTTTAGCACCTTCACGACTACCAGCGAACCAAAAAGCCCGAATAGCACCATCCTTCAATGCGATTAGAGATGCAGCATGCACTGAAGCAGCACTGGTATCTGGTAACCATGTGCTAATAGGGCTTGCAATAATTACCTTACTTGGAATACTTTGATTTTTAGATTTTGGAGGCGCTGCTACCTCCACTTCTGCTTCAACTGTAGTGATTGTATTGGGCACAAAAGGCGCCCAAGCTGGACGACTATCAATATGCAAAAAGCCGATCACCGCAGCTAGCAATAAAAAACATAGGGCGAGAACACGGCTCATCTACAAGCATCCTTAACATTAATAAAATCGGGGGATGCGACTGGTTTTGCAACTGATGTTGCAACTAAGTACTCATTTACAAAAAGATGTTTACTAACGTGGCCCTGCAAGATCTCTTTGATTTCTTCATTGGAGTGCCGAGCTCGCATTTCTATTCTTTGCCCCACGATCTCACAAGAATCACAAATTACAGGAACACTTCCCAGTGGTGCTTGTACCGCAACCAGAGGATAAGAGCTTGTCAGTCCATTCACATCGCTTGCATCTTTAGCCAAGTAGCCGTGCAACTTAGTGCCAGGCAATAGTAATCGATACTCTTCATCTTTTGCGCGGAAGTCACAAGGAATCCAGACATCCTTACCCTGCAATTGAGCAATCGTCGCTGTTGAGTAGCGTCCAAGCTGCCCTTCCAAGGGGGCTAAGCTACTAGTCAGTGCGCAATAAGTAAGAAAGCAAACTGCTAATGCCAAAGTTTTAGTCTGTTGATATTTAAATAAACCCACTAGAGCAATGATGAGACTTCCAGCCATCAATATCCAATGGTAATAAGAATAGGTCCATGGGCCCGCCTCTCCCATCAGGCCAGAAAATTGTAGATTTGCGCCGACCCACAATAGGAGTGAAAGAACGAGTATCTGCAGGAGCAGCGCCATTCGAAAGCCCCATAAAGGCAAGCGCTCCCAATGCAGGGCAATCAAGGCAGCAAATGCTGGCATGACTGGTAATAGATATCGACCAGAGCGCTGGCTTGGCAAAGTAAACACAATCAAAAATGCAACTATCAACAATAACAAGAGAACTTCTTCGAAGCTCAAGAAGCGACGTTCACGCCAGCACTGCCATAGGGTAGAAATTAATACGAAAGTAAATAAACCTGCATTAGCTAATGTGGTTAAGAGTAATAACCAAACACTGTCACCACCACGCAGGAGATCCAGTAAGTAATTAGAATTTCGTGCTGCAAATTTTCCAGCGTTCTCACCAAGAACAAATTCTTGCCAAACTGCTTCTGGGTTTGGATCAAATGCAAACCACAAAGCAAATACTGCTAGGGCCAATATGCCAGCGATGCAGACCTTATAAAGATCATGGGTGAGCGTTTTTGGAATACTCCACTGCCGCCAGCGCCAGTAGTAAAGGCCAAGAGCGAAAGTTGCTGGCGCGATGTAAGCAAAGGATTTAGCAAAAAGAGCTAGGCCAAAACAGATGCCGGCCAATAGTGGAAAAAAGAATTTAGATTCAAACGCGCATTTACCCCAATATAGAAGCGCCATGAATGGCAAACTAATCCAAAAGACTTCTGGTGGGTCTGCTAAGAAAGGGCGGCCGTAACGATAGGTGGCAAAGAAAGAAAGCCAAACTAAAGCTGCTAATAGGCCGGTTTGGGTTTTGCCACTAAAGCGACGCACTGCTAAGAATAAGAAAAATGCCGTAAGCCCTGTATAGAGAATGCTAGGCCAACGAAGATTTGCTAGAGACCATTGACTTGCCCAATGAGTACTAGCAATTCCTTGCCAAAAAATCAGGGGTGGTTTGGTATTTTTGATCCCATCCATTTCAGACTGGAGGGGTAGCCAATTTCCAGCCTCAGCAGTCATGCGGACTATATGCATATAGGGATACTCGTCCCCATTTTTAGGCGCAAATCGGCTATCTAAGCCATAAAGATAGGTAAATACACCTAGAAGTAGTATTAGGAGAGCAGAACGGTAAGAAAATAAACCTCGCATACCTATAGTTTATAGGTATGCTCGAAGATCTGATAAAAGTAGATTCAGCCTCTTTTTCGAATGAGCTTATGAAAAATGAATATGAAGCAAATCTCACTTCTTTCAAAACTTCTTGTTTATGATGCCATTAAGTAAAACGTAATACATTATTCAGAAATAAACCAAATGGAGATAAACCCCATGCGAGCAAAGTATCTCAAACCCGCAATCCTAGCAACGCTCTATATCGGCTTTAGCCATTGGAGTAGTTCCGCCCTTGCGCAAAATGCTGATGCCAGCAATCTATACAAACGCAGTCTTGCTGCTACCTGCGCCAACTGTCACGGCACTGATGGCAAAGGGGTGGTTGATGGTGGCATGCCCTTAATCAATCAATTAACAAGCGAGCAAATGCTGACTCAATTGAAGGCATTTAAATCCGGCGCTCGTGAAGGAACCATCATGCCGCAGTTAGCCAAAGGCTACTCTGACGAGCAACTTGCAACTATCGCCAATCAGCTTGGCAAGAAATAATAAGGAAGCCCATCATGGATCGTCGACACTTTATTGGACAAAGCGCAGCAGCGCTTGGCTTACTCGCAGGCTTCTCTGGCCATGCTCGCGCTAATTTACAAAAAGCAGAAATTCTCGTCATTGGCGGTGGTTATGGCGGTGCTACTGCTGCTAAATACTTGCGCCTCTTTTCGAATAACACTGCCAAAGTAACGCTCATTGAGCCAAATGCTTCATTTATTTCTTGCCCGCTATCCAATTTAGTTGTGGGTGGCTCACGTACTTTGGCGGAGCTCACTTCGCCTTACGACAATCTGAGCAAGCGCCATGGCATCAAAATGATTCAAGATAGCGTTGTGAGTATTGATGCAGATAAAAAAACCGTCAAGCTAGCCTCAGGTAAAACCTTGCGCTACGACAAGGCTATTGTTTCTCCTGGCATTACCCTCATGATGAATAGCATCGAGGGTCTAGCTCAAGCTAATAAGGATGGAGTTACCTTGCAAGCATGGAAAGCCGGAGCGGAGACCGTTGCTCTTCACAAGCAGTTGGCATCAATGCGTGATGGCGGCACTTTTGCAATCAGTATTCCAGAGGCGCCGTATCGCTGCCCTCCTGGCCCATATGAGCGTGCTTGCCAAGTAGCAAACTACCTGAAGAAAAATAAACCGAAATCCAAGGTATTGATTTTGGATGCTAACCAGGATGTGACATCCAAGGGCGGACTATTCAAGAAAGTTTGGGCTGAGCAATACACCGGCATGATTGAATACTTACCAAAACATAATGTCACTGCGGTTGATGCAAAAACCAAGACAATCAAACTTGAAGTGCAGGATGACATTAAGGCTGATGTATTGAATTTGCTACCCGCAATGAGTGCTGGTGAAATTGCAGTCAAAACAGGCTTGGCAAATTCAAATGGTCGGTGGGTCAATGTGAATTTTATTAACTTTGAATCTACAGCACACAAGGATATCCATGTGTTGGGTGACTCAATACAAGTGGCGCCTTTAATGCCGAAATCGGGGCATATGGCTAATTCACATGCCAAAGTGGCGGCCGCGGCTATTGTTGCTGAGCTGAGTGGTTGGGAAGTCAATCCAGCGCCCGTTCTCACCAACACCTGCTATAGCTTCGTTAATGAGCGTGAGGTTGTGCACGTTGCCAGCGTCCATCAATACATCGCTGCTGAAAAGACCTTCAAGACGGTCCCAGGGTCCGGAGGGCTGTCACCAGCACCATCAACCCTTGAGGGTGTATATGCCTGGGGATGGGCTCACAATATCTGGGCTGATAGTTTGGGGTAATCAAAGACAATCATCCGAAAAAAGGGGCCTTTGGGCCTCTTTTTTATTCTCCCAAACCTCATTGGGAAATATACTGGCAAAAATGTATTAAGAAACTGGAGATCTATATGAGCATGACCCCAAACTCACCAAAAGATGCCTCTAAGCTAGAGGCAACTGTTGAAAAGTGGACAGTACCGATTGGCAACCTGTTTGTATCCCTATTTCATCGTATTGCCTTGTTTGGAATTGGTGCGGCAACAGTTTGGTCAGCAGCCGTTGCATTTATGGGAATGATGGGCAAAGGATCTGCATCAATTGAAGACTTGCTACTGCTATTCATCTATTTAGAGATCGGCGCCATGGTTGGAATTTATTTCAAAACTAACCATATGCCAGTCCGCTTTTTAATCTATGTTGCCATTACTGCCGTTACCCGACTCATTATTGATTTGGTTAACACAAAGCATGAAGCTGATCTACCCATTCTCTACATGGGCATTACAATCCTCGTGCTAGCTTTAGCAAATGCAGTGGTACGTTATGCCTCTTTCAAATACCCTAGTAGATCGGGTGAGAGCGAATAACTGATGAGTGGCATCCTGCTTTAGGTCCCTACTATATATGGATCATGATCTCGCACTTATTCTTAATTCATCACAATAAAAGGTATTGGCATGTTGTTTCTTAGAAAATCCCAAGAAAGAGGCTATGCTGATCATGGCTGGCTCAAAAGCTTTCATTCTTTCTCTTTTGCTGGGTACCACGATCCCCAATTTATGGGCTGGGGGAATTTAAGAGTTATTAATGAGGATCAAGTAGCAGCCGGTATGGGCTTTGGTAAACATGGCCATCGCAATATGGAAATCATTAGCTATGTTCTCTCCGGTGAATTAGCGCACCAAGACAGTATGGGCAATGTAAAAAGTATTCCCCCAGGAGACGTGCAACGCATGAGTGCTGGCTCTGGTGTGACGCATAGCGAGTTCAACCACGCCAAAGATCAAACAACCCACTTATTACAAATCTGGATTGAGCCTAATGTTTTAGAAATTGAACCAAGCTATGAGCAAAAGACCGTCCCGCAAACAGACAAACAAGGCAAGCTATGTTTAGTTGCCTCACCCAATGGTAACGATGGGTCTGTATCAATATCGGCAGATGCCAAGATGTATGCGGGCTTGTTTGATGGGTCTCAGTCAGCCAAGATGCAATTGGATCCAAAACGCAAGGGCTATGTTCATCTAATCAAGGGATCTTTGACTGTCAATGGCCAAAAACTAGCTAGTGGTGATGCCTTGCTCATGGAAAATGAATCTGCCTTAGAAGTGCGGGATGGCGTGGATGCGGAAGTGCTATTTTTTGATCTGAGTCATTAAATAAAAGCCGGTCTAGGTTTACGATAAACCCCTTATACAAGACCCAATAAGATCATGATTGAAACCTCTGGAAAAAAATTAGCTGGTCCAATAATTCGCCTACATCCCAATGACAATATCGTGGTGGCGCGGATTGATATTGCTATTGGCACAGAAGTTCCTAGTGAAAACTTCAGTAGCCGTAGCCAAGTCCCTGCAGGGTACAAGATAGCAGCCAAGAAGATTCTGAAGGGTGATCCAATTCTGAAGTACAACGTGACTGTAGGCTTTGCAAATACCGATATCGAAGCAGGCACCATGGTTCACAGTCATAACACTGAGTTTCGTGAGTTTGATCGTGACTATGCCTATGCTAGTGAATTTAAACCTACTCAAATGTTACCGGAATCTGAGCGCGCCACATTTCAGGGTTATATCAGAGCCAATGGAAAAGTAGGCACACGCAATTTTATTGGCATTTTATCAACCGTAAATTGTTCTGCAACTGTTGTTAATAAAATTGCTGACTGGTTTACGCCAGAGAGATTACAGGATTTTCCCAATATAGATGGCGTGGTAGCGTTTAGCCATGATATTGGTTGCGGTATGGAAATGAGCGGTGAACCAATGCAGCTACTCCGTCGTACGATGGCTGGTTATGCGCGTCACCCCAATCTTGCAGCGGCCCTGATTGTTGGTCTTGGCTGTGAGCGCAATCAATTAAAAGGATTGATGGAGCAGGAAGACCTGACTGCGGGCACAAATCTTCATACTTTCATCATGCAAGAGACTGGTGGTACACGTAAAACGATTGAAGCCGGAATTGAGGCAGTCAAAGCCTTGCTGCCAGAGGCAAATAAAGTTAAACGCGAAACGGTTTCAGCAAGTCATCTATGCATTGGCTTGCAATGTGGTGGTTCCGATGGCTTTTCTTCGATTACTGCCAATCCTGCCTTAGGTGCAGCGATCGATATTTTGTCTCGTCATGGTGGTACTGGGATTTTGTCAGAGACACCTGAGATTTATGGTGTAGAGCACACCCTTACCCGCCGAGCGGCCACTCAAGCTATTGGTGAAAAACTGATTAAACGCATTCGCTGGTGGAAAGATGAATACTCCGTTGGCAGAGATGTTCAGATTAATGGTCAAGTAAGCCCGGGAAATCAAATTGGTGGACTTGCTAATATCTTTGAAAAATCTTTGGGCTCTTCGATGAAGGGTGGCACCGGTCCATTAATGGAGGTCTATAAATATGCTGAGCCAGTCACCACTAAAGGCTTTGTCTTTATGGATACTCCGGGCTTTGATCCTGTCTCAGCTACTGGACAAATTGCTGGTGGTGCGAATTTAATTGCTTTCACAACCGGTAGAGGCTCCATGTTTGGCTCTAAACCTGCGCCTTGCATCAAGCTGGCTACTAATACCCCCATGTACCAGAGACTTACTGAAGATATGGATATTAATTGTGGCGAAATCTTGGAGGGGACTGTTTCTGTACAAGAAATGGGGCAACGTATATTTGAGCTATTCCTAAAAACTGCTTCTGGAGAGCCCTCTAAGAGCGAACTTCTAGGCTTAGGCGATTATGAATTTGTTCCTTGGCAAATTGGGGTCATGAGCTAATAGGACTGTAGAATTCATTATTAGCTCAGTAAGAATAAACACCCGAGGATTAATACAGGCATATGAAATTTAGGGATTACTACGAAACGCTTGGGGTAGCACGCTCTGCTACCGAAGCCGAAATCAAGACTGCCTACCGCAAGCTTGCCCGCAAATACCACCCAGATGTTAATAAAGAGGCTGGTGCTGAAGAGCAATTCAAAGAAATTGGCGAGGCCTATGCTGTTTTAAAAGACACCGAGAAGCGTGCAGCTTACGATCGCTTTGGTGCCAATTGGAAAAACGGTCAAGACTTTACCCCTCCCCCAAATTGGAATGAAGGTTTTGAATACTCTGATAGCCAATTTAATGGTAGTCATCCAGGTTATGGTGGCGGCTTTGAAGGCGATCAAAGTGAATTCTTTGAATCTCTTTTTGGTAGAGGTAAACATCGTCAAGGTGGCCGTAGTGGACAAGCACGTCAAGGTATGAACTTCAAAGGGCAAGATCATCATGCCAAAATTTTGGTTGATCTTGTTGATGCCTATAACGGTGCTAAGCGCACTATTGCATTGCACATGCCAACGCAAGATGCCAATGGTCATGTAAGCACGCAAGAACGTAAATTAGATGTCAGTATTCCAAAAGGGATCAAAGCTGGTCAAAATCTTCGCCTCTCAGGGCAAGGAGGTCCGGGTATTGGCGAAGGTCCAGCAGGTGATCTTTATTTAGAAATTGATTTTCATCCAAATCCAATCTATCGGATTGATGGCAAGGATGTATTCATCGATATTCCATTAGCGCCATGGGAGGCAGCCTTAGGTACTGCAGTCAATGTACCAACACCAGCAGGTGCTACTTTGGAATTAAAGATCCCAGCAGGGACTGTTGCTGGCCGCAAGCTGCGTCTTAAAGGCAAAGGCATTCCGAGTGCCGAGCCTGGTGACTTATATGTAGTTCCCACGATTGTTTTACCACCTGCAGGAACAGATGCCCAAAAAGAAGCCTATCAAAACTTTGAGAAGGCTTTTGATTTCAACCCTAGATCTCACCTGAAGGGATGATGACCATGACGAAGATAAACACCACCTGGATTGAAGCAAGTATCGTAGAAAACGAAGTGCATATGAGCATTGTGGAACTCTCGCACGCTTCTCGCACTCCTCAAGAATTGATTATGTCTTGGGTATCAGAGGGAGTCCTTAGTCCTGCAGGCTCATCCCCCGAAGATTGGCGCTTTAGCGGAGACTCTCTTAAAAGAGCCAAAACTGCAGCCCATCTAACGCATGATTTGGAATTGAACGTTTCAGGAGTTGCTCTGGCGCTTAATCTCTTGGATGAAATCGCACAACTTCGTGCGCGCCTAAACCTTAAATAAGCAAGATCAGGACTCGGAACGGCTGAGCAGCAACTCCCAGCGTTGCAGTTTTCGTTCTAGCTGCTCAGTGATCTCTGTTAAGCGGGCTTGCATGCTTGCAGCCAAATCAGGTTCATTCTTATAAAGATCTGGATTACTCATCGCAATGCCGATATCTGCCTGCTCTACTTCCAGTTCTTCGATTTGCAAAGGCAAAGTCTCTAACTCTTGGCGCTCCTTGCCATTGAGTTTTTGCACCCCACTCTTGATCGCTGGCTTTGCCTCTACTTTAGGCGCTTGCTTGCTCTCGGCCTTAGACTCAACTTTAGATTCAGGTTTTGCATAATTAGCGCGGATTTGGTCTGAACGTGCTTTTTGGATCTTCCAATCCTCATAACCACCCTCATATTCACGCCATAATCCATCGCCCTCATGAGCAATGATGCTAGTCACTACGTTATCTAAGAAATAACGATCATGGCTCACTAAAAATACAGTCCCTTTGTAATCTTGTAGCAATTGCTCAAGCAAATCTAAGGTATCGATATCCAAATCGTTGGTTGGCTCATCCAGAACTAATACATTTGCTGGTCTAGCAAACAAACGAGCGAGTAGTAAGCGGTTACGTTCACCACCCGACAAAGTACTTACCGGAGAATTAGTGCGCTCTGGTGCAAATAAGAAGTCGCTTAAATAACTTTTGACGTGTTTCTTATTGCCATTGATTTCAATCCACTCGCTGCCTGGGCTAATATAGTCCTCAAGCGAAGCATTAAGGTCAAGACCTTCGCGCATTTGATCAAAATAAGCCACTTCAATGCGAGTGCCCATCGTAGCGCTTCCTGAGTCAGGCGCAATAGTCCCTAGAATTAATTTCAGTAAGGTTGTTTTACCTGCACCATTAGGGCCCAGTAAACCGACTTTGTCGCCCCGCAAAATCGTGGCGGTGAAGTCTTGCACAATCGGCCTATCGTAGGATTTACTCACATTTTGGAGGTCTGCCACAATCTTGCCACTTCGGTCGCCTGAAGAGACAGCCAACTTCACTTGACCCATCTCATCTCTTCGCTCAGCGCGGCTAGTACGTAACTTCTCAAGGCGAGCAATACGAGCGACGCTACGCGTCCGCCTAGCCTCGACACCCTTCCGAATCCATACCTCTTCTTGGGCTAATAATTTATCGGTTCTGGCATTAGCCAATGACTCTGCATTGAGCTCTTGTTCTTTGAGAACTTCGTATTGGGTAAAGTTGCCAGGGTAGCTTCGTAAAATTCCGCGATCAAGCTCAACGATTTGCGTACAGACATTATCTAAGAAAGCGCGATCGTGGGTAACTAGAATGACAGAGCCTAGATATTCTTTTAAAAGCCCCTCCAGCCATGCAATTGAATCTAAATCTAAATGGTTGGTTGGCTCGTCTAAAAGTAAAACATCGGGCATTTCTACTAAAGCACGTGCAAGTGCCACACGTTTTTTAGTTCCACCTGATAGCGTGCTGATCTTAAGATCCGCCTCCAAATGTAATCGGTCAAGCGTCTCATGCACCCGCTGTTCCCAATTCCAGCCACTGAGTGCCTCTAATTGAGATTGCACCTCATCCAAGCGGTGGTGAGAGGCATCATCCCAGTCGCCTATGCTCAGCGCCTCATATTCCTCACGTAGGGCTTTGGCACTGGCCACGCCCTTTGAGACTGCATCAAAGACTGTCTCTTCAGCATTAAAGATAGGCTCTTGGGGAACGTAAGCAATTCTCAGACCTTGCTGATATTGCAAAAGCCCATCATCCATTTTTTCAATGCCAGCTAAGATCTTCAATAAAGAAGATTTGCCGGTGCCATTGCGCCCAATTAAGCCAACGCGTTCACCTGATTCAAGTGAAAAAGCGGTATTTGCGAGGAGGTCTACGTGGCCGAAAGCCAGTTTTGCATCAGTAAGTACGATTAAAGCCATGGCGACATTATCGTCACTTCCAGAAAAGAGGGGATATTTCTGAAATTACTCAAAAAAGTAGAGCCCCTTAGGGGCTCTACCTCAAGCACTAAGAACTCAATTCTTAGAACTTGTAAGTCACACCAATAGCCGGCATTAATGGGTTCAAAGTTAATTTACCAAGATCTTGACCTGCTACTGCATTTTGACCGGTAACAGTGGTACTCATAGTGGCATATTTTAAATCTACGTTAACACCCCAGTTTTTATCGATCATGTAATCCGCACCAATTTGACCAACAAATCCAAAGCTTGACTGTCCCACAGTCAGAGCGTTGCTAACACCACTAAATGAGAAGTTATTTCGATTGCCAAAAATAGTGTAATTCACACCAGCACCAACATAAGGCTTCAGCGCACCTAATTCTGTGAAATGGTATTGCAATAAGAGCGATGGTGGTAAGGCGTTGATTGTGCCGGTAGGGCCTGAAGTGAGATTAGAGTTGATGTTCACAGGCTGCGGATAACTCAATACTAACTCTGCAGCAATATTCTTGGTAAAGAAATAGGAAACATCAAATTCAGGAAGCCATTGATTTTGTGCATTGATATTATTTGTTTGAACGCCAGCATCTGTTGAGGAGCCATTTGCTTGTCCATTCTGCCAATCAACATAGACAGCACGTACACGAACCATCCATGGATTTTCTACTGCAGACTGAGCTTGTGAAGCAATTGGGGCAAGAGTGGCTGCAGCAGCTATTGCTAGCGCTAGTGATTTAAGTCGCATGATGAATTCCTCTTTCTGTTTTCAATTTCGATGAAACTATTTTCGAATTGATACCTAGAGAGTGATTTGATATAAATCAAATGCGGAATGGCTGTGAATTTTTTAAGGGCTTAAAAGCAACAGTGTTTGCTTACTTGTTTGATCTAGATCAAATGAACTCGAATTTATGCTGCAGATGGACCTAAAGAACCTTGGAGTAAGAACCTACGGCCTGCGACTCTCTGAGATGACGATCAAAAGTCATCGCAACACGTCTCGCTAGGAGTCTTCCTTTGATAGGGACTTGCATATTGGCGCCCTGCCACTCTAATAACCCAGCCTGCTCCAGACCTTTGAGCTCTTCGATCTCAATCTTAAAGTAATGAGAGAAGTTAATTTGATGGGCCTTTGCAAATGTTTTGGTATTGAGTGCAAATTGGCACATCAACTCACCAATGAGTTCGCGACGCAATAAATCATCTTTATCTAATTGCATACCTCTGAGTACTGGTAGATGGTCATGATCTAAGGATTCATAGTATTCATCCAAGGTGCGAACATTTTGAGAATAACAATCATCGATTTTGCCAATCGCAGATATTCCAAAAGCTAAGAGATCACACTCTGCTTGAGTGGAATAACCCTGAAAATTACGATGCAACCTTCCTTCTTTCTGTGCAATCGCCAATTCATCATTGGGTTTTGCAAAATGGTCCATACCAATAAATACATATTCCATTTCCGCAAGACGCTCGATCGTATTTGAAAGAATGCTTAATTTATCCGCTGCATGAGGAAGATCGGCTTCAGAAATGCGACGCTGAGGCTTGAAGACATGTGGTAAGTGGGCATAGTTATAGACTGCCAAACGATCAGGATTCATCGCCAATACCGCATCGACCGTCTCCTTGAAGGTCTCGGGCGTTTGTTTTGGTAGGCCATAGATCAAATCAATACTGCTAGACTTAAAACCATACTTTCTGGACCAGTCCATGACTGCTTGAGTCTCTTCAATGGTTTGGACCCGATGAACGGCCTCCTGTACTGCAAGGTTAAAGTCTTGTACGCCAAGGCTAATCCGATTAAAGCCAAGCTCTGCTAACAAAGCAATATCTTTTTCAGCAACGCGCCGCGGATCAATCTCTATCGAATACTCACCGCCAGGTAATAGCTCAAAATGCTCGCGAGTATGCTGCATTAACTCAATCATTTCTTCATGAGAAAGAAAGGTTGGCGTACCACCACCCCAGTGCAATTGGGTAATGGGAATTTTTTTCTGTGCGCCCAAGGCCTTACACACCATCGCCATTTCTTTAGCTAAATACTTAATGTACTTAGCACTACGGCCATGGTCTTTGGTAATAATTTTGTTACAGCCACAGTAGTAGCAAATATTGGGGCAAAACGGTAAATGGAAATATAAAGATAAGGGCTGATTTACTTTGGCGACACGCTTTAATGCGCTTAAGTAATCTGTCTCACAAAATTCCTGATGAAAACGGTCTGCACTCGGATAAGAGGTATAGCGCGGTCCATTAATATCGAACTTTTCCAATAACTCTGGATGAAATAAGACTTCTTTTTCTTTTGACGAGCAGGAATTTATTACAGGGTTCATAAATAACCAAGTATGGGAAAGGATCTACTTTGATAAGTAATCTAGCGCAAGTGCTTCTGCTATTTTAATCCCATCAACGCCTGCCGAGAGTATTCCGCCTGCATAACCAGCGCCCTCACCCGCAGGATAGAGTCCTTTGATGTTTAAACTCTGAAAATTAAGGCCACGGGTAATACGAAGAGGTGAAGAGGTTCTAGTCTCTACACCCGTTAAAACAGCATCTTTCATCGAAAAGCCCTTAATTTGCTTTTCAAATGCAGGCAGTGCTTCACGTATTGCTTCAATTGCATAGGCTGGCAAACTGTCTGCTAAGTCCGTCAAATGAACACCTGGCTTATAGGATGGAATCACGCTGCCAAACTGCGTTGAGGACTTGCCTTCCAGAAAATCTCCCACTAGTTGCCCAGGGGCCTCATACGTTCCACCGCCCAGCTCAAAGGCTTTAGATTCAATTGCGCGCTGGAACTCAATTCCAGCAAGTGGACCGCCGGGATAGTCCGCTGGAGTAATGCCCACCACGATGCCTGCATTAGCATTGCGCTCATTGCGCGAGTATTGACTCATGCCATTAGTGACTACCCGATTAGGCTCTGAACTTGCTGCTACGACTGTGCCGCCAGGGCACATACAGAAGCTATAGACTGAGCGACCATTCTTAGCGTGATGAACTAACTTGTAATCAGCTGCACCAATCAACTCATTACCAGCGTGAGGCCCTAAGCGAGCCTTATCAATCAGCGATTGTGGATGCTCAATGCGAAACCCCACTGAAAATGGCTTGGCCTCCATAAAGACTCCTGCCTCATGCAAAGCCTCAAAGGTATCTCGAGCACTATGCCCAAGTGCCAGCACGACATGAGTTGCAGGCAGATCTTCATGGCCTTCAATTTTGACACCAGTAATTTGCTCGTTCTGAATGTCAAAACCAATCACTTTTTGGGAAAAACGAATCTCGCCACCCAGGTCAATAATTTCTTGACGCATTTTTTCTACTACGCCTACCAAGCGAAAGGTGCCAATATGAGGCTTTGCAACGTATAGAATTTCTGCTGGCGCACCTGCATTCACAAACTCATGGATCACTTTGCGGCCATAAAACTTCGGATCTTTAATCTGGCTCCATAACTTACCATCTGAAAAAGTGCCGGCGCCGCCCTCTCCAAATTGCACATTCGATTCTGGGTTTAGTACATTCTTACGCCATAAGCCCCAAGTATCTTGAGTGCGCTCTCGCACCTTCTTACCACGCTCTAACACAATCGGCTTAAATCCCATCTGCGCTAAAACGAGCGCAGCAAATATTCCACAAGGACCAAAACCAATGACTACCGGGCGCAATGATTTGCCTGTGGCAATGGACTCAGGCGCCTTGGCTTTAAAGTGATAACTCGTATCGGGTGATGGTCTGATGTGAATATCGCCATCAAATTTTTTAAGGATGGCTTCTTCACTTTTTACTGAAAGATCTACCGTATAGATGAAAGAAAGTGCCACATTCTTTCTAGCATCGTAGCTACGCTTAAAGACTTCAAAGCTAATTAAGTCCTTAGTAGGTAAATTTAGGCGTTTAAGAATAGCCGCTTCCACAGCTTCTGGAGCATGGTCGATAGGCAGACGTAGTTCAGTAATACGAATCATGGGGCTCTTCGATGCACAGTAATTTAAGGCTCTAGGGACAAATCATACTGGTTAAAGACTGGGCCAAGGTCAGGTAGTGAGCCATAAAGGCGATAATGCGGCATGGCTCTCCGCGCAACTATCCACAAAGCTGACCTTCACGTCGCAGACTCTGACCGCCATTATTACGGCAGTCACTCCCTGACCATTGCTAAGCACCCCTCTGAAACTGAGGAGCGGATGATGGTCAGAATTATCGCTTTTGCTTTACAAGCAAATGAGGATTTGGTTTTTACTAAGGGTTTAAGTGATACCGATGAGCCAGATCTCTGGATTAAAGATCTCACCGATGCCATCAAGCTTTGGATTGAAATTGGTCAGCCAGACGATCGCCGAATTCTGAAAGCCTGTGGAAGATCAGACCAAGTGATTGTGTATTGCTATGGTGGATATACCAGCAAAATTTGGTGGGATGGCATTGCTAATAAACTCACGCGTGCTCGCAATCTCCAAATTATTTCTATTCCATCTGAACAAGCAAAAGAATTAAATAAATTGGTTGAGCGCAGCATGGTCATTCATGTCAACGTTCAGGATGGCGAAGTTTATGTTTCTTCAGATCAAGGCCAAGTCACCATCACACCCGAAGTTTGGCGTAGCAATCAAGACTAAGTAATTTCTGGAAGATGAAATCCGTCGTCTTTGATACCAATGTTCTGTTAGATCTATTTGTCTTTAATGACTTTAGAGCGCTTCATTTAAAACAGGCGTTGCTTGAGCAGAAAATCGATGCGCTTGCTAGCCCCAAGACTCTAGAAGAATTTGCAGATGTGATCTCTCGACCGCTATTTGCCTTAGAGACGATAGACCAAGAGAAGATCTTGCTGCAATGGACATCACTAGCGCGCGTCTTAGATGATCAAAATCTATTCAGCTCCCCTTGGCGGTGCCAAGACCCAGACGATCAAGTCTTTTTGGATCTCGCCTACACAGCCAGACCCTGTACCCTCATCAGCAAAGATCATGAAGTATTAAAGTTTGACGCTCATGCCGCAAAAGAAAATATCTTGATTTCTGCTGACTACAATTCTTTAGTCTTCTAAAGACTTCGCAGCCTGCGCTGCAATTTCAAATGATCTTAAACGAGCTTGGTGATCATGGATTTGTCCGGTCATGATGATTTCATTTGCTCCGGTGGCGTCTAGCCAGTGACGCATTTCTTTTTTAATCGTTTCTAGTGAGCCTACCGCAGAGACCTGTAAGGTATGGGCTGCTGCTGCCTTTTCATGAGGCTCACAAAATTCATCGAGATTGGGTATTGGTGGCGGTAATTGACCCCGGGTATTGCGCCTCATCCGCACTACATTTTGCTGTAAGGTCGTAAATAGATGCGCAGCCTCTTCATCCGTATCGGCAGCCACAACATTCATCAAAAAAGCAGAATAGGGTTTATCTAATTTATCTGAGGGCTTAAAGAGCTCACGATAAATCTTCATCGCTTCTAATAATTGCTCAGGTGCAAAGTGTGAGGCAAATGCGTAAGGTAAACCAAAATGTGCAGCTAACTGAGCACCATAAAGACTAGATCCTAGAATCCAAATGGGTACCTCTGTATTGGCACCCGGGATCGCCTTAACGGATTGCCCATCTTGAAGTGGACCCAAATAATGCTGCAGCTCGCGAACATCTTGTGGAAACCGATCATCACTACCAAGTAGATCTCGACGCAAGGCTCTTGCAGTCATCTGGTCAGTACCGGGGGCTCTACCTAGACCCAGGTCAATTCTTCCTGGATAAAGAGACTCCAAAGTGCCAAACTGCTCTGCAATCACTAGGGGTGCATGGTTAGGTAACATCACGCCGCCAGATCCCACCCTAATATGGGATGTTCCTGCGGCTAAATATCCTATCAATACAGCTGTTGCAGAGCTCGCATTACCTGTCATATTATGGTGTTCAGCTACCCAGTAACGGGTATAGCCCCATTTTTCAGCATGCTGGGCAATATCTAAAGAATTACGCAAGGCATCGGCGGCAGTAAAACCCGCAGGGATGGGAGATATATCTAGAATGGAGTACGGGATGGGATTTGCCATCACAAGATCATACTGAGAAAGTGCCTAGTTGACATGACTAAACCTAAAATGGCTGACCCTGATGAGGGACTCTTTAAGCCTGGCAATAGACTAAGACATAAAAAGACTGGCGGGTTCTATAAAGTAGTCTTACTGGCCAATATTGAAGCCTCGCTTGAGCCAGCCTACGTTTATGAATCGATGCAATCTCATGATTTTTGGATTAGGCCAAAAGCAGAAATGGAAGATGGGCGCTTTGAGCTCGTCTCAGAATAAAAAGGTAAATCAAATGAGTGATGACCGTATTACTAATTTAGAAATCAAGCTCAGCTTCACTGAAGATCTGATCGAAAAACTCAATGAGACAGTCTATAAGCAACAACAACAAATTGAATTTCTATACCGCGAGCTAAAAGCCATTAAAGAGCAGGCTAGCAGCTCTGGCGGTGGCAGTGCTAGCCTCAAAGATGAAATCCCCCCGCATTACTAAGTGGCTGATAAGATGGTTCAATAGGCAACACTCTATAAACTTCTCACCAAAAGAAAAGGAAAAACATCATGAGTAACTTAACGCTGTTTGTGGTGCAATGGGGCTTAACCTCCCTATCTCTTTGGGTAGCTAGCTATATCTTTAGCGGCTTACGTTTTGCTGATGGGGGCTCACTAGTCATTGCTGCCTTAGTCCTCGGATTTGCCAATGCCATCGTGAAGCCATTGCTCATTCTATTCACGCTACCTTTGACAGTAGTCACAATGGGTTTATTTTTATTAGTAATTAATGCTTTAGTCTTAATGCTGGTATCAGCTCTAGTGAGCGGCTTTACGATTTCCAGTTTCTGGACTGCGCTCTTTGCGAGCATCTTTATTTCTTTATTCAGCCTCTTTATCAGTGGCTTAGTTTTCTAAAGACCAAATCAATTAGGCGCAGGGTAAATATCCGCCCAAGGGTGCATTGCTGTTTTACAGGGTTGCCTCTTGGTGCTGATAGATTTGGCATTCTCAGCAGCAATACTCATTCCGGCGGTCAAAATTCCCAAACCAATTGAAACCGCGCTATTCACTACACCTTCCTTATTAATGCCAGCCTTTGGGTCTTGTAAGGTTCCCTCCAGCTGAACCAGGCTACCTAAGGCAACCCCCGTGGTGATGCCCGATCTCTGATGAGGGTTAATCTTCAGATTAATTACCTCTGTATTGAGATTGAGTGTTCCCGATAAAGTAATGTCTAACTTATCAGTCTCCACTCCAATCGAATCCTTGATGTTGATCATGCCGTTACTCACAGGCAAAAAAGCAGTCGCACACTCTAAGATAGTTTGATTGTTTTGCTTACGCATGGGGCTTAAGGCATCCATGATGGTGACGGCTAAATCACCTGCAGCATTCAATAAGTCTGAGTCGATTCGAGCATTACCCACAGTCATTTGTGCCACGCCATTGGCAGCTCCCATAATCTGATGCAAGCTCTTGCCTCTGCCAGATAAATTCAAGGCAATTTGAGCATCTCCCCCACTCATCTTGGCACTTAATTCCCTACTAGCTAGCACTTGCTCCAAAGTAAAGCCTTTGGCAAGCGCCTTGATAGTTACGGCCGGAGCGGCGCTGCTGATCTCTGCAAGCGAAATGTGTGCCTGAGCTTGCCCTTTGCCTAACTCAAATTTCAGGTCATTAACATCTATTCTGTCGCCCTTAAATGCAATATTGCCCTTCAAATCTTGTAATAAGGTTTTATCTGGCAAGCTTAGCTGAGTAATTTTTAGTGCAATCTTTCCATTAGCATTTGGCAGTAAATCAAATGGTAAGGGATCATCGCTAAAGAAATATTTTCCTTGGCTCTCTGTGGACTTCACTACTACTGCTGTTTTTCCAGCCGAGGATGCAAGAGATGCTGCTGTTAATGGAACTAAGTCAAACGATTTAGACTCTAGCTGGATATCAAATTGCGGTAATACCTTAGGGGCTTTATCAATCTTCCCTGAAATATCCAAAGACTTTCCATTGAGTGTGAGCGTCAAATCGAGATTTGTCTTGACGGGATTTTGGTCCCAATCCATCATGACCTGGCGTAGTGAGTCTACCTTCCCCTTAAGGCCCACTTTGTAATTAGCATGCTGGAGGTCGAGCAAGATGGTGGTCTTACCCCCTCCACCGGTTAATGAAAGTTTCGGGACCTCTATTAACTTAACGGGGCTATTGCCATCTTGATAAGTAATGCGTGCATCAGAAATATAAAGGGTATCTATAGCCACAAAAGTACTGTCATCAGATGATTTCTGAGGCGAGCTACTAGTAACACTTTTTGAATCGGCTGGACTAGTAGCGATTTTTGAGTCAGCTGGTTTTGCTGGTGGCGTTAAATCCCAATTACCTTGCCCTGACTTATTGACCTCTAAATGGGCGTCTAGTCCAGCAAGACGAATACTACTAATCTCAACATTGCCTAAAAATAAAGGAAATAGTTTTACCTCGAGCTCAATACGTTTTAAAGCTAGCATTTGAGATTGGCTTGCCCATGATGTATTGCTTAGAGTAACTTGCTCAGCCTTAACGCCAATTGAGGGGAAGATATTGAGGCTGACTGGTCCTGCAATTTTAAGATCTCGTCCAGTGGCATCTTTCACGGCGGAGCTAAGTAACTGGGTTAATTGCGTTGGATTAATGGATGATGCGGCATACCAAGCCCCCAAGCCTCCTAAGGCCAAGACCGCAGCAAAGATGATCAGAATAATTTTGAGGGTTTTACTCATTGCGCATTCATTCTATATCGAGCTTATCAAGATGGTAAGCCCTAGACTAAAATATGGATGTTTAGCGGTCCTCCCTTGTCATAAGGAGGACAAACCCCATATAGCCAATATTAAAACTACAAGGAACTTGCAGTAATATCTATAAGTACTTAAGCACATTAACACCAAAAGAAGGGTAATAAACCATGGCTACAAAGAAGTCTCCGGCAAAAAAGAAAGTAGCTACTAAGGTGGTAAAAAAAGCCCCTACAAAGAAAGCTGTCAAAAAAGTGGCTGCTAAAAAGGTAGCAAAAAAAGCAGTAGCTAAGAAGCCGACTAAAAAGGTAGTGAAAAAAGTAGCGGCCAAGAAAGCGCCTGCTAAAAAAACAGCAAAGAAACCAACAGTTAAGAAGCCAGCCTCAAAACCGACTAAGGTAGATCAATATGGCCTTGAGAAAGATGATGAGTTTTATGGTCTTTACTTTGCTAAATCTACTAGCAAAGGTTTGGTAGAGGTCAAACCCTGCACCTTCACCCTGATGTATTGGTGGAAAGGTTTGCTTGGCTATCCTGACATGATTGAGATTTCCAAAGGAAGTGATACTGCAATGCTGCAGTTTGAATCTACTTTTGGCGGCGGTGATTCTGGTGAAACAGAATTAACAGAGCAAGATGTCCTAGATATTGATCACATCATCGAAGTAGACGAACAAGAAATGCTGATCTCGCTCTACTCCTATGTGCCTATTCCGGTTCCAGATAAATTGATTGGTGCATTGGGTTTGGCTATTTTGAATATCAATCCAGAAACCCGCTACGGCAGCCTTGAGTTATGCACTACTGAAAACGAAGAAGGTGCAACCGAGCATTTCTTGCGCTATCGCGCGGCAACCTACTTGCGCGGTATTAAATCTGGAAAAGTAGAAGCAATCGAGAGTATGGTGACCAATGGCTCTGAGTTCTTCGGGCTGGCATTGGATGCTATGTGTGTCAATAAGTCGATTAAGAAGTGGTTATTAAGCTAATTGAAGCCTGAAGTAGGGATCAAACTTATCTGCAGATGTAGGTATAAGTTATAGGAAAACGGTCATTGACCGTTTTCCTACTTCCAGCAGCTACCGCATTCTGCTTTCCAAGCTTCTTACATTCTGACAAAGCTATTTCTTGAGTCTCACTCTCTTTTGAGCCTTCTGGAGCATGCACTCCAATAGCACCATCTGATTGCTTGTATACCCCAAACTCACGTTCTGGAGTTCCACAAGCGGCCAAACTAAAAACAATAATGAGGGGTAAGTAAGTAGTAATTTTCATTGGAAGAAGTCATGAATGAGAATCACTTCATTCTATTCTAGAAATAATTCTGATGATGCCAAGAAATATAAATATATCTTTTTAAGATGTCTATTTAGCTACCTATTAAGGGATATTGCTGATAAATTCAGTGGATGTTTAGTAAAACTCATGAATTAATGATTGAAAGTATTTTTACATTGCGGTCTTGGTGCAAAGATAATCTCCCAATTGAAAACTCTCTGATTGCCTACGATTTAATTCTTGTCTTAGCTATTAATAACTATACCAAAAATAATATCTCAATCAAAGAGCTCTTTGCCTCAGTCCCCCATTCCTATACGGCCGTACGTGGGCACTATCTCAGGTTTGTAAATGATGGCTGGGTTGAGCACTATTTAGATGAGTCTGATAAACGGATCAAATATGTTCGTCCGACTACCAAGTTTGTTAAAACAATGAATGAGTACGCTGCAGTAGCCCAGAAAATTTTAATGGAAATATGAACTAGTTTTTGGCGGAGAGGGAGGGATTCGAACCCTCGGTACCTTTGACAGTACGCCTGATTTCGAGTCAGGTACATTCGACCACTCTGCCACCTCTCCGAACCGAAGAGCAATTATAGCTTCGGGGTTTATTTCTGAAGATCTAAGTTAGATTGGCTTAAGGACTGTTAAACCACCCAAATAGGGTTGCAGTGCTTTAGGTATGGCAATGCTTCCATCCACTTGTTGCTTATTCTCAATCAAGGCCACTAAAGCCCTGCCCACTGCAAGACCAGAACCGTTTAAGGTATGAAGCAATTCTGGCTTACCTTGAGCAACTTTAAATCTGGCTTGCATCCGCCTAGCTTGGAAGTCCCCCATGCTTGAGCAAGAGCTAATCTCACGATAGGCTTTTTGGGATGGGATCCATACTTCTAAATCATAAGTCTTAGCGCTACCAAAACCCATATCGCCCGTGCAAAGCAATACTTTTCTATACGGTAACTCGAGGAGTTCCAGAATACGTTCAGCATGACCAGTCAACTCTTCAAGGGCTTGCATTGAATGCTCTGGCTTAGTGATTTGTACGAGCTCCACCTTGTCGAACTGATGTTGACGAATCATGCCACGGACATCCCGACCATAGCTGCCTGCTTCAGAACGAAAGCATGGGGTATGAGCAACATATTTCATCGGCAGATGATCTGCGTTGACGATTTCATCACGAACCAAATTAGTAACGGGCACTTCTGCGGTTGGAATCAAGTAAAAGTTTTCTGTTTTTAATTCTCCGCCCTCGTCTTCGCCGCCCATTTGCCGAGGAACCTTAAATAGATCTTCTTCAAACTTGGGAAGTTGTCCTGTGCCACGCATAGAAGCAGCATTCACCATATATGGCGTATATACCTCTTGATAACCATGATGGGTTGCATGAGTATCAATCATGAATTGCGCAAGCGCTCGATGCAATCTAGCAATTGGCCCCTTGAGTACTACAAAGCGTGAGCCACTGATCTTCGCTGCTACCTCGAAATCCAAGCCTAAGGGACTACCAAGATCAACGTGATCTTTGATCTCAAAATCAAAAATAGGTTCTGCGCCCCAACGCTTGATTTCTTTATTCTGCGTTTCATCTTTCCCAGTGGGCACAGACTCATCAGGCAGATTAGGAATCCCCATCAAGAAATCGGATATCTCTGTTTGCAAAATCGCAAGGCGTGCCGCACCAGATTCCATATCAACATTGATCTGACTTGCTTCTGTCATCTCAACTGTGGCATCTTCGCCTTTGCCTTTTTTCATGCCAATAGCTTTGGCTAATTGATTACGCTTAGCTTGTAATTCTTCGGTACGAGTTTGTAAAGATTTACGCTCAGACTCTAAGGCGTTGAACTTATCAACATCCAATTGAAATTTACGAGTAGCGAGGCGCGCCTGGACTGCGGCGATATCTTTGCGTAGTAATTGCGGATCAATCATATGTTACTCAGGTTTGGTCTGGTTAAGTATTGAGACTCTAGTTTAAGCGTAAGACCTCAGCACCGGCAGGTGGTGTAAAAGTAAAGCTGTTTACCGGTAAATTCACATTTAACTGCATCTTATCGAGGGTAACCAAAACTACACTTCCTAGGCCATCAATCAATTCGAGAGCCTTTGGCAAGCCATTAGCCATTCCTATCGAGATCTTTGTGTATGGGAGATCACTAGCGCTCTTTACATTAGGATCTTTCTTGGGGGATAAGGCAACCCACTGCATACCCAAACGCGCTTCGCCTTCCACTAAATCAAAGTGCTGATCTAGAGAGGCCTCACCAAATAGAATCGCTGCTGGTGTAGCGGCCAACACCTGTCCTGCAGGACGAATCGTGGCTTGATTTAAGTCTTTATCCCACAAAATAAGTTGCTTACCATCGGCGATCAACTTTTGTTCATATGGCTTTTGTGTATCCCAGATAAATCTTCCTGGACGCTGAAACACAAAGTGACCCTGGGTCTGGCGCACCACCTTTAAACCTTTATCTTTTGGCTCATTTGCTTTAGGTGCCCGCAACTGCTGCTGTACAAAATCACCTTCAGCTGTTTTAGAGTTGCGCACAAACTGACGTAATTGATCGGCACCACTCTCACTTTGAGAGTTGGCGGCGCTTGAAAACAGAAGTGCTGCCCCAAGACATGCTACAGAAAAGAATCTTTGCAAAATTACTGCCTTATTCGGAAGAGCGCCGCAGGATCTCGCGATTACCGCCATTGCCCATCTTGGATACGAGCCCTGCTTTTTCCATATCTTCGAGTAAGCGAGCTGCACGGTTATAACCAATTCGCAAGTGACGTTGGACTAAAGAGATAGAAGGCCGTTTGTTTTCTAGAACAATCGCTACTGCTTGATCATAGAGGGGGTCTGCCTCACCACCACTCTCGCCAGTTAAGGCATCCATATTGGATTCATCAGCACCCTCAAGAACACCGTCGATGTAATTGGCCTCGCCCTTTTCTTTCAGCCAGTCGACCACGCGATGCACTTCATCGTCGGATACAAATGCGCCGTGAACGCGGACTGGCAAGCCAGTACCTGGTGCCATATAGAGCATGTCACCCATGCCGAGGAGCGCTTCTGCACCCTGCTGATCCAAAATTGTGCGGCTATCAATCTTGCTACTAACCTGAAAAGAAATCCGGGTTGGTACGTTTGCTTTAATTAAACCAGTAATAACGTCTACGCTCGGACGTTGTGTTGCTAACACTAGGTGAATACCTGCGGCACGTGCTTTTTGTGCAATTCGTGCAATCAACTCTTCAATCTTCTTACCAGAGACCATCATCAAGTCAGCCAACTCATCGATGATCACCACGATGACTGGTGCTTTATAGATTGGCTCAGGATCATCTGGAGTCAAGCTAAAGGGATTGGTCAGCTTTTCACCTTTTTCTTCTGCTTCCAGAATTTTCTTATTAAAGCCAGCTAGATTGCGCACCCCAAACTTACTCATCAGTTTGTAGCGGCGCTCCATCTCATTGACTGCCCAATTGAGCGCGTTGTAAGCCTGCTTCATATCCGTTACCACTGGACATAAGAGATGTGGAATCTTGTCGTAGATTGCCATCTCTAGCATCTTGGGGTCAATCATGATGAGACGCACTTCATCCGGCTTAGCCTTAAAGAGGATCGACAAAATCATGGCATTGATACCAACCGACTTACCAGCACCAGTAGTACCAGCAACCAAGCAGTGCGGCATCTTTGCTAAGTCTGCGACCATTGGACTACCAGAAATGTCTTTACCTAAAGCTAAAGTCAGCAATGAATGATTGTCGTTATAGACCTGTGAGGTCAAAATCTCAGAGAGGTAAACAGATTGACGTGTGGGGTTTGGCAATTCCAAAGCCATACAGGTTTTGCCTGGAATGGTTTCTACGACACGCATACTTACAACACCGAGTGAGCGCGCAAGGTCACGTGAGAGATTGACAATCTGACTACCCTTCACACCAATCGCTGGATCAATCTCGTAACGTGTCACTACGGGACCAGGGTAAGCAGCGATGACCGTGACTTGAACATTAAATTCAGCTAACTTGCGCTCGATTAAACGGGAAGTGAATTCCAATACATCTGCAGAGATGGTTTCTTTTACTTCTGGCACAGAGTCTAACAATGCCAGCGGTGGTAATTCTGAATCTGGGATATCAACGAATAGCGGCTGTTGTTTCTCGCGCTCAACTCGAGCACTTTTCGGAATTTCTACCGGTGCCCGCACAATTTGTACGGGAGCTGCAACTTCCACACGGCCGCGGAATTCTTCTACAAATTCTTCGCGCTCTTCCGCAGCAACCTCGCCCAGTTTGCGATCCTCTTCACTATCGCGCCGCTCACGAATACGGTGATATGTTACCTCCAGGAAGCGTCCGACTTTCTCGGCAACATCTAGCCAAGAGAAGTGCAAAAACAGTGATAAGCCAGCACATAAGCCAAATAGCAGAACTAAGGTCGCCCCAGTAAAGCCAAGAGACATTTGTAGGGGATCGCCGATCAACTCACCCAAAATGCCACCAGGTGGTCTTGGAAGCTCCCAGGACAACGAATGCATACGAATAGACTCTAGGCCCATACTGCAGGCTAAGGTCAGTCCAAAGCCCAACCAGCGGACTAAAAGGGATTCTGGTTTTGCATCGGGATCTGGTGGGAGCGGAACGCTCCAGAGCTCACGCCAGCCATTGAGGACCCGGCGCCCAAAGAGGGCTGCCCACCAGAAGGCAGAGATGCCGAAGATATAGAGCATCAGGTCGGCCAAATAAGCTCCAAAACGGCCGCCCAAGTTCCTCGGGGTCTCAAAACTGGCATGCGACCAGGCTGGATCAGCCTTGGAATAAGTGAACAAAATGGCAAATAAACCTAGGCATAAGCCAAGGGAGATGAACCAGCGGGCCTCCAGCAGAAGGCGGGGCATCCTACCCTGCCCATCGCTATTGGGTGGCTGGGGAATTTGGGACTTCGGATATACGGTTCTCGCCATGTTCTGCTGATTGTAAACAAGCAAACCTATAATTTGGGTATGACTACAAATACCCCAAAACACTCCAAAGTTCTTATCCTCGGTTCTGGCCCTGCTGGCTATACTGCGGCAGTCTATGCCGCCCGAGCCAATTTACAGCCTACCCTCATTACTGGCCTGGCTCAAGGGGGTCAATTAATGACTACTACCGATGTCGAAAATTGGCCAGCAGACCCTGATGGGGTCCAGGGCCCAGAGCTCATGGAGCGCTTTTTAAAGCATGCAGAACGCTTTAATACCGAGATCATCTTTGACCATATTCATACAGCAGCCCTCAAAGAGAGGCCAATTCGCTTGGTTGGTGACTCTGGAACCTATACCTGCGATGCCTTAATTATTTCTACTGGTGCTTCTGCGCAATACATTGGCTTACCTAGTGAAGAAGCATTCATGGGTCGCGGTGTTTCTGGTTGCGCCACTTGTGATGGCTTCTTCTATCGCAATCAAGATGTGTGTGTTGTTGGTGGTGGCAACACTGCAGTGGAAGAAGCGCTCTACCTTACCGGCATTGCAAAGAAAGTAACCGTCATTCATCGTCGCGACAAGTTCCGTGCAGAGCCCATCTTGAATGATCGCCTGATGGTCAAGGTTGCTGAAGGCAAAGTAGAACTTAAACTCAACGCAACCTTAGATGAGGTCCTAGGTGATGAAAAAGGGGTTACTGGCGTGCGTATTAAAAAACAAGACGGCAGCATGGAAGATATCGCTGTGACCGGTGCCTTCATTGCGATCGGACACAAACCTAACACCGAACTTTTTATTGGTCAGCTAGAGATGAATAATGGCTACATCAAAACTCAGTCAGGCTTGGAAGGCAATGCCACTGCTACTAATATCCCCGGCGTGTTTGCTTCAGGCGATGTGCAAGATCACATCTACCGTCAAGCCATCACTAGCGCTGGCACAGGCTGCATGGCTGCATTAGACGCACAGCGCTATTTGGAAACTTTGGATTAAATATTAATTAATGTTGAAATAAAAAAACGCCTAGCATTGCTAGGCGTTTTTGTTTGTTGCTTTGATTACTTTTCTTAGCGACTCATCACTGGTAACAGTGGCACGATGAGCAGCGCCACAATGTTAATAATCTTGATGAGCGGATTCACTGCAGGACCAGCTGTGTCTTTGTAAGGGTCACCTACAGTATCACCTGTCACTGCTGCTTTATGCGCTTCAGAACCTTTACCACCGAAGTTTCCTTCTTCGATATATTTCTTAGCGTTATCCCAAGCGCCACCGCCAGTACACATCGAGATCGCTACAAATAAGCCGGTCACAATCGTACCCATGAGTAAGCCACCCAATGCAGCAGGTCCTAGTAAAAGACCAACTACGATTGGCGCAACCACTGGTAATAAAGAAGGAATAATCATTTCTTTAATGGCTGCAGAAGTGAGCATGTCTACTGCCTTGCCGTACTCAGGCTTAGCAGTCCCTTCCATAATTCCAGGAATCTCACGGAACTGACGACGTACCTCTTCCACTACTGCACCAGCACAACGGCCAACTGCTTCCATCGCCATCGCACCAAACAAGTAAGGAATCATGCCGCCGATAAATAGACCAATGATCACCATATGGTTAGACAAGTCAAAAGAGACTTGTTGGCCGATGCCTTCTAGCGCATGGGTGTAATCAGCAAATAATACGAGTGATGCGAGACCGGCTGAACCAATCGCATAGCCTTTAGTCACTGCTTTAGTAGTATTGCCAACAGCATCCAATGGATCAGTAATATCACGCACTGCTTGTGGCAAACCAGCCATCTCAGCAATACCGCCAGCGTTATCAGTAATTGGGCCATAGGCATCTAGCGCAACAACAATACCCGCCATCGACAACATGGCTGTCGCTGCAATTGCAATACCGTATAAACCAGCTAACCAGTAGGACGCAAAAATCGCTGCGCACACAAAGAGCACTGGATATGCAGTGGACTTCATAGAGATACCTAAGCCAGCAATGATATTGGTACCGTGGCCTTTAGTAGAAGCCTCAGCAATATGCTGAACTGGCTTGAACTGGGTGCCGGTGTAGTACTCGGTAATCCATACCAAACCTGCAGTTAATAAGAGGCCTACAACTGTAGAGCCAAATAAACGCCACTGGCTACCAGGAATACCTAGAGCATCATCAGGCATGATGAAGTTCGTCACAAAGTAGAACGCTACCAATGACAAACCACCAGCAATGATTAAGCCCTTATACAAAGCTGGCATCACATTTCTCATACCAGGTGTTGCTTTTACAAAGGAGCAGCCGATGATAGAGGCAATGATGGAGACGCCGCCCAATACCAGTGGATAAATAATCGCAGCTACTGGCGCAGCAGTAATTACCAGGGAACCTAGCACCATCGTTGCAATCAGGGTTACTGCATAAGTTTCAAAGAGGTCAGCTGCCATACCTGCACAGTCACCTACGTTATCTCCAACGTTATCAGCAATCACTGCAGGATTACGTGGGTCATCTTCTGGAATACCGGCTTCTACCTTACCTACTAAGTCAGCACCAACGTCTGCACCTTTGGTGAAGATGCCGCCACCAAGACGGGCGAAGATAGAAATCAATGAGGAACCAAATGCCAAACCAATCAGTGGATGTAATACAGCAGCAAGATCCTGTCCTGCGCCTATCGATACGAGGAACATAAAGAACAAGCCAACCCCCAAGAGGCCAAGACCAACCACCAGCATGCCGGTAATTGCGCCACCCTTGAATGCCACATTGAGTGCTTCGTTCATGCCTACGGTAGCCGCTTGCGCTGTGCGCACGTTTGCGCGCACTGAAATATTCATACCAATAAAGCCGCATGCTCCAGAGAGTACTGCGCCAACCACAAAACCGATCGCGGTTGCAAAGTCTAAGAAGAGTGCCATAAGAATCGTGAGAATCACCCCAACGATACCAATCGTTTTATATTGGCGCGATAAATAAGCGGCAGCACCCTGCTGAATCGCATCTGCAATCTCTTGCATTTTGGCGTTGCCTGGACTTTGCTTCAAAATCCAGCTGCGCATCACAAAACCGTAAATCACGGCCAGGACACCGCACGCCAAGGCAAAATACAAGCCTAAAGTGACATTACTCATGCTTGAACTCCCTAAAGTTGGTCTTTTTTTGTTTTCACATCCAGCTCTTAATCAGCCTAATTTTTAAAGCTTTAAACTAGGGCTCTAAAGCTGTAACAGTATGTATCAGAATCACCCCTGAGCCTGTTTGCTAATATCAGGGTATTTACTAATCACCATTTGGAGTATTTATGAGTTTGGACAAAGTTAAGCCAGGAAAAAAGATCCCTGAGAGCTTCAATGTCATTATTGAAATCCCAATGAACGCTGATCCAGTGAAGTATGAAGTGGATAAGGAAAGTGGCGCTATTTTCGTAGACCGTTTTATGGGTACCGCAATGCACTATCCCTGCAACTACGGCTACATCAATAAAACTATTGCTGGTGATGGTGACCCTGTTGACGTTCTCGTCATTACTCCATTCCCACTGATTCCAGGTGTAGTTGTTAGCTGCCGTGCAATTGGCGTTCTCCAAATGGAAGATGAAGCTGGGCAAGACGCTAAATTATTGGCAGTTCCAGAAGATAAAATTTTACCGATCTACACTCACTGGCAAAAGCCAGAAGATATCAATGAATTACGCCTCAATCAAATCCAACACTTCTTTGAGCACTATAAAGATCTCGAGCCAGGTAAATGGGTCAAAGTAAATGGCTGGGGTGGCGTTGCAGATGCTCATAAAGAAATCTTAGAAGGCATCGAGCGTTACAACAAAGAACATCCGTCAATTTAATCTACTGACTTATTTATAAAGGCTTTGTGATTCGGAGTGAGCGCACAGAAAATTGCCCTAGTCCAAATGAACCCAATGCTGGGGGATTTAGCTGGTAACGCACAACTGATTCACAAAGCTACTCAAGATGCCTTTAAGCAAGGCGCCAAGCTTGTAGTTACCCCCGAGCTAGCGCTCACCGGCTACCCCCCCGAAGATTTATTGCTGCGCCCTGCTTTCATTGAGAAGGCTCAGCAGCAGCTTGATCTTTTAATGAAAGAGTTGGGTCAATACTCAGGACTTACAGTAGTTGTGGGGCATCCCAAAAAGACTCCAGCTGGTCTGCAAAACTATGCGTCTGTTTTACAAAACGGCAAAGTGATTGCGGGCTATGCTAAACAAGAATTACCCAACCATGAAGTATTCGATGAAGTACGTTACTTCGTTCCAGGGAAAGAGGCCTGCGTATTTGAATGCGAAGGTATTCGTTATGGTGTGATTCTCTGTGAAGATGCATGGCATGCTGGCCCTGCTAAACAAGCACATTCTGCCGGCGCTCAAGTATTACTAGTTCCTAATGCGTCACCTTATCATCTGAAAAAAGAAGCCTTGCGAATTGATGTATTACGTGGACATATTGCGCAAACCAAAATGCCTTTGGTCTATGTCAATGCGGTTGGCGGACAAGATGAATTGGTATTTGATGGCGGGTCGTTTGCATTAAACGCAGCTGGTGAAGTCGTCATGGCAATGCCCCAGTTCAAAGTTGATCTCGGTATTGTGAGTGTTAGCTCCTCTGGTCAATTAGAGCAAGGACTGATTAGTCCACCCCAAAGTGTGGAGGCGCAAGCTTATCAAGCAGTTGTTCTAGGCGTGCGCGACTACGTTACTAAAAATCATTTCCCAGGGGTCATCATTGGCTTATCGGGTGGCGTAGATTCTGCTTTAGTACTGGCTATTGCGGTTGATGCTTTAGGCGCTGATAAAGTGCGTGCCGTGATGATGGCTTCACGCTATACAGCAGAAATCTCCTGGATTGATGCCAGTGAACTGGCCAAGAATTTGGGTGTGCAATACGACGAGATTCCGATTAGCGGTCCAGTAGATGCCCTCGAAGAATCTTTAGCAGCGCAGTTCAAAGGTTTGAAGCTAGACGCTACTGAAGAGAATATTCAAGCTCGTGTACGTGGCACCTTGCTGATGGCTTTATCCAATAAAACTGGACGGCTAGTGTTAACCACTGGTAATAAGAGTGAGATGGCTGTTGGCTATTGCACCTTGTACGGTGATATGGCGGGTGGTTTTGCAGTACTGAAAGATATTGCTAAGACTTTGGTATATCGACTTTGTGAATATCGCAATAGTATTAAGCCAGTTATTCCAGAGCGTATTTTGACGCGCGCCCCTTCGGCTGAATTACGCCCCGACCAAACCGATCAGGACAGCCTGCCTTCTTATGAAGTCTTAGATGGCATCGTGGAGCGCTATATGGAACAGAACCAATCTATCGCCCAAATCGTTGCCGCTGGTTTTGATCCTGAGAGCGTAGAGAAGGTTACCCGTCTGATCAAATTAAATGAATATAAGCGCCGCCAAGCGCCGCCAGGGGTTCGTGTAACTACCCGCGCTTTTGGCCGCGACTGGCGCTACCCAATTACTTCACAATTTAGAGCTTAAAAATGAATGAAAGTGTTCACTTTCAGCGTTATATTTGAGTTCTAGGTATGATTACTGCATTAGGGGGAATAAATGAAATTAATTACATCAATCATTAAACCGTTCAAGCTCGACGAGGTTCGTGAGGCCTTAGCAGAAGTGGGCGTTACTGGCCTAACCGTCACAGAAGTGAAAGGTTTTGGGCGTCAAAAAGGTCATACCGAGCTCTATCGTGGCGCTGAGTACGTAGTCGACTTTTTGCCTAAGGTGAAGGTAGAAGCTGTCGTTCCGACTGATCGTGTTGAGGCTGCAATCGAGGCCATTACCAAAGCGGCGCACACTGGAAAAATTGGTGACGGAAAGATTTTTGTTACTGCAGTTGAGCAAGTCATTCGGATTCGTACCGGCGAAACTAACGAATCTGCAGTTTGATTGCTATTTAAGCTAGTACAGATTCTCAGCGCAACTGAGAATCTGTCGAAGCTGTAGGCTGACTTATTTCAGCGGCCTCCAAAATAATCGTCTTACCAGCGCCACCTGTTCGTACCTTGGCGCCCTGGAAATATAAATCTACTTGATTAAGGCCTAGTGTGAGCACTTTAAAAGGCGGCTTGCCATAAATGCTTGCTCCCACGCCCGGCTCCAAAGTTTTATTTTGATTCTTGCCAGAGGCATCAATCACGCAAACAGTTTGGGCTGTCTTTGATTGGACGAAAACCATATCGCCAGCCTTTTTAGGAGCCTCTGGCTTATAAGTTACTGCCGCCACATCAACTGCTGGGCATTCTGTAGAAACTACCGCAGCCGGCACAACTGCCTCTACTGCTGGGCTTGGCGCTTGTGCAGGCAGGGCTGCCTTGGTCTCTTCCACTGGGGCTCTAGCTGACGAAGCTTCTTGTACTGTTTCCACCACCACAATCTCTTCTTTGGGCGGCTCAGGAAAAAATAGAGGGCGTAAATTGACTATCGAAAACACAATTGCTGCGGCGATGCCCAATAAAAGAAATAGCCTCTTTTGAGGGTTGCTTTGCCTAACCGCTTTACTACTTTCTAAAAGTCTCGCAGGCTCTAGACTTTTAATGACGACTTGAGGTGTCTCCTCCACTTGGTGTGGCTTGGATTTTTTTTCTGGAGCGAATACTTTTTCTACAACTGATTCTGCCACTATTTCTGGAGCAATTTTTGCTGGCGGGGTCTTCTCACCAAAATCAAAAGCGTCTTCTTCTTTTAGCTTAAGTAAGGCTGCAACTTTTTTTGCAGCAGTCACCTTAATTTGAGGCCCATAGAAGGAGCTCATCTCCCCATTTTCAATTTGCTCTATTTGGCGCACAGAGAGACAAGCCATGCTAGATAATTCTTTCGTGCTTAAGCCAAGACTTTCTCTAGCCCTAGTAAAAGCTTCCTTGCGAATCTCTGCTAGCTTTGTTGGCTTATTCACGACTTATAGACCATCTCTTATAAAAATGATAAAGCTGATAGTAATCCCAAAATGTTGCAGTAGTAATTAGCTTTGTAGCTAATGGTTTAAGGGGTGATTTTCCAAATCTGACTCGAGAAACTTCTTGACTAAATTTTGCACTGAATCTGCATGCATTTTTTCCATCACTCTAGCTTTATGCACCTTAATCGTGGCATCAGTAGTGCCTAGTTTGACAGCAATATCTTTATTGAGGAGTCCTTTCACTAACCAGCCACAGACTTCGCGCTCTCTTGGAGTCAGGCTAACGTAATCCCTCCTCGTTTCTACGTCTAAAGAAACGCGCTTTAACTGACGGCTATCGAAATCAACCGCATCTGCCACCGCTTTGAGCAATTCTTCCAAATTGAAGGGTTTAAACAGAAAATCGACCGCCCCCTTCTTAAGGCCTTGAACGATTTGATGGGGGTGACTTTGACCGCTTACAAAGATAATTGGGGTCTTACGGCGCAATTTCAGTAGTTTTTCCTGTAACTCTATGCCAGTCATGTCTGGCATCTGCATATCCAAAAGGATGACTGCTGGGGATACAGGTACAGACTTTTCCAAGAAAATACTTGCTGAGCTGTAATCCTCAACCAAATAGCCCAACTCGCGCAGCATTCTGGCCAGCGAGATACGCATTGATTCGTCATCGTCAATTAGGTAAATATGGCCGACTTTAGTCATTGAATTCAAAGGGGAAAGTGATTATTTTCCTAATTTACAGTACTCACTTCAAGGAAGCTATTAGCTTAGTAGCTAATGGTTATGAAATCTATTGAAGAATTCTCTTTATTGCAATGCAATATAAATTTACTACACTTCCGCCAAATAGGAAGCTTAGCCCCCAATCAGATCTCACGGCACAATAGAGCCTTTCAACACTTACCTTTTCTGGAGTAATAAGCATGAAACGCCTTAATGAACGCTCGCGCATGGTCACCGAGGGAGTTGCTCGCGCACCCAATCGCTCGATGTATTACGCCATGGGCTACAAGGAAAAGGATTTCTCAAAGCCGATGGTCGGTGTTGCTAATGGTCACTCCACGATTACCCCGTGTAATAGTGGATTACAAAAATTAGCAGATGCAGCCGTTGATGCCCTCGAAGAAGCAGGTGCAAAGGCCCAGCTATTTGGCACCCCAACTGTTTCTGATGGTATTGGCATGGGTACCGAGGGCATGAAATACTCCCTCGTTTCTCGCGAAGTTATTGCTGACAGTATTGAAGTTTGCGTCAACGGTCTCTGGCAAGATGGTGTGGTTGTGATTGGTGGCTGCGATAAAAATATGCCAGGCGGCATGATGGCAATTGCACGTACTAATGTTCCAGCTATCTATGTCTATGGTGGCACGATCAAGCCAGGCCATTACAAAGGTAAGGAACTCAATATTGTTTCTGCTTTCGAAGCTGTTGGTGAATTTACTTCCGGCAGATTAAGTGCAGAAGATTTAAAAGGCGTTGAAGAGAATGCTTGCCCAGGCAGCGGTTCATGCGGTGGTATGTATACCGCAAACACCATGAGCTCGTCTTTTGAGGCCCTAGGCATGAGCCTGCCCTACTCATCAACTATGGCCAATGAAGATGAGGAAAAGGTAGTGAGCGCCGCTGAGTCTGCCCGTGTTTTAGTGGAAGCAATCAAAAATAACTTACGTCCACGCGACATCATTACTAAAAAATCTATTGAGAACGCAGTCAGTGTGATCATGGCGGTAGGTGGCTCTACTAATGCGGTATTGCATTTCTTAGCAATCACTAGTGCTGCTGAAATTGAATGGACGATTGATGACTTTGAGCGCATTCGCAAGCTTGTTCCAGTCATTGTGGATATGAAACCATCTGGCACTTACCTTGCTACTGATTTACATCAAGCTGGCGGCATTCCACAAGTGATGAAGATTTTGCTTGATGGTGGACTCTTGCATGGCGATTGCATGACAATTACTGGCAAGACCATTGCTGAAGTATTGAAGGATGTTCCATCAGTGCCACGTGCTGATCAAAAAGTGATTCGTACTTTAGACAATCCTTTGTACAAGCAAGGCCACTTAGCTATTCTCAAAGGCAACATCTCTCCTGAGGGTTGCGTTGCCAAGATCACTGGTCTTAAGAACCCATCGATTACTGGCCCAGCCCGTGTATTTGATTCTGAAGACGATGCTATGGCTGCCATCATGGCGCAGAAGATCAAAGATGGGGACGTTGTCATCATTCGTTATGAAGGCCCTAAAGGTGGTCCTGGTATGCGTGAGATGCTTTCTCCTACCTCAGCCCTCGTTGGTCAAGGTCTAGGGGAGACTGTAGGACTCATCACCGACGGTCGCTTCTCT
>CAIUOP010000038.1 GCA_903900805.1 uncultured beta proteobacterium | reverse complement strand
GCACTCATTCAAGAAATTGACTTGGTAATAAAACCAAATCTTTTTACTGTCTATGAGTACTATTTGTTTACATCTGTCCCGAAGGACTGGATGCTTTCGCCTAGTACCCACATTTATCGGTTGACTAATTTTTAAAGAGGGCTGAATCGTTTTTCAAAAACATTCAGCGAAGAGGTGAGACTATGACATACCCGAATAGGGTTGTCAACACCTTTTGCAGTCTTTTTCCTAAAATAACGATGTTTTTTCTTACTTCCGCATTAAATCGAATCAAATCATAGGGATGAGTTTTTAGCTCTGGCCTGTAGCAAAACCATCTTTTTGTATATTTCCTAAGTATTAGGGAAAACCCTGAAATTTTCATATAAGACTGCTAATATATTGCTATGCACAATAAATTAGCGAGCAAACACTTACCCAGCAAGCCATATTTAAAAAGGCGGGCTGTACCTGTACGAGAGCTCAACGCTGGGCACAGAGAAGAGATACTTCAGCACTTATTACAGCTCAATGAGGAGGATCGCCGCCTGCGATTTGGCACCCAAACCCCTGATGAAGTGATCCAGCGTTATGTTGAGCACCTCGATTTCAACAAAGACACTATTTTTGGCTGCTTTAACTTGAATTTGAAGCTCATTGGCATGGCCCACTTAGCATATTTACCGGAAATCAAGGGGCAGGTGCGTGCTGCTGAGTTTGGCGTCTCAGTCTTACCAGAAGGGCGCTCGCAAGGTTTTGGTACTGCTCTATTGCAGCGGTCAGCAGTTCATTCGCGCAATACTCGCATTGAAACTTTATATGTTCATTGCTTAACAAGTAATAAGGCAATGATGCATTTAGCGCAAAAAGCTGGCATGAGCATTGAATATGCCCATGGAGATGCGGATGCTTACCTAAAGTTACCACCAGCAAATCCCTCAACGATTGTCGAAGAGGCTGCTAATGAGCAGTGGGCTGACATGGATTACGCCCTAAAACAAAACCTGAAGCGGTCTAATCAAGCCTGGTGGTGGTTCCTTGGCAGACCAAAGCTCGCGCCTTAATTTTGAGCTTTAATTTGGCGCACCACGCAGTATCCAGCTCGTCAAGAGTGATAACTCGGTATCACTTAATTTTGCATTAGCAGGCATGGGTACAACGCCCCATGACCCTGCGCCACCCTTAGCAATTTTATTTTTCAAAAATTTTTGCGCATTTGGATCAGCTTGATATTTTTGTGCAACTGATTCAAAGCTAGGCCCAACAATTTTTTTATTCTTTGCGTGGCAACCTAAGCATGCGTTTTGTTTTGCAAGCCCATACGCCTTTTGATCTTCACTACTCGCTTGTACATCTTGAAAATGTAAAAAGAGCAATGCAAATAAAAAAAATATTTTTATAAATTGATACGACGAATACATCAACATCTTTATAAAAAGATTACTAATACTTTGGCGGACTATCTGATTGTGATTGAGTTGCCTTGCCTTCTTTTTCTAAGCGCGTTTTCTCAGCATCGGAAATGATGTCGAAATAGACATAAACATCTTTCACGCCATTGGTATTGCTAGTAATCTTCTTCGCTAAATTCGCCTCATCCTGCGTCAAGATACCAAGCAGATAAACACTGCTACCTTCAGCAACAATGGCCATCGAATTAGAAGGTAACTTTTCTGTGAAGATCATTTGTGTTTTGATCTTAGACTCTAAATAGGCATCGTTTGCGCGGGATGTATAACTACTATTAGGGCCAATACGCAGTTCATTAAATACGGAACGCACATTCTTCATGGCTTTTACATAAGCCCCTGCTTCACCCTTGATATCAGCATCTTTTACTTCGCCGGTTAAGAGGACCTTCTGATTAAATGAGGTGACAGTAATATGCGCGTTGTCTCCAAATCTTTTACTTAGTGCGCTGTTTGCCTCCCACTCAATCCCTTTATCAATTGCTTGCACGCCAGCAGTGCGTCGATCTGCCAATACAGTTGCAGTTGCAGTAATGCCTCCAACGGCAACTACTGCACAAGATGAAAGTTGAGAAACTGTAATTACTGCAATCACAAGCTTAATGAGTAAGGAGGTTTGCATTTGTCTATTTTCTAAAATGAATTGGGCTAAAAATTCTAGTCGTATAAAACGTGGTCCACGCCATCACATAATCCGTGCAGCAGAACTAAATGCGTTTCTTGAATACGTGCGGTACGCGTAGCAGGTACGCACAGATGGATATCATCCTTATCTAAAAGGGTAGCAATCTTGCCACCGCCATTGCCGGTGAGGGCAATGATTTTGATGCCCATCTTCTTGGCTGCTTCTATTGCTTTGACTACATTCTTAGAATTGCCAGATGTTGAAATTCCTAGAAGGATGTCGCCTTTCTTGCCAAGACCGCGAACTTGTTTACTAAAGATATCGTCATAACTGTAATCATTTCCAACTGCGGTCAAAATGGATGTGTCTGTTGTTAATGCAATCGCTGCCAACTCTTCACGCTCTCGTTCAAAGCGTCCAATTAATTCTGCAGCAAAGTGCTGAGCGTCAGCAGCAGAGCCGCCATTGCCGCAAGCCATGACTTTGCCGCCAGACTTCAAACAATCCACCATTGCCAACACACCGTGCGCAACAGATTCTGGTAGAACTTTCTCAGCCTCTTGCTTTACAGCAATGCTGTCTAAAAAATGCTGTGATGCGCGCTTGCGCAAATGCTCAATTGTGTCTTTATCCATGTCAATATTATGCGCCAAACTGGGGGTAATTTCTAAAGCAACGTATCCTCTTACTTATGACCAATCTTACTCAGAAGATGTCCCCATGGAAATAAGCTCATTTGATTTTTTAAAACAACAGGATTTGCCTGCTGGAGCACTCTATATGGTTGCCACGCCCATTGGCAATATGGGGGATATCACTTTGCGCGCGTTATATGTATTGGGCGCAGTTGATGGTATTGCCTGCGAAGACACCAGACATAGTGCGGCACTATTACAGCAATTTGGCATTCATAAAAAATGTTTGGCACTTCATGAACACAACGAAGTTGGGGGTGCGCAAACGGTGATTCAAAGTCTTGCTAACAAGGAGCGCTGGGCATATATTTCTGATGCGGGCACTCCAGGAGTCTCTGACCCTGGTGCTAGGCTGGTAAACGAAGTGCAGAAAGCAGGATTTCGAGTAATCCCAATTCCTGGTGCCAGCTCAGTGTCTTGCGCAATCTCTGCAGCAGGTTCCGTGATGCTCAACTCAGAAGGGCGCTTTCAATTTTTAGGGTTTTGGCCTAATAAAACTAAAGAGCGCGATGCCTTACTACACGATATTTGTAGCGGCATAAAAACCAGCATCTTTTTTGAATCTCCGCATCACATTCGCGAAACACTACTGGTGCTGTCAAACGCTTTGGAACCGGAACGGCATATATTTATTTGTCGTGAATTAACTAAAAAGTTTGAACAGCTCGTTTCAATTAAGGCAAGTGAAATCGCCTCATGGCTAGAGAATGCGGAGAGCTTAAAGGGTGAATTTATTATTCTGGTAGCGGGGCGCCAAGCAAGCTCCAATGAGGCTCCAGAGCATGCATCACTCTTGCTCTGGGCAAATACTTTGAGCCCTTTTTTGGGTAGCAAAGAAATTGCCACCGTTTTATCTCAAGCCTTAAATATTACAAAAAAAGAGGCGTACCAAATTGCCTTAGATGTAAAAGATAACAGTAATGAGAAATAAAAAGCTGGCATGTAGCCAGCTTTTCGGAATACGCTAAATTTTATTTAGCCGCCGGAGCAGCATCCTGAATATTTAACTGGGCTACCGGTTTAATCAATTGCTCAGTCGTAGCGGTAGACTCGCCACGTTTGCCATTGTTTACAAATACCATTAACAATAAAATAATGATCAGGGGCACAAAAAAACATGCAAACACCACGATGATGAGTTGTTTTGGGGACTTAATTAGATTTCCGTGCTCGTTGCTCATAGGAATTTCTTATTTAACGGGTTTTAGGGTTGATTGGCGGTGATTATAACTAGTGAGTAGGGCTATAAGGCACTTACAATAGAGGGGTATGCAGTTTCGCTGGCGCCCGTAGCTCAG
This sequence comes from uncultured beta proteobacterium, assembly GCA_903900805.1. GTDB lineage: Bacteria > Pseudomonadota > Gammaproteobacteria > Burkholderiales > Burkholderiaceae > Polynucleobacter. Next base: position 6,812 of record CAIUOP010000038.1, on the reverse strand, counting down.
TGGATAGAGTATTGGCCTCCGAAGCCAAGGGTCGCAGGTTCGATTCCTGCCGGGCGCGCCAAAAAGGGGGTGTTTTTGACCTACATCATGCGTAAAGTCTTAAAAGCCACTATCATTTGGGTCTAACTTATTGATTCTTATCGTGTCTACACATCTAAATTCAGCGCTTTCAGAGCCGTCCTTAACAAATCCCCTGCCCCCTGAGGCGCCATTACCGCACCGCAAAATTATTCGGAGCTGGTTAATCCCAATGGCGCAAGGTGAAACAGGCCGCGCCATCATGCTTCTCATCATTGACGCAGCCTTATGGCTTGGCTGTATTGCCGGCACAATCTTTGTAGAAAGTATTTTCCTCAAAGTTGTTTTTGGTCTCATTGCTGGATTTGTGACTGGTCGTATCTTTATTTTGGGTCACGATGCTTGCCATCAAAGCTTCACGCCCAATCGCGAACTCAATAAAGTGTTGGGGCGCATTGCATTCTTGCCCTCGCTCACGCCTTACAGTTTATGGGATGTTGGACACAATGTAGTGCACCATGGCCAAACAAATTTAAAGGGCTTTGACTTCGTTTGGGCGCCCCTATCAAAATCTGAATACGACGCGCTACCCCCGTGGCGCAAGGCTCTAGAGCGTCTTTATCGTAGCGGTTGGGGTCCGGTTTTCTACTACCTCATTGAAATTTGGTGGAGACGCGAGTACTTCCCAAATGCTAAAAATAAACCTGGCGATCGCCCAATTTTCTTAAAAGACAATCTACTTGTTACCGGCTTTGCCATTGCGTGGATCGCTTGCCTTATTGCTGGAGCAATCGCTACTGGTCAATCGATCTTGCTTGGTCTCATTACTGGTTTTGCAATTCCATTCTTATTCTGGAACGGCATGATTGGATTTGTGGTCTATGTTCACCATACCCATCCATCCGTCTCTTGGTATGACAAAAAGTCTGAGTGGTTGCGCGCCCAGCCCTTCGTTTCGACCACAGTCCACCTGACATTTAACTGGGTTTGGGGCTCTCTAATGCACCATATCATGGAGCACACAGCCCATCACGTGGACATGAGCGTGCCCCTGTATCGCCTCCAAGAAGCCCAAAACACCCTGGAAAGCATCCTCCCAGAGCGTATTTTTGTGCAAAAGTTCTCTTGGGACTGGTATTTCGATACTGCCCGCAAATGCAAGCTGTATGACTTTGAAAATAAGGCCTGGCTAGATTTTGAGGGTAATAAAACGGCTGATTCAGTACGAGTTGTCCTAAGCCCAGCCCCAGCGGGACAAAACGGGTAAAATAGATCTTCTGTATAAAGATTGCCTTACCCCGGATTGCTCATGACTACTTCAACTCCTGCCGCTACCCAAGACACCTCTCAGAGCCTTAAGTTTTGCTCCTCTTGTAGTCGCGAAAAACGACTTGAGGGCGGCACATGGATTCCGACAAGCAACCGCAAGCAACGCTGGATTTGCGCCAGCTGCTTATACAACCGCACGCACCGTACCGGTTCAGCAAAAACTTAACAATCGATAGTGGCGCTTGCCACTACTCGCATCGGGGCTTGATTTCTTTCCCCAAATCAAACCTTAACAATGAATACCCAAGATACATTCCAATTTGCCCAGACTCACGAATGGGCTGATCTCGAGAGCGATGGTTTAGTGTGGGTTGGTATTAGCCACCATGCTCAAGAAGCTTTAGGTGATGTGGTGTTCTTTCAAGCGCCCAAGCTTGGACAACAAGTAAAGCAGGGCGAGGTAATTGCAGTGATTGAATCAGTTAAAGCGGCAAGCGATATTCATGCGCCCGTAAGCGGGGAGATTGTTGCACTCAATGAAGAAGTAGATTCATCCCCCGAAGTAGTCAATCAAAATCCTTATGGTGTTTGGTTATTTAAAATCAAACCAAACTCACAAAGCAATCTTGCATCCGAGCTTGACCATTTAATGAGTTTAGAAAAATACAGCGCTACTGCAGGCGCATAAGTACAAATTAGATTGCGATGGGATCGCGCTCAATCAACCAACGTACACGCGCTATTTTGCTAATGCGCCCTTGAGAGTTTGCGCGTAACTCTCGATCTACAAACTCTAAAATTTCTTGCAACTGTTTGCGGCCATCTGCTTCGATTAGGAGCTGGGCACGCTCCGTACCCGCCACCCGCATCACTGCTTTTGGAACCGGATCATAGACTCGGAGCCCAATAGATATAAGGCCTTTTGACTTTAATTCCGCCTTTAGGGCGCCTAAAAATTGAATTGCCTTATCTAAACTTTTTGCTTCAGCATGTACTAGGGCTTGATATGAAAAAGGCGGCAATCCGGCCTCTTTTCTCTCGCCGGCAGTGTGAGATAAAAATCCATCTACATCATGTCGCAGTAAGTACTGAAATACCGCCGACTCGGGGTATTGAGTCTCAATATAAATATCTCCGCTGACTTGACCCTCTTTCCCGGAGCGTCCCGCGCGGCCAGCCACTTGCACTAGCTGAGCAAATAACCTCTCTGCTGCTCTAAAGTCTTGAGAAAACAATCTCCCGTCCGCATCCAATACAGCTACGAGTCCGATATTTTGATAATCGTGTCCTTTGGCAATCATTTGCGTGCCAACCACGATGTCTACCTTGCCCTGATGAATTTCTTGAAAGAGCTCTTCTGCACCTTTACTACTTCTACTGGAGTCCGTATCAACCCGCAAGACTCTGGCGCCAGACCACATCTCTTCAATAGCGTCCTCAATCTTTTGCGTACCTTGCCCCAAGGTTTTGAGGTCAGCATTTCCACAATCAGGGCAGTGGCTTGGAATAGACTTTACTAGGCCGCAATGGTGACAGCTCAACACGGATTTTTTAGTCAGCGCGCCTGCTTTATGCATCACCATATATGAACTGCATTGCTGACATTGGGAAAGCCATCTGCAAGCACTGCAGCTTAAGACTGGGGCATACCCTCTGCGGTTAATTAATATGAGACTTTGTTTTTTATCTTCTAAATTTTTACTGATTGCCTTAGCTAGCGTCTTAGTTATCAGGCTTTTGCTTTGGGGTTTTTCAACATCGCCTGGGCTATAGTGACTCTGAGGGTCACGCGTATTAATCAGGTGGACTCTGGGTAAGCTGGCCCCCTGAGCCCTCTGATCTAAGCGGATGTACTCATAGCGACCAGCTTTGGCTGCCAACCATGTCTCTAAAGATGGTGTGGCTGATGAAAGCAAAATTGGTACTTTCACATCATGCGCTCGCCAAACTGAAAGGTCTCGTGCCGAATAACGGATACCGTCTTGTTGTTTATAGGATGGGTCGTGCTCTTCGTCCACCACAATTGCGCAAAGATTTGGAAGCGGGGTTAATGCCGCTAATCTTGTACCCAAAATAATCTGCGCCTTACCTGTCATTGCCTCATACCAAGCAATGCCTCTTTCTTTTTCTGTTACGCCGCTATGTAGTAGCACCATTTTCTTATCGGGAAAATAGGCGCGCACCCTTCGCTCCAACTGCGGGGTTAAATTAATTTCGGGAACCAGGAGCAATACTTGTGCATGAGCATCATCTAAGACCTCGCTTAACCAATTTAAAAAGACCGCAGTTTTTCCGCTGCCAGTTTGGCCCTGCAGAAGAACCGCTTTAAATTCTTTTTTATTACTACTGCATTGACGTAATTTTTCTAAGGCCTGCTTTTGCTCCACATTGAGGTCTACCTCTTTAATAAAGCCTTCGCTTGGCTCTTGCTGAGGATTTTTCTTTTTCTTGTCTAATGCGGCTATCAGTTTTTGGGGAATCTTTTCCCAGTTTTCTGGCTTTTTCCACATCTGCGGAATCGTTGGAATGATCGTTTCGCCAAGCCCATGAATATAGTACTGGCTTGCAAAGTTAATCAGCCTTAGGGCTGCTGGGTCTAAAGGGGGGAGGGGAGCCAAGCTGCTAATTGACTTGAGCTTATCTATCTCAAAATCAGAGTGAGTACCCACTTTTATAATTATACCTATCAAGTTTGAGCGCCCAAAAGGAAGCTCTACAAGCTGTCCTATAGCTGGGGCAGATCCCAGTCTTTCAGAATCCCACAAGTAATCAAAGCCCTGGGCCAAGGGCTTATCAACAACTACCTGAACCACAATTGGTGGGGCCATTTTTTACTTCAGTCTTTCTTTTTACCTGTGGATAAGTCTGTGGATATCATCCAATGATTTTGATTTATAAGCTAATTTATGAGTTAGCTAAGGCGCACCGTTTTTGAGCTTTTTTATTAAAAATATATATAAATCAAGGCATTACAAACACTTTCGGAGGTTAATGTTTACCTTTATTCCGAATCTTCATGAATTTTGAAATTTGCACCAATCTGTGCATAACTTTTGTTACAAAATTCCAGCCGCAAGTTAGCAGCCACTCAGGATTATTGCTTCGATCTAAGCGCTCTTGAGCGTTGGATTACTGTTTCGGCTAATGCAGTTACGCTTTCAGGCGGAGTAAATTGGGAGATTCCATGGCCCAAATTGAAGATATGCCCATCAAGCGGGTGCAAGCCTGATTTAAGGGCTGGGGCGCTCGCTAAATCCTCCAGTAATAGGCTTGCCTGCGCAGCTATCTGTTTTGCTTCAGAGAAGAGAATTAGGGGGTCTAGATTGCCTTGTAATGCCAAAGGTTTATTTAATGCGAGCAACTGTTTACGAGCACGACTTAGTGACATGGTCCAATCAATGGCAATGACATCAGCGCCAACCTGTGCCATATCGTCCAACCATATTCCGCCGCCTTTGGTAAACATGATGATGGGAACTTTTCTGCCTTCATGTTCGCGAGGCAGTAGCGCTATCACTTTTTGCATGGATGCCAATGACATTCTTTGATACCAACCATCTGGGAGCATGCCGCCCCAAGTATCAAAAATCATCAGCGCTTGTGCGCCAGCCTTCAACTGTTCAGTTAAGTATGCAGCGACTGACTGAGCGTTGATATCCAAAATATGTTGCAATAAATCAGGACGACTAAACATCATGGTTTTAGCATGACGAAAATCTTCTGAACTAGAGCCATCAATCATGTAGCACGCTAATGTCCATGGGCTGCCAGAGAAACCAATCAAGGGCACACGTTGCTTGCCATCTTGTATTAATGCCTTGCGAATCTCTGATACGGCATCAAATACATATTGCAGCTGACTCATATCGGCGACACGCAATTTTTTTACCGCCTCTTCAGTGCGAAGAGGGTGATCAAAGCTCGGGCCTTCACCTGCAGCAAATTTGAGACCTAATCCCATAGCATCTGGAATGGTCAAAATGTCGGAGAACAAAATCGCTGCGTCCAATGGATAGCGATCCAAAGGCTGAAGAGTTACCTCAGTTGCATAGGCGGGATTTTTAGCAAGCCCTAGAAAACTTCCAGCTTTAGCGCGCGTGGCATTGTATTCGGGGAGATAGCGGCCAGCTTGGCGCATTAGCCAAAGCGGTGTTTGATCAACCGCTTCGCCCAAGCAGGCTCTTAAAAATCGATCATTTAATAACAAGGGGCTAGCCAACGATTATTTTTTACGGCGAAAACGCGCAATTGCAGCCAATTGGGCGGCTGCCATAGCAAACTCAGACTGGGCCAAAGCCAAATCAAAGTCCGTGCCACGATTTTGCATCGCCTCTTCTGCGCGCTTCTTCGCTTCTAGTGCTTTTGCTTCATCAAGATCGTGGCCACGAATAGCAGTATCAGCCAATACGGTGACACGGTCTGGTTGAACTTCTAAGTAGCCGCCCGCAACAAACACGAACTCTTCGTCGCCATTTGCTTTTTGAATACGAACAGAACCAGGACGAATACGGGTGATTAATGGCGTGTGGCCATGCAAGATGCCGAGCTCGCCACTTTCGCCTGGAAGAGCCACAAACTTGGCCTCTCCACTGAAAATGGACTTCTCGGCACTCACTACGTCGACATATATGTTTGACATAATTTCCCTAGATGAAAGCGATTAAAGCTTTTTAGCTTTCTCAATGGCTTCATCAATTGAGCCTACCATGTAGAACGCCTGCTCTGGCAAATGATCCAACTCACCGCTACAAATCATCTTGAAGCCGCGGATAGTTTCTTTCAGAGGCACATATTTACCTGGTGAACCAGTGAACACCTCAGCAACGTGGAAAGGCTGTGATAAGAAGCGTTGAATCTTACGAGCACGTGATACGGCTAATTTATCTTCTGGTGACAATTCGTCCATACCCAAAATAGCAATAATGTCGCGCAACTCTTTATAGCGCTGCAATGTCATCTGCACTTCACGTGCTACGTCATAGTGTTCCTGACCAACTACTTGTGGATCCAGCTGACGGCTCGTTGAATCCAAAGGATCAACCGCTGGATAAATGCCCAAAGCAGCAATGTCACGTGACAACACAACCGTGGAGTCTAAGTGCAAAAAGGTTGTTGCTGGTGATGGATCGGTCAAGTCATCTGCAGGCACGTACACGGCCTGAATAGAGGTAACAGATCCCGTCTTCGTAGAAGTAATACGCTCTTGCAGCTTGCCCATCTCCTCAGCCAAGGTAGGCTGGTAACCCACAGCAGAAGGCATGCGGCCAAGTAAGGCGGAAACTTCGGTACCAGCCAATGTATAGCGATAGATGTTATCAACGAAGAACAAAATATCACGGCCTTCGTCGCGGAATGCCTCGGCCATTGTCAAGCCAGTCAATGCAACACGTAAACGGTTGCCTGGAGGCTCATTCATCTGACCAAATACCATTGCCACTTTATCGACAACGTTTGATTCTTTCATCTCGTGATAGAAGTCGTTACCCTCACGAGTACGCTCGCCCACCCCAGCAAACACAGATAAG
>CAIUOP010000037.1 GCA_903900805.1 uncultured beta proteobacterium | reverse complement strand
CTTTATGTTGGGCTTTTTCCCGAAGTTTTATCTACTGTTTCACAACTTAGAAGTTACTGTATATAAAAACAGTAGTATTTGCAAGCGACTTTTTAAAGGAATTTACAGATTTTTTACTAGGCTAGGCTTGATAGAGGAGCGAGCCCAATAGAAAAAGAGGGGCATTGCTATTGCCCAGATCACGCTAATGAGGCCTAAACCGAGAATTTGGGACCCAGAACCCCAGTTTGCCGCCCCTAATCGAATTCCAGCCTCATAAGATAGGGGACCAGAAATCGCCCCTAAAACTACCCCTAGGACAGGCTTACTCTTTAGCCAAGATAAGGAGCTATTGAGGGTGGTGGCCACTAAAAGCCAAAGTGCCCACATCCATGCTGGTGATACATCAGGAGAAGGCCAGGCACCCTTAAAGTCGAGGAAACCTAAATACATCAGCAGGCTATCGGTCAGAATCCCAAAAGAGAGGACTTTTAGCAACAAGCCGAGCTCCAGTTTTGGGGTCTGAGAGCGCCAAATATGAAAAGCAATATATATCAGACTGCCGATCACCGCCCAGAGTACCTGCTGATGAGCGGCGCCCAAAATACAAGCAAACCAGCCCGCCTGAAAAAGAACAAAGTTCCAAAATTTCGACATGTCTTGATTTTATCTGCAAAGAAGGCTCGCTACCTGGGGGGTAATGAACTTTGAATTTGCTGAGCTGAGAGTTAGATAAAGCGGAATGCGATGATGGCGATGATCGTTGGCGGTAGCGCATATAAAAATAAGTAGAGCGGGCTAATCACACCCTCTTCAAAGTTGGGCTTCAGAATTGAGTAGCCTGCCGGATTGGGGGCATTGGCAATCACCGTTAAGCCGCCACCAGTAAGGGCACCTGAAACCAAGGAGTATTTAAATTCATCGGAGAGTCCATCAACTAGCGACCCTAAGTAGGTGAGCGCAGCATTATCAGTCACTGCAGTAAGGACGGTAGCGCCGTAATAAACCGAAGTTGAATCTAAATTCACCAAGAGGGATTGCAACCACCATTTTTGTTGTCCGCCCAGAACCACAAGACCGGCCAAGAAAAACGCTACTAATAAACTTTCGCGAATAATCAGCTGGTTTTGGTAGCGTGCGTAGGCTACGGTATAGCCCACAAAGAATAAAAATAAACCCATAAATAAAACTGAGTGGTGTACTGATATCACCACTCCAACTAAAAATGCTAAATGGATTGCAATCACGCCAAAGGGAATCGCATCATTTTTTTTCTCTTTGGGCTCGATGCTAAAGGCATTTAATTCTTTAAAAAAGATCAATGCGAGTAAGGCAGAATTAGTAGCCACTGCTAGTGCAGATCGCCAGCCAAAATTCTGGAGCATAAACCAGAGATCCCATTTCCAGGTGGTCGCGACCATCAAGATGGGAGGGGCTGCATAGGGAGTTAATGCCCCGCCGATCGAAATATTCACAAACAGTACAGCAAGGGCCGCATACATCAACTTAGGTGAAATATGCTTCGAAAAATAATAATTACGTAGGAGCAAGGCGGCTACCGTCATGGCAGCGGGCTCTGTAATAAATGAACCAAGCAAGGGCACTAGCGTGAGTGTGACCCATAAAAATCCAACTGATTTATTGACGGGGAGCAAAGCAGTCACTCGTAATACTAAGAAAAGGCAAAACTCTAAAATGGGTTTACTCGCTGCGATGATCATGATCACGAAGACAAATAGCGGCTCGGTAAAGTTTAGTTTCTCAAGATAGGCGATCGTCCCATCATGCCCGCTGTAGACAAAAAAGAATGACACCAACACCATCGCCCAAAAACCAAATACCACCTCAACCTCACCAAGCAAATGCCAAATACCAGAATGGTTTGGATACTTGTGCGCCAGGTGCTCAAAAAACTTTGTTGAAAAAGTATGTATCACCGCCACTGCAAAGATGGCGCTACTGACAATATTGATTGTGGTTGGAGTCATTCTGATCAGTATAAAGATGAAATCTCAATTACTTGGGGTTCTGTAGGGCTTGATGAGCAATAAAAAACCCGCTCCGAAGAGCGGGTTGATAAAGCCTCGGGAATGAACCCGAGAAGCAATCTGACTACTTAAGTAGCTTCCGTATTGATATCACCACGCAAGGTTGGGTAACGTACGTGATCGACCAACTCTTGAATATCTTTACGTGGGGCTGGGGTTACCAAGCTCACCAAGATAATCGCTGCAAATCCAAGAGGTACGCCAAACACACCAGCAGAGATCGGTAGGATACCGTACCAAAGCTCAACTGGCGAAGTCACACCGAAAATACCCCTTAACCAAGCCTGAGTCGTCACCATGTAATAGAACGTGATTCCGAGTCCAAGCGTCATACCAACGCAAGCACCAGCCTTAGTAGCGCGTTTCCAGAAGATGCCGAGCACCAGAGCTGGGAAGAACGCTGCGGCAGCAAACGAGAAGGCTGCAGATACTAAGAACAAAATATCTGCTGGCTTTTGAGCTGCCACATAGGCTGCGGCTAACGCAACTACAAGCAACAAGACTTTTGATATCAAAACACGCCGTGCAGCAGGTGCATTTGGATTAATCATCTTGTAGTACAAGTCGTGCGATAAGGCATTTGCAATGGTCAACAGTAGTCCATCAGCAGTGGATAGCGCTGCTGCTAAACCACCAGCAGCTACTAAACCTGAAATAACATATGGTAGGCCACCAATTTCTGGGGTTGCCAGAACAATGATGTCACCACCAATAGTCATCTCAGCCAATTGGAAGATACCGTCCTTATTAACGTCTGTTACCGATAACAAGGCGGGGTCAACCTTAGCCCACTGCCCAATCCAGGCCGGCAATTGATCAAATGGCGTTCCGACCAGCATCGTAAAGACCTCATACTTCACCAAGACTGCTAAAGCAGGCGCGGTAAAGTACAGCAAGAAGATGAAGAACAATGACCATGTCACAGACTCACGTGCTTGCTTTACCGACGGAGTCGTGTAATAGCGCATCAGAATATGTGGCAATGCCGCTGTACCCACCATCAAACAGAAGATCAATGCTAAGAAG
>CAIUOP010000036.1 GCA_903900805.1 uncultured beta proteobacterium | reverse complement strand
CAGCCGCTAAAAAAGCTGCAAAAAAGAAGCCAGCCGCTAAAAAGCGTCCAGCTGCTAAAAAGAAGCGCGTAGCTAAAAAAAAGTAAGTAAACCTGCTGCGAAGAAAGCGGGCCCTGCTGCAAAAAAGCCCGCGGCTAAGAAAGCTGCATCAGTAACAACTGCCGCTGCTTGGCCCTTCCCAACTGGCACTCGTCCTTAAGTTTTAACTTTAGACGGGTGGTAAGAAGTTCAAAGGGGTCTCATAGAGACCCCTTTTTTATTGCCTAACTAGCCTGGCTTAGGATGTTTTAACTTTCCTTATAGGCTAAAGCCAAAAGCGGATTTGAACTGCTCAGCAATCTGATCTTTACTCAATTGGTGGTTTTGTGGTCCTTGATGACTAATCTTGATTGAACCCATCAGACTGGCTAGACGCCCAGTAGTTTCCCAGTCCATGCCGTTTTCTAGTCCAAAAAGTAAGCCACCACGAAAAGCATCGCCGCATCCAGTTGGATCAGTGACTTTTGCCGCTGGAACGGGTGGAATAGAAATACATTTGCCCGCGGAATAGATATCGGCACCTTCAGCCCCTTTGGTCACAATCAAAGCCTTCACTCGTTCAGCGACTTTTGCCAGGCTCAGCCCAGTTCTTTGAGCAAGCATTTCACCTTCATAGTCATTGACAGCCAGATAGCTTGCAATCTCAACTAACTCAAGCAGTTCTGGACCGTTAAACATCGGTAATCCTTGGCCTGGGTCAAGGATAAATGGGATATTGGCTTGTGCTAATTGATGGCAGTGCTCCCACATCCCTTGACGACCATCTGGCGCAACGATCCCGAGTTTAGCGGCCCCCTTGGCGTTTTTGCTGCGCTCGGCCACTACTGCAGAAACCTGGTTGAGATGGGATTCATCCATAGCCCCTGGATGAAAAGCAGTAATTTGATTATTAGACTGATCGGTTGTAATCATCGCTTGTGCAGTAAATGCATGTTCAATTTGACGAATGTGGCTAGCATCAATCTGCAGTTGCTCAAGGCGCTCTATGTAGGGGATAGCATCCCCGCCAACAGTTGCCATGATGATTGGATCGCCACCTAAAAGCTTCAGGTTGTACGCAATATTTCCTGCGCAACCACCAAATTCTCGGCGCATCGTTGGCACCAAGAAGGCCACATTCAGAATATGAATCTGCTCAGGCAGGATTTGATCAGCAAATTTGCCTTCAAAGTTCATGATGGTGTCGTAGGCAACAGAGCCACAGATCAAGCTAGCCATAAATTACTTTCTGTAAGAGATGAATATGAATCAGAGTTAAGAATAAAGAAAAGCAACATTGAGGATCTTTTAGGGGTAAACAACCCTCACCCGATAGCCAGCGGCATTTTGCGGCAATTGGATCGGCAGTTGGGCTTTGATTAACTCTCCTGAAGCGATACCAGCGCGCAAAAAATCAAGATGAGATTCTTGCCAGGCAATAGGTAACCATTCTTTTGGAGTGAAGCGAATTGATGTGATCTCAGATTCCTCTGCATCAGTGAGAGAAATTTCTAAATTTGGGGGAAAAACGGCGAGTGCAAGACGATTTTGTATTTCAACTTGCAGTATTGATTGATTTGCACCGCTTTTAAGGCCCTCTCGCGCGTTTTCAGGGGATAGTGTGGCTGAAGTTATTTTCCATGCAGCAAAATCGCTTACAGGGCGATTTACGCATCCTAGTGCACCACATATTTTTTCATCCACAGCTTGTAAAACAGAAAACGCAGTCACAGAAAAAGAATTTGATGTGCCATCTATCTGCGGCGCTAATGTTGCGAGTAAAGAATTTCTGGAAAGATGTTCACCAAATACGAGAAGGAGAACAAAAAAGCAGGCTAGTAAAGCAAACTTCACACCCTTTTTTTGCGCAGATGCAGCAAAATGGATATTTGTACTCTTCTGTTTGTCTTTGGATAGAACTCCATGCAAGCAAACCCAGCCATCACTTTCTTTCCAGATTGAGAGTTTTAGCCACTGACTATAGGTGGCAATGACTTCATCAGCTTGGCGAGCGAGCACCCCAGATAAAACAATTTGTCCACCGGGGCATATTTTATTTACCAATGCTGGGGCAAGTACTTGCAGAGGATTTGCCAAAATATTAGCCATCACAATGTCGTATTTCATTTCTGCTGCAAGCTCTGGAGCATCATCATTTGGTAGAACAAACTGAATGACAGTGTTATTAATTTGGGCATTACTACGTGCTGCAAGCATTGCTTGAGGATCGATATCGGTACCTACTACGGGATTGCAGCCAAGCTTTGCAGCTGCAATGGCGAGAATGCCTGAGCCACAACCGTAATCTAAAAGACTGAGCTGGCCGAGTTTTTGGTGCTCTTCGAGCCACAACAAACATAAATGCGTAGTGGGGTGGCTGCCCGTACCAAAAGCTAAACCTGGATCGACCGCTAAGCAGATCGCATTTGGATCGGTGGGAGAGTCATGCCAAGATGGTACGACCCAAATGCGCTTGCCAATTTGAATGGGCGCGAACTGGCTTTGGGTAAGTCTTACCCAATCTTGCTCTTCAACAATTTTTTCTTGGGGAGCTGCTAAGTTAAAGCCAGACTCTTTTAAGGAGGCGAGTAATTCAGGAATAAATTGCGTACTACCTGAGGCATCTATTTCTGGATTAAAGAGGGCTGTTACTGCTGATCTATCCCAGGCTTGCACTTCAGGTGATAGGCCAGGCTCTCCATACAGTGGATTCTCATCGTATCCACCGGCCGAATCATCTTCTATGGTGACAGATAGCGCCCCCAACTCCAGTAGTGCATCGCCTAATGGTTCGGCTATTTCAGCAACTACCGTGAAGACCAGTTCACGATAAGACATGAGCCACTCGCATTAGTTAAGATTTTCCGCGGCTTGCGGCTTGCTCTTCTAAGCGATGCTCCAAGTAGTGAATGCTGGTGCCGCCTTCCATGAAGTTAGGGTCAAGCATTAATTCGCGGTGCAAGGGCACGTTGGTGGTGATGCCATCAATCACCATCTCGGAGAGAGCAATTTGCATACGGCGGATCGCTTGTTCACGCGTATTGCCATAAGAAATCAATTTGCCAATCATTGAGTCATAGTTCGAGGGCACAACATAGCCACTGTAAGCATGAGAATCAACCCGAATTCCAGGACCGCCTGGCATATGGAAAGAGCCAATTTTTCCTGGGCTTGGGGTGAACTTGAAGGGATCTTCTGCGTTCAAACGACATTCGATTGCATGGCCACGAAACACAATATCTTTCTGGCGGTAGGCTAATTTCAGGCCAGCCGCAATCCGAATCTGTTCTTGAACGATATCGACACCCGTAATCATTTCTGTGACGGGGTGCTCAACTTGAACGCGGGTATTCATCTCAATAAAGAAGAATTCGCCATCCTCATAAAGGAACTCAAAAGTGCCAGCGCCACGATAAGCCATTTTGCGACAGGCTTCTGCGCAGCGTTCACCAATTTTGGTGATCAAGCGACGATCAATGCCTGGGGCAGGCGCCTCTTCAATCACTTTTTGATGGCGACGCTGCATAGAGCAATCACGCTCGCCTAACCAAATTGCATTGCCATGGGTATCGGCCAGAATCTGAATTTCAACATGGCGAGGTTTTTCTAAAAACTTCTCCATATAGACTTCTGGGTTACCAAAAGCACGGCCCGCTTCTTCACGCGTCATATTGACGGCATTGAGGAGGGCTGCTTCGGTATGAACAACCCGCATACCACGACCACCACCACCGCCAGCAGCTTTAATGATGACTGGATAGCCAACTTTCTTGGCAGTAGCAATAATTTCTTTTGGGTTATCAGGAAGAGCTCCCTCAGATCCAGGGACACAAGGAACCCCTGCTTTGATCATGGCGCGCTTAGCGGAAACCTTATCGCCCATCAAGCGAATTGTTTCAGCCTTTGGGCCAATGAAGGCGAAGCCTGATTTCTCTACACGTTCAGCAAAGTCAGCATTCTCAGAGAGGAATCCGTAACCTGGATGAATTGCTTCAGCATCAGTCACTTCAGCCGCAGAAATAATAGCTGGCATGTTGAGATAACTCTGGGGCGATGGTGCAGGCCCAATACAAACGGCCTCGTCAGCAAGCCGCACATACTTCGCTTCCTTATCTGCAGTGGAGTAGACCACTACAGTTTTAATTCCCAACTCACGGCATGCGCGTTGGATACGGAGAGCAATTTCTCCCCGATTGGCAATCAGAATCTTATCGAACATGGCAGCTCTGAGTTAGATGAATATGGATTAGCAAAGAAGCTTAAAAGATTAAGCAATGATGAATAGTGGTTGGTCAAACTCAACACCTTGGCCGTTTTCGCAAAGAATTTCTTTAACCACGCCGGCGTGTTCTGATTCAATCTCATTGAGTAGTTTCATCGCTTCAATGATGCAAAGTGTTTGACCTACTTTTACTGTGTCACCAATGCTGACAAAATTTGGGGACTCTGGATTTGGGGCGCGATAGAAAGTACCCACCATGGGCGAGCGAGCAACAAAGCCAGCTTCACCAGCAGGTACCTCAGTAACTGGAGCTGCTACTGGTGCCAGATTTGCTACGGGAGTAGCTTGCGCAGCATGAACGGGCGCTGGATTTGCATGAACCGCTTGTCCAGCGGGCGCTGGGGAGCCGCCGTTAACAATACGGACACGGTCTTCACCTTCATTAACTTCCAACTCAGAAATGCCTGACTCAGAAACAAGGTCGATCAAGGTTTTTAGTTTTCTCAGATCCATGTGAGTGCTTCCTCTTTTGTAATGCTTTAGATTGACTTATTTTTATAAACGGGCAATTGCTGCTTGCAATGCCAGTTCATAACCAATGGCGCCTAGGCCACAAATGACGCCGGTAGCGATATCCGATAAATAGGAATGTTTTCGGAACTCTTCACGCTGATGAATATTAGATAAATGGATTTCTATAAAAGGGATGGCTACTCCGGCTAAAACGTCACGTAAGGCAACGCTAGTATGGGTAAATGCGCCTGGATTGATGATGATGAAATTCACCCCATCTTGTTTGGCTTTTTGAATGCGGTCAATTAACTCGCCTTCATGATTACTTTGGTAGGTGCTCAGGTCTACGGCTTGAGCTTTAGCAAGCTCCTCTAGCTTTTGATGAATGTCTTTAAGGGTAGTTGTCCCATAAACCTCTGGCTCGCGAGTGCCCAATAGATTGAGGTTAGGACCCTGAATTACGAGAATTGAAGCTTTTTTCGACATAGATCCCTGTTTTTAGAGGCAGTTTGGTATTTATTGCTTCGAATGCTACGAAACAAGTATACCTTCTCAAGATTCTGAAAAAAGGAAGCTTGGTCATTTTTAGAAGGAGATATTGATGTGAAATACCCTAATTGCCTTATTTTTGAGCAATTAAAAGGCAACTTCCAGCATTGAAAAATTCATATCATTCGCTAAAAAGCGGATTTAATTGCTTTTCTGAGCTCTTCTTCGCTTATCTTTCCTAATTTTGTGTATATTGCCTTGCCTTTAGGATTAATAATCACTGTGTAAGGGAGGGCTCCTTGGGTATTACCCATCTGTTTAGAGAGATTACTCCCTTCTAAGCCACCAATCACAATCGGATAGGTAACAGGGGTACTTTTCAGGAATTCACGAATATTAGAGGGTGAATCGATACCGATACCGACAAATAAGACATTTTGCTGCAAATACTCTTGGGAAAGCAGGTCCAAAGTGGGCATTTCTTCAACACAAGGGGGGCACCAAGAGGCCCAAAAGTTCACAACTAGGACTTTTCCCTGCCATTCGGCAGAGTTCACTGGTTTTCCATCAGGGGTTTGCCAGGGATTGGCAAAAAAGGCTTTTACAGAAGGTTCGCTCGCTAAACCAGTTTTAGAAATCCACTGCGAAGTAACTACGCCTGCCAAAAGTGCCAAAAGACTAATTCCGCAGATGGTCAGTAATTGTCTTCGGTTCATTGCAACTCCTTCGCTAAAATTCGTAGATGCATATACATATCTTGGGCATCTGCGGTACTTTCATGGGCGGCATTGCCGCAATCGCTCGGCAAGCCGGACATTGTGTCACTGGTTGTGATGCTAACGTGTATCCACCAATGAGTACACAACTTGAGGCTCAGGGTATCAAATTGATTGAGGGATTTTCACCAGATCAATTATTACAGTTTGAAACAATGCCGGATTTATTTGTGATCGGCAATGTGGTTTCTCGTGGCAACCCATTGATGGAGGCCATTCTGAATCAAGGACTCCCTTATATCTCTGGCCCGCAGTGGCTCGGCGAACAAGTTTTATATGGCAGGCATGTTTTAGCCGTTGCTGGTACCCATGGCAAAACAAGCACATCAGCCATGCTCGCTTGGATTTTGGAATTCAATGGCTATCAGCCAGGCTATTTAATTGGTGGTGTACCGCTCAATTTCACTGTGTCTGCACGCTTAGGTGAGAGCCAATATTTTGTGATCGAGGCTGATGAATATGACACCGCTTTTTTTGATAAGCGCAGTAAGTTTGTGCACTATAGACCACGCACTGCTTTATTGAATAATTTAGAGTTTGATCATGCAGATATTTTTACTGATCTTGCTGCTATTGAAACCCAGTTTCATCATCTTGTGCGGACTGTTCCCAGTGATGGTTTATTAGTAGTGAACGGCGAAGAGCCAGCCTTAGCAAGTGTGCTCACACGCGGTGCTTGGGCGCCTGTAGAGCGCTTCGGCCAAGAGGCTAGCAACGAATGGTCATTAATTTCCCAAGCTGGCGATGGATTTATTGTGTGTAAATCTGGTCAAGAAGTCGCTACCGTGAAATGGGCTCCAGATTCTGGAGTGATGGGCCGACATAACCAACTCAATGCATTGGCAGCAATTGCGTCAGCAAACCACGTTGGCATTGCACCGGCAGATTCCGCGCGTGCTTTGGCACAATTTAAGAATGTCAAACGACGTCTTGAAACTATTGGCGTTGCAAATAACATTACCGTCTATGACGATTTTGCTCATCACCCAACTGCTATTTCGACAACTGTAGATGGTTTGCGGCGTCGTGTTGGTCAAGCGCGCATCTTAGCCGTATTAGAACCCCGCTCCAATACGATGAAGCTTGGGGTGATGAAGGCTCAGCTGCCCGGCAGCTTGGAACAGGCCGATCAAGTATTTGCCTATGGCGCTAATACTGGTAAGGAGTCTTTAGGCTGGGACTTGGCTGAAGTGTTATCACCACTAAATACAAAAGAGCAGGGCAAGGCGCACGCTTTTGACGATCTTGATGCTTTAGTCAATGCAGTTGCAAAAGAAGCAAAGCCTGGCGATCACATCCTGGTAATGAGTAATGGCGGATTTGGTGGCGTACATCAAAAAATATTAAAAGCGATTGGTGTTTAATAGGCATGATTAAGGTAAATCAAAATACAGAGAGTAAATAATGGGTAACAGATTAAAAGATAAGGTGGCAATCATTACGGGCGCTGCAAAAGGAATTGGATTTTCTACAGCACAGCGCTTTGCTCAGGAGGGCGCCATAGCAATCCTTGCAGACATGAATCTAGAGTCTGTAAAGGCTGCCGCTGCACAAATTCCGAATGCCCAGGCCTATGCCATGAATGTGACCGATCGGGCGAGTATTCAAGCGGTAGTAGATCAAGTGATGCAAAAACATGGCCGTATTGATATCTTGATTAACAATGCGGGCATCACACAAGATGCCCGTTTGGTAAAGATGACAGAGGTGCAATTTGATGCGGTGATTGATGTCAATCTCAAAGGCGTATTTAATTGCACGCAGTTAATAGTCCCGCATATGCTAGAAGCAGGCTCGGGATCGATAGTGAATGCATCTAGTGTCGTTGGTATATACGGTAACTTTGGTCAAACCAATTATTCAGCAACTAAATTTGGCGTGATTGGCTTTACCAAGACTTGGGCGCGCGAGCTTGGCCCTAAAGGTATTCGGGTGAATGCTGTTTGCCCAGGATTTATTGGAACCGAAATGGTTAAAGCAATGCCAGAAAATATTTTGCAAGATATTGAGAGGCGCAGTTGGCTTGGTCGCTTGGGTACTCCAGAAGAAATCGCTAATGTCTATTTATTTTTGGCTAGTAATGAGGCCAGTTTTATCAATGGGGTTGCTTTAGAGGTTAGCGGCGGAATCTCTCTCTAAGCATGAACCTCGTATACGAAGAAGGCGGCGATATCAAGATTGCCACAGTGCAGTCTGCAGCAGGCTCAGGAGACTCTGAGTCTTGGCAGGCCACAAGCCTTACTGGAAAAAAGATCAAACTTAAAGCCAAGGAGGTTTGGCTACGCTTTGAAAGGCCTGAAGCTCAGGCGGTTATGGACGAGGCTACTACTTTATCTAAAGAGATTGATTTACAGCTACTTTGGGATTGCGCACCAGATGAAGAGTTTGGTTTAGTAGATGTCTCTCAAGAGTATTTTGGCGCACAAGCTACCATCCCTCAGCAAGTCTCTTTAGGAATCGCTTTGCAAGGCGCTCCAGTATTTTTCCGCCGCAAGGGGCGTGGACGTTTTCAGAGAGCACCGCTTGAGCAATTGCATGCTGGCTTAGCTGCACTTGAGCGCAAGCAAAAAGAGTTAGAGCAGCAGTCTGCTTGGCAACAAGAGTTGGTGGCTGGTAGATTCCCAGAGGCGCTCAAGTCTTCTGCTCAGCAATTATTGTTCTCAGCCGATAAAAATACTTCTGCCTATAAAGCTTTGATGGCTGCTTGCAATGAGACTGGCGAATCTCCTGCGCAATTAATGATTCGTTGTGGCGCGATTGATTCTCCTCTGGCTTATCACCAAGGCATGTTCCTTAAAGCACATTTTCCTAATGGGTCTGCACATAGTCAAAGTATTGCAGTTGACCAAGCCGCCTATGCGGCTGCAATTGCAGAGCTACCCATTGCAGATGTAAAAGCTTTTTCGATTGATGACGCTGGAACCACGGAAATTGACGATGCCTTATCGGTAACAGAGCTAGCAGATGGGGGTCATCGTATTGGCGTTCACATTGCTGCGCCTGGTTTAGTGATTGCCAAAGATGATCCTATGGATCACGTGGCGCGAAGTCGCATGTCGACTGTATATTTCCCAGGTGACAAAATCACGATGTTGCCTGACTCCGTCATCGAGCAATTTTCTTTGGATGAGGGCGCACCCAGGCCCGCCTTATCGATCTACGTTGATATTGATGCAGCAGGCGAAATAAATAAAGATTCGCTGCAAATGCGAACTGAGATGGTGCCAATGGTAGCCAACTTACGCCTAGAGAATATTGAGCATCTTGTCAGTGAGGAAAGTTTGGCTGATGAAGGTACTTCCTATCCTTATCGTAAAGAGCTCTCCGTTTTATGGAGGACTGCTCAACATTTGCATGCTGGGCGCCAAGAAAAGCGTGTAGCTAATGGCCTTCGTGCAGAGCAATTGGGGTTTATTGACCCGAATGCCTTAGCGAGAGATTTCTATTTTCAAATTAAAGATGTGAATGGCTTAGAGCATGTAGAGATCGTAGCGCGTCAACGTGGATCTATTCTCGATACGATTGTTGCTGAATGGATGATTTTCTGTAACAGCGCTTCCGGTCAGCTTTTGGCTGATCATGGCTTACCGGGCTTATTTAGAACCCAGAAAGGTTGGGGCCCTTTGCGCACACGTATGCAAACTACCCCAGGTCCGCATGAAGGCCTAGGTTTAGATTACTACGCGTGGTGCACATCTCCGTTGCGTCGTTATTCTGATTTAGTGAATCAATGGCAACTCATTGCTTTAGCAAAACATGGTGTGACTGCCAAGATGGTCGCCCCTTTTCCACCCCACGATGCTACTTTGATGGGTATTGCCGCGGATTTTGAGTCTTGTTATCAAACGTATGGTGAATATCAAGATAAGTTAGAGAAGTATTGGTGCTTGCGTTGGGCTCTGCAAGACGGCGAATCTAAAAACATGTATGTACGCCATTTAAAGGAAGGCATGTCGAGAGTAGAGTTAGTGCCACTGCATCTACCAATTCCAGAATTGGCAAGCCATCCACGCATGACTCGTGCTCAGGTTCTATTGGCAGACATTGACTTGCTGCAATTGAGCGCTGCGGTCAGAGTGCTAGAAATTGAAGCTAAAGTCGAAGTACCTGAAGTCAGTTCTGAAGAAAATGGTAGCGCAGACTAAAGTGTCAGGATTTGTGATGCCTGAAAAATTAAGCAAAATAATGCTTTACTTGCAGATGTCTTGGCAGCGCCATCCATTTCGCTTGGCACTATGTATATCGCTTTTGATTCATCTGATTTTTTTATCGGTTCGCTGGGGATTTGGAGAGATTGAAAACCGTCGCCTCAACACACCGCTCAGTGTAGTGCTGGTAAATGCTAGTAATAAAACTCCCCCTAAGGAAGCAAATAAGTTAGCCCAAGCCGATTTGCAGGGTGGTGGTAAAACCGAAAATCAAGATGCAACAGCTTTGCACCGCGCTCGCTTGGGTGCCGAGGCTCGACTTGAGATTTTGGAAAAACAGCAAAAACAAATGTTAGCAAGGTTGAATGAAGAGCGCCTCCGTTCGGGAGGGCGAAAGAGCGGGGACGATCAAAAAATCGCTCCACAACTGAACTCTCTAGAAGCTGAGTTGGCTAAACGTTTGCAGGCAGATGGGCGCGAACCACGACGTAAAGTCTTAACAGGCACCAATGCTAAAGCGGTGACATTTGCACATTACTACGACTCAATGCGTCAAAAGATCGAAGCCTATGGCAGTGCATTTTTTCCACGTGCCAATGGCCGTCCTCTATACGGTAGCTTAGTGATTGTGGTGAGCGTTGATGCCCAAGGACGAATTACAACGAATGCGCAAGGCAAGGAGGGCCTATCGATCGGTCGCAGTTCAGGCAACCCTGAGTTAGATCGACAGGCAATTGCTATCGTGCGCGCTTCAGCCCCCTTCGGCCCATTTCCGTCTGAAATGCGCAATCAGATCGATGTGCTCGATTGGGTCTCTACCTTTGAATTTTCTCGCGATGGCGCTGATCGCCTAGAGTTGCGACGTTAATTTTTTGAAAAATAGCTCATAAATTCGCTTATTCTGTAGTCATCATGAACCCATTAAATCCCGCTGATCTGCATACTGACCCAAGCCTTTTTGTGGGAACGGATGTCTACGCGGTTGCGGGTAATCCCATTTCTCACACCAAGTCTCCAGACATCCATCGACGCTTCGCAGAACAGGCTAAGCAAAAAATGCACTATGGGCGTTTACAACCCGACATCAATGCTTTTGGCGTAGCAGCAAAATCTTTCTTTGATGCTGGAGGCAAAGGTATGAGCGTCACCGTACCTTTTAAGTTAGATGCCCAAGTATTTGCTGATGTATTGACTTCCCGTGCTCAGCTTGCTGGTGCCGTAAATACCTTGTGGATAAAAGATGGCAAGATTTATGGTGACAACACTGATGGTACCGGTCTTGTGCGTGATTTATTGGCTCAGGGAATTGTGCTTCATCAATCCAGAATCTTGCTATTGGGCGCGGGTGGCGCTGCCCGTGGAGTGGTTGGCCCATTACTACAGCAGTCGCCGAAGTGTCTTGTGATTGCCAATCGCTCCAATACAAAAGCAGATGAACTAGTGAAGTTATTTGCTGATCTTGCGGCCTCCCAAGAAGTTGCTCTCGAGTCTAGAACCTTATTAGAGTTGGAGAATGCCACCACCACGCCATATCCATTTGATCTGATCATTAATGCGACCGCTGCAGGCTTAACCGACGAATCCCCTTTAAGCACCCAGGCAGTAGCTAATATTTTTGTACCAAGCTCTTTTGCATACGACATGGTTTACGGAAAATCTACTGCCTTTATGCAGCAAGCTTTGCAAAAAGGCGCAAGAGTTAGCGATGGCTTGGGAATGTTAGTAGAACAAGCTGCTGATGCTTTCTTACTGTGGCGCGGCGAACAATTGGCTACGGCAATTGATCCACGCGCAGTATTAGCCAAACTTCGTAGCTAACTTACTCGCTTAGTTGAATTTTTGATGCGTTGGCTCACTTATTTAGTCAAATGCTTGCTCTGTGGTTTTTTGGCGATGCAGCTCTACTTTGCTATTCAGATTATTTTATGGATCAAGCTTGATCCAGCTAGCACCGCGTTTCAAAGAGCTGAACGTTGGCGCTTGTGTTCATGGCATTGGTCTTGCCCTGTTTATTCTGAATGGACACCTTACGATAAGATCTCCAACAATCTCAAGCGCGCTGTACTAGTTAGTGAAGACGATATCTTTTTTCAGCACAAAGGCTTTCGCTTCGAAGATATGAAAAAAGCTTGGGAAAAGAATCAGCAAAAAGCGCAGTTAGGTAATAGCTCTAAGACGGCTTTGCGCGGTGGCTCAACAATTACACAGCAGTTAGCAAAAAACCTCTTTCTTTCTTCCGAGCAAAATTATTTGCGCAAAGGACAAGAGTTCATCATTACTGGACTTTTGGAGTTAACCCTGTCTAAGCAAAGACTATTTGAGATTTACCTCAACTCAGTGGAGTGGGGCGAGGGAATTTTCGGTATCGGATCCGCCTCCCATTATTATTTTGCAAAGACGCCAGCTATATTGGACCGGGATCAAGCTGCTGCTTTAGGTTCTGCCTTGCCAGCCCCTAAGTGTTTTGATAAACCCCAGTATTGTCGTAAGGCCAATATTCATTTTCCAACTCGACAAGACTTTATCTTAGAGAATATGGATCGGGTTGCTTTAGCGCCCTATCCAGCGCCTCAAAATAGGAAATAAATAGCCACATCATTCGTGGGTACACAGATTATTTTGCGGTAGCGGCTCTGAGCGCATCGCGTGTGCTTTGCGCTACACTTCTTGCGGCTTGTGCAAAATCACTGCCAGAGCTCGCATATAAAATCGCTCTTGAGGAATTGATGATCATTCCAGTTCCAGGTGCCCCAGCAATACGACCTGCTTTAATGGTTGCATCGATGTCGCCCCCTTGAGCGCCAATACCTGGAATGAGCAAAGGCATGTCACCAACAATGGCACGTACTTTGGCAATTTCTTCAGGGAAAGTGGCGCCAACTACGAGGCTGATCTGACCAGAGTTATTCCACTGTTGCGAGGCCAGCTTAGCCACATGCAAATAGAGTGGCTTACCTGAATCAACATGCAGAAATTGCAAATCTGAGCCACCGGGGTTTGATGTGCGGCAAAGTACGATAACTCCTTTACCAGCATGCTTGAGGTAGGGTTCGATTGTGTCAAAGCCCATGTAGGGGTTCACAGTGACTGCATCGGCCCCATAGCGCTCAAAGGCCTCTAGGGCGTAGTGATCAGCGGTGCTGCCAATATCTCCGCGCTTGGAATCTAGGATGACGGGGATATGGGGATATTTATCCTTCAGGTACCCAATGAGCTTTTCTAATTGGGCCTCGGCTCTTTGCGAGGCAAAGTAAGCAAACTGTGGTTTAAATGAGCATACTAAATCGGCAGTAGCATCAGCGATTTCTCGGCAGAACTCAAATATCCCCTCAGGTTTACCTTGGAGGGATGAGGGCAGGCGCTTGGGGTCAGGATCAAAACCAACACACAGCATGCTGCCTTGGGAAGCCCATGCAGATTGGAGTTGCTGGTTAAAGGTATTTGAGCGAGAGTTCATTGGATTTGGCTTATTTTAGTGAAATTGTCATGTTGTATAGGATAAACTAGCGCACATTCCTTAGGAGTTCACCATGATCAACTTGTTCGTCCTGCAAAATGGCCGCCTCTCTCAAGAGCAAGTCGAAGATCGCAATGAATTGTTGCAATACGCTAATCCTATCTGGATCGACGTCGTTGATCCAGAGGAAGACGAACTTATTTGGATTAAAGAGGCATTTGGGGTGCTTTTGCCTGAGTTGGATGACTTGGGAGACTTAGAAGCCTCTGCTCGCTACTTTGAGGCTGACGATGGCCACCTCCATATTCGTACTGATTTCTTATTGGATGAAGAAGAAACCTCTCGCAACGTGCGAGTCGCTTTTGTTCTGACCAAGCAAGTATTGTTCTCGATTCACGATGAAGATTTGCCAGTATTCCGCTTGGTACGACTGCGTGCTCGTTTACGTCCTGGTTCAGTCAGCAATGCAAAAGACGTATTGCTCGATTTGTATTCCACTGATGCCGAGTACTCTGCTGATGCCTTGGAAGAGGTTTATGAAAATCTTGAACAAGCGGGTAAGCGAGTACTTTCTGACAGTATTAATGATGCTGACGCTGCAGAGGTTCTAGAGACTATTGCTAAAGAAGAAGATACGAATGGGCGCATTCGTCGCAATGTGATGGATACCCGCAGAGCCCTATCTTTCTTGATGCGCAGCAAGTTGCTATCGGATGAACAACAGGAAGAGGCGCGTCAAATTTTGCGCGATATAGATTCCTTAGAAAACCATACAGCGTTCTTATTCGATAAGATTAACTTCTTAATGGATGCTACGGTCGGCTTCATTAACTTGAATCAATCGAAGATTATCAAGATCTTCTCGGTGGTATCGGTTGCCTTAATGCCGCCTACATTGTTGGCAAGTGTTTGGGGTATGAACTACAAACACATGCCTGAGCTGGACATGACTTGGGGCTACCCAATGGCAATTGGTGCTATGATTATTTCAGCTGTTATTCCGCTAGGCTACTTCTATAGCAAAGGCTGGATGAAGTAATTATTTGTTGAGTAGTTGAAGTAAACCCACTAAAGCATGTTCAGTGGCTTGTTGCCGTATTGCTTGCCTATCTCCGCTAAATAGCTTGGTTTCACAAGTACTGACAGGCTCACCCGCAGCATTTGGTATGGCCCACCCAAAGCAAACTGTGCCCACAGGTTTTTCTGCTGTGCCTCCTGTTGGCCCAGCAATCCCCGTAATCGAAACACCTATATTCGCGCCAGCATTGCGCTGGGCCCCCTGCGCCATTGCCTTAGCCACAGCCTCGCTGACCGCTCCATGAGACTCTATCAGCCCTGCAGGAACCCCTAAGCACTCTGTCTTAGCTTGGTTGCTATAGGTGATATAGCCGCGTTCAAACCACTCACTTGATCCAGATAATTCTGTGAGGGTGGCACAAACAAGGCCGCCCGTGCAAGACTCTGCTAGCGCAAGCTTCCAGCCTCTAGCAAGTAAAAGCTGGGCCAGTGTTTTAGCGTGATCAATCGAGCTCATAGTGGAATCATCTTTTGTATCAAAGCAATGACTAACAGTGTGAAGAAGGCGGCAGCAAGGTCATCAACCATAATCCCAAATCCATGCCAAATGATTTGAAATATAGAGGATGGAGGATGATCATTGTTTTCCCAATTTTTAAAGTAGCGATCAATCATTCCAATGGGTCCAGGCTTGACGGCATCAAAAAAACGAAAGAGTCCAAAAGCGATTACCTGCATCCAAATATTGCTTGGCATGATAAAAATAAGCACAATCCAAAAGGCGATGATTTCATCCCAAACAATCCCGCCGAAATCTTTTTTGCCCAACTCTTCGCTGACATGACCGCAGACCCAACACCCTAAGAGGAATCCACCACCAATAATCCAAATAAAGTCTTCAGTAGAAAGGAAGTACTCACCTACCAAGAAGGCTGCCCAAGCCCATAGAGTGCCTGCGGTCCCGGGCGCAATCGGGCTTAGACCAGAACCAAAACCAAAGGCGATAGTACGACTAGCCGTTTGCCTGACCCACGTAAAGGTGGGGATCACTGGATTGAGATCTTTAGCAATATTCATTTTGCAAAGTGGTCAAATGATTTAAGTAATGCTGCTGTTTTGACATCGTCTAATAAGTCACCATTCTTATTGAGTAAAGACAATTTTTCTATTACACCAACTTTTTCTGTAATGCTTCCAATTCTAGTGAGAGGTAAATTGAGTGCTGCGCTGATCTCATCTATTGCGCCTCTCTTCTCAATCGGAGCAGTGAAGCAGATTTCATAATCATCGCCACCACTAGCAGCAAATTGATGTTGAATATCCTCACTTTGTTTTTGTAAAGTTGCAGATTTTGGAAGTTGGCCTAAAAAGACTTCGGCGCTTACTTCAGATTGTTTGAGAATATGTTGTAGATCACCAAGTAAGCCATCCGATATATCTAAGGCGGCGCTTGCGATCTCTCGTATTTTTATGCCCAGCTCTACGCGCGGAGTTGGGTTATGCATACGATGTTCTATTTGCTTTAAGTCATCCTCAGGTAGATTGATTTCATGACGCAGTGCAGCAAGAGTAAGTCTTGCATCACCAACAGTTCCAGATATCCAGATGTCATCACCCACTTTTGCACCAGATCTGCGAATAGCTTTTCCGGATGGAATACTACCGAATGCCGTAATGGAAATAGTGAGTGGGCCAGCAGTGGTGTCACCACCGATGAGGGGGCAGGAATACTGATTTGCAATCGCAAAGAGGCCTTTAGCAAAAGTACCAAGCCAAACTTCATCCACCTTGGGGAGAGCGATTGCCAACGTGAATCCTAGAGGCTTTGCACCCATGGCTGCTAGGTCTGAAAGGTTGACTGCTAGGGCTTTGTGGCCCAATAGCTCAGGATTGGCGCCAAGCAAAAAATGCCTGCCTTCAATCAGCATATCGCTCGTAATCGCAATTTCTTCACCTGCGACTGGCATGAGAAGGGCGCAATCGTCACCAATACCAAGAGCAATCACTTTTTCCTTATTGGAGCGCATGGCATCTGCACCCGCTTTAAAGAAACGCTGAATGAGATCAAATTCACCGAGGGGGCTAGATTTAGAATGCATATCCCATTTTATGGCTCTTGGGAAGGGTGTGCTCGAGAGGAATAGAATTGGAATCTCCAATCCGTCTGACCAAAGAGTGCGCTGATGAGCAAAGAAACGAATAAAGAGCAACAAATTGCAGCCTTAAGAGAGGCCGCACTTCAGTATCACGAGTTTCCAACTCCAGGCAAGATTGAGATTGCCCCAACGAAGCAGCTGACCAATCAACGCGATTTAGCGCTTGCCTATACCCCAGGTGTTGCCTTTCCTTGCGAAGAGATTGTTAAAGATCCTGCTAATGCATTCAAATATACCGCTCGTGGAAATTTAGTTGGTGTGATTACCAATGGCACCGCCGTTCTCGGTTTGGGAAATATTGGGCCGCTAGCAAGTAAGCCCGTGATGGAGGGGAAAGCTGTTCTGTTCAAAAAGTTTGCAGGTATTGATGTTTTCGATATTGAAGTAAATGAAAACGATCCTGATAAGTTAGTTGAAATCATTGCTGCATTAGAGCCAACATTTGGCGGTATCAATTTAGAGGATATTAAAGCGCCTGATTGTTTTGTAGTCGAGCGCAAGTTACAAGCCCGCATGAAGATTCCGGTCTTTCATGATGACCAGCATGGCACCGCGATTGTGGTTGCAGCAGCAATCATTAATGGCCTCAAGGTAGTTGGCAAAGATGCGGGTAATGTAAAGCTGGTGACATCCGGTGCTGGCGCTGCAGCATTAGCGTGCTTGGACTTATTAGTTGATCTAGGTATCCCCCGCAAAAATATTTGGGTAACTGATTTAGCAGGTGTCGCCTATAAAGGCCGTAAAGAATTAATGGATCCTGAGAAGGAGCCATTCTGCCAAGAGACTGAACTGCGCACATTGGATCAAGTCATTGAAGGCGCTGATATTTTCTTGGGGCTATCTGCTGGCGGCGTATTAAAGCAAGATATGGTGAAGAAGATGGCTCCTAAGCCACTGGTCTTTGCCTTAGCAAATCCAACCCCAGAAATTCTGCCTGAAGAAGTCAAGGCAGTGCGTCCTGATGCAGTGATGGCGACGGGTCGGACTGATTTTCCAAATCAAGTAAATAACGTCTTGTGCTTCCCCTTTATTTTCCGTGGTGCT
>CAIUOP010000035.1 GCA_903900805.1 uncultured beta proteobacterium | reverse complement strand
TGTGTTCTCCTGACTTTATTTTTTAACTTAGGCAAATTTTTCGATTTGACACATAGTGGTTTTAGTCTCTTGCATCATCGTCACCTGATCGTAACCATAAGTAGTTGCAGTATTGACCGCTTCACCCAAGACAACTGGAGCAGCACCTTCTGGATAGTACTTACGTAAGTCATTGCCTTGCCACCAGCCTGCAAAGTGGAATGGGATGAACGCAGTTTCTTGATCAACACGCTCAGTCACCATTGCGCGAACTTTAATCTTGGCGCCGGTAGGAGACTTCACCCAAACATAATCCCAGTTCTTAATACCGCGAGCTGCTGCTGCCTTAGGATTGATCTCCACGAAGTTTTCTTGTTGTAACTCAGCCAACCATGGGTTAGAACGAGTTTCGTCTCCACCACCCTCATATTCAACCAAACGACCTGAGGTCAAAATAATTGGGAACTTCTCATATAACTTCTCGCTCAAGTTTTGATCCTGAACGGTCTTGTAAAGCGTTGGTAAACGCCAGAAATTCTTCTTATCCGCAGACGTTGGGTACTTACGCATCATCGGTGCATTAGTACTGTAAAGAGCTTCACGGTGAATTGGAACTGCATCCGGGAAGTTCCAAACAACTGCGCGAGCTTTCGCATTACCAAATGGATGACAACCATTCTTCATAACGACGCGCTGAATACCGCCAGACAAGTCAGTCTTCCAGTTCTTACCTTCAGCAGCTTTTTGCTCATCTTCAGTCAACTGATTCCACCAACCGAGCTTCTTCACGAATACGTGATCGAACTCTGGATAGCCTGTCTTGATTGCGGAACCCTTTGAGTAAGAGCCATCTTCTGCCAGTAAGGTCTTGCCATCCTTCTCAATACCAAAGTTGGCACGGAAGTTACCACCACCCTCCATCACACTCTTACTAGTGTCATAGAGATTTGGTGAGCCTGGATGCTTGATTGCAGCAGTTCCATAACAAGGCCAAGGCAAACCATAGTAATCGCCAGTAGTGTCGTAGCCACTTACCGGGTCAACACCACCGCGTGACTTTAAGGTCTTCGGATCAAATGTAGCAACCATTCTCATATGAGCCTTCAAGCGCTCTGGAGTTTGACCTGTGTAACCAATCGTCCATACACCACGATTAATTTCTCTCAAGATAGATTCGACCTCAGGCTCTCTCCATTGCTTACCAGCAAATTTAGAATTGAGCATCTTGTAGTTCTTTGATAGCTCCTCGCCAAAACCTAAACGATCAGCAAAAGCTTGCATGATCACATGATCAGGCATCGATTCAAAGAGAGGATCAATCACTTTCTCGCGCCACTGTAATGAGCGATTAGAAGCTGTAGCAGTTCCAACTGTCTCAAACTGGGTTGCAGCAGGCAATAAGTACACATTGCGATTCTTGTTGATTGTCTGTCCTTCTACTGGAGGCATTGCAGCCATCGCAGCAGTTGCGCTTGGATATGGATCAACCACAACCAAGAGATCCAACTTATCCATCGCACGCTTCATATCAAGACCACGAGTTTGCGAGTTAGGTGCATGACCCCAGAAGAACAAACCTTTGACATTGGTCTGCTGATCAATCATGTCATTATTTTCAAGAACAGCATCAACCCAACGTGAGACGGTAGTGCCAGACTTCTCCATCATATCTGGAGCATAGCGACCTTTAATCCACTCGTAGTCAACGCCCCATACTGTTGCGTAGTGTTTCCATGAGCCAGCAGCCAAACCATAATAGCCAGGCAATGAATCTGGGTTAGGACCTACGTCTGTTGCGCCCTGAACGTTATCGTGGCCGCGGAAAATATTCGTACCACCGCCCGATTTACCGACGTTACCTAAGGCTAACTGCAAAATGCATGAGGCACGAACCATGGAATTACCAATGGTGTGCTGCGTTTGACCCATACACCAAACTACAGTACTAGGACGATTCTTCGATAAAGTTTCAGCCACTTTATACATTTCTGCTTCTGGAACGCCACAAGCTTCTTCTACGTTTGCAGGAGTCCACTTTTCCATTACTTCTTTGCGGATCTCATCCATACCGTAAACACGGTCGTTGATGTACTTCTTATCTTCCCAGCCATTTTTAAAGATGTGATACAGAACACCAAACAGGAAAGGAATGTCAGTGCCTGAACGAATACGTACGAACTGATCAGACTTTGCAGCTGTTCGGGTATAGCGTGGGTCAACCACAATCACTTTGCAGCCATTTTCCTTAGCATGCAACAAGCTCAACATCGAGACTGGGTGCGCCTCTGCAGCATTTGAACCAATGTACATAGCAGCTTTAGAGTTCATCATGTCGTTATAGCTATTGGTCATCGCACCATAGCCCCAGGTGTTCGCTACACCGGCAACAGTTGTGGAGTGACAAATACGAGCCTGATGGTCTGTATTGTTAGTACCAAAGAAAGAAACCCACTTACGCAGCAAATAGGCTTGTTCGTTGTTGTGCTTAGATGAGCCAATGAAGAATAGTGAATCTGGGCTGTACTTAGTACGCAGCTCTTTCATCTGAGCAGTAATTTCAGTAAGTGCTTGGTCCCAAGAAATACGCTGATACTTTCCATCAACCAATTTCATTGGATAACGAAGGCGATAGTCACCATGACCATGCTCACGCAATGAAGCCCCTTTAGCACAGTAGGCACCCATATTAATCGGTGAATCAAATACGGAATCTTGACGAACCCAAACACCATTCTCGACGGTTGCATCTGTTGCGCAGCCTACTGAACAGTGGGTACAAATGGTTCTTTTGACTTCGATCTTGCCTTTGCCATCTAGCATTGCCTTGCTTTGCTCGGCTGATGCCTTTTGCACAAAACTTAATTGGCTAGCAGCAATACCGGCTCCAACACCGACTCCTGAACGCTTCAGGAAAGTTCGGCGATCCATCGTAGGTACCGCTGCTTTTAAGCCGCGCGATAAGCTACCAATCAGATGTGATGTGGAGCGACTGCTTTGGGGGGTATTGGATTTACGAGTCAGACTCATATGTGGTCCCTGAGAAAGTTTTTTTATTTATTTAGTAATGGTGAAATCAATATCTAGCAGTAATTAGCTATTTAAAGCATGGTGCTTTCGTAATACTTACGCATGTGCGCAGTAATCGCATGGCCTTCGCCTTTGCTTTTCACTGTGCTACCAATTTCTTGAATAACAGCTTTACCAATCGAGGTTTGTGAGGCGACTGCAACAGCCCCCACAGTGGCGCCTGCACCAATAAAGAACTTACGGCGTGATGGTTTTGTTTCATCGCTTAAAGCAACTGTGGATTTTGTGCTCATGGCATGCTCCTATTTAATAATTCTTGATCTGCAACAAGTGTAATTGGAATTTGCACTTTTGACATATTTATATGGCTAGTAAAAATAAGGGAAATCCCTTTGATGCGCTGCAATATCAAATCATGTCAAAGCCCTGACCTTCGACGGCCAGAAATTCTCGGGTCAGCACGGCGATGGGGTGGTAAAGATGCATCTCAGGAATACCCTCAATAGCATCACAAAAGTCGTCATACCAAGGGCGAAGATGGTCATTAAAGAAAACCCTTTGATTTGTAAGGTTTGATATCTCTACATCATCGCCAGCAATCAGATAGCGCATGACCTCGCAAAGGGCTGAAATATGATCCTCAGTCTCAGTGATTTCTTGGGCAGCCTCAAGCCCAAATTCGTCTAAAGCCCTGCGAAGATTGACAAGTGGCTTCTCGTTGAGATGTCCTGCCATATAAAAGGAGCCATTGAGCACAACGTTGGGTTTGCCAACGCTAATGAAATTTAAGTCGAATTCATCGCGCCAAGCTTTGGCAGGATTATTTTTAGCCACTTCAACCACGTCCACCCAGGCTTTGGCTAAAGGGGCCTCATCAGTAACATCCTGC
Source organism: uncultured beta proteobacterium (assembly GCA_903900805.1). Taxonomy (GTDB): domain Bacteria; phylum Pseudomonadota; class Gammaproteobacteria; order Burkholderiales; family Burkholderiaceae; genus Polynucleobacter. The sequence goes on along the minus strand of CAIUOP010000035.1, from coordinate 50,460 downwards.
TGATCGGCCGTGGCAGCAATTTGATCTAAGAGTGCTTGATCTGGCGGGAGATGAAAAAATCTAGCGATTAGGCCATAGAGATCCGCTCTCGCCAAATCTTCTGGTAAGCCCACATCCCCTACTGCGGTTGATGAGCCCTCCTTTGCTGCTACTTTATCAATTTCACTCATGTTTCTTTCTTTACCATATCTACCACTCGACAATCGCTACACATCTTGAGCCTATCCATCGCATCACCGGCAAAGGCGCCGTGGGCACCCAGCTTACTCAACATGAGGTCCACCATCTTTAAGGTTCCAAAAGGTTTGCCGCAGCTAATGCAATTAAAAGCTTGAGTCTCATTCAAGATTGTTCTTTGTTTGCGCTGCTCAACGGTCTGCAAGCGAGGATTTAGGGTTAAAGCCTGCTCGGGACAAGTCTGAACACAAATGCCGCATTGAACGCACTGCTTTTCGATAAAGGAGAGAATCGGCTCATCTGGGTTATCTAAGAGCGCGCCCTCAGGACAACTGCTTACACAGGACATACATAAGGTACAAGCATCTTTATTAATCAGTAGGCCACCTAATAGAGATGACTTAGGTAGGACAACACCTGCCTCTGGTAATGGCGTCTTAGCCTGCTTTTGAAGATGCTCTAGAACTGCCTCAACAGTTTCCCGCTTCTGGGTAGACAAACCAAAACTGGCAGGAGTGCAAATGGGGTTCAGAGCGCCACGCTGGCGCAATGCACTCATCGCCTTAGAGACTGTTTGTAAATCATCGTCTGATTGGGCCATGATTAAATGAATACGCTCATCAAAGCCATAAGCTTTCAAGATGGCATTGGCAAGCTTGGCCTGCTCTTCAAGCGTTGCGCGATAAGCTGGATCCTCATCACCACTTAATAACAAGGCTACCTCAGAAAATCCATAAGTGAGCGCGCCAAGCCATAAATCCAAACCAGTAGAGGCAATATGCTCAATGCCATAAGGAATCACAAATGATGGCAAACCTTCAAACTGCTTAGGCAGGACATGTGCAGAGCGGCCCAAGCCATCAATCATTTGAGTGCCTGCTTTTAAAGTATGTAAGAGCAGGCTTGGCGCTGCAGCTTGACTGATTTTTTTAGCCTCTGCAGTAAAGACTGTGGCAATAGTCTTTAACTCTTTGCCCTGATGGGATACGCTAGGGTAGTTGTAACGCATTGCGCCCGATGGGCATGCTGTAGAGCATGCTCCACAACCCATGCAGAGATTGGGATTTACCTCAACACTACCTTGACCATTTTTGAATATAGAGCCAATGGCACCAGTCGAGCAAACATCAATACAAGCATTGCACCCGACTTTGCCATTGCGGCCATGTGCACAAATTTTTTCGTTATAGACAAAATATTTTGGCTTCTCAAACTCACCAACCATTTCCAATAATTGATTGACTACTAAAGCCTGTTCCAGTGGATCTTTGCCAGGAGCAAAATATCCCTGAGGGGTTTGACTCATCCGCATTTTAGGATCAGTACGCAGATCCAAAATCAAATCAAATTCTGCGTTACGCTCGCGTTCCTTGCGATCAAAGGAGATTGCCCCAATACTTGCACACGCAGTGACACAATCACGATGTGATTTGCACTTACTCATATCAATCTGAAATGAGAGATCAATTGCATTCTCTGGGCAGACTTCAACACAGGCGCCACAACGAGTACACATTTCTGGGTCAATTGGGTTTTGCAGATCCCAGTCGACTGAGAACTTACCAAGGTAACCCTCTAGCTTGGTCACCGAACCGGTATAGATGGGGTAGTTACGCGCCAGGGGTAAATCACCAGGCTCAGTACACAAGACAGATACATCCAAGGACCCGCTCAGTTTTTCTGCCCAAGGTAATACTGAAGATCCCGGACCAATAATGAAGAGCCTGCCTTGGCTTTCATAGTTGACCACTGGGACGGGCTCAGCCTCTGGCATATCCGCTAAAGCAAGCAAAGCAGCAATCTTTGGTCCTGAAGCTTTAGCTTCTTGAGTCCAGCCCGCCACTTCACGAATATTGACAAAACGTAGTGGTGCTACCAAAGGCTTTTCTGACTGCTCTGCTAACTCATTAAATAAAGCGCCCTCTTGGGTGCAAGCAACCACCAAAGAATCCGATCCATCAAGTGCCTTTAAAAAAGAGCCGACCTCTTGTCTACACAAAGAGCGATGCACTGGAACACCAAGTGCCTTTGTGTCTAAAGGCATGGTGCCATTACAGTTACAGACTAATTTTTGACTCATGCACTATCTTCTTAAGTTTTTTTCTGGGTGGACTCTATTGGCACTTCATCCAAGTGAGCAGTTTTTGTCTGCGCTGTAGGATCTGTGGATGTTAAATCAGTTTGGTCCTGAGCCTCTAGAGATTCATGAGATTGGGTTTCTGCAGCCTGCTCCACAGATTTCTCTTCCCCTGTTTTGGAAGTGTCCTCCGCCTTGCGGAAAAGGTTAAGCATATCGCTCTGTACCATTCTTTCAAGCATGCCTGGGGGCAAAGGATCGGGCTTGGAATAGTCGCCTATATAGATATCTAAACCATCCATCACATTGAAATGGGGATCGGTAAACATCTTTTTTAGCGCAGCCTGCTGTACTGCAGGATCTACATCCGGCTTCATGAAGGCAGAGAAGTCAGGATCAAAACGATCGATCTTCTCTACATCCTCAAGGGATGCTGGTGGCTTAACCTCTTCAGCGGCAGAAATGGGCGTAGGAGTTTGAACAGCTTCTTTAGGCTGCTCTACTAGGTCATCTTGCTTGCCAGCTTTGCGCTTAGACCAGCGATTTAAGAAACCATCGGCCATTAGTCCTCCGCTGGGCGATTTGCACCCTTAAATGATTCAGGACGATGACGCTTTTTGGGCTCAGGGTGATAGTGCTCATTGACATACTCTTGTAACCAAGAAGCATGCTCATCACTCATAGGCACGGTGTCTACTGACTCTCCTCCATCTAGCAATCGGGCAGCTTCGTTATAGCTCACACAAATTCGATGGGGTATTGCCATTGTCGTTTCAGTTTTAGCAAGCGCAAGGGATTTCGCATCAATGTAACGCTCGATGTCCTCTTCTAATCTCCACATCACAAACCATGCAGGCGTTGTCGCAGACACAGTGAGATAGTAGCCTTCAGCCTCATCCGGAAAGAGATTTAATTCAAAGCCAGTAAATAGCCAAGATTCACCGTCGGCATCACGCCCTAAAAATTCGCCTGAGATCGAATTACTTTGAAGGCTTTGAGGATTGAATTGTCCAAAATCAGGCAACACTTCCGCAGGCGCCCATCGATATGAAACCCATGGGTTATCTAGATTTTGCTTACGCATTAATACTGCAAAGCGCATAAATACTCGAGGCCTTAGGTGTTTTGGACAACGATACTAGGAAATTTACTGCTCATGTCTTTAGACAGAGTAGCAACACGGATGGCGACTTGTCTAGCAATGTTTTTATAGATCGCACTGATAGGGCTGTCGGGGTCAGCTACTACAGTGGGGCGCCCAGCATCGGCCTGTTCCCGTATCGATAAATTAAGTGGTAAGGCACCTAAAAAATCAACGCTATATTCTTTACACATTTTTTCGCCACCGCCACTACCAAAGATATGCTCTTCATGGCCACACTTTGTACAAACGTAAGTACTCATATTTTCAATAATGCCGACAATCGGAACGCCAACCTTCTCGAACATCTTCAAGCCCTTGCGCGCATCCAATAAAGCAATATCTTGAGGGGTAGTGACAATCACCGCACCAGTAACGGGAACTTTTTGCGACAAGGTTAGCTGAATATCACCTGTACCTGGCGGCATATCGACGATTAAGTAATCCAAATCACGCCAACGGGTTTGGCGTAACAACTGCTCTAATGCGGAAGTAACCATCGGGCCGCGCCATACCATTGGTGCATCTTCTTCAATCAAGAAGCCAATAGAACTTGCTTGCAAGCCATGGCCTTCCATTGGCTCAATCGTGTTTTCTTCGATGGATTCTGGTCTGCCTGTAATGCCAAGCATCATAGGCTGGCTTGGGCCATAAATATCGGCATCCAAGATTCCGACTTGCGCACCTTCGGCCGCCAAAGCCAATGCTAAGTTCACGGCAGTTGTTGATTTACCAACCCCGCCCTTACCACTAGCAATGGCGATAATATTTTTTACGTTCGGCAATAATTTAACGCCACGCTGCACAGCGTGCGCAACTATCTGGCTACTGACATTCACGCTGACATTTTTAACGCCGGGTAATTCACGCACAGCATTAATGACCAATTTACGAATCGAATCAAATTGACTTTTCGCGGGATAGCCTAAAACAATATCAAACGAGACATCGCCCGCTTCAACACGTAAATTTTTGAGATTTTTAGCTGTTACAAAATCGATTTTTGTATTTGGATCAACCAAGCCTTTAAGGGCTCCTTGTAAAGCTTCTACAGTAACTGACACTACTTTCTCCTATATGCAGTAATTCCGGATAAATTCTCAGAATTACTTTTATTAATTTTTAATGAATAGCGGGTAGATTAACTGCGCCAGCGAAAATTTGCTGATACCGACCTTAAAATTCAAACACCCAAAGCTCAAAGGGTGATTATTGAGACACCGGAAATCCTGCATCCGTGATGATCTGACTTGCCTGCAAAGCAGATAAAGAAGTTTCAAGATTGACCATCTGGGATTCCAAATCTGCCTGAACCTTGGCTTGCGGATCCTGAGATTGAATCGCCTTGGTCACCGCTTTTATACACCCCCCACAGGTCATGCCAGATACTTTTAGACTCAACATATCAACCCTTTTGAAGTGACTTTGTTTGGTATGCAGTAGATTATCTTCCATATGAGCACCGCAAAAGAGATGAATTCTGGCTTATTTACCCTAGATATTGGTGGAATGACCTGCGCATCCTGTGTAGCTAGGGTTGAGAAGGCTCTTGTGTGCATTCCGGGGGTGGAGGCTGCTAGCGTCAATTTAGCTACCGAACAGGCAAAAGTACGCCTAAATGCTGGTTCTGAAACCGCGATTGATGCTGTGATTGCTTTGGTCCAAAAAACCGGTTATGAGGCCAAGCTCAGTAGTCCCCACAAAAATACCCAGCTCAATCCTTCGCACTCCTTTTGGGGTACAGATGGTTTAGGGAGAGTCTTGTTAGGATTTACTCTTTCCGCGCCATTATTTTTACCGATGTTTCTCATGCTATTTGGCATCCATTGGACGCTCTCTCCAAAATGGCAATTACTGTTAGCAAGCCCAGTGCAATTCTTTTTGGGCTGGCGCTTTTACAAAGCAGGTTTTAAATCACTGATATCTGGCACTGGGAATATGGACTTGCTAGTCGCGCTAGGTACAAGTGCCGCTTACGGCTTAAGTGTGTATCAAATGATAGTTTCACCCCATGAGACGCATGAACTGTATTTTGAGGCCTCAGCTGTCATTATTTGTATGGTGCTACTAGGTAAATGGTTAGAGGCTCGTGCAAAGCAACAAACCAGCGCAGCCATTCGAGCATTACAAAAACTGTGGCCAGAGCATGCCAAGGTACTCAACCAAAATATCCCTATTGCAGAAGGCGCTCCACTAGATCAATATCGTGACCTGCCACTGGAGCAAGTATTTCCTAAAGACCGCGTATTAGTATTGCCTGGGGAACGCATTCCGGTGGATGGTCTGATTTTGCTTGGCACTAGCCATATAGATGAATCCCTCCTTACCGGAGAAAGTGCCCCGGTTAAAAAATCCATAGATGCAAAAGTCATCGGAGGATCCCTCAATGGTGAAGGTGTTTTGGTGATTGAAGCGCAAGCCGTTGGTATCGAAAGCGTTCTCTCTCAAATCATTTCTTTAGTGGAAGATGCGCAAACTCAAAAAGCCCCAATCCAAAAATTAGTAGATCAAGTGAGTGCAGTATTCGTACCTAGCGTGATTGTGATTGCCATCATCACCGGATTAGTAAATTGGCTTTATTTAGACTCTGCATCGATCGCAATACTCAGGGCAGTATCTGTCATGGTGATTGCATGCCCATGCGCTCTTGGCTTAGCAACGCCTGCGGCCATCATGGCAGGAACTGGAATTGCGGCACGCTTTGGCATTCTGATTAAAGATCCCCAGGTTCTCGAACTTGCACACCGGTTAAATATTGTTGCCTTTGATAAAACTGGGACGCTGACCCTTGGCAAGCCGAGACTGCTTAATTTAATTTCATTTACTAGCGCGGCAAATGAAGATGTCATCCTAGCTAGTGCTGCTGGTTTGCAATTGGGTAGCGAGCATCCTTTAGCCAAGGCTTTGCTGGACGCAGCCAAACAAAAAGGGCTGCGCCCTATCCCGCCCTCTGAGAGTAAAGCGTTGCCAGGCGTTGGCATCAGTGGCAAACCTAGCGCTGGACCTTGGATTGGGCAAAATCTCTGCTTGCAAAGCGTGGCATCGCTCAGCACGAACATTCATTACTCAGACATTATTCATCAAGCGCAAATTTGTTTTGACGCAGGACAAACTATTTCTGTTTTGATGAATGAATCCACATCATCACCGCTTGCCATCATTGCTTTTGGTGATGAGCTGAAAAGTAATGCAAAGGCAGCGATTGCCTCTTTACATCGGCTACACATTCAGACTGTCATGCTCTCGGGTGACAATACTGCGGCGGCAACCAGAGTAGGTGACCTCATTGGCATTGATGAAGTCTTTGCACAAATCATGCCAAATAATAAAGCGGACATGATTCGTAAGCTCCAATCATCTCAAAAGGGTGGGGAACGGAGGTGGGTTGCGATGGTAGGAGATGGCGTTAATGATGCACCTGCTCTAGCCACGGCAGATGTTGGTATGGCCATGTCTACGGGTACTGATGTTGCAATGCAGGCTGCGGGCATTACCTTGATGCGCGGAGATCCTACTTTAGTTGCAGATGCCATTGATATCTCCAAAAAGACCTGGAGAAAGATTCAGCAAAATTTGTTTTGGGCTTTTATCTTTAATTCCACTGGAATCCCCTTGGCAGCTCTTGGCTATCTATCTCCAATGCTGGCAGGGAGCGCCATGGCGCTTTCGAGCTTTTGTGTCTTAAGTAACGCACTCTTACTCAAACGCTGGCGCCCTTCTCATAGCTAACTTTATTTTGGATTCTTGCGTACTAACTCAATATCGCCATAAATAGCACGCGTTTCTGATTTGGTATTGTCAGTATCCGTTAACAAGGCAATCCCAATCACCTCACCAGGAGCTTCTCCATACGCCCGCTTGTAATCAGCAGCAAGATCACGTTGATGCTTGTGCCAAGTACTTAAGTTATCCCAACCAGAATCAACCACAATCATCTTAATGCGCGAGGTATGCGCATTACTAATAATCGTATCTACTGGTGATTTTCCAGACCAGATATACATGAGAGTGGCATAAGGCATTTCTTGACCACTAATGAGATTGGCCATCTCGAAGTTCATCTTCTCCTTCAATGGCAATTTCGATTTATTACCATCAAAAGCTACTAATATTCTGAGGGGTGCATCGTCGTGATAACGCTCAGCGTTATCAGCTTCGGGAATAGCACTCAAAGCCTTCCACTCCCACTGTAGCCATAAATTATTTGCCGACCTTGGACGTAACTTCACAGCTAGACCCGAGGCTGATGTTTTGGAATTAGCGCTCAGTACAGTTCTACCTTGGTAGTTCTCAAGACGGTAAACCGTATTCTTCTTAAAGGGCGCTATACGATAGAAATTCCAACCATTAGGCATACCCTTACGAGCAGTCTCAGCAGAAAACTTCGGGAGCTCATCCTGTGCTGGAAGTTTGTTAGGATCAAAAGCCTGCCCAGATTCATCTTGAACTGAACTGCCACCAAAACCAGCACAGCCAGCTAATGCAAGCAGCGTGGCGAGAATCAGGGGGCGTAAAACGTATTTCAACATATTGCTAATTGTCCCAAAGAATTACTCGAGTGAGTCTAAAATCAATGTATGCGCCATCAATCACCCTCAAGTTGGGCTGTAATCTGCGTTTGCATAGCAGCGCTAGTGCATTTTGCCCTGGGTTTTTCAGTTGAATTTTCGGTTGATGAAGCTCATTACGCACTATATGCCCAACATTTAGCTTGGAGCTATTTTGATCACCCACCATTGGTGGGTTGGATTCAGTGGCCGCTGGTTGCTCTCACTTCTTCCGAAGGTTTCATTCGTTTAATACCCGAGTTACTTTGGGTAATCTCCTGTCTTTTAGTTTATCAAGTGACGCAAGAGATTCACCACTTCATCCAAGGTCGCAATTCGGGATACCTCACTAGCGCACTACCTTCAGCCAACACTTGTGGACTGATGGCTGTTCTCGCTATCATCGCAGCGCCAATGCCACACGTACTTGCCATCGGCTTATTACCAGACACTCTGTTGGCACCATTAAGTCTTGGGCTGATGTTCATGGCACTTCGTTGGTTAGTTCAAGACCACTTCAAAATTGGAGATTGGCTTTTAACTGGAGCACTACTTGGATTGGCTGGCTTAAGTAAATACACTGCCATCTTTACCGCTTTTGCTTTACTGCTTGTATTTATTAGCGCTCGCAGAAAACCATGGCTTGGAAAAATAGGTTTCTGGCTAGCAGCGCTTCTTGCTTTACTCTTAATAGGTCCGGTACTCTATTGGAACTGGGCTAATGACTGGATTTCCTTTAAGTACCAAATTGCCCATGGCAGCGGTGGCGAATGGTTATGGCGCAGGTTCGGGGCCTTCCTTGGTATTCAAATTGTCGCGTTTGGTCCCTTGCTCCTGATGGGTAGCTATATCTTTCTTAAAGACTGTATGCATGCAACAAAGCTTTCTTTATTGTCATTGCTGGGGTTCTTCTTTATTCCTTTTATCATTTTTGCTAGTCTTTCTGGTGGCGGCAGTCTACCTCACTGGACAACACCTGCTTGGTTTTGCTTGGCTCCATTTGCAGGTATTGGTTTAGCTAAAGCATGGTCTGTTCAGCACAAAACTGTCATACGTATTTTATTCATCTTTCAAATTGCGCTATGTATTCTTGGCTTTGGATTTGTTTTATCTGGTGGCATTAGTTCTGCATCGATTAAATCAAACCCAATTGCTGATCTTTATGGCTGGAAAATTGCCGGGCAGAAAGCTGCTCAATTAAGTCAAGCCACTAAAGCAGACGGTATTGCCGTCCAAAACTGGACTCTAGGTAGCCGTGCTGCGTGGTACGCAAAACCGATTCCAGTGTTTGTGTTGGATGAAAGAAAAGATCAATTTGACTTTTGGTTTGGACAGCTTCCATTGGGTGCAAATATTCTTCTTATCAATTGGTCTGGCATGAGCTTCTCACCCCCCGTTGGCAGCAAGTTAGCCTTCGAACGCTGCGAGCCCCTAGACAGCCTGGAAATCCAGCGCTTTGGCCAAGTCTTGTCTAAATTTGACTTTAGCCTCTGCAGTAACTGGCAGGGACCTGCTTCAGCGAAGTAATTAGCCTAAATTCAGGACCTTAGGTGCGCAAGGCATTATCCTTACGCCTATGAGTTCAATACCCCAATCCGCCCCTAAAACCCCTTCTGGGTGGAAATCAATGCTGAAACGTGCATGGCCTACCATCCGTATTTTGCTATCGGTTGCACTTCTATGGAAAGCAACTAGCGGAATTGATTGGCATACCCTACTCGATTCTGAAATCAAAATGGAGCCGATTTGGTTTTTAGCTGCTTTGGCCAGCATGATGACGGCCTTTATCTGCGGCGGCTATCGCTGGGGATTATTGATGCAGGCAGTCGGATTCCCGCGTCGCATTCATTCTTATATCGGTCTTTATTTTGCGGGTGGGTTAATCAACCAAGGTCTACCAAGTACATTGGGCGGTGATAGCTATCGCGCCATTACCGCAACTCATCTCACGAGCTCAGGAAACTTAAGTGATACCAAAGAATTAGATGAGGAACTACATCATGCAGTTGATATAGGTCATGCCACACCCAAATTACGACTGAGTTTTGCAATGACTTTAGTTGATCGTCTTCTTGGCCTTGCTGGCAACAATTTATTGGGCGGCATTGGTTTAATACTAGGTGGCGTAACTCTAGCTGCTTGGGGTCAGGATTTAGGCTACGCTGTACTGGGCATCATGCTATTCGCAGGACTGATCATCGCCTTTGTCATAGCGTGGACTCCTAGCCGTCAATTGCTCCAAAAGCTACTAGATCGTTTGCAAATGAATAATGCAATGCCTGGCATCAAACTGGCTTTTGCTTGGCCTACGAATATTGCGCAAGCTTTTTTAGCGGTTGGAATTCACTGCCTGACCATTCTCACTCTTTTATTCTGCATGAAGGCATATGGAGTTGATGCGCCCATCGAGGGATTGATGATTGGTTTGCCAGCACTCAGTTTATTGCTCATGCTGCCGATTAGCATTTCAGGCTGGGGATTGCGTGAAGCCACCCTATCCTCCGTGTTGGCGCTGTGGGGTGTTAATCCCTCTTTAACTGTATTGGCATCTATCAGTTATGGTGCAATCACTGTTTTATCAGTATTGCCTGGCGCATACTTTTTACTAAAACGAAAATAATTCTTTCAGAGAAAAACGATGACTATTAGCGTCAATACCATGCGTGCCATCGATCATTGGGTCGGTGTACCACTCTGCGCGATCGCTAGCCCATTGGTAGCACTGATGGATACCGTGAAGAATATCTTTAGTCGCACCCCAGAAGTCCCCAAAAAATTACTCTTTATTGAGCTTTCAGAAATGGGTAGCGCTATTTTGGTTGACCCTGCTATGCGAAATGCACAAGCTCGTGGTGCTGAACTATTCTTCTTAATCTTTAAGAGCAATCGCGCGAGTCTGACTTTACTTAATACCGTCAAGCCAGAAAATATTTTTACAATTGATTCTTCTAGCTTAGTCGGCATAATTAAAGATACCTTACGATTTTTAATCATTGCCCGACATCATCGCATTGACACTGTGATTGATCTGGAGCTCTTTTCGCGCTTTACCGCCTTGCTCACTGGCTTGTGTGGCGCTAGACATCGTGTGGGCTATCACATCTTTCACGGTGAAGGTTTGTGGCGTGGATTTATGCTTACCCGCAAGGTGCACTACAACCCCCATATTCACATTACCAAGAATTTCCTTTCTTTGATTCATGCGGCTTTTGCGAAACAGATTGAGGTACCTTTTAGTAAAATTCAGATTCTAGATTCTGAGGTACGTCTAGAGCAAGCTGTCATCGATCCAGTAGTGCTTGAAAAAGTTCGTGTGCGAATTGAAAAATTAGCAAAAGAAGCTGGTATTACCTATGTCCATGGTAAGAACCGCTTAATTTTAGTTAACCCAAATGCTAGCGATTTATTGCCGCAACGTCGTTGGGCTCAACAACGTTTCTCTGAATTGATTCAAGGCGTGCATCAGCAATATCCAAGTGATCTTATTTTGATTACTGGCTCTCCTGCTGAATTTGCTTATGTAGAAAAAGTACGCGTAGTTGCTAATATCAAGAATGCTCTGAACTTTGCCGGTCAAGTCAGCTTTACAGAACTGCCGCCGCTCTACACCCTTTCAGATGTAATGGTGACTAATGACTCTGGTCCAGGCCATTTCTCTGCCGTAACACCATTAAGAACAGTGGTCCTGTTTGGGCCAGAAACGCCAGCACTCTATGGCTCTATAGGAAACTCGATTGCAATCACCGCTAACTTAGCGTGTTCTCCATGTGTGAGCGCTGCCAACCATCGCAAAACACCATGTCAGGACAATGTTTGTATGCAAGCTATTACCGTAGCCCAAGTCTTAGACAAAGTCAGCATCCAATTGCAAGATGCGGATAAGGTTCAGGGTCGTTAATTGAAATGAGTAACAAAGCAATTCCGACATTAGTCTGGTTTGTTCCACTAGCCCCACTAACCCTCGCATTTGCAATCTATTCTAGCGAACTTCAAAGTAGTAGCTTTTTATTTATTAATCAATTAGCGCAATTGCTACCAGATATGCTTTGGGTATGGCTGACATTCTTGGGTAATGGATGGGGAGTTTTTGCTATTGTGTTTCCGCTCCTCTTGCTAGCACCCCGTGTATTAACTGCCGGAATCATTGCTGGCGCTATCTCAGCAATTGCAAGTACTATCTTAAAAAACTATTTTGATCTACCAAGACCTGCTGGAGTTTTAACAGATGGTAGTTTTTATCGCCTGGGTGAGCCACTACTTCATAATGCATTCCCATCCGGCCATACCTTAACGGCTTTTGCTGTAGCAACATCTCTATATTTTTCTTGCGATCAAAATAAACGCAAACCTATGCTGCTTCTGTTTATTATTGCAGCCTTTGTTGGCTTGTCGCGCAGCGCTATAGGAGCGCACTGGCTGACGGATATATTAGGTGGCGCAGGATTTGGAATATGGTGTGGATTATTGGGAGCTCTATTTGCTAAGGGCATTCCTCAAAAATATTTTTCTCTAAAGGGGGCTTGGTTACGTTTAGTAGCAATTGGGGGTGTGACTGCCATTTATGTTCATCTGACAAAAATCATGGATCATCAACTTAATCTGCCGCTCCAGTACGCATCAATAGCCATATTGCTAATCACCTTAGCTTTTTTTATTAAAGCGCAATTCAATACATCACTTACCAAGTCAGAGTGATTCACTATGTTTAGTTATCGACATGCGTTTCATGCTGGCAGTCATGCCGACATCCTCAAGCATTTAACCCTGATTCATCTAGTTGAATACCTTCAGGAAAAGCCTGGTGCCCTGACCATCATTGATACACATGCTGGGGCTGGTATCTATAGCCTAAAGGATGGCTTTGCCGCAGTGAGCAATGAAGCGGAAGGTGGAATATTTAAACTACTCAAGTTTATCGAGGCAGGTCACCCGACTTCAGAAAGTGTTAAAAAATATTTAGAGCTTGTTCAAGCAGAAAACGTAGAGGGCGAACTTACAACTTATCCTGGGTCACCTTTTATTTTGGCTCATTTACTGAGGCCGCAGGATCGCCTCAAGTTATTTGAACTACATCCCAAAGAGATTGATATTCTGCGACACAATATTCGTGAGCTAAAACAGGCAAAACAGATTGATGTTTATGCCGAAGATAGCTTTGCTAGACTGAAAGGTTTACTGCCACCACCAAGTAGGCGTGGTCTAGTGCTGATTGATCCTTCTTATGAGGATAAACAAGACTACCGATATCTTGAAGTAGCAGTGGAGGAAGCTTTGCAACGCTTTGCTACTGGCTGCTATGCGATTTGGTACCCTATACTCTCTCGGAGAGAATCAGCAGGACTTCCAGATCGTTTAAAGAAAATAGCCGCAAGCCACAAACGTTCATGGCTACATACAGAATTAAGAGTTGAGAATGCGCCTGGAGAGCGTCGTCTACAAGCTAGCGGCATGTTCATCATTAATCCGCCATGGACTCTAGAAAAATATTTGGCAGATGCCTTACCTAGTCTTACAAAAGCATTAGGAATAGATGGTGGTGCTCAATTTTTACTGAAGAGTTTCGAAGCTTAAGGAATTTACTTAAAGCTACCTCTAGTCGCGAACATCAATCATGACTTCATTGCGGCGCATAAAAGGTAGCGTCCAAGGCGGGTTATAGCGTGCAAACTTGGGTGCGCTAGCTGCCTGAAGATTTTTAGTCTTCATCCACTCCTCTAGCTCCAGAGTTCTTTCGGCAACCTTGTTCTCATTGTAAAAACCAGTAAAGCCAATCACTGCTCGCTTTACCGCTGGAATCTGTCGAAGCTGTACTTTAGGATTTAAGGGTTTGGGCAAGCTTTCCATAGTGTATTCAGCAGGCATCACAAATGAAATAGTCCATTGGCCAGCGCTTGATTCAATAGTCACTGGAGAAGTCATAGCAATCTTTGCGCTTTTAGGCGCTTGCCCTTCCACTACCACCGGTGAGGTCATAGCAATCTTTTCACTGACTTGGTTCTGCCCAAAGATGTAGGCAGCGATTAGCCGAAAGCCTTGGCTAGAAGCTTCGTCCAAATTGCCTTCTACTTTCACCTCAGCCAAAATCATGGGCGCATAGGATCTGAGTTCAAAGGGAGGTGTTTTTTCTAGGATAGCAAATTGAGGCTCTTCAGTGGCCATTAACGCTCCTGTAAAAGTCAGCGTAATCGCAAATAGAATGGTTCTCGTTAGAAACTGCTTGAAACACATCTACCAATTCGCCTTGAGAGTAAAGCCAGCTGCGTTGTAATCAATGCTAGCTTGAGCACCCATAGGCAGAGTTAGCTTATTAGCTTGATGGCCAAATGGTAGGTCCGTCAAAATAGGAATCGTATCTGGCAAACGTTTACGGATTGCCTCAATAGCCCGCTCCAAGGTATAGCCTTTGTCGTTATCGTAGAGGCGATAAGCAGAAAAACCCCCTAGCAGGATTGCGGACTGATGATTCAGAATAGCTGCATCTAGTAATTGCATCAACATGCGCTCTAAGCGATAAGGATGCTCATTCACATCTTCCAAAAATAAGATGCCATTTTGAGTTTGTTTTGAGGATGGTAAATATGGAGTACCCACCAAGCCTGCTAAAACCGTTAAGTTTCCGCCCCACAAGATTCCTGTAACTTTGCCACCGCCGGCCTTGGCCAAAAAGGATTGGGGTGCCGATACGCTGCAATCTAGTTTTCGCTCTTCAATAGCAGCTTGAAAATATTTCCACATAAATTCATCGGGAGTAATTGCTTTGCCGCCGTCATCGAGCTTACCAAAATCATAGTTCAGCATTGGCCCAGATAAAGTGATGGCGCCGGTCTTAGCTAGCAAGCCTAACTGAAATACCGTGAAATCACTATGGCCAGAAATTTGCAAACCATTACCAATAGCCTTGGCAATGCCAACCCAATCAATATTTGGTAGTAAGCGATGAATACCATAACCACCTCGCATCGCCATCACTACAGTCTCAGGAGTGAGTGTCGCTAAACTATTTAACTCATTTAAACGCGTTTCATCTTTTCCAGAAAAGCGCTCATGAACACGCTGCACGCATTCTGAATTCTGGATCGCAATACCTTGGCTCTTTAGCCAGTCAATCCCAGCTAAAGGACTTTTATCATCTAAGCTCGCTCCAGAAGGAGCAATCAAGTGAATAGATTTCAACGTCGCTCCTTAAAGAAATCGCGCAACAATTGACCGCACTCCTCTGCCATCATGCCACCCTCAATAACAGTCTGATGATTGATTTGTTTTGATGAGAATACATCTAAAACGCTACCAGCGGCACCTGTTTTTGGATCTGCAGCCCCATAAACAATTCGATCAACCCTCGCATGCAACATTGCACCGGCGCACATGATGCAGGGCTCTAAAGTGACGTACAGCGTAGTGCCTGGTAAACGATAATTTTCTGCAGATAAAGCGGCCTGTCTTAACGCAAGCATTTCGGCATGTGCACTAGGATCATGATTGGTAATAGGCTGATTAAAAGCTTTAGAAATTAACTCGCCATTACGCACTATGACTGCTCCGACAGGGACCTCACCTGCAAGAGCAGCAAGCCCAGCTTGCTCTAAAGCCTGCTCCATGAACTGGCGATCTAGCTCTGCCTGCTTCATTAGGAATGGTGTACGTCAGCCCAGCAATTGGGTGTCTCATACAAACGAAGAGTGGAAAGCTCAAGGCGTCCGCCAAAGGATTTACTAAATACTGGCTGCAAAATAGCAAAAGCAGCATGAGCCAAATTCTCAACAGTAGGCACATGCTCCATCACCACTGTTTTATGGTTTGGCAGTGTTGCTAAAAAATCAACTAGAGCTTCATCCTCTTTGGCCACCAAGAATGCATGGTCCCAAAGATCAATCACATATTGATTGGTGAGGCGCTTAATATCCCCAAAGTCGAGCACCATGCCATCATCAGCTTTACCTGGATGGTTTGCCACTTCGCCAGTTAAAGTAACTTCTATGGCGTAACGATGCCCATGCAAATGCTTGCATTGCCCGTCATGATTGGGAATGCGGTGTCCTGAATCAAATTCAAGGCGACGGGTAATGGAGATTTCTGGTTGTTTACTTGTCATTCAGATCTCATCAAATGCCTTAGCGAATACCTATGAGTTTATGGGATTGGAGACTTAATCTCCAAAGCGGGCGTTTCTGGCAAAGATTCACAGCCAATACAGTATTCATTTTAAGATTTGGTCCATCCATTGGTTGCAAGAAGCGATTGCGATAATCCATCTTCTCAAAACGCGCCAATAACTTCTCCAAAGAGTCATGCCCTTCTTGGGGTATGACTAACTTTAGCTCATTAGCCTGGAGAACAATCAAATCAGAGCCTGCTTTAGGGCTGACACAAACCCAATCGATACCTTTTGGAACCTTGATAGTGCCATTTGTTTCAATTGCTACCTCGAAACCTTTTTGGTGTAGCTCAGCAATCAGATCTTCATCTAATTGTAAAAGTGGCTCTCCACCAGTAAAGACTACATAGCGTTGTTGAGGTCCTGCTGAAGTACTTCTCCATGAAGACTCAATTGCATTCGCTAAGTCTTGGGCAGTTTCAAACTTACCACCACCATCGCCATCGCTACCTACAAAATCGGTATCGCAAAATTTACAGACTGCAGTTGCTCGATCTTCTTCGCGACCACTCCATAAATTACAGCCAGCAAAACGGCAAAATACTGCAGCGCGTCCGGCATGGGCACCTTCACCTTGAAGTGTTGGAAAGAGTTCTTTAACGGTATACATAGCAGTGCGCCTATTTTAAGCGCTTTACTTACTTCCAGGAGACAAGCTCCCACTCAAGATAATCTTCCCAGGAAGCGTTAGTCGAATAGACCCCAGCAGTTTGATAACGTCCAAAGCCCCAGCGTATAACCCAGCGCCCAATCTCAGGGGCAAGCCAAACATCTTCTTGGCGATAATTACTCGCCCTAAATACATCGTTACTCTCAAAAGAAGGTGCCTCGTTCTGGTATTTCAAAGTCACAAACTGTCCAGCTGGTACCGTCATTCGCTCCCACTGAATTGCAGTGACTCCCATTCCCCAGAAATAACTAGAGTCAGGGTAGCCGGGAACTTGATATCGGGTTTGATAAAAGCCTGTCCACTTAGGAGTTAATTTCTCAGGCCATACAGGGATTGCCTGTTGAAATAATAGGGGAGGATTCCAATGGGGATCTAGCAAAATATAACCCCAGGGAGATTGAATCTCGTCAGGTAAACGGCCTGCTTTGATTCCTGTACGTTCTATGCGCACTTCTTTATCAACTGCCACTACTCTTTCGGTAACAGTATCAACGATCATCTGATTAAATACGTTGCGTACTGTATAAACCCACTCTTGCCCTACTTTTGGCGCCCTTACTTTGGGGGTGACTTCGGGCGAAGGCAAAATAACTCCAACAGGATAGGGTTGAGAAGAAATACACCCCGTCAGAATGACTGTCAGTAATACTGGTAGTAAACGCGATAAATTCATAGAATGCCCCAAGTTATAAATTATGTTCCAAGTAGACTTAATTCTTCAGCAGTAAATCCCGCCTGTTTACGAGCTTCCAAGTTGAAGGGCCCTCTTAATGTAGGAGCGCTGTATCGTCTTGCTAACTCTTTATACGTTGTAATCGGCGATAAGTTCTGCTTGGCACATAAAAAATTAAACCATTGATTGCCAATTAATACATGCCCTACTTCATCCCTGAGAATAATTTCCAATATTTCAACGACTTGCTGATCTTTAATTTGCTTAAAACGATCTCGAATAGCTGGAACAGCATCTAAACCTCTCGCCTCCATAGTCCGGGGGACAAGAGCCATTCTGGCAATCACTGCATCTGTCGTTCTCTCAACCATTTCCCATAGGCTATTGTGAGCTGGAAAATCACCATAGGCAACACCAGCAGATTGCAGATGATTCTCAATCAAACTAAAATGGTAAGCTTCTTCTTTGGCAACCTTTAACCAATCCACATAATATTGCGCAGGCATATTAGCAAATCGCCAAATTGCATCAAGCGCAAGATTCATTGCATTAAATTCAATATGCGCAAGTGAGTGGAGTAGAGAGAGTCTGCCCTCAAGAGTATCCATTTTTCTTTTGGGAACAGTCAATGGTGGAACCAACTCTGGCTTTGATGGACGCCCAGGAAGAATAAGTCCTTTTGAACTTAAATCAGTAGAGGCATCTAGATCAACACATTGATGATGGTAATCATTAAATAATTGCTGAACCCGCGCAACCTTAGTTTGCGGATGAGTAATTGCTAGTAGTTCAAGGGCGGTTTGACGTAGCTCGAGCATCTAGTATGCAAACTAAAAGTGTTATTCCCACTCAATCGTTGCGGGTGGTTTTCCACTAATGTCGTACACCACACGATTGATGCCGCGCACTTCATTGATGATCCGATTAGAAACTTTACCTAATAAGTCATGTGGCAAATGTGCCCAATGCGCAGTCATAAAATCCTGCGTTTGAACTGCTCTGAGTGCGACGACATATTCATAAGTTCTGCCATCTCCCATGACACCAACAGATTTGACCGGAAGAAATACTGCAAAGGCTTGACTGGTTAAGTCATACCAAGACTTTTGGCTAGCTTCATCAATCGTATTGCGTAACTCTTCAATAAAGATAGCATCCGCACGTTGTAGAAGATGTGCAAACTCTGCTTTGACTTCACCCAAGATACGAACCCCTAGCCCTGGTCCAGGGAATGGATGGCGATATACCATCTCTCTTGGTAGACCTAAAGCAACACCGAGTTCACGTACTTCATCTTTGAACAACTCACGAAGTGGCTCTAACAACTTTAGATGCATATCTTCAGGTAAGCCGCCCACGTTATGGTGACTCTTAATCGTATGCGCGCCCTTCTTGCCTTTACCAGCAGATTCAATCACATCTGGGTAGATAGTTCCTTGAGCAAGCCACTTGGCATTCGGAATCTTGCCAGATTCAGTTTGGAAAATTTCTACGAACTCTTTGCCGATAATCTTGCGCTTTGCTTCTGGATCAGCGACACCAGCTAATTTACCCATAAAAGTTTTCGCAGCATCAACACGAATCACTTTCACACCTAGATTACGCGCGAACATCTCCATCACCATATCGCCCTCGTTCAAGCGCAGAAGGCCATGATCAACAAATACACAAGTCAGTTGATCGCCAATTGCGCGATGGATGAGAGCAGCAGCAACGCTAGAGTCAACGCCCCCTGATAAACCAAGTATGACTTCTTCGCTACCAACCTGCTTACGGATATGTTCAACAGCCTCACTAATGTAATCGCCCATCACCCAATCAGGTCTACACTTACAAATCTCATGCACAAAACGTTCAATGATTGCAGTGCCTTGAATCGTATGGGTTACTTCTGGATGAAACTGAAATGCATAGAAGCGGCGCACTTCGTCTGCCATACCGGCAATAGGGCAAGATTCAGTAGAGGCCATCAACTTGAATGAAGGTGGCAAAGCAGTTACTGAATCGCCATGACTCATCCAAACCTTGAGAATGCCATGACCTTCGCTAGTAGAAAAATCTTGTATGCCTTTAAGGAGATTGGTATGGCCATGAGCACGAACCTCAGCGTAGCCAAACTCCCGCGCTTTACCTAATGACTCGGCAGATGCAACTGCACCGCCCAACTGGGTTGCCATCGTTTGCATACCATAGCAAATACCTAAAACAGGTACACCGAGTTCAAAAACGATTTGGGGCGCACGTGGGCTACCAGCTTCAGTTACCGAGCTTGGACCCCCCGAGAGAATGATTCCCTTACCGCCCTGCTCTTGAATGAATTTACGAATAAATTCTGGATCACAATCATAGGGATGGATCTCTGAATACACTCGTGCATCCCGCACACGCCTAGCAATTAATTGGGTTACTTGTGAACCAAAGTCGAGAATCAGTATTTTGTCGTGCACGAAAGAAACAGCCTTAATCAATGTGGTAATTCGGCGCTTCCTTAGTGATCTTCACATCATGAACGTGTGACTCGCGTACGCCCGCTGAAGTGATTTCCACAAAATTGGCTTTTTCATGTAACTCATCAATGGTTTTGCAACCAAGGTAACCCATCGAAGATCGAATGCCACCTGTGAGTTGATGCAAGATCGCGAGCACACTGCCCTTGTAAGGAACTTGTCCCTCAATTCCTTCTGGAACCAGTTTCTCTGCATTGGCCACGATATCACTCTGGAAATAACGATCTGCAGAACCATCAGCCATCGCGCCCAATGAACCCATGCCACGATAACTCTTATAAGAACGTCCTTGATATAAGAACACCTCACCCGGGGCTTCTTCTGTACCAGCAAACATACCGCCCATCATCACAGAACTTGCGCCCGCCGCTAATGCTTTTGCAATATCACCAGAGTAACGCACGCCACCATCAGCGATTAATGGGATGCCGGTGCCCTTTAGTGCAGCAGCTACGTTGACGATCGCAGTAATTTGAGGAACACCAACACCCGCAACAATTCGAGTAGTACAAATTGAGCCAGGACCAATACCAACCTTAACGCCATCAGCACCATGATCGGCTAATGCCTTCGCAGCATCGCCAGTGGCTATATTGCCGCCAATCACTTGCACATGTGGGAATTTTTTCTTCACCCATTTGACGCGATCTAGAACACCTTGGCTATGACCATGAGCAGTATCAACCACAATGACATCTACCCCAGCGCGCACTAAAAGCTCAATACGCTCATCATTATCAGGACCTACGCCAACCGCTGCACCAACGCGTAGCTTGCCTTCGCTGTCTTTACATGCATTTGGGTGTTCAGTAGCCTTCAGAATATCTTTAACAGTAATGAGACCGCGTAATTCAAATTTGTCATTCACTACCAGTACGCGCTCTAGGCGATGTTGACTCATTAAGCGCTTTGCTTCTTCTAATGAACAACCTTCTTTTACAGTTACCAAACGCTCACGTGGAGTCATTTTGGTTTTTACTGGAGCGTCTAAATCTTCTTCAAAACGTAAATCACGGTTTGTAATAATGCCAACAACTTCTTTGCCAACTAACACCGGAAATCCAGAGAAGCCATGTTCACGAGAAAGTTGAACCACTTGGCGAAGGGTGACATCTGGAGCGATGGTAATTGGGTCACGCAGAACCCCTGATTCGTAACGCTTTACTTTTGCCACTTCACGCGCTTGCTCAACTGGCGTTAAGTTCTTATGAATAATGCCAATACCACCTTCACTAGCCATGGCAATTGCCAAACGACCTTCGGTCACGGTATCCATTGCAGCAGACACCAGAGGTGTATTGAGAGAAATTTCCCGAGTTAACTTACTTGCCAGACTGGCATCTCGAGGGAGTACCGATGAATAGGCCGGCACGAGGAGCACATCGTCAAAAGTGAGTGCTTTTTGAATGAGTCGCATACAAAACCCCTAGTCACAAAAACAGATTATAGCCTCCTAGCCTTTCTTTTAGCTGCGGCAGCCTGGAATTTGGCATCCTGGTTCTGGTTGGCCTTCTTACGACGTACGCTCTTAGGGTCTATTAAAAGCGGGGAATACAGCTCCAAACGATCCCCCGAGTAAATGGGGCTATCCCAATCTTTACGCTTCCCAAAGACCCCAAAACAGCCTTTTCTGGCTAAGACCGGGTCATCTTGACCCGACGCAATTCCTGCTCTTACCAAGGCTAAACCCACCGTAGCAAGTTCGCCATCCTGAAGAATGAACTTGAATTGACTCAGAATAGGGTCACCCTTTCTGGCATCACAAATCAATAGATCTAGGCTGCGGTTAGCCATCAAGATCCTCCGCCCTTTTCACAAAACAATCAACAAAAGTACCGGCAATATGGCTGAAAACAGGACCGATTATCTTATCTAGAATGGCGCTCTTAAATTCCCAATGGAGCTTAAATTCAACCTTACAGGCATCTTCTCGTAAAGGAACGAAATTCCATTGCCCTGAAAAATGCTTAAAAGGACCATCTACAAAGACCATATCAATTGTTTCTGGGCGGCGGTTGATATTACGGGTATGGAAAAATTGGGTAATACCCTTGAAATGAATATTAATTTTGGCGTCCAAGACCGTCTCAGTTTGCTCAAAAATCTCTACCCCACCACACCAAGGTAAAAACTCGGGGTAGCGCGCCACATCAGTTACCAAGCCATACATTCGGTCAGCTGAGTGCCCAATTAAAACGGTCTTGTAGACGTCTGCCATAATCGATCTTGGAAGCTAAATAACCATGAGTATCGTCGATAACAAAAAAGCCTTCTTCGATTATTTTATCGAGGAACGCTTCGAGGCCGGACTTGTGCTGGAAGGCTGGGAAGTCAAAGCCATCCGCGCAGGGCGCGCGCACATCAAAGAAGCGTATGTCGTCATTCGCAAGGCGGAGCTATTCCTGATCGGCTGCCATATCACCCCCCTGCTTTCTGCCTCTACTCATATTGTTCCTGACAGCACCCGCACCAGAAAACTACTCCTTAATGCCATTGAGATCCGCAAGTTGATCGGCAAGGTAGAGCAAAAAGGCTACACCTTAGTGCCACTCAACCTCCATTTCTCCAAAGGTAATGTGAAATGCGAAATCGGGCTAGCAAGAGGTAAAAAACAGCATGACAAACGCGCTGCTACTAAAGAGCGTGAATGGGAAGTACAAAAAGGTCGTATTGCCAGGGGCGATTTAAATGCCTAGTGCTTCTCAGAAAAAAGGCCTAGATTCGATCTAGGCCTTTTGGTGTGCTTCTTTAGTGATTAGGTTTTTAAATTCTTACCTAACATTTTCCAGGTCTCAATCACGCTATCTGGGTTTAATGAGATTGAAGTAATGCCCTTCTCTACTAGCCAACGTGCAAAGTCAGGGTGGTCTGATGGGCCTTGGCCGCAGATACCAACATATTTGTTTTGTTTGAGACAGGCATCAATAGAGCGTGCAATCATGAACTCTACAGCTGGGTCGCGTTCATCAAAGTCGATTGCAAGCAACTCCATGCCTGAGTCGCGATCTAGGCCCAGAGTTAATTGGGTCATATCATTAGAGCCGATAGAGAAACCATCGAAATACTCTAAGAACTGGTCAGCCAAAATCGCATTTGATGGAATCTCGCACATCATGATGAGACGCAAGCCATTGACGCCACGCTTCAGACCCAGCGTTTCCATCATCTCAATCACACGCTTAGCTTGATTAATGGTCCGTACAAACGGAACCATGATCTCTACGTTATCAAGACCCATCTCTTCACGCACGCGTTTCATTGCTGCGCACTCAAGAGCAAAGGCTTCGCCAAAATCTGCAGATACATAGCGTGATGCACCACGGAAACCTAGCATTGGGTTTTCTTCATCAGGCTCATAACGTGAACCGCCAATCAACTTCTTATACTCATTCGATTTGAAGTCAGATAAACGCACGATCACAGGCTTTGGATAGAAAGCGGCTGCAATCGTTGCTACACCCTCAACTAACTTATCCTCATAAAACTGACGTGGGCTAGCATAACCGCGAGCCACACTCTCTACTGCCCGTTTGAGGTCTGGATCTATATTTGGATACTCCAATACAGCACGAGGATGTACGCCAATGTAGTTATTAATAATGAACTCAAGGCGGGCAAGACCTACGCCAGCATTTGGAATTTGACAGAAATCAAATGCCAGCTGAGGATTGCCAATGTTCATGGTGATCTTCACGGGAATCTCTGGCAATACGCCCCGAGATATTTCGGTGACTTCGGTTTCAATCAAGCCATCATAAATGTGACCCTCATCACCTTCAGCACAAGATACGGTAACCATCATGCCATCTTGCAAATGTTCGGTCGCATCACCACAACCAACTACTGCGGGCACGCCTAACTCACGCGCAATAATCGCTGCGTGGCAAGTACGCCCTCCACGGTTAGTAACTATTGCAGAAGCACGCTTCATTACTGGCTCCCAGTTCGGGTCAGTCATATCAGCAACCAAGACATCGCCTGGCTGTACACGATCCATTTCACTAGGATCGCGAATGATTCTCACAGGACCTGCGCCAATCTTCTGGCCAATTGCACGGCCTTTAGCTAATACTTTGGAGCTGCCTTTAAGCTTGTAACGCATCTCGACTTGGCCAGCCGCTTGACTCTTCACTGTTTCAGGACGAGCTTGGAGAATATAAATACGGCCATCTTGACCATCTTTACCCCACTCGATATCCATTGGACGACCGTAATGCTTTTCGATAATGACGGCATATTTAGCCAACTCAGTGATATCTGCATCTTCCAAAGAAAAACGATTGCGCTTTTCTGGGGTGACATCAACCGTTTGTACTTTTTCAGCAGAGCCTTTAGGTGCAAATTGCATCTGAATTAACTTAGAACCTAAAGAGCGACGAATGATCGCTTTTTTATCTTTGGCCAATGTAGTTTTAAATACATAAAACTCATCAGGGTTTACTGCACCCTGCACTACCGTCTCACCCAAGCCATAGCTTGAAGTAATGAAGACTACATCTTCAAAACCAGATTCAGTATCTAAAGTAAACATCACGCCAGCGGCGCCTAGGTCAGAGCGGACCATGCGCTGAATACCAGCAGACAAGGCTACTTCAGCATGGGCAAAGCCCTTATGAACACGGTAGGAGATCGCTCGATCGTTATAAAGAGAGGCAAACACTTCGCGGATTTTTTTCAGAACATCGTCGATACCCTCAACGTTCAAAAAGGTTTCTTGCTGGCCAGCAAAAGAAGCATCTGGCAAGTCTTCCGCTGTAGCAGACGAACGGACCGCAAAGGAGCCTTTACCAGAATCATCTAGAATTGCAAAAGCTTTACGAATTTCTTCATCTAACTTTGCCTGAAATGGTGCCGATTCAATCCAGTTACGAATCTCTGCCCCAGCCTGAGCCAATGCACGGACATCATCAATATTTAAGCCCTCTAAACGCTTTTGAATTCGTTCAGTCAGATTATTGTGTTCTAGAAAATCACGAAATGCCAATGCAGTAGTCGCAAAACCAGTTGGTACCCGAACTCCTGTGGAGGCTAGCTGAGAAATCATCTCGCCTAATGAAGCATTCTTACCGCCTACTGATTCCACATCAGTCATGCGAAGCTGTTCAAAAGGCAAAACATAGGCATCTGCCATACTGCTATTTTGTTGCTGTTGGTTGGACATAAAAACTCTCTAAGGGAAGAAAAAACTAGTCAAGCGGCCACTCAAATGGGGCATACTTCAATAATTCCTATTGTAGTGCTGACCCTGACTTTTAGGCCAAATCCATGTCTACTGAAGCCCGCATAGTTTTTATTGTTTCTGATGGAACCGGCATCACCGCCGAAAACTTCAGCCAATCGATTCTGGCTCAATTTGAGGCTACTTTTAAGCACATTCGCATTCCCTTTGTGGATAGCGTTGATAAAGCTCACGATGCAGTTAGCAGCATTAACCAAGCATTCAATAAGTATGGGGTGCAACCCATTGTCTTCACCACTTTGGTGAAGACTGAACTCAATAATATTGTTGCCAAAGCTAACGGCCTAATTTTGGACATGTTCCAAACCTTTGTGGTGCCTCTCGAGACTGCGCTAGGCATGAAATCGACCCATGCTATGAACCGCTTGCATCACAATGCGGATACTGAAGCCTACAAGAACCGTATCGAGGCAATCAATTACTCCTTGGCTCACGATGATGGGCAATCTAATCAAAATCTCGTAGAAGCTGATGTCATATTGATTGGTATCTCGCGGGTTGGTAAAACGCCGACTAGTCTTTACTTGGCAATGCAATACGGATTGAAGGCAGCAAACTACCCGCTGATTCCAGAAGACTTCGAGCGCGGGCAACTACCTAAAGACTTGATACCCTATCGCCAAAAGATTTTTGGTCTCATGATTGATGCTGAGCGACTTTCAGAAATTCGCAATGAGCGACGTCCGGGTAGTAATTACGCCAAACTAGAAAACTGTCGCTATGAAATCAATGAAGCAACCGCGATGATGAAAAAACAGTCCATCCCTTGGGTTCTCACTACCAGTAAATCGATTGAAGAGATTGCAACCACTGTCTTGCAGGCCATGAAATCGGATAAAACGATTCTGGGCTAGTTTTTGATTTAACTACGCCTTACGCGCATCGTCTCAAAGAGGCAAATTGCTGCTGCAGTTGAGACATTCAATGACTCCACTCTGGCATCAATCGGAATAGATATTCCCTTAGCTTGAGCCAGTAGATCTTCTGACACTCCCTGCCCCTCGCTACCCATAATCCAAGCAACCGGATGCTGCAACTCTTTTTGCAAGGAGAAGATTTCATACTCGGCATCTGTAGTAGCAGCTAGCATTGGTGCTGTAACTGCACTAAGCACTTGCTGATTAGACCAACCTTCATATAAGTCTAATAAGCGGTGTGCGCCCATGCCAGCACGCAATACTTTGCTAGACCATAAATGTGCACAACCCGTTGTAGCAATTACCTTCGTAAATCCTGCAGCAGCTGCGGTGCGTAAGATGGACCCAACATTTCCCGCATCTTGAATACGGTCTAAGATGAGCACATCACCTGGAAGAGTGGTGATCGATTGTGGCGGGGTTAAACACGATTTCGGAAGATCGAGTAGGCCAGCAACATGCGGCGCACTTACCAGCTCACTGAGCAAATCCCACAGGGCGCTATCAAGTTGGTATACCTTAGTATCAGGACATATTTCGATATGCTCGTAGACTGCCTGTGAGATTTCCACATTCTGAAGACCAATCTCTGAGGTAAGCAAGGTCCTTAAGGCGGGATCACCCACCCAGGTTTGCACTAGATGAATACCTTCCAATAAGGCCTGGCCACTCGCTACCCTTGCCTTTTGCCCTTTGGAGCCAGTAGCTTGCAGGTTACGAATCTCTTTAAATAAAGGATTCTCTTTAGAGGTAATGAGATCGAAGTTCATCGCTAACTTGTAATACCGTCAAGAACTTTTCGCACAGGAGAAAAACTTCTACGATGCTCATCACATACACCAAATTCTTTTAGAGCGGCAAAGTGCGCTTCAGTTGGGTAGCCCATATGCTGAGCAAATCCATACTGTGGGTGAAGGGAATCAAGTATTTTCATCTGACGATCACGTGTCACTTTAGCGATGATAGATGCCGCTGAAATCGCTGGCTCTTTGGCATCCCCTTTGATAATTGCTTCAGAGGGTATCGGCAACTCAGGACAACGATTACCATCAATTAAAGCTTTGTCTGGCCAAGCACCTAATCTGCTCGCCAAATCCTCAACTGCACGACGCATCGCCAGCATCGTAGCTTGCAAAATATTAATGTCGTCAATTTCCGCAGGACTGGCTTGGCCAACACCCCAGGCCTTGGCTTTTTCCATGATTTGCTCATAAAGAAAATCTCGCCTGGCAGGAGTAAGTTTCTTAGAATCTTTTAATCCTGAGATAGGATTACTAGGATCTAGCACCACCGCTCCTGCCACGACAGCTCCAACTAAGGGGCCGCGCCCTGCCTCGTCAACACCGCAGATCCAAATGAGATTCACGACCTTACCACTCTTTTATGGCGACTGTTCTCAATGGTTTGAACAATTGCTTGCGCAACCAAGAGGCCAGTTGGACGACGGAGAGTCTCATGCATTTGAGAAAACCGCGCCTTAAGTTCAGCAACTTTATTAGGATGGTTTAACCAATCGATCAGAGCTTGGGCTAAATTTTCTGGTGTAGCCTCATCTTGCAATAACTCTGGAACCACAAACTCACCACATAAAATATTCGGTAGCCCTACATAAGGCAAATATCCTTGGCGCTTCATGATTTGTGCTGTAAGCCAAGGCACCTTATAAGAGATCACCATTGGCTTTTTCCAGAGGGCAGCCTGTAAGGTTGCTGTGCCGCTGGCAATTAACACTACATCGGACGCCTCTAAAACTTCATCTGCCATACCATCAAGCAAATGAATTTGAATACCAGGATGGCTATTTTTAGTTTTTAACAAGAGTGCTTCTATTGGTGTGCGCAATCTTGGTATTGCCACCGGAATTAAGAAACTGAGCTTTTGACCCTTGAGCTGCTGTGTGAGAAGTGTCATCGTGTCAAAGAATACTGGCGCGATCAGTTCAATTTCTGAGTTACGGCTACCTGGTAAAACTGAAATAACGATTCCATCAAGCCCATTACTAGGTAGTTTTAATATCTTAGTAATTTTTTCTCTAGCTTGGTTTGTATTTGGCTCAAGCGGTATTTCACTTGCCAAGGGGTGCCCTACATAGGTTGAAGCTACGCCTGCCCGATCATAGATTTCAGTTTCGAATGGAAAAATGCATAGCATGCGCTCGACTGCTTGAGCAATTTTCTTAATCCGCCCTGCTCTCCATGCCCAAATCGATGGAGAAACTAAATGTAAAGTTGGGATACCAGCTTTGCGCAAATGGAGCTCAACCCCTAAATTAAAATCTGGAGCATCTACTCCTAAATAGACATCAGGACGCCCTTCACTAGTCAGGTTTCGGATGAGTTCCTTGCGAAGTTTAAGAATGGCAGGGAGCTGCTTGATTGCCTCAACATAACCTCGAACACTTAAAGTCTCCATGGGCCAATCAGAGCGCATTCCCTGAGCTTGCATACGAGGCCCTCCAATACCATAAACCTCTAGACCTGCCATATCTGGAATTTGATTTAATGCACTGAGTACTGGTGCAGCAAGCAAATCACCAGAGGGTTCGCCAGCTACACAAGCTAACTTAGGCAAAGTAGCGCCTTACCGAATGATGCCGCGCGTAGATGCGGCAATGAAATCATGAAACTCAGTCAATTTTTCTGCGGAGGCAGGATCAGCTGCATTTGCTGTGATCATTTTTTTAATTTCTACCTTAGCGTCCTCAAAACTGAGGCCATCTTTATAGAGAACCTTATATGCCTGACGTAGTACAGAAATTGTTTCGCTTGAAAATCCCCGACGCTTCAGACCTTCAACGTTAATCCCATGAGGGCTAGCTTTATCACCTGCTGCAATGACAAATGGCGGGATATCTTGGACCAAAGCAGAAGCACCTCCAAGCATCGCATGCTGCCCAATCCGGACAAATTGATGCACACCCGACATACCCCCGATTATTGCCCAATCTTCTACCTGAACATGACCAGCAATTTGGGCATTACTAGAGAAAATGGTGTGATTACCAACCTGGCAATCATGAGCAATATGTACATACGCCATGATCCAGTTGTCATTACCAATGCGAGTGATGCCTTCATCTTGAGCTGTACCAGTATGAAGAGTGGTAAATTCACGAATGGTATTGCGATCACCAATGATTAATTGGGTTGGCTCACCTCGGTATTTCATATCCTGTGGGGGGCCTCCAATTGCTGCAAAGTGAGCGAAGTTGTTCTCTTTACCAATTGTGGTGAAGCCTTCGATGACGGTATGCGAGCCGATCTTGGTACCAGCACCAATCTTCACATTGGGACCGATCACAGAATAAGGGCCAATCTCAACATCGCCAGCCAACTCAGCTTTGCTATCAACTACAGCAGATGCATGAATCCGAGTCATTACACGCCCTTTCTACGCACAGCACAAGTAATGTCAGCCTCAGCTGCAAGCTCACCATCAACAGTTGCTTTTACATGGAACTTATAGATGCCGGCCTTTTCACGCTGGTAAGTAGCTACCATAACCAATTGATCTCCAGGCAATACGGGCTTTTTAAACCGGGCCCCATCAATGCCAGCAAAATAGTAGACAGCATCATCTGCTTTTTCTTCTGTAAATGTTAATAAGGCAGCTGTCTGCGCCAAGGCCTCAATAATGAGTACACCAGGCATTACTGGAAAATCAGGGAAATGTCCTTGAAAAAAGGGTTCATTGATTGTGACATTCTTAATTGCAGTAATGCTTTGACGGGGCGTAAATTCCAAAACGCGGTCCACCAATAAAAATGGATAGCGATGTGGCAACAACTTCATGATCTGGTTGATATCAATTGCTATTTCTTTACTCATTAGATTGCCCGTATGAAAGTATTTAATTAAATCAATGTAAAAGAGTATTAGGACTCTGTGGTTTTATTTTTATCTAGCAAACGCAAGCGTTGACGTATTTTATCTAGGCCGCGCAAGATGGCAGCATTCTTCTCCCAAGCACTATGAAGCATTGAGGGATAAACCCCCGTGAAATGCTGTCCTGGCTCGGTAATTGAGCGAATGATGGAGGTATTGCCAGAAACAGTAGTTCTATCAGCAATCGTTAAATGGCCTGCAAAATTAGCAGCCCCACCAATAATGCAGAAATTGCCAATTTTGGTACTGCCCGAAATTGCAGCACATCCAGCAATCACACAGCAGTCGCCAATATTGACGTTATGCGCAATTTGTACTTGATTGTCGATTTTAGTTCCTGAACCAATCATAGTATCGCTCATGGCACCACGATCAATCGTAGTGGAAGCGCCAATCTCGACATCATTGCCAATCAAAACTCTGCCAGTTTGCGGAATCTTGATCCACTCCACTCCCGCTACAGAAAAGTCTGGCGCAAATCCAAAGCCATCAGCACCAATGACGGCGCCACTATGAATAATGCAGCGCTCGCCAATTTGTATGTCGTGATAAATGGAAACTGAGGGATAAACCAGTGAATCACTCGCAACTACTGCATTCATTCCAAGGCTAGTATTTCCCAAAATTACTACACGCTCACCTAACTTGACGCCAGCGCCGATTTGCACAAATGGGCCAATGTGACATGAAGCGGGAACAATTACCGTTGCATCTATTGCTGCACTTGGATGTATTCCAGGAGCATATTTGGGCACACTTGATTTTGCAAAGTACTGGGCCATTCTGGCAAAAGTTGCATAAGGATTTTTTGAGACGAAGTAAATACGCTTTGATGAAGCAGTATTTGGATTCGCTTGCAAAAACTCGAGGTCATCCTGGCTAACAATCAATGCGCCTGCAAGACTATCGCTTGCTTGTTGGCGATAAAGTGGATTAGACAGGAAGGATATTTGCTCGGCTTGTGCTAGCTCTAAAGAGGCGAGACCAACAAATGCTCGTGAGGCCTCCCCCACCAAGCTTGCTTGAAACTGTTCGGCCAGCTCGATGGCGGTGGGCATAAAACTTACTTAAGACTATTTAAAGCCTTGATGACATCATCCGTTACGTCAGCCTTAGGGCTAACATAAGCAGCTTCTTGAACAATGACGTCAATTTTTCTTTGCTCAGCGATTTGCTTGAGAACTAAGTTTGCTTTTTCAGCAATCTTGGCACGCTCTTCAAACGTACGCTGATTCAGGTCTTCTGTAAATTCACGTTGCTTACGTTGTAATTCACGATCCTGATCTGCCAACTCACGTTGACGGCGAATACGCTCCGCTTCATTCATTATGGCAGCATCACGATCAAGCTTTTCAGCAGCAGACTTAATCTTTTGCGCGCTATCACGCAAATCATTTTGACGCTTAGTAAATTCATTTTGTAGGCGGCTTTGCATTGCTTTTGCCAGGTTGGACTCATTAAATACTTTTTCTGAGTTCACAACCGCTACCCGTATGCCGGCATCTTGTGCAAAAACTTGCGGAGCAGCCACAGTTACTATTACAGCAACTAAGCCTAGTTGAATCCATTTTGAAAATTGATATAACTTCATAAAATTTCCTTAAACAATTAAAACGCTGTACCAACCTGGAACTGCAAACGCTGAACATTATCCGTTGGCACAGATTTATACGGTAGACCGTAACTGAATTTCAATGGTCCCAACGGTGATATCCATGATAAACCTATGCCATAGGAGTATTTTAAGACCAGATTCATATTGGTTCCGAAGGCATTACCGCCATCCACGAAAGTGAACATCCGCAGGGTCTTATCTGTGCCAGAACCAGGAACTGGTACCGTATATTCAACATTACTTACAATTTTGGACTGGCCTCCGGTAGGCTGATAAGCCCCGGTATTGGTGTTGAAGTAGGTAGGGCCCAGCGAGCCCGGGGCGTAGCCTCGAACCGAGCCAATGCCGCCCACATAGTAATTCTTGGTAATCGGGAACTCGTTTGATCCATAAGCCTGACCATAACCAACCTCACCATTAAAGGACAAAATATTACCTTTGGAAAATGAGTGGTATTTTTGATACTGGCCAAAGAGTCGATAGAAGGTCATATTGCCGACAGGTGTTCCAACTTCACCTGATAGCTGCTGCAAGGATCCAGCTGATGGAATCAAAGCGCTGTCACGCCCATCACGTGACCAACCAACAGTTAGTGGAACATTGTATGTATTTAAGGTAGCAGGATATCCTGGCGCTGCAATGTTATAGCTTTGAGCGTAGTTTAAATAGGGCTGAGGAGTATTAATAGTAGTTTTGATCTGAAAGGCCTCAATACCAGTCCCGAAGAATACGCGGTCCACCTCAGTATAGGGAACACCAAATTTAATATTAGAGCCCACCGATCTAATTTGGTAATCTGGATCACCAACGTAATAAAGCGGTTTAGATGTACGGTAGTAAAGATCGGTGTAGCGGCTAATACCATCCTCAGTGAAGTAAGGATCATAGTTCGATAAGGCGAGGCTTTGATTAATCTTACCCAAAGAAGTATTTAAACCAACCGAGGTACCCGTACCAAACGCATTTTCTTGATTTATACCAGCAGACAAAATTATTTTTTCTGTAGAAGAATAGCCTGCGCCAATCGTTACCGCACCTGTTGGCTTTTCTTTTACCTTCACCTGCACGTCTACCTGATCGGGGGAGCCCGGAACATCTAGAGTTGTAATGTCTGTTTCAGTGAAGTAGCCCAAGCGACCCAAACGCTTCTTGGACAAGTCAATCTTGTCACTATCAAACCAAGAGCTCTCAAACTGACGCATCTCGCGACGAATGACTATGTCACGAGTTTTCGCGTTGCCAGAAATTGCTACTTGACGAACATAAATACGTCGCCCAGGATCAACCACCAGAGTAAGGTCAACCTCAGCTAGATCACGACGGACGTCAGGCTGAGGGTTGATAGTTGCAAATGCGTAACCATAGGAACCTAAAATCTCAGCGATTGCCTTAGTACTTTCAGTCAATTTAGCAGAAGAAAAAGTATCACCAGGCTTTAAGGTGATTAATTGCATGAACTCAGCGTCTTTACCTAAAGTATCACCGGCTACAGTCACAGCTTTCACTGTGAACTTTTTACCCTCATTAATACTGATCGTGAGATAAACACCTTTTTTATCGGGAGTAATGGACACCTGAGTAGACTCAATGATAAATTCAAGATATCCACGATTTAAATAGTAAGAACGAATCGTCTCCAAATCAGCGGTCAACTTTTGTTTGGAATACAAATTATCTTTGCTGTACCAAGACATCCAACCGCCTGTCTTTAGCTGCATCTCACTTTTAAGAGTACTCTCACTAAAAACTTCATTGCCGATGAAGTTAATCTCTTGAATTTTGGCAACCGGACCTTCATCAACATTGAAATAGACGGCCACCTGATTGCGCTCAACCGGGGTAACAGTAGCTACCACTTCAGCCGCATACATACCCTTGCCCACATACTGACGTTTTAACTCTTGCTCAGCCTTATCAATGAGCGCCTTATCATAAAAGCGGGCCTCAGCAACACCTACGGCCTTTAAAGACTTTCGAACAATTTCTTGATCAAATTCTTTCATGCCCGTAAATTCAATGCGAGAGATGGTTGGACGCTCTTCAATAATGACAATCAGAACATCGCCTTGAGCCTGAATTTGCACATCCCTAAAGAAGCCCGTGCTATACAAAGCCTTAATTGATTCCGCACTCTTTTCTTCTGTAAAGGTATCCCCAACTTGCACAGGCAGATAGCTAAACACGGTACCTGGCTCTACACGTTGCAATCCCTCGATGCGAATATCCTTAACAACAAAAGATTCGGCCGCATAAGCATGCAAACAGAGCGTGGCAGCAAAGACCAACAAAAGCTGAGCAATTAGACGGGTAGAAATGCGGAGAGGTGAGGTCAGAAAATTCAAGGCGAAAAATAGCGTTGTAAATCGTTAAACAAGGCCAGAACAGATAGAGAAATCAATAACAGAAAGCCCACTTTCTGGAACTGTTCTTGCATCGAAATCGATACCCGCTTACCAGCTACCAACTCCCATGCATCATACAGTAGCTGCCCCCCATCAAGCATCGGGAAAGGAAGCAAATTCAGCAAGCCAATGCTAATACTTATAAGTGCTAAAAATGCAAAAAATGGTTGCCAACCTACCTGGGCAGACTTGCCTGCCATATCCGCAATACTTAAGGGACCACCCAACTGCTTTAACGAGGTATTTCCGGTGAATAGTCCAGCCATTAGCCTTACAGAGACTTTAGTAATCAACCATACCCGCTCGGCAGCAAAACCCATGGCATCAAGGGGCCCTAATTTCAGCTCATCCCAATCCGCTAGAGGCACCGACTTGGGCAGTACGCCAAGGGCCAGCATAGGGTCATTTTGAGGGCTTAATTGGGGCAAATCCTTAGTCAAAAAGGTCTTAATGTAGCGACCTCCTGAAGGAGTCTGCATTTCTAAGGCAAATCCAGTCTCACCAGTAAGCGAGTCTAAAAGAGTCCAGCGCAAAGCATTCCAGCTGAGAACAGGCTCAAATTCACTGGCAAGGGGAATGGAATTTGAATTCGGCAGACTCTGCCAGCCAATCACACGATCGCCCTCTACAACACCTAATCTAGCAGCCACTGAATTTTCAGGTGGGGCCTTCATTAGTGCCGGCAATTGTGGAGCGCCAGATATATAAATCAGAGCAAACAAAATCACTGCTAAGAAAAAATTGGCGAATGGGCCGGCCGCAACAATCAGAGAGCGCTGCCATAGTGGTTTGTGATCAAAAGCATACAGCTCATTTGTGGGGTCAATCGTTTGTTGACGATCTCGACCATCAAGTAACTTAACGTAACCACCCAGAGGAATAGAGGCAATCACCCACTCTGTTTTATTGCTTGCAACGTAAGTAAACAATGGCTTACCAAAGCCAACAGCAAACCGAAGTACGCGAACTCCACACAAGCGGGCGGCTAAAAAATGTCCGAACTCATGAAAACTCACGAGCACCCCTAAAGTGACTAAAAATGCTGCAAGAGTAATAAGTGCCTGCAAATAAATTCCCAATTACTATTTGAAATGAAAGGCTGGTTGCCTAAATAAAATCACGTGCTGCTTTTCTGGCTTGCGTATCAATATCCAAAATACACTCAATCGAGTCTGCATTGACTACTGGCATGAGATTTAATACCTTCTCAACTATTAGAGGGATACGTAAATAAGGCATACCCTCATCCAAAAATGCGGCTACTGCAATTTCATTAGCAGCATTCAGAACTGTAGGCGCAGTACCCCCTACTTTTGCTGCTGCGAAAGCTAAAGACAAACAAGGAAAGCGTACTAAGTCTGGCTCGTTAAAACTCAGCGCTGCCAATTGAGTCAAACTCAAAGGCGCTACACCAGCTTCGATACGCTCTGGCCACGCTAGCCCATAGGCAATCGGCGTACGCATATCAGGTTGACCTAATTGCGCAATCACAGAGCCATCTCGGTAGCGCACCATGGAGTGCACTACGCTTTGGGGATGAATCAATACTTTAATTTTTTCTAAAGGCAAACCAAATAACCAAAAAGCCTCAATTACTTCGAGGCCTTTATTCATCATGGTTGCTGAATCGACTGAAATCTTTCTACCCATCACCCAATTTGGATGAGCGCAGGCTTGCTCAGGCGTAATAGCTTCCAATTGCTCCAGAGGAGTGCTTCTGAATGGGCCGCCTGAGGCAGTTAACCACAACTCTTCTACGCCCAGACTTGGATTTGGCATTTTAGAAAACTGAGCAGGAAGACATTGGAAAATTGCATTGTGCTCGCTATCGATTGGCAATAGCTCGCCTCCACCCTGCTTCATAGCTTGCATAAATAAGTTACCGGACATAACTAAAGCTTCTTTATTTGCAAGCAATACTCTTTTACCTGCTTTAGCAGCTGCTAAGGTGGGCACCAATCCTGCTGCGCCAACTATCGCAGCCATAACTGTGTCACACCCTGATTCTGTAACAGCACTTACAAGTGCTTGAGGACCATATAGGACTTGCGTATTGATTGTTTGGGCATGCAACAACTTCTCTAAACGAGCTGCGCCATCAGCATCAGAAACAACTGCAATGGCAGGCTTAAACTCAGCACACTGCTGCGCCAATCGATCAATTTGCTTCCCAGCTGTAAGGGCAGCAACCTTAAAGCGATCTGGATGGGCGCGGATCACATCCAGTGTATTAACACCAATAGATCCTGTCGACCCCAGAATGGCGATATGCTTTATTGTCATCACACAAATCCTGCCAGTAATGCTGCAATTGGCATGGTTGGGATTAAAGCATCAACGCGATCGAGCACACCACCATGCCCTGGCAACAAATGACTACTATCCTTCACTCCAGCTAAACGTTTTAACTGAGACTCAAATAGATCACCAAAGATGCTGAAGGCTACTAAAACTGTCACCATCAAAAACATTGGCACCCAACCAAAACGAATTGCCCATGCGCCAAACAGGCTGGACTCAAAAGGCAGATAGATTACACAGAGTAACGCATAGCCATAAGAAAGTGCAAGACCACCAATTGCACCCTCAACTGACTTGCCTGGACTAATTTGCAAAGCTAGCTTGTGTTTACCAAATGCCTTACCAACAAAGTAAGCGCCAATGTCAGCAACCCAAACCAAAGCAATGCTAGTCAACAAAAATATTACACCAAGCTCGCGTAAGAAGACCAGAGCAAACCAGGTTGCAGGGAATAAGATCAAACCAAGCACGACGTAAAATGGGCGTATCTTTTGCAAAGAAAGATTCATGCCTTTTGCCAAAATAAATGGTGCTACAAAAAACCAAAAAATAACTGATAAGAGTAGTAATGCAAATTGCCAAGATGCGTTTTGCATACCCAGTAAAAATAAAATGATTACTAAACAAAAAAATACGTAGAACCAAGCAGCCCGCCTAGCTTCAGGAGTAAGTAAAGAACTCCATTCCCATGCAGCAGCTAATACAGCTAGCAAGAAAAATATGCCAATATAAATAGCCGGTAATAAAAATAGGATAGGGAAAAATACTGCTAGCAGAACAAGGGCAGTAATAACTCGAGTTTTAAGCATGAGTGATGTGTATAAAGAATCAGACTGCGTTGCTCATCGCTTGCGAAGCAAGCTGAGCACTGGTGCGGCCAAAACGGCGCTCACGCTGACTAAACCAATCAAACGCTTTTCGCAGCTCGACCTCATCAAACTCAGGCCATAAAACATCTGTGAAATACAACTCTGTATAAGCTAATTGCCATAACAAGAAGTTACTCACACGCTGCTCGCCCCCAGTGCGGATAAATAAATCTGGCTCTGGAGCGTAAGCCATTGAAAGATGAGGGGTAAGTAGCTCCTCAGTTACTTGCTCTGACTTTAGATTAGGATTAGCCTCTAAGCAACGACGCATGGCTTGCAAGATATCCCAGCGGCCGCCATAGTTCGCAGCAACGGTTAAGGTAATCGCTTTACACCCAACAGTCTTTTCTTCCGCAAACTGAACCATTTCTTGTATAGCTGAATCGAAACGACTGAGATCGCCAATCACACGCAGACAAATATCATTTTCTGCAAGACGTGCAACCTCACCTTTCAGAGATTTGAGAAATAACTTCATCAAAAAGCCCACCTCTTCTGGAGGGCGGCGCCAATTCTCAGAGCTAAATGCAAAAATAGTGAGATATTCAACACCGCTACGATGACACTCTTGAATAATCTTTCGAACAGCAGCCAAACCTTCAGAGTGGCCAGCTACACGAGGCATCATGCGCTTACCTGCCCAACGCCCGTTACCATCCATGATGATTGCTACATGGCGAGGAATCGCGCTTAGCTCTGGAATGTTCTGGGTTGAACTGAGGTGCTGAGTCATAAGAAACTTAAATTCAATCAGGTACTTAAACCGTCATGATCTCTTTTTCTTTTTCAGAAATAATTTTGTCAATATCGACTACTGCCTTGTCTGTCATCTTCTGAATATCGTCAGTTGCACGACGCTCATCATCTTCAGAAATTTCTTTATCTTTAGTTAAGCGCTTTAAATGCTCGTTCGCATCACGACGTAAATTGCGTACAGCAATCTTTGTATCCTCACCCTCACTCTTTACGACCTTGGTAAGCTCACGACGGCGCTCTTCAGTCAAAGCAGGCATTGGCACCCGGATTACAGTTCCTTGTGATGCTGGGTTTAAGCCTAAATCAGAATCACGAATTGCCTTCTCAATAGCTGCAACCATTGTCTTTTCAAATGGTTGAACGTTAATAGTACGAGCATCTGCCAAACCTAAGCTAGCAACCTGAGTTAGAGGGGT
Organism: uncultured beta proteobacterium; assembly: GCA_903900805.1. Lineage (GTDB taxonomy): Bacteria > Pseudomonadota > Gammaproteobacteria > Burkholderiales > Burkholderiaceae > Polynucleobacter. Next base: position 12,114 of record CAIUOP010000035.1, on the reverse strand, counting down.
GGGATTACCGTAGTACTCCACCTGTATGTGTTCCAAGATTCCGGGATTAGCGCGTCCAGAGCGAATCTTTGCCAAACTACTTTTCAAAGACTCAAGAGACTTTTGCATCTTTTGATCGGTTGTGGATTTAATTGCTGCTGCAGACATCAGGCCTCCTATTAAACATGCACCAAGGTACCCTCGGATTCACCCTGCACTACGCGCATTAATGCGCCTGGCTTGAGAATCGAAAATACTTTGATTGGTAATTTACGGTCGCGACATAAAGCAAATGCGGTGGCATCCATGACTTGCAAGTTTTTAATAATTGCTTCATCAAAGGTAATGGTCTTATATAAAGTTGCTGCCGGATCTTTTACTGGGTCAGCACTATAGATGCCATCCACCTTCGTTGCCTTGAGCATGACATCAACACCCATCTCAGCACCACGCAGAGCAGCTGCTGTATCAGTCGTAAAGAATGGATTACCTGTACCGGCTGCGAAGATCACCACCTTACCTTCACTCATTGCACGAATCGCACGTGGACGAATATAAGGCTCGACCACTTGATCCATTCGAAGTGCTGACTGCACGCGCGCCTCAACACCCTTTTGACGCAAAGCATCTTGTAATGCAAGAGAATTCATCATGGTGGCCAGCATACCCATATAGTCTGCAGTAGCTCGATCCATACCAGCAGCACCACCAGCAACACCGCGGAAAATATTGCCCCCACCAATCACAATAGCAAGCTCAACACCGCTACTAACCACTTGGGCAATTTCTGAGACCATGGAATCAATCGTAATCGGATTGATTCCAAAAGCATCGTCACCCATAAGGGCTTCACCAGATAATTTGAGGAGGACGCGTTTGTAGGCTGGCATGTTTTATTTTTCCGTAATTTGCTAAGTAATTAACTTACTTAGCTTATTGATCTTTAAGCACTTTTTAATATCTCCACTAAATTATAAAGGGCTTGGAGAAGATCAAACAAAAGGGCATAGAAACTCAGGTTTCTATGCCCTTTTGGGTATTACAGACCATCTGGGGCAAACCCCAAAATAGCTAATTAAGCAGTAGCTTTAGAGGCAGCCGCTACCTGAGCAGCAACTTCAGCCGCAAAGTCATCTTGGCGCTTCTCAATGCCCTCACCCACAACAAACATCGTAAAGCCCTTGATTGTTGTATTTGCAGCCTTGAGCATTTGCTCAACAGTTTGCTTGTCATTCTTCACAAATGTTTGATTCAACAAAGAAACTTCTTTGAGGTATTTCTGAATAGACCCTTCAACCATCTTCTCAACGATCTCTGGTGGCTTGCCAGATTCAGCAGCTTTTTGTACGGCAACGCTACGCTCAATCGCAATAGATTCAGCAGGAACATCCGCTGTAGATAAAGCCACAGGCTTCATCGCAGCAATATGCATTGCTACATCCTTAGCAGCAGTATCGTCACCATCAAATTCAACCATCACACCAATACGTGTGCCATGGAGATAAGAAGCTAACTTGCTGTTGTTAGCAAAGCGCTTAAAGCGGCGGGGCATGATGTTTTCACCGATCTTACCAATCAATGCACTGCGAACTTCATCAACGGTTTTACCATTCAATGGCAATGCCAACAAAGCAGCTACATCAGCAGGGTTCTTTTCAGCAACCAACTTCACGCAGTCGTTTGTAAACACCAAGAAGTCATCGTTCTTAGAAACGAAATCAGTTTCGCAGTTCACTTCAAGTAATGCACCAGTAGTGCCATTGATAAATGAAACAACAATACCTTCAGCAGTTACACGAGAAGCAGCTTTGCCAGCTTTGCTACCAAGTTTGACGCGCAGAATTTCTTCTGCACGCGCCATGTCACCATCAGCCTCAGTCAAAGCTTTTTTGCACTCCATCATTGGAGCATCAGTCTTGGCGCGTAACTCGCCAACCATTGCAGCTGTGATAGCGGCCATTATTCAGCTTTCCCTTCTTCAACAAACTCTTCTTCGCCGGCTTTAACAGCAGTCAAGATTTCTTGAACAGAATTAGCCTTGCCTTCGAGAATTGCATCAGTAATGCCGCGGGTATAGAGGAGAACAGCTTTGCTAGAGTCATCGTTACCAGGAATGATGTAATCAATACCTTCTGGTGAGTGGTTGGTATCTACCACAGCGATTACTGGAATACCAAGTTTATTGGCTTCAGTAATAGCAATCTTGTGATAACCGACGTCCACAACAAAAATGGCATCAGGAACACCATTCAAATCCTGGATACCGCCAAGTGCTTTTTGCAATTTATCGAGATCACGGTCATTAGTCAAAGCTTCTTTCTTAGAAAGCTTTTCCCAGTCGCCAGCTTCTTTAGCAACTGCCATATCTTTTAAACGCTTGAGTGAGCCTTTAACAGTTTTGAAATTGGTGAGCGTACCGCCCAACCAACGGCTGTCGATATAAGGCATACCAGCACGAGTTGCTTCTTCAGCAATGATCTCGCGTGATTGACGCTTAGTACCAACAAATAAAATGGTGCCACGATTAGCGGCAACTTGTTTTGCAAATTTCAGGGCGTCCTGAAACATTGGCAATGTTTTTTCCAAGTTGATGATGTGGATCTTATTGCGATGACCGAAAATAAATGGGGCCATCTTTGGGGACCAGAAGCGCGTTTGGTGACCAAAATGGCAACCGGCTTCCAGCATTTGACGCATCGTTACTGACATAACTTCTCCTAAGGGTTGGTTCTAAAGCTGAGTCCTAGCTGCGCTAAAAAGCGCCACCCTGGAAGGCTCAACTTGCGATTTCAAGTCCAAAATAGACCTGAGACCAAAATTATAGCTTAAATATCAATGCTCTAGCTAGCTCTAACCCAGTACCCAAGAGGGGAAGGAGACGAAAAAGCAGCTCTAGAGACTCTCCAAAGATAGTAAATGCCTAAATTTTAAGCAAGCTTACTAAGTAAAAACTATCCAAGTCGTTGATAATCAAGGCATGAATAGTGTATTTACCGCAGAAAAAGACATCCTTGGCATGCGAGAAGCTGGCCGCTTGGCTAGCGAAGTACTAGATCATGTGACACCCCATGTTAAAGCTGGAGTCAGCACTGGCGAATTGGATCGGATTTGCCATGAGTACATGCGCGATGTCCAAAAGACGATCCCTGCACCACTGAACTACCAGCCTCCAGGCTACCCACCTTTTCCAGCATCGATTTGCACATCAGTAAATGATGTGATTTGTCATGGCATCCCAGGTGAAAAAGTTTTAAAAGGTGGTGACGTTGTTAATTTAGACATTACTGTGATTACTCCAGACGGCTACTACGGCGATACCAGTCGCATGTTTATGGTGGGTGAAGTTTCCGTCATGGCAAAACGCCTTACCCAAATTACCTTTGAATGTATGTGGCTTGGCATTGCGCAAGTTAAACCTGGTGCATCACTTGGCGATATTGGTCATGTCATCCAAACCCATGCTGAAACATCTGGCTACTCAGTAGTCCGTGAATATTGTGGCCACGGTATTGGCAAAGTATTTCATCAAGATCCACAAATTCTGCACTACGGAAAACCAGGTACGGGTGAAAAACTTCTTGCTGGCATGACCTTCACAATCGAACCAATGATTAATGCTGGGCGTCGTGATATTCGTACGATGCCAGACCAGTGGACAGTCAAAACAAAAGATCGCAGCCTATCTGCACAGTGGGAACATACCCTCTTAGTTACACAAACCGGTGTTGAGGTCTTAACCTGGTCTGAAGGTAGCAACCCTCCACCAGATTGCGTCAAGGGTCTTTCTTTTAGACCATCTCTAGCTAACGCCTAAATTCATGAGTGATTTGCAGCAGGGGACAAATCAGATTACCGATGCAGCGAGTCTGCGCGTCGCACGAGAAATTGCATACACCGAGTTTAAAAAAACTCAAGCTGTTGGAAAACTCACAAAGCAGTTAAGCAAAGCTACAGATCAGCTTCTCGCTCAATTTTGGAGTGATTGTGGCTTGAACAACGATGCTACTTTGCTTGCAGTTGGCGGATACGGTAGGAGTTCGCTATTTCCTTACTCTGATATTGATATCCTCATATTGCTACCCACAAATGCTGAGCTGGCTCAATCCTTGTCAAAGAAGGTTGAACAATATGTCACGAACTGTTGGGATGCTGGCTTGGAGATTGCATCTTCGGTAAGAACGGTTGCTGAATGCATTTCGGAGTCCGAGCAAGATATTACAGTGCGTACTTCTTTGCTTGAGGCTCGATTCATTTGCGGCAAAAGACAGTTGTTTAAAGAATTTGCAAACGCATTCGAAGCCGCGATGGATCCCAAAGCTTTTTTCCAAGCCAAACAAGCGGAACAAATTCAGCGTCACTATAAATACCAGAACACACCCTACGCTCTGGAGCCCAATTGCAAAGAGAGTCCCGGTGGATTACGGGATCTACAAGTCATCTCCTGGGTCAGTAAGGCCGCATTGCTTGGCAACACCTTTAAAGACTTAAATGAAGCAGGCTTAGTTACCCAACGTGAGCTCACTGAACTCAATCGCAATCAGCGTTTTTTAGAGACACTACGGGCGAATCTCCATTTACTAGCAGGCCGCCGACAAGATGTCCTAGCTTTTGACTTACAGACCGCGCTAGCAAAGTCTATGGGCATTGAAGAAGAGTCATCACGCGAAGCCAGTGAAGCAATCATGCGTCGCTACTACTGGGCTGCAAAAGCGGTGAATCAACTCAATGACGTACTTTTGCAAAACATTGAAGCACTTCTCTTTCCACAAGAGTCAAAAACGACTCATCCAATTCCTGGTGAAGGAAATGAGTATTTCATTGAGCGACAAGGCGTTCTAGATATTACCGATCCGCAGCTTTACCAAAAACATCCTGAGCAAATCCTGCGAACCTTTTTGGTGCTTTCTCAAACATCTAATGTGAAGAGTCTTTCGGCAACCATTTTTAGAGCCTTGTACAACGCTCGTCAAAAGATGGACAGCAAATGGCGAGCCGCCCCAGTTAATAGGGCACTCTTTATGGAGCTTCTAAAACAGCCAGAGGGTGTGAGTCGCGCATTTCATCTCATGAATAGCACTAGTGTCTTGGGTCGCTACTTACCTGCCTTTAGAAGAATCGTTGGGCAAATGCAGCATGACTTGTTTCATGTATACACAGTTGATCAACATATCCTAATGGTGTTGCGTAATGTCCGTCGCTTTATGGTGATTGAACATACTCACGAATTTCCATTCTGCAGCAGCTTAATGGCGCACTTTGACAAACCTTGGTTATTAGTCATAGCCGCTTTATTTCATGACATTGCTAAAGGCCGTGGTGGCGATCACTCGCAATTAGGCAAGGCTGATGTACGTAAGTTTGCTAAAGATCACGGCTTAGATAAGAAAGACACTGAACTCATAGTATGGCTGGTTGCCGAACATCTCAATATGAGCCAGACTGCTCAAAAACAAGATATTACCGATCCAGATGTGGTGAGAGCATTTGCCAAAAAAGTGGGTGATGAGCGCCACCTTACTGCGCTCTACTTATTAACTGTGGCTGACGTCCGCGGCACTAGCCCCAAAGTTTGGAATGCCTGGAAAGGCAAACTCTTAGAAGACCTCTATCGCGCCACTCTCAGAGTATTGGGCGGAGCTAAGCCCGATGCCTCTTCAGAGCTAGCGCAGCATCAAGAAGAGTCTAGAACTAAATTACGCCTCTATGGCATTGATGATGAGTCTTATGAAGATCTCTGGAAGCGCCTAGATGTCGCATTCTTCTTGAGGCAGGATTCATCAGATATTGCTTGGCTCACACGACATCTTTATAACAAGGTCAATAGTGATCAACCTATCGTCAGAGCAAGACTATCTCCGATCGGCGATGGATTGCAGGTTGCCGTCTACGTTAAAGACCAAGAAGACCTCTTCGCCAGAATTTGCGCTTACTTTGAAAAACATGGTTTCTCAATTTGGGATGCGCGCATTCACACCACACGCCATGGTTATGCTTTAGATACCTTCCAAATATCTGGCAGCACAATAGTAGATGAGGGTGGCAGCTATCGCGACATCATTCAACTAGTGGAATTTGAATTGACCGCCGCCCTCACTAATGCAGATCCCTTACCTAATCCAAGTATGGGCCGCCTCTCTAGACAGTCACGTACCTTCCCAATTCAGCCACGTGTACATATGGTCCCGGATGATCGCGGCAGATATTACACGCTGGCACTATCGGCCAGTGACCGCACAGGTCTTCTTTACACCATCTCTAGAGTGCTAGCTAAACATCAAGTCTCGATTCATACCGCAAGGATTAATACCCTAGGTGAACGAGTGGAAGACGTATTACTACTTGACGCTGCCAACTTGGGCAAGAACCCAAAGCTACAGATCCAACTTGAGACCGAGTTACTAGAGGCTTTAGGGGCCTAATACCTAAAAAGAAAGAGCCCAGGTTTTAAGCTGGGCTCTAGTAATACAAACTACTTCAGAATGCTTAGTCTAAGAGACCTGCCATTTGTAAGCCCTCACGACCAGCTGGGTGACGACAATCAACTTCTTCAAACTCATTGATATTGTCAATCTCCATACCCATCGCAATATTGGTTACCTTCTCCATGATCACCTCTACCACCACTGGTACCATGAAGTGTTTAGCCATCTTTTGTGCTTCAACTAAAGCAGCATTAATCTTGGCGGGATCGCTTACGCGGATTAATTTGCAACCTAAACCTTCAACTACCTTACCGTGATCAACGCCATAACCTTTAAGAGTTGTGTCGTCCACGTTAATATTGTCAAAGGCCAACTGTACACAGTAGTCCATCTCAAAACCACGTTGTGCCTGACGAATTAAACCAAGATAGCTGTTGTTCACCAAAACCATCACTAAAGGCAATTTGAATTGCGCACCTACAGCCAGCTCTTCAATTAAGAACTGGAAGTCGTAATCGCCTGATAAACCGACGACGGTACGAGTAGGATCAGCAGCCAATACACCTAGCGCAGCCGGAATAGTCCAACCTAATGGACCAGCTTGTCCGCAGTTAATCCACTGACGATCGCCATACACATGCAAGAACTGTCCGCCTGCAATTTGCGATAAACCAATGGTGGTGACATAAATAGTGTCGCGACCAAATGCAGTGTTCATCTCCTGGTAAACGCGTTGTGGCTTGACTGGAATGTTATCAAAATCAGTCTTACGCAACATGAGCTTCTTACGCTCTTGGCAACGGCTTACCCAATCACCGTAATTATTCAACTTGCCTTTTGCTTTCCACTCTTTAGCGACTTCGACAAATAACTCAAGAGCTGCTTTGGCGTCAGAAACAATTCCATAATCAGGCGTAAATACGCGACCAATTTGGGTTGGCTCAACATCAACGTGAATGAATTTACGACCTTTGGTGTACACATCGATTGAACCAGTATGACGATTGGCCCAACGGTTACCAATACCTAATACAAAGTCGCTCGCCAACATCGTGGCATTACCGTAGCGATGCGCAGTTTGCAAACCTACCATACCCGCCATTAAAGGGTGGTCATCTGGGATTGATCCCCAACCCATTAAGGTTGGAATAACTGGAATCCCCATTAACTCTGCAAACTCTACTAAAAGCTTAGAAGCATCTGCATTAATTACTCCGCCACCAGCCACAATCAATGGCTTCTCGGCAGTCATTAGCATTTCCATCGCTTTTTCGATTTGCTTACGGCTTGCGGTAGGTTTGTAAACCGCTAATGGCTCGTAAGTATCGATATCAAATTCAATCTCAGCCATCTGAACATCGATTGGCAAATCAATCAGCACCGGCCCTGGACGTCCAGAGCGCATGATATGAAATGCTTGCTGAAATACGCGTGGCACTAAACCTGGCTCGCGAACGGTAACAGCCCACTTGGTAACAGGCTTAGCAATACTCTCAATATCAACAGCCTGAAAATCTTCTTTGTACAAACGTGCGCGTGGCGCTTGGCCTGTAATACAAAGAATAGGAATCGAATCAGCGCTTGCTGAGTAAAGACCGGTGATCATATCGGTGCCAGCAGGACCAGAGGTGCCAATACATACCCCAATATTTCCAGCCTTAGCACGGGTATAACCCTCGGCCATATGTGATGCACCCTCTACGTGGCGCGCCAAAATATGGGTAATGGACTGACGTTCACGCATTTGCGCGTAGAGCGGGTTAATTGCAGCACCAGGTACTCCGAAGGCAGTAGTAATGCCCTCTTTTTCCATCACCAAAACTGCTGCCATTGCTGCCTTCATTTTTGCCATGATCCGCCTCCCAATGTTGTTGTAGCGCAATGATGGTGAAATTTGGGCTTTTTGGGAAGATCAGCAAATCTATATCTAGTATTCCACCATGGAATAGTGTAAAAATAGTGCATCAAAACCCTTAAAAAGCACTATGGATCGCGTTCAAGGCATATTTCTATTCGTTCGGATTGTTGAAACAGGCTCATTTAGTAAGGCTGCTGAAGACTTAGGCATTACCCAGCCTACCGCCACTAAGTTTGTAGCCAGCCTAGAAAAGCGTTTAGGCACCCTATTACTGCATCGCAGTACACGTGGGGTTACAGCTACGGAAATTGGCAAGCTCTACTACGAAAAATGCAAAGTCATTTCTCAGGAAATTAATGAGGCTGATGATCTGGCTTCATTAATGCAATCTAAGGTTCGTGGCAAATTAACCATCAGCTCTTCAGTTGCTTTTGGGCGCCGCGTGCTAACGCCCTCGATCTTAGAATTTATGTCACATCATCCAGAGTTAGAGATTGATTTGAGTATGGACGACCGCTACATCAACCTAATTGAACAAGGAGTTGATCTGGCGATTAGGATGAGAAATTTGCCGGACTCCTCATTGGGCTCCCGATTTATTGGTATGAATCCGTGGATATTGGTTGCTAATCCTAATTATCTTCAAGAACATCCAGCGCCCAAGGTGCCAGAAGATATCAAAAAGCATCGCGCCCTCATCTACACAACAGCGCAAAGTGATCATCGCTGGAGTTTTACGAATCCTCAAAATCAAACTGAAGTGGTTGAGGTGAAGGGTCCATTTATTTCTAATAACCTTTCTTCCATTCTCTCAGCAGCTAGAGCCGGAATGGGCTTGGCGGCCCTACCCTGCTATGTAGCGCACCAATCGATTCAAGATCAAGTATTACAGCCGGTGATGGAAGATTGGTTACTGCCAAGCCAGGAAATACATGCGGTATTTTCATCGCCCAAACATGTGCCGACTAAAGTGAGTCAATGTATTGATTGGTTACAAGGTCAATTTAAGGGAGAATGGTGGAAAGGCCTTCCCCCGGAGCACATTGAATAAAAAATCCCCAATAGGTGGGGATCAATGATAAATGAAGTTAGCTCTAATCACTCCAGAGCTTACCCGCAGTAGCCCAATCTGATTTTTTAATGTCTTGATAGATCACATCTACGGACTCAGCAGAGCAACCCATAATTTTGACAGCAGCCTCAGTGATCGCTTTCGCATACTCACGCTTTACATCCTCTGTACGACCCTCAAATAATTGAACTTGAATGACTGGCACTTTTACCTCCGACTAATAGTTAATCAATACACGTTGATATGCGGGCCATTCTAACTGGCCCTCCCGATCACCATCACTACAAAGCTGTTGATAGGTTAATTCACAAATTGCTGCGGACGGATAAACAAGATCCCCTTGAGATCCAGTTAGCAACTGAATTTTGCAGGCCTTATCGAGAACATCCATTAAATAAAATGCTTGTTGAATAGATGACCCACAAACAATGCTGCCATGATTGTGCAATAGTATGGCCTTCTTATTCCCTAAGTTCTCAATCAGGGAAGTCTGCTCTTGCGATGAGAGTGCTAAGCCCTGATATGCGTGGTAACCCATATCTTGATAGAAACGGAGCGCATGTTGAGAAATCGGTAATAGCCCTTGTTTCTGGGCTGATACAGCAATGACTGAATCTGCATGCAAATGGAACACACAATGCGCGTCTAACCTTGCTGCATGTACTGCCCCATGAATCGCAAAACCTGTTTGATTAACCGGGCCATCACCAGACAATATCTGACCTGCAATATTGACCTTTACTAAATTTTGTGGGGTGATCTCATTAAAGCGTAGTCCAAACTGATTGAGTAAATAAGCCCCATCTTCACCTGGTATAGCCGCTGATATATGGGTATAGATTCCATCATCCCAATTTTTGAGATACGCTAATTGATAGGCTGTTGCCAAATCAATGCGCACTTGCTTTTCTTGGTCAGATATATTGCTCAAGGCAGCCCACTCTTTTGAGTTGATATGAAATTTTGAATTTAATGAATTCACTTGGAAATAAAACCTTACTTCAATAAATTAAGCATTGCAGCTTCATCAATCACTGTTACACCCAGTTCTTCCGCTTTAGTCAGCTTGCTACCTGCATCAGTGCCTGCCACGACGAAGTCTGTTTTCGCAGAAACTGACCCGGCTACTTTAGCTCCTGCTTTTTCGAGTAAATCTTTTGCCTCATCTCTTGTCATGGTTGGAAATGTGCCTGTCAGAACAAAGGTCTTGCCAGCCACTGCTGCGCTGATGATTTTTTCTTCTACGGCAAGCTGCATTCCTGAAGCCAAGAGTTGCTCAATGACCTCTCTGTTATGAGCCTCTTGCATAAAGCTCGTGATGGAATCTGCTACTACTGGTCCAACGTCTTTCACTGTAAGTAGATCGTCTATGCTGGCATCCATTAGGGCATGCATCGATTGATAGTGATTAGCCAAATCTTTCGCTGTAGTCTCGCCGACATGACGAATACCTAAAGCAAAGATGAATCTGGCCAATGTAGTATTTCTGGACTGGTTGATTGACTGAATCAAATTATCTGCGGACTTATCACCCATGCGCTCAAGATTGGCTAGAGCAGTCAACCCCAATCTGTAGAGATCTGCGGGAGTTCTTACTAGATTGTGATCCACCAATTGATCCACAATCTTCTCGCCTAGACCTTCAATGTCTAGCGCCCTTCTGTGGGCAAAGTGAATTAATGCCTGTTTGCGCTGCGCCCCACAAAATAGTCCGCCACTACAGCGGGCCACTGCCTCATCAGCCAAACGCTCAATATGTGAATCACATACTGGGCAATTGCTTGGCATTACAAATTCTGCTGCATCGGCAGGCCTGCGATCTTTAATCACTGACACCACTTCCGGAATCACATCACCCGCTCTGCGGACAGAAACGGTATCGCCAATACGCACATCCTTACGCTTTACTTCGTCTTCGTTATGAAGTGTGGCATTGGTAACCGTTACTCCACCCACTTCAACTGGGGCAAGTCTGGCTACTGGAGTAATTGCGCCTGTGCGCCCCACCTGGACATCAATTCCTAAGACAGTGGTGAGCGCTTCTTGTGCCGGGTACTTGTGAGCCAATGCAAATCGTGGCGCTCTGGATACAAACCCAAGCTTAGCTTGCTCTGCAAATGAATTCACTTTATAGACCACACCATCGATGTCGTATGGGAGGGAGTCTCGTTTTTCACCAATCTCATTATAGAAATTGAGGATCTCTTGCACAGAGTTCAGCACTCTGCGCTCTGTGCAAACTGGCAAACCAAGCTCTACGTAAGTATTTAGCAATTCTTCATGGGTTTTTGGTAGCCATGATTGGGGCTCTAAAGCGCCTAAGCCATAAGCAAAGAAAGAGAGTGGTCTTTTTGCTGTGATCTTGGAATCTAATTGACGCAAGCTACCAGCAGCAGCATTCCTTGGGTTAGCAAACTCTTTCTCTCCATTAGCTACTGCTTGTTGATTCATCTTTTGAAAATCATTGAGATACATAAAGACTTCACCACGGACTTCTAAGACCTGAGGGATATTCTTGCCAGTGAGTTTGAGAGGAATGGCGCGTATTGTTTTGATATTGGCCGTGACATCCTCTCCGCTAGCACCATCACCGCGAGTAGCCGCCCTGACTAATGAGCCCTTTTCGTAGCGCAGCGAGATAGCTAAGCCATCAAACTTCAACTCGCCTACATAAGTAACCTGACTTAGATGCAGGCCTTCGCGACAACGGCGATCAAAAGCGACAAGCTCAGCTTCTTCAAAGGCATTATTAAGAGAGAGCATCGGTACTTCATGAATTACCG
>CAIUOP010000034.1 GCA_903900805.1 uncultured beta proteobacterium | reverse complement strand
TCGATTGTTTGTTAAACTGTCGCCCTGTTATGCGGGAATAGCTCAGCTGGTAGAGCGATACCTTGCCAAGGTATAGGTCGGGAGTTCGAACCTCCTTTCCCGCTCCAAGTTCGATGGGAAGCCCTGAAAAGCTTCCCATTTTTGATTTAAGTATCTGGCGCGTTGGCCGAGTGGTTAGGCAGGAGCCTGCAAAGCTTCGTACGGGGGTTCGATTCCCTCACGCGCCTCCAGTAATTTTGCTTGACGAAATAGGGGCATCCCCTAAAATACTTTTAAGCAATGGAAGCAATACTCATTAACTAGGTAAAGCGAAAAATGGTCACAATTCATACTCTTAAAGTCGGAACGCTGGCATTGTGCTTATCTCTCTTTCTAGGCGCTTGTGCTAGCTCTGGGGACTCTCCTACTGGTACCGCCAATGAGGTTCAGGAGATTCAGACTCAACTCCTGGGCGATATGCCATTGCCAGCAGCCTCAAAAATTATTGGTTCAGATTCTTTAATCATTGGCCGTGGTGATAGCTGGGTAGGTCGTGTCACCTTATCTGGCGTACAAACACCAACAGATATTTATGCCTTCTTCCAATCCGAATATCCAAGAGCTGGCTGGACAACAATTAGTGCAGTGAAATCAAAAACGAGTACTTTGGTTTTTACAAAAGGCGATCGTACAGCGAGTGTAGAGCTTAGTGAAGGCTCATTTCTGGGACCTAAAACCATCATCATTATTACTTCGTCGCCAAAGAATGCAAATGTAGTGGCGCCAAGCAAGAAGTAAGCTCAATACTTAACCCTGAATGGGGAAAATAAAAAGGCCTCCAGTGGAGGCCTTTTGTTTTAGAGGGGTTGGCTTATAGCCCTCCAGCCCTAATGAGGCCAACAGCCTGACCCTCAATTGCGAAGTTGGGTTGACGACCGTCCACCACAATATTTTTAAAGTCCGGGTTCTCGGCTTGTAATTCAATCACCATACCGTTAGCAGTTTTCTTTTGCTGCCAACGCTTTACAGTGACTTCATCATCAAGGCGTGCAACCACAATATCGCCATTACGAACTTCAGTTGTTTTTCGAACAGCTAAATAGTCACCATCCAAAATTCCAGCATCTCGCATACTCATGCCGACCACTTTTAATAAGTAGTCAGCACCCTTACTAAACAAGCTTGGATCAATTGGCACTTGTTTTTCAATATGCTCTATTGCCATGATGGGTGAACCAGCAGCAACACGTCCAATTAAGGGAAGTGTCAGTTGTTGTAACGCACCTGATGGCAATGACATCTGGCGATATTTATTGGTGTGATGCGTTTGATTAAAGCGTTGTGGAATCCGAATGCCGCGAGAAGTACCAGGAGTTAATTCGATATAACCTTTTTTTGCGAGTGCGCGAAGATGTTCTTCAGCAGCATTGGCAGATGCAAAACCGAGTTGGGCGGCAATTTCTGCGCGAGTAGGCGGTGAGCCACTCTCATCGATGGCTGTGGTGATTAATTCCAAAATCTCATTCTGGCGTGAAGTGAGCTTGGGGAGGGCAGTCAGCTCCTCAGGTAAATCGACTGTATTTATGTCCATACTGGGATTGTATACAGCACTATTTGATTTTTCAAGTCATTTAGGGGAGATAATGGGGGTATGACTCCAAATCAAGCTAAACCTGAAAATTTTCCCCATATCTTAGTTCTAGGAATGGGCGGCACTATAGCTGGCTTAGCCCCAAACCCTACTGGTCAGCCCTTGCAATATGAGGCTGGACAGGTGGATGTGCAATCTTTGCTAGCCCATATCCAATCCGCTGTTCCAGAGGGCGTCAAACTGGTCTCTCAGCAAGTAGCTAACATCAATAGCAGGAATCTGACAGAGGCGTTATTGAGTGATCTTGGCGAAGTTGTTAGAACTTCCCTTGGTAATCCGGCGGTTTTAGGGTTAGTGATTACTCACGGAACAGACACGATTGAGGAGACGGGCATCTTTTTACAGCTTACCTGTGGAAATTATGCTCAAATTTTAGGCAAACGGGTGATTTTAACCGGCGCTATGCTACCGTTAAACGCTCCCCAAGCAGATGGACCCTCTAACCTACTAGATGCAATTCGCTGGGCATCAACCCCATTGGATAACTGTCCTGGGGGCATTTACGCTGTAATGGATGGCAGGGGCTGCATGGCAATGGACTTGGCTAAACGACATGGCTCTGCTCTTAATGCGCCTATTCAAGCCTCCCCTAGTAGCTCGGTTGGCTTAATTAATCCTTCTTGGCTCTGGGGTGTGAAGGCCAAGGAGGCAGCTTGGACTGAGGATTTGCCCATCCCTAAGGGCGATGAATGGCCTTGGGTGGAGATCTTGACCAGCCATGCAGGCGCACGCTCTGAGACCATTGCGCTCTGGCTCAATTCCCAGGTGAAGGGCTTGGTCCTCGCTGGATCAGGCATGGGGGGCTTTCATGATGCCTGGAGCGATTCTTTGGCGACGGCAGTAAAAAAAGGTGTTGCCCTGGTGCGAACGACCCGCACCGGAGCTGGGGCTACTTTGACTGATATCCCAGAAAAAGACCTTGAAGGGTGCTTGGCTTCCGGTAGTCTCTCAGCCCCTAGAGCCAGAATTGCCCTTCAATTGGCCCTGAATGCCGAAAAACAGGCTCAATTAGCTGGTAAATCCCTGACTTGGCAGGATTTTTTTGCTAGAATAGCAGTCTTGCCTGAGATTAGGTAAGCGCTGAAAGGCGGCTTTAAAAGTGTTGTAGCAGTACTTACAATTTGTTACTACCTTGTCACACTGGCGCTAACTTCAAAAACCATCGGAAGTTAGCAAGACGCTCAGGTGACTTTTATCCTTAAGGAGTGTTAGATGCGTCATTATGAAATCGTTTTTATCGTCCATCCGGACCAAAGCGAGCAAGTGCCCGCGATGATCGATCGCTACAAAGCTACATTAGCAGCTGCAGGCGGCAAAATTCATCGTATGGAAGATTGGGGTCGTCGTCAGATGGCTTACATGATCGACAAACTTGCTAAAGCCCATTACGTTTGCATGAATATTGAGTGCGACCAGAAAACTCTGGAAGAGCTCGAGCATGCGTTCAAATTTAATGATGCCGTTTTGCGTCACCTCATCATCAAGACTAAGAAAGCCGAAACTGAGCCTTCGATCATGATGAAAGAAGTGCAACGTGAAGAAGCGCGCAAATCAGCTCAAACCGAAGCTCCTGTAGCCGCGGAATAAGTTAGAAATTTGAAGAGGAATACACAGACTAGAAAACGTATCAGAGAAGCGGAGCGGCGTTGAATCATTTCACCCTCACTGCAATCTTGGTATCTAAAGACGCAATTCGATTTACACCAGCAGGAATACCGGTGATGCATTGTCAGCTAGAACATAGTGGCCAAGCAAACGAGGTAGGAGTGGCAAGGAAAATCATGATGAGCGTTGAAGCCATAGCAATCGGTCCGATACAAAAGGATCTAGAGCAAATGGATTTAGGTACTGAGGCAGTATTTGAAGGATTCTTAGCACCCAAGACTCTACGTAATCAAAGACTTGTTTTCCATATTAACCATATTCAATTGAAAAATTAAAGAGGAAATCATCATGGCGTTTGGAAAGAAACCCGATTTCAAAAAGAAACCAGCTCAGAACCC
>CAIUOP010000033.1 GCA_903900805.1 uncultured beta proteobacterium | reverse complement strand
TGAACGAACCTTTACCAAATCTTCCTAAATTACAGGGAAATTCATATTCAAACGAAGGAGCAGGTCATGAACATTAATTTCAAATCAAACCTATTAGCCTTTTTACTCTCTGTGTCAGCGCTGTTCCCGCAATTGGCAAAGGCTGACGACTGGGGTTGTCAGGTCGCGTTATGTATGGCCAATCCAGCTGGAGCCACAGCGGTTCCTGAGTGCGTTCCAGTGATGCAGCGTCTTTATGACGCGCTAAGAAATAAGCGGCCCTGGCCATCTTGCGATAGAGCGCAAGCGCCTGCCCCACAACAGTTCTTTGCGCCTCAAACTAACGGATCTGGCACGCAGGGCTCTAACACTCAAACGCAACTTCCATCGAGTCAGCCATGAATAACGACTTTAAACCTGTTGATTCACTCGGCAAAGATTCAATGGTCAAGCAATTGATGCTGCCTTTGCAATCATATTTCAAAGATGGTGTTACAGAGATGGTAATTAATCGTCCCGGTGAGCTAGTGACTGAATCTGACAATGGTTGGGAATTTCATGAGGTACCCGAGCTGACATTGCTTCATCTAAGGCAGCTTGCGCAAAGCATTGCTACCTTCACCGATCAAAAAATATCATCATCACATCCCATACTGTCAGCAACGCTTCCGGGGCAAGAGCGCGTTCAAATCGTGATGGAGCCAGCGGTTCCACCTGACTGTATTAGTTTTACGATACGCCGCCCTCAAATGAGGGTAATACCAATGTCGACGTATGTCGATAGTGGATATTTTGACGATACCTTTTGGAGTAAGCCCGAGGGCAATGTAGAGAAGCTTGATCCCAGCAGTCAAAGGCTAATGAAGCTACTGGAGGGTAAGGACTTCCCTGAATTCTTAAAGGCATCGGTGGAAAACCACTTAAACGTTGCAGTGGTTGGCGATACAGGCTCTGGCAAAACCACTTTTATGAAATCACTCTGCCAATACATCCCGAGCTGGGAGAGGGTGATCACCATTGAAGATGTTCGAGAGCTATTTATGGAAGATAAAGCAAATCAAGTTAATTTACTTTACTCAAAAGGTGGTCAAGGTAAGGCAAACGTTACCCCCGCAGATTTGATTGGTAGCAATATGCGCATGAAGCCCGATCGCGTTCTTCTTGCTGAGTTACGATGGTCAGAGAGTTATGACTTTCTTAAGCTCTTGACGACAGGCCATAGCGGCTCATTGACTTCATTCCATGCTGAAAGCTGCCCAACAGCAATCCCAAGGTTTGTCTTCATGGCTAAGGAGCACCAAGAGGCTGCCGCATATACCCAGGCAGAAATCGCGAAATTATTTTTAATGACGATCGATGTTGTAGCTCATGTGCAAGCCCGATTTATTTTTAAAGACGATAAGTTAATAGGAAAGAAAAGGGTGATGACCGAGATTCATTTTGACCCCTTTAAGAAGCGTGAGTTGGCTTATGGCCACTAATGGGCTTATTAACGACTTTTGGAAACATTTTTTAGCGGTAAAGCTGTAAGTATTGCCAAGTATTTTTTTATGAGTGAAAATAGGTGTATGCGTTAGCGCGCACCATAACTTGATAGGATTAACATGTCTGTTTTTTATAAGCAGTTCGCTTCTATTGTCATTGAGCGTTTGCCATGGCCATGCTTCGCTTTCATAGCGATTTTAGCCATTGGTGGTTGCTCTAGTGGCCCTAGACCAGTCTTATTGCCAGATGGGCAATCTCGGATTGCCATTAACGAACCCATCAGCACAATCCCTTCGGCGGAAGTTCCCGATTTAACACCGGAGGACTCGCCTGCCGATGTCCAGGTTAGGGTTGCAAGCGCGTCAATAGGTCCTAAGACAGCCATCGTTTCCCCAGTGGCGCCAGAG
>CAIUOP010000032.1 GCA_903900805.1 uncultured beta proteobacterium | reverse complement strand
GATATCAGTTTTAGTCACTGCCTCAAAAGAGGTTGGGACTTCATTGGCGAAGTAAAAGCCGAACATGCCGCCAACACTATCTACCGCAAATGGCACATCCGCCTCATCAGCAGAAAGCTTTAAACCAGCCATGAGCTTTTCCGTTTGACCAGTCAAACACTCATAGAAGCCTTCTCTAGAAATAATCTCTAAGGTCTTTAAGCCTGCAGCTACTGCTACTGGATTACCTGACAAAGTGCCCGCCTGGTAAACATTCCCCAAGGGTGCAAGCTTAGACATGATTTCTTTTTTACCGCCAAAGGCAGCCATCGGCATACCGCCGCCCATGACCTTGCCAAGACAAGTGAGGTCAGGAGTAATGCCTTGTAGTGATTGCGCGCCACCTAAAGCAACCCTGAAGCCCGTCATGACTTCGTCGTAAATTAATACGCTGACATGCTGGCTAGTCAATTGACGTAGTGTTGTTAGAAATTCTTTTGAGGGTTTAATCAGATTCATATTGCCAGCAAATGGCTCAATAATCACCGCAGCCACCTGATCACCCTGCTTCTCAAATACTTCCTTCAGTGCTGCCACATCGTTGTATGGCAATACCAAAGTATGTTTCACCAAATCATGAGGTACACCGCCAGATGATGGTGCATTTTGAGTCGAGTCCGCAAAGGTCAACAGGCCAGAGCCAGCCTTCACCAACAAACTATCTGCATGGCCGTGATAGCAGCCTTCAAATTTAATAATGAGGTCACGACCGGTATAGCCACGCGCAAGACGCAGAGCACTCATAGTAGCTTCAGTTCCGCTCGATACCATGCGAACTTGCTCAATGCTAGGAACCAACTGGCAAATACGTTCTGCTAATTCAATTTCACCTTCGGTAGGAGCGCCGTAGCTAAAACTCGTTTCTGCGGCCTGCTTAACCGCTTCAACCACTTCTGGATTGGCATGACCTGCAATCATGGGACCCCAGGACATAATCAAATCGATATAGCGCGTACCTTCAGCGTCCCAGAAATAAGGGCCTTTAGCCTTAGCAACAAAACGGGGTGTACCACCCACCTGACGAAAAGCGCGCACTGGAGAGTTCACCCCGCCAGGAATCGTTTTTTGCGCACGTTCAAATAAGATGTCGTTTTGTCCCAAGATGCTGCCCTGCTTTCGCTAAAGTATTTTTAGTAATTAATTGGTTTAGGTCGATTAAATCGCCATCATTTCAAAATCTTCTTTGCGTGCACCACACTCAGGACAAGTCCAGTTCATAGGTACATCTTTCCAAAGCGTGCCCGGCGCAATACCTTCTTCCGGTAAACCAGCTGCTTCGTCATAAACCCAGCCACAAATTAAGCACATATACGTTTTAAATTCCATCTTCGTCTCTTTCTTGAATGCTTTTGTCTGTATTTATTTTAAATCTGCTGTGGCATTGCGTTTTTGATGCATCTCAAACTTAAAGAGCCTACATTCGAGCGGGCCATTAAATAAAGGTGTGCGCTTGGACTCCTTAATTCTGAGTTGGCCTGGCAAAGCCATATCTGCCGTTAGAACAAATACATTCCAACCGCCAAAAGCATCCTTTAAGTGTTGGCCAAATTGCCTTAAGAACTCTACAAACTGAGGATCCTGCTCTTCTTGAGATTGCAACTTCTTGAGAGATTCACG
>CAIUOP010000031.1 GCA_903900805.1 uncultured beta proteobacterium | reverse complement strand
TCTTTTCACGCGCTAGGGCGTCTGCCAACATGAGAACTTCTCGGCTCATGACTTTCTTCCTTTGAAATCAATAACAGGGACCAACCGAGTCTTATCGACCTCGGCTAAAGAGAACTCCAATTGAGAGGGCTGACCATCAGCTCCCTCAAACACCAAACCAAACTTCGCATCAGGCGAATTTAATTCACCAGTCAGCAAGCCTTGCAACACACCGCGATAATTCTTACGGCCGCCAACGGCAACCCGCAACTTCAAATCTACTTCCATTCCAGTAAAGCGTTCAAAATCTGCTGCACTCTTCACAGGGCGATCTAAGCCTGGTGAAGAAATCTCTAAACGCTCGTAAGGAATGTTCTCAACTGGCAATGTATAGCTCAATTGATGACTTACCTTCTCGCAATCAAGGACATTAATCAAACGCTCGTAATCGGGATTTTCAATCGTGACACGCAGCAAACCTCCGGCTTCACGCTCGATATCTACTAACGTGTAACCCAAGTTTTCCAGCTCTGTAGAAATAACCTGCTGATCCTTCACGACTTTCCTTCATACCAAAATGGCAAAAAAAAATGGGCTTTGAAGCCCATATTCTCGAAATTCAGAACAGGCCGACTTACGTTGATCGCAACATCAGTCGGTAACTACTAAAAACAGCAAAACACTGCTGCCAGTCCAAAATTATAGCTGATTTTAGGGAAAACTGTTAGAAATCAGAAGCTTTCGCCTGGATTGCGGGGCTTTCTGGGGCCCTTATTGAAGGGTTTTCGCCCTTTTGGCGCACCCCGTTTAGGTCCATTTCCAGGACTTTGCGGGCTGGCTGTTACAAAAGCGGACTGGCCATGGTGTACTTTTTTGCCTTTATTGCGGTTTTGACCTTGGCCCTGACCGCCTTGTCCACCCTGACTGCCCTGTCCAGGTCTACCGCCTTGGGTGCGGCCACGGAAAGGACCGCGCCCTTCGCCTGCACCACCTCCACCAGGATTGGCATTTCTGCCCTGATGAGTCATGCCATTGTGACCACTAGCAAGGGTCAAGGCATCGCGTGAGCCCCAGTAAGAAACTGAGGTTTGCATTGGATCGGGCTGGAAATCTGCAGCGGCAGGATTACGACTTTGGCCGTTTGGGTTTGGATTGCGGCCCTTATCTTGCGGCTGTGGCATTTTTAAGCCTGCAGACTTCATCAAGTTATAGATACCACCAGCCTCAATCTCCTCCCATTTCCCCCGCCTCAAGCGTGGAGGCAATAAGAAAATCCCATAACGGGTTCGGATTAAGCGAGATACCGTATGACCAACTGCTTCAAACATACGACGCACTTCGCGATTACGGCCTTCACTTAAAGCAACGTGATACCAACGGTTGGCACCTTCACCACCACCCATTGCTAGGCGTAAGAATTTAGCTTGGCCATCATCGAGAGTAATGCCGCTCTTTAATTGAGCTGTATTTTCTTGGCTCAACTCACCCAAGATGCGCACAGCGTATTCACGCTCAACGCCGTAACGTGGATGCATTAAACGATTTGCCAACTCACCGGAGGTAGTAAATAGCAAAAGGCCTTCAGTATTAAAGTCTAAGCGACCTACTGCTATCCAACGCCCTTGGCGCGGCTTTGGCAAACGATCAAATACAGTTGGGCGACCTTCAGGATCCGATTGGCTAACGATCTCACCAGCAGGCTTGTGATACATGATGACGCGTGGCGGCTTAGTCTGGATCTTACGATGCACTGGTTTGCCATTAATACGCACTTGATCGGTTGGACCAATACGCTGACCGATATGCGCAGGCAATGCGTTGACTGATACGCGACCCTGAATAATCAAGTCTTCCATATCGCGGCGGGAACCCATGCCAGCGTCAGCTAGTACTTTATGAAGTTTGACAGTATCTTCATCGTCAGCATCATCATCCAAACCATCGAGATCTGACCAAACTTCATCGCGCATACTCAGTGGTAAGTCATCGACATTTGCAAATTGCAAGCTACTCACTTCTTCTTCAGTTGGCGCATCCGGATCTTCATCTTCACGGGAACCTTGCGCACGCTGAACACGACGCTCGGCACCTGTCTGATGAGAAACCTCATTCTCATTAAAGCCATCCGGATTTTTGACTTCCAATGCCTCGGGGGCATCTAAAGCAGCATCGAATTCTCCTGAAACTACTGAGGCAAATAAAGCTTCAATATCAGCAGGATTTGGAGCTAACTTGGCAGAAGTATTAGGACCACCCTCTCTTGGAGTATGGGGGGCATCGCCTTCACGACGAGGTCGATCCTTATTAAAAGGACGCTTCTTATTAAATGGATGTTTTCCTGTTCCCGCGCGACGAGGATGGCGCGGCCCACGCTCTCCGCCCTCGCGACCTTCTGCTTTATTGCCACCCTCATTAGATGGCACCGCCTCAGTGCTTGATGGAATTGCCGATGGATTTACTACCGGGGATGAATCGTTTTCGTTAGAGCTTGTCATTAATTATTGTTTTGTTTCGTCTGATTGTTCTTCAGACTCAGGAGTAACTTCTTCTACTACTTCATTGATGATCACCGTTTCTACTGTGGCATCTGGATCAAATTCGATGATAGCTTGACCTAACTGTTCTGCTGCCGCCATTGGTGCTACATCTTCTAAGATTGGCAGACTTTGCAAATTAGTCAAACTCAAGTCATCTAAAAATTGTTTGGTGGTGGCATATAAACCGGGACGACCGATGGTCTCTTTATGACCAATAATCTCTACCCAACCACGATCTTCTAATTGCTTCATGACATTGGTACTTACAGCAACACCCCGAATTTCTTCAATCTCACCACGGGTAACTGGTTGACGGTAAGCAATAATCGCCAAGGTCTCCATCACTGCACGGGAATACTTTGGTGGCTTCTCAGGGGTTAAGCGATCCAAATACTCACGCATGGATAGACGACTCTGAAAACGCCAGCCAGTCGCAATATGCACCAGCTCCATTCCTTTGTCACCCCAGGCACGCTGAATCTCAACTAAGACTTCATTGATATCTGCAGTAGCGATGTCTTCAACAAATAAGCGAGACAAATCAGCGACACTGAGTGGTTCCTGTGCGCACAGGAGGGCTGTTTCAATAACGCGCTTGTTGTGATCGTCCATAAAATTCGGGCTATCAGGAATATCCTGATGAGGCTTTAAAAAATGTATTTCAATAATGGGTTTGGGGTGTTCTCTAGCTACTACGAACAATCCATCTCATGAATTCTAGTTGGGGATTGGTTCGCGCCGAAACGAAGTCCTTTTCGTTCACCGTGAAACTATTATAAGGTAGGCTCAATACAATAGCCATATGCACAATATTTCATCAAAACCCCAGATTCAGTCATTTGAGGATCCAAAATCCCCTGAGCGCCGTCGCCTATTGGGTTTAGGTATGAGTATCGGCACCCTACTTGGGGCTGCGAGCCTCTCCTCATGCAGCCTGATTGGGAGTAAAAAACCGGTTGTTGGATTGGTGCTTGGTGCCGGAGCAGCCAGAGGTTTTGCCCATGTGGGCGTGATTAAAGCCCTTGAAGCGCAAGGTATTCGGCCCGACATTGTGGTTGGTAGTAGCGCTGGCAGCGTCATTGCGGCCCTTCTGGCTTCGGGCGCCTCGGGCAATGATCTGAATCGCCTGGCCCTGAATCTGGATGAAGCAACGATAGCCGACTGGGGCCTACCCTTTGCTGGACGTTTTGGGGGACTCATTAAAGGGGATGCACTACAAAACATGGTGAATCGGGAAGTCCAAAACAAAACGATTGAGCAAATGCGCATACCACTCGGAATTGTGGCAACGGATTTGCAATCAGGCAAAGGCGTTCTTTTTAGAAGCGGCAATACGGGGCAGGCTGTGCGCGCATCGTGTAGCGTACCAGGCGTGTTCCAGCCAACAGTCATCAGTGGCAAAGAATATGTCGATGGTGGATTGGTAGCACCAGTGCCAGTGAGCTATGCAAGGCAAATGGGGGCAACCATCGTGATTGCAGTCAATATTTCTTCAGAGCCAGTCCATCAAGACGCCAGTGGTACGTTTGGAATTCTTCAGCACACCATTTCAATTATGCAAAATAGTATTAACCAGTTCGAGCTCAAGAGTGCTGATATTGTGATTACCCCACAACTTAAGCAAATGAGTGGTGGTGATTTCAAATCCAGGAATGCGGCCATCCTTGCAGGAGAGGCAGCAGCTCAGGACCAGATGGCTTTGATTAAGGAAAAGCTAAAGGGCTAAAGCCCTTAATTCCGATGTCCTTTTTATAGGCATGGTATATTTCCATATGTCTAATTGTAACTACAATTAGACATATGGAAATTACTTATGACCAATCAAAAAACTTATACAACATCAGTAACCGCAATCTCTCCTTTGAGGAGGTGGTTAATTTTGATTTTGAGACGGCCAGTTACACCATCGACAAAAGAAAAGACTATGGGGAGACCCGTCGGCGTGCAATTGGCTATCTTGGAAGCCGGCTATATGCTCTGATCTTTACAGAAACAAGAAATGGTATTCGAGTCATTAGCTTTAGGAAAGCCAATAAAAGAGAGGTAATAAAATATGAACAAAAAAACTAAGCAGGATCCAGAAGATTTTGAATGGACCACAGCTGAATTAAAAGCTTCTAAGAAATTCAACACCCTTCCAAAGTCCTTGCAAGAAAAACTTGCCTCACGCAAGCCGAGGGGACCACAAGCAGCGCCGACTAAGGTTTCAACAACAATTCGATTGTCTAGTGATGTGATTCAATCCTTCAGAGCAACCGGCACAGGATGGCAAACAAAGATTGATCTTGCGCTGAAACAATGGCTAGAAGAGCATACGCTAGCTTAAGCGCAGCCTGATTAACTAGAGGCTGCGTGACTTACGCTTGAGATTTTTGACTTCGTTTAGAAGTTCACGACGCTCAGAGTCATTGAGGCTATCGCTACCATCTAAGCGGCGCGCACCGTCGAAACGCTTATCCCAATACAAACTTCCAAGATCGTCTACACGAACAGCAGTACCCTTGGATGGAGAGTGAATAAATTTATTGTCACCCACATAAATACCAACGTGAGAAAAAGTTAAACGCATCGTATTAAAAAATACGAGATCGCCTGGCTGCAACTCATCACGATTAATAGGCTTACCAACACGACTCATTTGCGTTGATTTGCGCGGCAATAAAAATCCCAACTTGTCTTTGAAAACATAGCCAACAAAACTGCTGCCATCCAAACCAGATTGAGGTAACTCAGTATCCGAGCGATAACGTACGCCAATCACTTCCATGGCGCGATCAATTAACTCTTCTGATTTTCCAGAAACGGTATCAACCAAGCGGTCAGAAACACGGTAGATGTAAGAGCGGCCTGCCTGAAACATGCTTTCTTTAGGAACTGCTTCGGCAGGGGTGTCACTAGTCGCATCGACTGCATAGGTCGACACAGAAACGGCTAAGCCCAAGGCAAAACCAAGGAGCTTGAAAAGTAGCGCTTTTTTCAGTGACATCGGATCAGTTTAACAAAGAACCCTTGATTAACCAAATCCTGACTTTAGTCTTAAGTCTATGTTTCTAAAGCAAATTTATCCTCAGAATGGGGCAAATGCACCAAATTAACCCATCTAAAGGGTATTTCACCGCCCGATTAAGTCAATTCGGCTGCGGCAAAGAGTTCCTTGGTGTAGGTCTGGCGTGGAGACTTAATCAGGGTTTCGGTGTCTCCAAATTCCACGACTTTGCCGCCTTTGAGGACCATCACCTCATGGGACATGGCTCTAATCACGGCCAAATCATGACTAATCATGAGATAGGCCAAGTTGTACTTCTTTTGCAACTCAGTCAGCAGTGCCAATACTTGTTTTTGTATGGAGACATCTAAAGCCGAGGTAGGCTCATCTAAAACTAAGATTTGTGGGCGCAAAATCAGCGCTCTGGCAATGGCGATACGCTGCCTTTGTCCGCCAGAGAACTCATGCGGATAGCGCGTGAGTGCTGAGCGATCAATGCCCACTTCTTTGAGCATATCCAACACACGATTTTCACGTTCGGTAGCAGAGAGTTTCGGAAAGTGAACATCTAAGCCCTCAGCCACAATTTCCATCACATTCATACGCGGAGATAAAGAGCCGAATGGATCTTGAAAAATAACTTGCAGGCTTGAGCGCATGGCACGGCGCTCTGCTGGCTTTAATGTTTGCCAATCACTTCCAAGAACATCCACTTCCCCAGAGACCTCTGCCGCAGAATCACCTAACAAACCTAGCACTGCCATACCGAGCGTAGTCTTACCAGAGCCTGACTCACCAATCACACCAATAGTTTGACCCTGCTTTAAGCTAAAGCTGACCTTCTTTAGTACCTTATGCGCCGGTGCTTTTTTAAACCAAGAGGAGGATTCCGAACTGGGATAGGCAACCGACAAATCTTCGGTCTTAAGGAGTACGGGCGCCAAAGGCATGACAGGAGCTAAATCTCTGACGGGCTCACTATTGACTAGCGCCTTTGTGTAGGGATCAGTTGGCTGGGTGAAAACTTGTTTGGTTGGTCCTGACTCCATCAAGTTTCCTTGGTGCAACACTGCCACACGCTGAGCAAAGTGTTTTACCAAATTGAGATCATGCGTAATCAATAAGATACCCATGCCACCTTGATCCTTAGATTCTTCTTGAAGCTCTTTAAGTAACTCCAAAATCTGCAGACGCAAACTCACATCCAGTGCAGTCGTCGGCTCATCCGCAATTAAGAGGCGTGGCTTACAGGCCAATGCCATTGCAATCATGGCGCGCTGCCTTTGGCCGCCTGAGAGCTGATGTGGGTAAGAATGAAAGCGCCGTTCAGGCTCGGGAATACCAGTCTTTCTAAGCAGATCAATCGCAGCATCGATACAATCTGATTTAGAAATCAGTGGTTGATAAATTTGGACAGCTTCAATAATTTGATTGCCGACTGTGAACAAGGGATTAAGCGCTGTCATCGGCTCCTGAAACACCATGGCAATTTCTCGACCACGAATTTCACGGATATCTTGAATTGGCAATGAAAGCAAATCAACTGAGCCCTGCCCATCTTTTTGATTCCACAGAATCTTCCCAGATACCTTAGCGCCCTCCGGCTCAAGTCGCAAGGGAGCTAAAGCAGTGAGTGTCTTGCCAGAGCCGGACTCTCCTACAAGCGCAACTCGCTCACCAATGCCGATTTCTAAATTGAGGTGATTTACCGCAAACTTTTCACGGCGCCCCGACCCAAATGAAATGCAAAGATTTTCATAACGCAGCAAGCTCATGAGCGGCCTCCGCTCATTGAACCAGATTTACGTGAATCAAATGCATCGCGCAATGCCTCGCCCATAAACGTCAGTAAAAGTAGGGTTGCCACTAAGACCACAAAGGTCGACAAAGAAATCCACCAGGCATCCAAGTTTCCTTTACCTTGCGAGAGTAATTCTCCAAGGCTGGGAGTGCCAGGCGGCACACCTAGGCCCAAGAAATCTAAACTCGTCAGAGACAAAATAGCAGCGCTCATCCGAAATGGCAAAAAGGTAATTACAGGAGTCAAGCTATTTGGCAGAATATGACGCCACATGATTTGCACATTCGTTAGGCCCAATGCGCGTGCTGCCCGAACATACTCCAAGGCACGATTACGAAAAAATTCTGCGCGTACATAGTCAGATAATCCCATCCAACCAAATGCAGCCAGGAGAATAATTAATAAGGAAACACTGGGATTAAAGATCGAGGCAAAAATAATTAGCAGATATAACTCTGGCATTGCTGACCAAATTTCAATCAGGCGTTGTGAGATCAAATCAAACTTGCCCCCAAAAAATCCCATCAAGGATCCTGTGATAATGCCCACACTCACCCCCACTATCGTGAGTGCCAAGCCAAACAAAATGGATAGGCGGAATCCGTAAATCAGACGCGCTAAGACATCGCGCCCACGATCATCAGTGCCAAGCCAGTTTTCTAAAGAAGGTGGTGCTGGATTGGGAACCTTTGAGAAGTAATTGAGTGTCTCGTAGCTGTAATGAATTGGGGGATAGATAGCCCAGTTACCATTGCTCGTAATATTTTGACGGATATCGGGGTCCAAGAAATCGGTTGGGGTCGAGAAGTCGCCACCAAATACCGTTTCTGCTTGATTTTTTGCAATCGGAAAATAGAAATGTCCCTCATAGCGTACGACTAAAGGTTTGTCATTAGCGATCAGCTCAGCGCACATGGACAGGCCAAATAGGATCATGAAGATCCATAGGCTGGCGTAACCAACACGACTGTGTTTAAAGCGCTGCCAACGACTCATGAACCGCCTCCAGCACCAAACTGAATCCGAGGGTCGATATAAACGTAGCAAAGATCCGATATGAGTTTGGTAAACAAACCAATGAGGGTAAATAAATATAAGGTACCAAATACCACTGGGTAATCTCTGCGCATCACAGACTCATACGAGAGCAAACCAAGCCCATCTAATGAGAACAGTGTTTCAATCAAGAGTGAACCAGTGAAAAATGCGCCGATGAATGCTGCTGGGAAGCCGGTTACCAGGGGCAACAGCGCATTTCGGAAGACATGCTTCCAAAGCACCTGTTGTTCAGTTAGGCCTTTTGCTCTAGCAGTCAAAACATACTGTTTACGGATCTCTTCCAAAAAGGAGTTTTTAGTCAACATAGTGACGACTGCAAAACTACCAAGTACTGAAGCGGTGATTGGCAGAACTAAGTGCCATAAATAGTCCATCACCTTACCAATCAAACTCAGATCACTCCAATTATCTGAGGTAAGACCTCGCAAGGGAAATATTTGCAGGAAGCTACCGCCACCAAAGATGACTAAAAGCAAAACTCCCAAGACAAATCCTGGAATGGCATAGCCTACTAATATGATGCTGCTGGTCACGGCATCAAAGCGCGAGCCATCCCGCACTGCCTTTGCAATGCCCAGCGGAATCGAAACTAAATACGTGATGAAGAAAGTCCACAAACCAATACTGATAGACACTGGGAGTTTCGAAACAACCAATCCCCAGACACTTTCATGTTGGTAATAGCTTTGACCTAGATCGAATCTAGCAAAACGCCCGAGCATCATGAAGTAACGCTCTAACGGTGGTTTATCAAACCCATAGAGTGCTTTTACTTCCTCAAGACGTTGGGCATCTATGCCCTGACGTCCACGATAAGTAGCGCCAGCACCAGAAGACTCTGTACCTCCAACCCCTGCATCACCTTTGCCTTTGAGCTCCAGCACCATTTGCTCGACTGGACCACCTGGCACAAACTGCACTACCGCAAAAGTCAAAGTCAGAACACCCAATAGAGTTGGAATCATCAAGAGTAGACGTTTAAAGATATAAGTGCGCATTTGTCCTTGCATTATTTAGCCTCCTCTTTCCACCAATTTTGCATAATCCAAGGCTCAGCTGAATAGTACAAAGGAGGCTCGGGGTAGCGCATCTCTTTTCGAAAGGCGACGCGGTGAGTTGGGTTGTACCACTGCGGTACAACGAAATAACTGTTCCACAGGACGCGATCGAGCGCCCTACAAGCAGCCCGTAACTCTTCTCGATTCTGGGCCTTAGTAATCTCTTCAATCAGGGCGTCTACGACGGGCGACTGCATACCGATGATATTGTCTGAGCCTTTCTCTTTTGCAGCCTGACTACCAAAACGGTCCCATAGTTCATTGCCAGGATTTTGCGAGTCAGGAAAACGGGTTGTGGTCATATCAAAGTCGTATTCATCCATCCGTTTTTGATACAAGGCAAAGTCACTGGTACGAATATCTAACTGGATGCCTAACTTTTCCAAGTTGCGACTATAAGCAGAAATTACTCTTAAGAAGAATCCTCCGCTTTCCACCATTTCCATCCGAAACGGTTCGCCCCTTTCGTTACGTAAAGCGCCATCTCGGTACTGCCAGCCAGCATGCATTAATAGTTCGCGGGCTTTCTTTAAATTCTGACGCAGGCTCTCTGGTGACTTTGTAGATGGCGGCGCTGGCATAGGGCCAAATACCGCATCGGGCACCCATTGCGGGTATTTAGCTTTGAGTGGCTTCAATAATTTCAACTCTGCTTCAGTAGGATTCCGCGGGCCATCAAAGTTCGCACTCAGATCACTATTAGTGAAGTAGCTATTGATACGGCCATATTGATCGAAAAATATTTGACGGTTGAGCCATTCGAAATCCAAAGCCAAACCCAAGGCTTGACGAACGCGCACATCCTTAAAAATTGGTTTACGCACATTCATGGCAAAACCTTGCATTCCTGCGCCATTGTGGTTTAAGAATGCCTTCTTCGATAAAGTCCCGTTTTCAAACTTAGAGCCTACATAACCCTTTGCCCAAATCTTGGCGCGATATTCAACAATGGCATCAAACTCACCTGCCTTAAACGCCTCAAGGCGGACTGCATCATCGCTATATAGCTTGTAAAGCACCCGATCAAAATTATAAAAACCCACGCGTACATTTAGAGGCTTACTAAGCTGATCAGCCCAGTATTGTGGATTTCTTTTATAGGTGATTGATTTACCAGCTTTAAAAGATTCAATCAGATATGGGCCACTACCCACTGGGACTTCAAAGGCAATCTTCTCAAAAGGAACAATGCTACCATCTGCTTTCTTTCCCCAATTACGAGAGAAGATTGGCAGAGTGCCAGCCAAGATTGGGAGTTCAGCGTTATTGTTCTTAAAATCAAAACGTACTGATCGGTCTGAAAGTACCACCGCTTCTTTGATATCTGCAAAAGTGGTTTTATATCTTGGGTGCGCTTTGCCACTCATCAAGGTATCAAAACTATGTTTAACGTCGGCAGCCAACACTGGCGTGCCATCAGAAAACTTTGCTTCTGGACGAATCCGAAACGTTACTGACTTATGGTCTGCAGCTACTGCAATATCTTCTGCTAGCAAACCATAAATACTAGATACCTCATCTGCACTGCCCTCAGCTAAAGATTCAAACATCAATTCAATTCCAGGGGCGGTAACGCCACGCAGAGTATATGGATTGAACTTATCAAAACTGGTCCTCTGCCCTGGGTTTGGCAAAGTTAAGGTGCCACCCCTAGGGGCATTCGGATTCACGTAATCAAAATGGGCAAATCCATCGGCATATTTAGGCTTGCCATACTGGGAAATTCCCTGAGCTGCCTGCGCTGTATTGGCACCAACCCCTACTAGCATGGCTAGCAGTAAGAAATGGGCTATGTGGTGAATAGGGTTTAGGGTAGGCATATATGCAACAATTGTAGATAGCTAATCATATTTGAAGCAAAGGACACAACATGGGCTTTCTCTCAGGCAAAAAAATCCTCATTACCGGCCTCCTCTCTAACCGGTCTATTGCCTATGGTA